>CANOYV010000027.1:0-32056 GCA_947571605.1 uncultured bacterium | reverse complement strand
CCACGTTGGCGTGGCGGATATAGTCCAGCAGGGAGGTCTTGCCGTGGTCCACGTGCCCCATGACCACCACCACGGGGGCCCGGGACTCCAGGTCCTCCTCCTTGTCCTCGGCGGTGTCGATGAGCCGCTCTTCAATGGTGACGATGACCTCTTTTTCCACCTTGCAGCCCAGCTCCATGGCAACAAGCGCGGCGGTGTCGTAGTCGATGATGTCGGAGAGGGAGGCCATGACCCCGTTGCGGATCAGGCACTTGACCACCTCGGCCCCGGTCTTTTTCATCCGGGAGGCCAGCTCGCCCACACCGATCTCGTCGGGAATCTTGACGGTCAGCGGGGTCTTTTTGGCGATCTCAAGCTGGAGGCGGCGCATCCGGTCCTGTTCCTCCTGCTTGCGCTTGCTGCCGAAGCTCTGCCCCCGGTTCTTGTTGTTCCGGTTCTGGAATTTCTGCTTGCCGGTCTGCATCCGGTTGGCTTTATCGGGGGCCAGGTCCTCCAGCCGCTGGTCATACTTCTCCAGGTTGACGCCGCCGCCCTTGCGGGTGTCCACCACCTTTTTCTCCGGGGTGCGGCTCATGGGCTTGGCCGGGGCGGACGGCTTGGGCTGTTCCTTCTGGGCCTGGGGGGCGGGCGCGGCCTTGCCCTGGTTTTGAGCGGGCGCGGGCTTGCCCTCCTGCTTGGCGGGCTTGGCCTGGACCTGCTCGGGCTTGGGGGCGGGCGCGGCCTCCTGCTTGGCGGGTTCATGGTACACGTCGGCGTAGATGGACTCGATGGAGTCCACCTGGTTTTTCTGGGTCAGATGCTCGAAAATAATGGTCAGCTCCCGGTCGGTCAAAATCTTGGTGGGAGACACATTCTCTTTGTTGTGCTCGGTGAGAATAGCGGTAATGGCTTTGGCTTGCATGCCAAAGTCTTTGGCCACATCCCGGGCGTTCAGTTTCGCAAGGCTCAAACAGGCCACCTCCTAAGTTTCAGGCACGGCGGGCTTTTTCGTCTCAGCCCGCGACTTCTTTTTATCTTTCAGCAGGGATTCCAGGCAGGGACGGAGCCCCCCGTCGGTTCGGACCAGCTTTTCCGCGAAAGCGGCGGCCAGCCCCCGGTCAGTGAGAGCGGCCACGGCGCAGGTATTCCGGCCCAGCGCGCTTCCCAAGGCTTCTTTATCCCAGGGGATACGGACCCAGGGCACGCCGCCCAGCTCCGCCATGCATCCGGCGTGGTCGATGCTGTTTTGCGCCGCGTCTGCGGCGGACATCACCAGCCGGGCCCGGCGGGTCCTGCAGGCTTCCTTCACCGGCTCCTCGCCCACCGCCAGGTTGTTTCCCCGCAGGGCCAGGCCCAGCAGGGACAGGGCATTGCTAGTCACCGCCGTCACCCGCCTTCATCTGCGCCTCCAGCGCTTCCCAGACCTCCGGTCCCACCTGGGCGGACAGGGCCCGCTCGATGGCGCGGCTCTTTTTCGCCTTGGCAAGGCATCCGGGGTCGGGGCAGAGGTAGGCCCCCCGGCCCGGCTTCTTCCCCCGGAAGTCCAATGACAGCCCTCCCTCGGGGGAGCGCACCACCCGGATCAGCTCGGGCTTAGGCTTCATCTCCCGGCAGCCAAGGCATTGGCGCATGGGTATCTTTTTGGGCATTGCGTGCTCCCCCTCTCTGAAGGATTACTCCTCGATTTCGATATCCTCCTCGCCGCCCTCCGGCGCTTCTTCCACGGCCTCCTCCTCAGGGGGCTCGGGGGCGCTGGCGGGGCGGATGTCGATCTTAAAGCCGGTCAGCCGGGCGGCAAGCCGGGCGTTCTGCCCCTCCTTGCCGATAGCAAGGGAGAGCTGATCGTCGGGCACCACCACCCGGCATTTGCCTTCCTCTAACTCCACCACGCTGAGCACGTCGGCGGGGGCCAGGGCGGCGGCCACGTATTCGCCGGGGTCCTGGGACCACTTGATGATGTCCACCTTTTCGCCCCGCAGCTCGGTGACCACGGCGTTCACCCGCTGGCCCCGGGGGCCGACGCAGGCGCCGATGGGATCCACGTTCTCGTCCTCGCTCCACACAGCCAGTTTGGTGCGGCTGCCCGCCTCCCGGGCGATGGACTTGACTACCACGGTTCCGTCGTAAATTTCCGGCACCTCGAACTCAAACAGCCGCTTGACCAGGTCGGGGTGGGTGCGGGAGATGAGTACCTGGGGCCCGCGGCTGGCCTGGCGGACCTCCACCACGTACACCCTCACCCGGTCGCCCTCGTGGACGATCTCTCCCTTCACTTGCTCCCCGGCGGACAGGAAGGCGTCGGTGAACTCGGACCCGGAGGTGAGGCGGATGGACACCGCGCCGGTGCGCTCGTCCACCCGGGTGACGGTGCCGGTGAGGATGTCGTGCTTTTTGGCGGAGAACTCGTCGAAGATCATGCTGCGCTCCGCCTCCCGCATGCCCTGGATGATGACCTGGCGGGCGGTCTGGGCGGCGATGCGTCCGAAGTTTTTCGGCTTGATCTCAATGCGCAACACGTCCCCGAGCTGGGCACGGGGCAGGGCCTTCTGCGCGTCCTCCAGGCTGATCTCGGTGTTGGGGTTGTCTACCGCCTCCACCACGTCCTTTTTGACAAACATGCGGACGGTCTCGGCCTCCTCGTTGGCATCCACCACCACGTTGTCGGTGATGCTGTCGTGGTCCCGCTTGTAGGCGGCGATGAGAGCCTGGGTGATGCGCTCCAGCATGTAGCTCTTGGGGATTCCCTTTTCCTTCTCAATATCGGAGATGGCGGCGAAAAATTCCTTGGCGTCCAGCTCCGTGCTCTTTGCGGCGATCTTTTTCTTAGCCATGGCTTTTAACTCCTTCAAAACTCGACGTGCAGCCGCACCTGGGCTGCGTCTTTCTTCTCAAAGCGGACGCCGTCCACGCTGACGGCCCCGTCCTCGTACCCGGTGAGCGTCCCGGTGATCTCCTTGCGGCCGCCGATGGGCCGGTAGAGCTTCAAATCCACCTTTTGCCCCATGCACCGGGCGAAGTGCTCGGGTTTTTTCAGCGCCCGGTCCAGTCCGGCGGAGGACACCTCGAAGGTGTAGCTGCCCTGGATGGGGTCGCGCTCGTCCAGCGCGTCGGACAGCGGGCGGGAAACCGCCTCGCAGCAGTCGATGTCAACGCCGCCCTCTCGATCAATATAGACGCGGAGGAACCACTCCCCGGCCTCCTTGACGTATTCCACATCCCACAGGGTGCAGCCCGCCTGCTCCACGATGGGACGGGCCAACTCCGCCACTACGTCGGTCACCTTTGCCATGAAGAGGCTCCTTTCCTTTGTTGTTGCGTACTCCTCCGCGCTGCTCACGACGGCTCCGCGCTTCCAGTTGTCACGCTCCGCCTGTTCGCAACGCGCGGCTTCGCTCCGACTCAGGCAAAACCCGGTCCCGCTTCGCGGACCTTGGGCTTTTGCCTTCGCTGCGCTCCATCCGCGCTGCTCACGACGGCTCCGCGCTTCCTTCCAAAAGAAAGAGTGAGGCGCAAGCCTCACTCTTAATCCTACCTTTCATACTTTATTATTTTACCACGCTTTCCCAAGGATTGCAACCCCCTGGGGTGAAAATTTTTCCGGCCGTTACATCTTCACGGGCGCGGCCACGCCCAGCAGGCCCAGCCCGTTGGCCAGCACCAGCCGGACGCTGTCCGCCAGCTTGAGTCGGGCGGCCTGGATGCGGGGATCGTCCACCATACAGCGGCAGGCGTTGTAGAAACGGTGGAAATCCCCCGCCAAGGTGGTCAGATACCGGTTAATCCGGCTGGGGTCGTAATCCCGGGCGGCCAAGCGGATTTCCTCCGGGTATTGGGCTATGGTCTTGACTAAGGCCAGCTCCTCGGGCTGGGCGAGGGCGCAGGCGTCCACCTCCCGAGCGGGGCAGACCTCGGCCCCGGCCTCCTTCATGCGGGCAACCAGGGAGCAGATACGGGCGTGGGCGTACTGCACGTAATACACCGGGTTGTCGCTGTCCTGGCGCACCGCCAGGTCCAGGTCGAAGTCCAGGGGGCTGGTGGCGGCGCGGTTGTTGAAGTAGTACCGGGCCGCGTCCACGCTGATCTCGTCCAGCAGGTCATGGAGGGCGATGGCCTTGCCCGTCCGCTTGGACATGCGCACCGGCTTGCCGTCCTGGAGCAGGTTGACCAGTTGCATCAATACGATGACCAGCCGGTTGGAACCGTCCAGCCCCAGCCCGTCCAGCGCCGCCTGGAGGCGGGCCACATGGCCGTGGTGGTCCGCGCCCCACACGTTGATGACCTTGTCGAAGCCCCGCTTCTCAAACTTGTTGCGGTGGTAGGCGATATCGGCGGCGAAATAGGTATAGAACCCGTTGGCGCGGCGCAACACGTCGTCTTTCAGGTCCAGCTTGTCCGCCTGCTCCCGGCTTTTGCCCTCCCGGACGTATTTTTCCTTGAGCAGCTCGGTGGTGTTCAGCCACAAGGCCCCGTCCTTCTCGTAGGTCCAGCCCTTTTGGGTGAGCATATCCACCGTCTCGGCCACGTAGCCGGAGTCATGGAGCTCTGATTCAAAGAACCACTGGTCGTACTCGATGCCGTACTTTTTCAGGTCCGCCTTCATCTTGGGGATGTTACGCTCCAGGCCGAAGCGGCTCATGTCGTCCAGCCACTTGTCCACGGGGGCGTCCTGATAGGCGTCCCCGTGGGCCTCGTAGAACGCCTGGGCCAGCTCCCGGATGTCCTCGCCCTGGTAGCCGTCCTCGGGGAAGGCGTAGTTGTCCTCCCCCAGGATGATCTGCATGTACCGGGCGTGGATGGACATGGCAAACTTGTGGATTTGGTTGCCCGCGTCGTTGACATAGAACTCCTTCCAGGCGTCCCAGCCCGCCCGGGAAAGCACGTTGGCCAGGGTATCCCCCAGCACGCCGCCCCGGGCGTTGCCCATGTGCATGGGCCCGGTGGGGTTTGCGGAGACGAACTCCACCATCACTTTCCGGCCCTTGCCCTCGTCGCAGGCGCCGTAGGTCTCCGGTTCCGTTTCCACAGCCTCCAGCACCTCGCCGTACCACTTGGGGGCGTAGAAAAAGTTGAGGAACCCAGGCCCGGCGATCTCGGCCCGCTGAAACAGGGTGCCCTCCAGCTCCAAATGGTCCAGGATAATCTGGGCGATCTGCCGGGGGGCCATGTGCAGGGCTTTGGCCCCCGCCATGGCAAAGGAGGAGGCGAAGTCCCCGTTTTTGCTGTCCTTGGGCACCTCCACGGTGCCCTTGATTGTCTCCCCCGCCGGGAGCAGCCCCTGGCCGGCGGCCTTCTCGTAAGCGGCCTGGGTGAGTTGGGCCACCTGTTCTCTCGCGGCTTGAATCAGATTTGCCATGGTAAATTCTCCTTTTCTCACCCCGCCCCTATTGAGGAAGGGTGGGATGTTTCTTCACGTTCATGCGGAACAGGTTTTGCCCCGCCAGCAGGTTGTCGATTTCGATGGCGTAGTCGATCTCCAGGTCGCCCCCCGCCTCGTCCACCGTGGAGCGCATGCGCTTGGTGTTGATGCCGATGGACAGCTCTCCGAAAGGGGTCTCATACATGGACAGGTGCCGCCTGCCCTCCTCAAACACCATCTGGGAATTGGTGTTTCCCTCCCGCAGCAGGGTCACCCTGCCGCCGTCGATGTGCAGCTTGGTGGTGGTGCCCTCCAGGCCGGTGAGCTCGCTCTCCTGGTAGGAGATGGTGAAGCCGCCCTGGCTGTCCCGCTTCAGGGTGCCGGAAGTGACCAGCTCCATCTCGTCCGGGCCGCTTTCGGCGTATAGCTGCTTTCCTTTAATGGAAATGATTACGTTGTCTGTCATGGCGTTCCTTTCGCTCCGGATCGGCCTTGCGGGGCGGGCCCGGATTGGAATTTCGTTTAATAGGCCGTGATGTCG
Source organism: uncultured bacterium (assembly GCA_947571605.1). Taxonomy (GTDB): domain Bacteria; phylum Bacillota; class Clostridia; order Oscillospirales; family Oscillospiraceae; genus Enterenecus. The sequence continues at coordinate 26,180 of CANOYV010000027.1, read as the reverse complement.
ATCTGCTCCACCTCGGCGGCCACGTCCTCTGCCAGGAAGACGGAGGCCAGGGCGGAGAAATCCTCGGTACTGTCGCTGACATAGTAGCGGTGCCGCCCCGCGCCGGGGCGCTCGTTGCGCAGGCCGTTCCACTCAAGCTGCTTCTTTACCCACCGGGCGCACTGCTCCCCCACGTCCACCAGGGCCACTCCGGGGCCCATGTACGCGCCGATGACGTCCCACAGCAGGGGGTAGTGGGTGCAGCCCAGGATCAGGGTGTCCACCCCCGCGGCCTTCACAGGGGCTAAGTACTCGGAGACCACCGTCTCCGCCACGATGTCGCCAGGGCGGGAGCGCCCGTTTTCCACCAGGGACACCAGCAGGGGACAGGCCCGGGCGGTGACGGCTACGCCGGGGTGCAGGGCGGACAGGGCGCGCTCGTAGGCGCCGGAGCGGATGGAGGCCTTGGTGCCGATGAGGCCCACCCGTCCGTTTTTGGTGAGCTGAGCGGCGGCGTGGGCGGCGGGCTCCACCACGCCGAAGACGGGAATGTCGCTCTCTTCCCGGAGCACGTCCAGGGCGGTGGTGGACACGGTGCCGCAGGCGATGACGATGGCCTTTGGATCGAAGGTGCGCAGGAAGGCCACGTCCTGCCGGGCGTACTTCACCAGAATTTCTTTGGAGCGGCCGCCATAGGGAACCCGGCCCGTATCGCCGAAGTAAATGAGGTCCTCCTCCGGCATAAGCCGGGCCAGTTCCCGCACTGCGGTGAGCCCCCCTAGGCCGGAGTCGAATACGCCGATGGGCCGTGTATCCACGACGCCACCCCCTTCCCTTTGCTTGAAACCATGATATTATATGCTATTCCTTCTATAAAAACAAGAGCGGATTTTTGAAGCCTTTTTGCGGGTTCGCACCGGTTAAGCCGCAGCGTTGAAAAGCTTATCAGAAATTATATTTGAATTCCAGAGAACGGACATGCTATAATTCGTGATGAATCAGGACTTTGGAAGGGAAACGCCGATGGAAACAAAAAAGAAGCCTATGCTTTTAAGGTGTTCTTGAATGCGCTGTAACATAATTGTAATATTCTACGGCGCGATTTCCTCTTGCATTCGCACAGGCGATGTGTTATCCTAAGATACTACGATGAAAGGAGCGCCGGATATGGGCAAGCAGTCAACCAAGCAGATCGCCTCCAACCGGAAGGCGTTCCACGACTACTTCATCGAGGACAAGTGCGAAGCCGGCATCGAGCTGGCGGGTACGGAGGTCAAATCCATCCGCCTGGGAGCAGTCAACCTGCGGGATTCCTTCTGCTCGGTGAAGGACGGGGAGATGTTCCTGTATGGGATGCACATCTCCCCCTATGAGAAGGGCAATATCTTCAACAAGGACCCCCGGCGTACCCGGAAGTTGCTGCTCCACCGCCGAGAGATTCGCAAGCTGCAAGCCAGGGTACAGCAGGACGGCTATTCGCTGATCCCGTTGTCGCTGTACTTTTCCGGCCCCAGGGTGAAGGTGGAGCTGGCGTTGGCCAAGGGCAAAAAGCTTTACGATAAGCGGGAGGCCGCCGCCCAGCGGGACGCCAAACGCGAGATGGACCGGGCCTCGCGGGGCCGTTATTGAACAGGGAAAGGGATGGTAACCAAATGAGCAATCCCATCGTTACAATTGAGATGGAAGACGGCGGCGTGATGAAGGCAGAGCTGTACCCGGAGATCGCGCCCAACACGGTGAACAACTTTATCTCCCTGGTTCAGTCCGGATTTTATGACGGGCTGATCTTTCACCGGGTGATCCCTGGCTTCATGATTCAGGGGGGCGACCCGGACGGGGCGGGCACCGGAGGCCCGGGCTACAGCATCAAGGGCGAGTTCAGTCAGAACGGGTTCAAAAATGAGCTGGTCCATGAGCGGGGCGTATTGTCCATGGCCCGCACCATGGATCCGGATTCGGCTGGAAGCCAGTTTTTCATCATGGTGTCCGACGCGCCCCACCTGGACGGCGGCTATGCCGCTTTCGGCAAAGTGATTGAGGGCATGGATACCGCGGATGCCGTCGTGTCGGTTAAGCGGGACTGGAATGACCATCCGAAAAAGGACCAGAAGATGAAAAAGGTTACCGTGGACACCCAGGGCGTGGATTATCCTGCGCCGGAGAAGGTTTGATTAAGTTAGCTTCATCGTCTTAGCGGGGACGTATTTCCGCTTGGCCGCCGTTGGCGGCCCCGCGGGGGCGTACTGGTTTCGACGGGGGTACAGAAGCAGGAATAGCGAGCGGATGCGCCTGACATCCTAAAAACGGGCAATTATAAATTAAAGAACGACGATAACGTAGTTCTCGCTGCGGCTTAACGCGGCCGTCCTGCCCGGAAGGACCACGAGCCGGGTCGGGGCGTCATCTTAGTGGTGCCCGTGAGTGCGGAAAGAGTTGACCGTGCCACGCATTATGACTCTACCAAACCCAGCAGTGTGACGACCCACGGCTGAGCAAGGGAATGTAAACGATCGTCTGCGCTCGGAGAGGTTCCTGTGGAAGCGCTTTCGGACAGGGGTTCGATTCCCCTCGCCTCCACCACAAGAGAGTTGTACGAACTCAAACGGGCCAGGAAGTGATTATCTTCCTGACCACAGAGTGTATCGTACTGCTCGCCCCGCTCGGTGTGTGCGGGTAACAGAAATCGTAGCAGCCACCGTCAAAAGGTGACTGCTACGATTTTTTGCGCCCTTTTGTCGGTCTTTCCACATTGCCCAGCCCGGAAGATTCTCTGATTTGCTCCTGTTCCCTTGCCTGCTCCTTGTCTGCGTTTACACAAAATTTTCTGACGGGCTGGTTAAGGAGAATCATCTGGATGGCTCCATCCCGGTCAGTCACATCGGCGGTTGTTACGGCTATGGCATGGGGCAATCCCATCGTATCAACTATAACGTGGCGTTTGATTCCTGATACTTTTTCCCTGCGTCAAAACCCTTTTCTTCCGCTGTATCCGCATTCTGTACGCTCTGTGCATCAACAATTCCAAACGTAGTCTTATCTCGCCTTAAGTCTTCGTTCCGTATCTGTTTCACCAGTTTTTGCAGCACTTTGTCCAGAACACTGGCCCCCGTTTCGTCTTTCTCCGACCATACGCGGAAGTGGTAATACACACTCTGCCATTTGGGATAATCACTGGGCAGCATCCGCCATTGTATTCCACCCTGGATCACGTACAGCACGGCACAAACCACATCATACAAATCATATTTTATGGGCCGGGTTGTTTTCTTTGCCCCTTCCAAATCCTCTCGGATCAGGTTATATTCTTCCCGGCTGATGCCACTTGGGTTTTGTTGCATTTCTCCCATCTCCCACTTGGTTTTCCTTTTTTATCTTCCTCCTTGTCCCTTATGTCAAAAGTTTTTAAACAGACTCTTATTATCTACACTTTAGAAAAATCACCATTGCATAGCGCGCAAAGTGCTGATATAATATCAATACTTTACATTGTAAAAGGAGCGGTTCCTTATGCTGGATATCAAAATCACCCGCGCCGAAGCCCTTAAGCCCCAGCCCGACCCGGACACCCTGGTCTTCGGCAAAACCTTCACCGACCACATGTTCCTCATGAACTACGACTCCGGACAGGGCTGGCACGACCCCCGGGTGGTCCCCTACGGCCCCCTGCCCTTCGAGCTGTCCTGTATGGTGTTCCACTACGCCCAGGAGATTTTCGAGGGCATGAAGGCCTACCGCACCCCGGACGGCAAGGTACAGCTCTTCCGCCCCTATGAGAACGCACGCCGGATGAACTCCTCCTGCCGCCGCCTGTGCATCCCCGAGATTCCTGAGGACGACTTCGTCCAGGCCGTCAAGGCCGTGGTGGGCGCAGACCTATCCTGGGTGCCCGGCAAGGTGGGCACCTCCCTGTATATCCGCCCCTTCATCATCGCCACCGACAACGGCCTGGGAGTACACGCCTCCCAAAGCTACCTGTTCGCCGTCATCTGCTGCCCCGTGGGGGCCTACTACCCCGAGGGCATCAACCCCGTGAAAATCTACGTGGAGGACGAGGACGTGCGCGCCGTCAAGGGCGGCACCGGCTTCACCAAGTGCGGCGGCAACTACGCCGCCTCCATCCGCGCTGGGGAACGGGCGGAGGAGCAGGGCTTCTCCCAGGTGCTGTGGCTGGATGGCGTCCACCGCAAGTACATTGAGGAAGTTGGCTCCATGAACGTGATGTTCAAGATCAACGGCGCCGTCATTACCCCGGAACTCACCGGCTCCGTCCTGCCCGGCATCACCCGCAAAAGCTGCCTGGAGCTGATCCGCGGCTGGGGCATCCCGGTGGAGGAGCGGCTCATCTCTGCTCAGGAGCTGTTTGACGCCGCCCAGGCGGGCGCCCTGGAGGAAGCCTGGGGCACCGGCACCGCGGCGGTGGTGTCCCCCATCGGCCTGCTGGCCTGGGAGGACCGCAAGGAAACCGTCAACGGCGGGAACATCGGCCCGCTGACTCAGAAGCTGTACGACACCCTTACCGGCATCCAGTGGGGAACCCTGGAGGACACCCGCAGTTGGACCGTCCCGGTGGAATAAACGGCATTTACCGCACGAAAAGGGCCCTGACCGTCAAAGGTCAGGGCCCTTTTGCCCGTCTTTACACGGGATATTCCTTCAGCTCGTCTAAAAACTCCCGGTATTCCTCCTCCGACCAGTAAAAGGTCAGCTCCTCCTCGGTGAACTCCGCCGGGGTGTGGCGCATAAAGCTTTTGCCGACGTCATAGCCAAACCGTCTCAACACCGTCTCTGCAAATTCCCGGAAAAACATGCCGATCCCGGTGATGACGTTTCCGTCCTCTATGATTCCCTGGTGTATAAAATTGTCCTTTTCAACAAATGGGAATGACTCCGCCATCTGCATGAAATAACCGGAGGTGAATTTTTTCCCGTTCAAAACCCCCGCTTTGGACAGCAGGATCGGGGCGGAGGAGATGGCCGCAAACACCACGCCGGAATCGGCCCCGTCCTTCAGGAAGCCGATCAGCTTTTCATCAAACATCGCGGGCAGCGGGTTAATGGTCCCCGGCAGGATGACACAGTCATAATCCGTGATTCTCGCCTCCGCCGTGGTCTTATCCGGCAGCACCCGCAAGCCGTCCTCACTCCGGTACTCCCGGTTTTCGCTGGCGATGAAGTCGATCCGCTCCCCAAACCACACGGTCAGCGCGGAGGTGAGGCAGGTGATCTCCTGCAAAGAGAAGTCCGGGTATAGCATCACTGCAAATTTTTTCATCTCGTTTTCCTCCCTCAAAGCTCGAATAAACCATTCGGCCTCAGCTCCAGCACCCGGGTACACACCTGCTCCAAATACAGCCTGTCATGGGACACGCTGATGATAACTCCGGGGAAATCCTCCAGCGCCCGGCGGATCACCGGCGCGGACAGGGGCGAAAAGTTTCGGGTGGGCTCGTCCAGCACCAGCGCGTTGGCCCCGTTCAGCACCATGGACAGGAACAGCAGCTTGGCCCGCTGGCCCCCGGACAGCCCCGCCGCAGGGTGCTCCATCTCCTCCGCCTTGTACTTCATGTTGCCCAGCAGGGTGCGGGCGCGAGTCACGTCGTCCTTGTGGCCCGACGGGGCCAGCAACTCCACCGGGGTTTTGTCCCCTAACAGCAGGTCTCCGTAGTCCTGGGGCATATACGCCGCCCGCAGGTCGGTCCGAGGCAGCAGCTCATCCGCCACCCGCTTCAGCATGGTGGACTTCCCCGCCCCGTTGGGACCCACAATGCCAATCTTCTCCGGGCCGTCCACCCACAACCGCACGTCCCGTGCCAGCACCCGCTCCCCGGCCCTCAGCTCGGGCAGGTCCAGCCGCAGCGCCGTTTTCCCCGCCGGGAAGGCGGACTTCCCCCCGTCGAAGGCGGTGAGGATGGCCTCCTCCCACTCAGGGCTCGCGGTCATGTTCTCCTTCTCCCGCTGGAAACGGCGGCCCATGGACAGCACCGTGTGCATCTTCTTTTTCAGCAGCCGCCCCTTGCCGGGGTTCTGGCGGCTGACGGTGACGAGCTGGTGCTCCACGCTGTCGTGGATCCGGCGGAATTTCTCCATCTTCGCGCCGTACTCCGCCCGCTCCTTCCGGGCCTGCTGTTCCTGGCGCTCGAACCCTGCGGAACGCTCCGCCACATATTGGGCGTACCCCGTCCGGGTCACGGCACACCGGGACACCGTCCGCCGCCGCAACCGCTCCAGGTGGATAATCACGTTGGCAGTGCGCTCCAAAAGCGCCTCATCGTGGGAGATGTACAGCACCGGAACTTGACAGCCCAGCAAAAACCCCTCCAGCCACTCCAGAGTCCGGAGGTCCAGGTCGTTGGAGGGCTCGTCCAGCAACAGCACGTCCGGGCCGTCCAGCAACAGCAGCCCCAGCCGCAGCTTCACCCGCTCGCCGCCGGACAGGGTGGACATGGGCCGCCCGTCCCAGAACAGCTCCGCGTCCAGCCCCACCTGCCGGGCCGCCCGGTCCAGGGCTTTGGGGTCCGCCTCCTCAAAGGCCGGGGAGCAACCGCAGAACTCCCACACGGGCAGGTCCAGTTCCTCCGCGCTCAGCTCCTGGGCCAGATAGCCCTTGCGCAGTCCCTTGTCCACGATCTCCCCCGTCCACTCCGCGTAGGGCTCCGCCAAGGCGGGGTTGTACAGCAGCTTGAGGACGGTGGACTTGCCGTTCCCCTCCTCGCCGATGAGCGCCGCCCGGTCGCCGGGCGAGAGCACAAAGGACAGCCCCTCCACCAGAACGGTCAGGTCCTTTTTGTGGGTGACGGTGAGGTTTTTCACCTGTAACATACGCATCCGCTCCTTTCCACACACAAAAAATCCGTCTTCCACGGCGGGAAGACGGATTACATGACGAAAAGGCAGGGGCATAGCAATGCCCCCGGTCAGCAAGCCGCCCTTCGCGCCATGAAAGCCCAAGCCCATAAAACATGGGCCTCAACTCGTTGTTCACAGCTTGAAGTTCGACTTACTTGCGCATCTTTTCACCCTTTTCTATGAAGTTGGGTTTAGCATAGCACACTTTGGGCAGGCTGTCAACCGGGCGGCCGTGATTTTTCGCCCGGGAGTGGGTGATTGCTCCGCCCGTCCGGCTCAGCTCTGTTTGATCTCGCCGCTTCCCGGCTGAAAGGCGGGCACCGCCTGGGGCTGGGAGGCGTAGTCCGCCAGCGCGGCCAGGGCGTCCGCCCCCCGGAGCGCGCGGGTCACGTCCCCCTCCGTCACCCGGAGGGCAAACCCCTCCCGGTCCGCCTCGAAGCGGGGCGAGCCTGGTACGGGGCGGTCCGCCGCCTCGTACCCCAACCGCTCCAGGGCCAGGGTCAGGGCCGCCGGGCCGCAGGCATACGCCGGGCCCCGCTCCCCGCAAAAATCCCCCGCCCGGTTCGCCGCCCAGGCGCAGTCCGCCCCGGCAAGGATATCCCATTCCCCCGTACAGGCGGGTGCGGGGGCTACAGGTTCAACAGGCGTAAAGGGTTTCCCCTGTCCATTCAGCAGGGTCCACTCCACCGCTCCCCCGTCCTGCCGGATAAACAGGGCGGCGGGAAAATCGTAGTATTCCGCCAGCCACGCCCCGCAGGCGGCGCAGGTTCCGTCGTGAAACCGGGCCTCGCCCCCCGCCAGGGCCACCCCGCACCCCGCGCACCGGGCCAGCGCCTTGGCCAGCGATCCGCCGCCGCTGCCGATCAGCACCGTGCCCAGCCCGCCCAGCCGCAGGCCAAGCTCATACAGCTCCCGTCCCAACTGTGTACGCTCCATGGGAAGTCCCTCCGCTCAGGGCCGGTCCGGCCCGTTTTGGAACAGTCTCCCCAGTTTACGCCCAGGTTATTCCTCCGGTGCCTCCTCACAGGGCGGGCGGTCCCGGTACAGCGCCGTCATCCGCTCCAGATGGCCCCGGAACTCCTCCACCGCCCAGTCCGGGCTCAGTACCTCCACCCCGGCCCCCAGGCCGAACAGCCAGCCCCACAGCGGCGGGCTGACCACCACGTCCAGGGCCGCCGTAAAGTGGTCCTCCCCATCGGGAACCAGGGACATCTCCAGCCCGAAGCGGTCGATGACCACCCCGGCCAGCCGGTTCTCGCACCGCAGCCGCAGCCGGCAGGGCGTGCCGGAGAACATCCCGAAGTGCCGCCGGGCGTAGCCCTCCGGCGTCCAGTCCCCCCGGTCGGTGCCCGTCATGCCGGTGAGGTTGATGTCCACCATTTTGTCCACCCGGTAGTGGCGCAGCTCGTGGCGCAGCTCGTCCCACCCGGCCAGGTAGTAGTTCTCGCTGTCCCAGATCAGGCCGAAGGGGGTGAGCTTGTACCGCGCCCCCTCCCGGCGGAACACCCGCTCCCGCCCGGCGTTGTACTCAAAGTAGCGGAAGGTGATGACCCGGTTGGCCGCGATGGCCCCGTGGAGCTTGTCCACGTTGTAGAAGATGCTCTCGTTCATAGTCTTGACCCGCCGATCCACATACACCTGCCGCTGGAGCTGCCGGGCCTGGTGGACGCTGGCCAGCCCCTCCAGCTTGCGGATCAGGGCGTCGCTCTTCCGCTTGGTCAAAAACCGGCTGGACTGGACCGCGTCCACCAGCAGCTTCAGCTCCGCCAGCTCAAATTCCCGCGCCCCGATGTACCACCCGCCGTTCCGGCCCCGGCGGCTCTGCACGTCCAGCCCCAGCTCCTTGAGTTGCTCCATATCGTCGTAAATGCTTTTGCGCTCGGCGGACAGGTCCCACCGGGCCAACTCCTCCTGCATCTCCTGGCGGGAGATGGGGTGCTCCTCGTCGCTGCGCTCCAGCAGGAGCTTGGCCAATATGGGCAGCTTTCGCTTTTGATTGGCGCTCTTCGCCATGGCTAATCCCTCCTTTCATCTCATATCCTAGCAGAGATAAAGTCCGATATTCAGGGATATTATAGCAGGCGGGGCGCGCCGTGGCAAGAGAAATCCCCCGGCCAGGCCGGGGGATTTCTCACGCCGTTCAGTCGTAGATGGGCTCCGTCGCAATGACCGCGCCGGGGTCATAGGGCGGAACACCGAACGTTTCTGCGGACACCGCCGGGGCGATGTCCCCACCGGGAGCCAGGGGAAGCCCGCAGATTTCCGCAGACACCGCCGGGGCATCGGAGGCGGAGACTGGCCCGGCCGGGTCATAGGGCTTTGTGGAAAAACTCTCGCCGCCGTCCGCCGTTGTAACGTCCGGGTCGTTGTGGGCCGTGCCCACAGGGAAGGTGTTGCCGCAGACGGCGCAGGTATAGGTGGCGTCCGCGCCAATGGCCGGATCATTGTGGGCGGCGCCAAAGGGGAACGTATGGCCGCAGTAGGGGCAAGTGTAGGTCAGCGCCAGCCCCACGTCCGCGATGCGGCACACCAGACGGCTCACCATCTCTTCCGCCATGTCCGGATCACCGGAGCTCATCTCAAAGCGGTAGCCGTAATCGTCCTTCATAAAGCTTACCCGGCGGTCATGGACGCTGGCCGTCTCTTCTCCAAAGCGATTCTCCCAATCGGACTTGTCGGCGGTGACGGTGAGCCCCCGGATCTCCTGGGTCACGCTGCCGGGGTAGCCGCAGCAGGTGGGGGGAAGCTGCCCCGCCGTGACGGCGAACTCGAAGCTGTTCAGCGCCGCGCCGTAGTTGGGCACGATGCCGTCGATATACGCCCCCCAGAAGGAGCCGTCCTCATACCACGCCCCCCAGCCGGTCAGCACGTATTCCTCTCCCCAGTCCAAGTGGGTGGACAATGCGTCCTCGCCGCCCATCAGGGCCATGATCTCGTCCTGGGTTAAGTCCCGCCGGGTCGCCCCCTGGGGGATGTCCCAGTCCAATTCCACGCTGCCCTCCGTCTCGCCGTACTCGATGTAGGGCAGGATATAGTGGGCCACCCTGGCCTCGGATCCGCTCCCGATGGTCACGTCGTAGCCGCCCAGGGTCTTTTCCCCCGGCTCCGTCACATCGCCGGGGCCCTCCAGGGCGATGTCGGGCTCGCCCACATCTGCGGCCTCCGGGGTGCCGGCGGGCGGGAAGTGATCCGCCAGGGCGTCCCATCCGCCCCGGCCAAGCCCCCAGGCCCCCAGCCCGCACATCAGCACCAGTGCCGCCGCCATGGAGCCGTACCTTGCCCAGGGGACGGGCCTCTTTTCCGGCGCTTTCAGCTCCCGCAGCCGCTGGCGAAGGGGGTCGGGGGCCTTCACGCCGTTCATATAACGCCTGTATTTTTTCATGATATCATTCTCCTTCTTCGCCTTCCGTCAGATACCGCCGCAGACTGTCCCGCGCCCGGCTGAGGTGGGAGCGCACCGTCCCGGGCCGCTGGCCCAGGATGGCCCCGATCTCTTCCGAGGTGTAGCCCTCATAGTAGTGCAGATGCACCGCCGCCCGCTGGTTGGCGGGCAGGGCCAGGACGGCCTCCATCAGCTCCCGGCAATCCGTGTCCGGAGCCGGGTACACGTCCAGCAGCTCCACCGCCGGGTGGCGCTTGCGCGCCCGCAGGACGCTCTTGCAGCGGTTGGCCGTCACCTTCAACAGCCACGCCTTTTCATGCTCCCCATCCCGGAACTCGGGACGCTTTTCCAGATAGCGCAGATACGTCTCCTGCACTGCGTCCTCCGCCTCCTGGGGGTCCCCCAGAATGGCTGCGGCGGCGCGGTACAGGGTGTGCTCGTATTTCTCAATCAGTTCTTCCAACCGGTTGGAGTGGTCCACTTCGTCCCCTCCTTTCGTCATCGCAAGGCCTGAAGGGCGGCTTTGCGGGGCCCCTTCTGTCTATTACACGTCCTGGCGGCCCAAATCGTTGCGCCAGGGGGAAAATTTTTTTACTCTAGTTTTTCCGGCCCGCATATGATATACTTACTGTGTTCAACGAGAGCCCCACGAAAGGAGTGCCTGTCATGGAAATGGAACCGCGCCTGGCCGTCCTTATCGACGCGGACAACGCCCCCCGCACCGCCCTGAAGGAGATCATGGCGGAGGTGGCGGTGTACGGCTCGGCCACCATCAAGCGCATCTACGGCGACTGGACCAGCCCCAGCATGAACAGTTGGAAGCCCCTGCTGCTGAAGTACGCCATCACGCCCTTCCAGCAGTACAGCTATACCACCGGTAAAAACGCCACCGATTCGGCCATGATTATCGACGCCATGGACCTGCTGTACGCGGGCAACTGCGACGGCTTCGTGCTGGTGAGCAGCGACAGCGACTTCACCCGCCTGGCCACCCGCCTGCGGGAGGCCGGGATGAAGGTGTATGGCATGGGGGAGAAAAAAACCCCCGAGCCCTTCCGGGTGGCCTGCGACAAGTTTGTGTACATCGAGACCCTACGGGCCGCCGAGGAGGTCCAGGCCCCCGCTGCGGCGGACAAGGCGGAAAAGAAAAAAGACACGCCCCTGGCGGAGCCCGCCACCCAGTCCGTCCGGGACCTCATCGCCCAGTCCATCGAGGACCTGGCCGACGAGGACGGCTACGCCCACCTGGGCCCGCTGGGCAACCTGCTCATCAAAAAACAGCCCGACTTCGACCCCCGCAACTACGGCTACTCCAAGCTGTCCAAGCTCATCGCCGCCCTGGACGACTCCTTCGAGCTCCAGAACCGAAAAGGCTCCAACAATCAGGGCCTGGTCCTGTTCGCCCGCAATAAAAAATGAGAGACGCCCCGCCGTCACACCGGCGGGGCGGTTTTCTTTTCTCCCAGGGGCAGGGCGACGGTGAAGGCCGTCCCCTCCTCCCGGCTGCTGCGCAGACTGATCTTCCCCCGATGCCGCTCCACGATGGCCGCGGCGATGGCCAGCCCCAGGCCGCTGCCACCCTGCTCCCGGGTCCGGGCGGCGTCCGCCCGGTAGAACCGCTCAAACAAGTGGGGCTGGGCCTCCGCCGGGATGGGTTCGCCGGTGTTGTGGACGGTAAGCAAGGCCTTGTCCCCTGCGGCCAGGGTGACCGTCACCGTCCCACCGGGCCCGCAGTACTTGCAGGCGTTGTCCAGCAGGATGGCGCACAGGCGGCGCAGCTCCTCCACGTTGCCGGGAACCGCCACGCCGGGGGCCAGGTCGCTGCACAGCGTCAGCCCCGCCTCAAAGGCCACCGGCTCGAAGGACATGACGCAGTCCCCGCACAGCTCGGACAGGTCCGCCCTGCCTTGGGGACGGACATCCCCGGCGGCATCCCCCCGGGCCAGGAGCAGCAGGTCCTGCACCAGCTCCTTCATCCGCACCCCCTCGTCCCGGATATGCTCCACCCAGCGGCGCTGGCTGGCCACGGTATCGCCAGGGTGGCCCAGTAGGATGTCCGCGTCCGCCAGGAGGACAGTCAGCGGCGTTTTCAGCTCGTGGGAGGCGTCGGCCACAAACTGTTGCTGCCGCTTCCAGCCCTCCTCCACCGGCCGCACCAGCCACCGGGCCAGGGCGGCGCTCACTGCAAAAAATCCCGCCAGCGCCAACACCCAAACCAGCGCGGCGCTGATCACCAGCCGCCGCTGGTTGTCCCGCTCCCAGCCCAGGTCGGCGAAGGCGATGGCCAGCCACGTCCCCCGGCGCTCCGTCCGGAAGCGGAGGTTCTGCCCCTTCAAACGCCCGCCGTCCGTCCCGGCGGCCAGCGCCTCCGCCACCGCCCGGGTCACGTCCGCCTCGTCCACCGAGGCGTTGAAGGACAGGGCCAGCAGCACCCGCCCCTCCCAATCCGCCACGGCGCAAAAGGCCGGGATGGTGGTGTACAGCTCCCGGTCCTGGGCGAAGCCTTCCGCCGGGCGGCGCAGAGGGTCCAGCGCCGACTGGGTCCGGTCTAGCGCCGCCGTCAGCACCCGTTCCGTCTCCTCCCGGTACTGCCCGATGTTGGAGGCGGTCTGCACCAGCAGCGCCGCCCCCAACGCCAGCCCCAGCAGCACCGTGAGGATGGCGGTAAATTTCCAGCGCAGCTTGTTCAGCATTGTCCCGCCCCTTTCCCGCCGCACGCGAAATAAAAGATTCCTTTTAATATGATACCACATCCCGCTGGTTCCCGCAAACCGGCCAAAAATTTCCCCGGTTTTTTTGAAAAAACCCCTTTACAACCGGGGCGGGATGTGTTATCTTATCTATCAGTAATAATTCCTATTATTTGTTGATGCTTAATTGCTAAAGGAGCGCTCATGAACAACGTCCGCCAGAGTAAAAAACGGGACGCGATGCTCGCCCTTCTGCGGCAGACCGACTGCCACCCCCCCGCAGACTGGGTTTACCACCAGCTCCGGGCCGAATACCCGAACCTGAGCCTGGGCACCGTGTACCGCAACCTGAACCACCTCTGCCAGCGAAACCTGATCCGGCGGGTGGGAACGGTGAACGGTCAGGAGCGCTACGACGGGGTGATGGAACCCCATTCCCACTTTATTTGCAATCGCTGCGGCGCCATTATAGACCTGCCCCAGCAGTCCCCCGGGCAGGACTGGCTGGACGCCGCAAGCGTGCAATATGGTTTCCGGGCGGAGGCCTGCGAATTCATCGTTCGCGGTGTGTGCCGCACCTGCTTGAGCCACCAGGCCGACGCCCAAATTTAACATTGGAGGAACATTATTATGAAAAAATGGATCTGCCCTGTCTGCGGTTACGTTTACGAAGGCGAGAACCCCCCCGCCGAGTGCCCCGCCTGCCATGTCCCCGGCTCCAAGTTCGTGGAGCAGACCGGCGAGATGAAGCTGGCCGCTGAACACGAGTTCGGCATCTATGCCAAGACCGTGAAGAACAACCCCGACGTCAGCGACGAGGACAAGAAGTACATCTTCGAGCAGCTCATGGCCAACTTCAACGGCGAGTGCGCCGAGGTGGGCATGTACCTGTGCATGGCCCGCATTGCCCACCGCCAGGGTTATCCCGAGATTGGCCTGTACTGGGAAAAGGCCGCCTACGAGGAGGCCGAGCACGCCGCCAAGTTCGCCGAGCTGCTGGGCGAGGACCTGGAGCCCAACATGACCGCCGACACCAAGAAGAACCTGGCCTGGCGCGTGGACTGCGAGTTCGGCGCCACCAAGGGCAAGTTCGACCTGGCCGTGTGCGCCAAGAAGAACAACCTGGATGCCATCCATGACACCGTCCACGAGATGGCTCGCGACGAGGCCCGGCATGGCAAGGCGCTGAAGGGCCTGCTGGAGCGGTACTTCAAGTAATTCAGGAGGACCGTCTGATGGATCTGAACGAAACCGTATGCTTCTGCGGCAGTGTCACCGTGGGCGACATCAAGGCCGCTGTTGAGGCTGGCAATACCACGCTGGAGGCTGTTCAGGAGGCCACCGGCGCGGGCACCCACTGCGGCGGCTGCGTGGACAAGGTGGCCGAGCTGGTGGAGCAGTTCACCAAGTAAACAGCACGATATATCAAGAGGACGCAGAGGCTTGTCAAGCTTCTGCGTCCTTTTAATCCTCTCTGAAATCAAATAACTGCTTTGTCTCGATGCCCAATGCATCAGAGAGTTTAAATAACACATCAAAAGAAGGGCCTACTTTTCCTAACTCGATTGAGCTCACATATGTGCGGTCTATATCAGCAGCTTCTGCAAGCTGTGTCTGAGACCATCTGTTTTTCTTTCGATAATACACTACATTCAGCCCAAATTTCATATAACGTTCCCAATATTCTTCTTTCACTTCGACGCCTCCCTACAGTATGTATTGTACTAAGGAAGCGCCTGGAAGAAAACCGACTCACGATCTGCATAAGCGATTGACAATCATCATTTTATGTCTTATAATATACTATATAGAGGGGAGGTCTCATCATGAAACCTGATAAAAGCAGAACTCCGGACCCCATGCGTCAAATTTGCACCGAGGAAGAACCTATCAATCACTCCCAGCCCGGAACGGTACTTTTGTTGACAGACCCCATTCTCCCCTGTCCGCGCTCCGAACCAATTAAAAGGCCCGAAACAAAGTATTCCTGGAAAGCGTCTAAATATTTTCGTGAATAAAGCAATACCGCGTGAACCCGTCGTTTGACAGGCTCACGCGGTATTGTTTATCCCTTCGCAATATCCGTGACAACCAGCGCCCCGTCCCTCACGGTGAAGCGCACCTCCAGCCCCGCAAACCTGAAGCCGTACACCCGATGGGGATCGTTCTGGTAGGAGGGCCGGGGGTCCTGGGCCAACACGCCGGCGAGGGCTTCCCGGCGGTTTTCCGGTACCTGGGCCAGCAGTTCCGGTGGGATGTTTACCTCCAATACCCTCTCGGGCGCGGTCCCGGCAAAGCCGCCCACCGCCTCCGGGCGGCAGTCGGCATAGGGAACATAGGGCTTGACATCAAAGATGGGGGTGCCATCCACCATGTCCGCCCCGGAGATATGGAGGACAGGGCCATCGGGGGTATCCGGCTCCACCCCCTCCAGGCGCACGCAGGACAGCCCGATGGGGTTGGGCCGGAAGGGGGACCGGGTGGCGAATACGCCAAGCCGCCGGTTGCCCCCCAGCCGGGGCGGGCGGACGGTGGGCGACCAGCCATCCCGCCTGTTTTGGGAAAACTCCCAAATGAGCCACAGATGGGAAAAACCCTCGATGCCCCGCAGGGCCTCCGCCACCCGGTAGGGCGGCTGGAACACCACCGTGGCCCGCAGTTCCTCCACCAACCCCGCCTGCCGGGGCACGCCGAACTTGGTGGGGAAGTCCGAGCGGATGTGGGCGATGGGCTCCATCAGTCCACGTTGGGGCTGGCGCGCATGGCCAGGATGGTCTTGCCGATCAGCTCGTCCAGCTCCCAGCCCAGCATGGCCGCACCCTGCTCGATTACCTCCCGGGAACACCCGGCGGCAAATTTCTTGTCCTTGTACTTCTTCTTCACCGACTTGACTTCCAGGTCGCCGACGCTCTTGGAGGGCCGCATAATGGCCGCCGCGCCGATGAGGCCCGTCAGCTCGTCCACGGCGAAGAGCACCTTTTCCATCTGGTGCTCCGGCTGGATGTCTACACACTGCCCATAGCCGTGACTGGCGGTGGCGTGGATCACGGACTCGTCGATGTCCCGCGCCCGCATCAGCTCCTGGCTCTTGACGCAGTGCTCCTCGGGCCACCGCTCAAAGTCCAGGTCGTGGAGGATACCCACGGCCTCCCAGAAATCGGCGTCCCCGCCGTAGCCCAACTCCTGGGCGAACCAGCGCAGCACGTCGCCCACGGTGCGGGCGTGCTTGCGGTGGAACTCGCCCTCGTTGAATTCACACAACAGCTCCCATGCCTGTTCGGGGGTGGGGATCATGGCAAACAACTCCTTTGTATTGGTTTGCTGGAATCATATACCTGTTCTCACCGGCTGTCAACTCTCTTTTCCCCGCAGCGGACACAGGAACGGCAATCTCACACGTTCAGGTTCAGGCCTCCGCGCACCCCGGCGGCGGTGAGCTCCAGCTCCTGGAGCTCCCACCCGGAGAAGCTGTCCCGCACGGCCTGCTTCTGTGCCTCATAGGCCGCAGCCATCAGGTCCACCCCGCCGCTGAGCTGTCCCTCCTCATAGCCGGACGGGTCAAAGGTCACGCTGACGCTGAACGCTGCGGAACCGCGGTAGTGGAAGCCGTTGACCCCGATGATGTTCACGCTGCCGGACGCGGTCCGGGTGACCGTTCCGTCCTCCGCTGTGGTCTCAGCGGTCTCCACCCCCCACAGCCGCTGCCAGCCGTCCTCATAGGGCATCCGTTCCGCCTCGATTCTGCACCGCGTTGGAAAAATCCAGCTTCCGCTTTTCGGGCTCGAATTTGGTCATGTAAGCGCCATGGGCCGCTATGACCCGGGTGGCTGCGGAATTGACGGATAGATCGGACATGGGAAAGCCCTCCTTTATGATACCGCGTGTATGAAACGACAACAATTCGTACTTATCTATCTTTGAATATCGGAAAATTCCGTGAAAACTTAACGGAACGCGGGATTTTATACCAGCATAAACCTTTCCGGAAAAGCCGCCGGTCCCCCCGTTGACTTTCTGCGCGGGAAACGGTACAATACAAGGAATGCTGTAGACACGATGGGAGGAGAACCGCCATGGACCAGCTCATTTATTTTGACTACGCAGCCACCACCCCCGTGCGGCCCGAAGCCGTCCAGGCCATGGCGGAGGCTTTAGGGCAGTTTGGCAACCCCTCCTCCCGCTATGAATATGCCCGTCAGGCCGCCCTGCGGGTGAAGGAGGACCGGGAGGACGTCGCCAGGGCCTTCGGCTGCTCTCCCACCGAGCTGTTTTTCACCTCCTGCGGCACCGAGGGGGACAACTGGGCCATCCGCCGCGGAGTGGAGGTCAACCGCCGGAGGGGAAGGCATATCGTCACCACCGCCATCGAGCACGCCGCCGTGCTGGAGACGTGCAGGGATTTGGAGCGGCAGGGATACGAGGTCACGTATCTGAAACCGGACCGGGCGGGCCGGATCACGGCAGAGCAGCTCACCGCCGCCCTGCGGCCCGACACGGCGCTGGTATCCATGATGCTGGTGAACAATGAGACCGGCGTGATTCTGCCCGTGGCGGAGTGTGTAAAAGCCGTCAAAGCCTTTGACCCCTCTATCCTGCTCCACTGTGACGCGGTGCAGGGCTTTCTGAAAACCCCAGAGCCGCTGGTCCGCCTGGGCGCGGACCTGGTAACCGTCAGCGGCCACAAGGTTGGGGCGCCCAAAGGCGTCGGGGCGTTGTACATCAAAAAAGGCGTGCGCCTGCGCCCCCTGCTCACCGGGGGCGGCCAGGAGGAGGGGGTGCGCTCCGGCACCGAGGCCACGGCGCAGATCGCGGCCTTCGCCGCCGCCGTCCGGGCCAACCTGGCCGACCCGGGCCGGTTGGAGCGGGCCGCCGCCATCAAGGAATACACTCTTTCTAAATTGAAGGAGGCCGTCCCCAAGCTGGAGGTCATCTCCGCCGGGGACGCGCCCCACATCTGCGCCGTCACCCTCCCCGGCTACAAGAGCGAGGTGATCGTCCGGGTGCTGGGGGACAGGGGCGTGTGCGTCTCTTCCGGCTCCGCCTGCCACAAGGGCAAGCCCAGCCACGTGTTCGCCGCCATGAACCTGCCCAAACCCTGGCTGGACGGGGCCTTGCGGCTGTCCTTCTCGCCG
This sequence comes from uncultured bacterium, assembly GCA_947571605.1. Classification (GTDB taxonomy): domain Bacteria; phylum Bacillota; class Clostridia; order Oscillospirales; family Oscillospiraceae; genus Enterenecus. The sequence continues at coordinate 8,151 of CANOYV010000027.1, read as the reverse complement.
GACTCCACCCAGGAGGAAGCGGATGCCTTGGCATCCGCCCTCAAGGACGCGGCGGACAGCCTGTTCACCACCCTATCTTAAAAATACCGCCGGCACTGATTGGCCGGTGCGGCAAAGGAGCTTCCGACCAATATGTTCAAGCTATTCCAGCGGGAGAAGGGCTTTTACCGCCGATTGCTGGCGCTGGCCCTCCCCATCCTGTTCCAGAATCTCATCACCAACTCTCTGGGCCTGGTGGACACCTTCATGGTGGGCACCATGGGCCAGGGCCCGCTGGCCGGGGTCACCCTGGCCAATATCCCGGTGTTCGTAGTCCAACTGATGATGTTCGGCATTCAGAGCGGGTCCTCCGTCCTCATCAGCCAGTACCGGGGCAAGGGGGATATGAAGGCCATCAACCGGGTGATGGGCATCGGCATGTATGCCGCCGGATTTATCGGGCTGGTGTTCGCCCTCATCATGGGCTTCCTGCCCAAGCAGTTTATGAGCCTGTTCGGCAGCGACGCCCAGGTCATCGCCACTGCCGCCCGTTACGCGCGGATTGTGGGCTGGTCCTACTTTTTCGACAGCTTCGTTCAGGTCTACAACGGCGTACACCGGGCCATGGGCAACCCCAAGCGGGGGTTGTACATCCTGGGCGTGTCCATGGCCTGCAACACCTTCCTCAACTGGGTGCTTATTTTCGGCAACTTGGGCGCGCCCCGGCTGGGGGTGGAGGGCGCAGCCCTGGCCACCCTGCTGGCCCGGGTGCTGTCCTGCTCCATCGCCGTGGGCTGGGCGGTGCTGGACAGAAGCTTCCGCCTGGACCCCGCCCTGCTCTTCCGCCCCGGCGGGGAGATGATCCGCCGGTTCGTCCGCTTCGCCACCCCCGTGATGTGCAACGAGACCTTCTGGGGCCTGGGCACCTCCCTGTTCCCCACCATCATGGGCCATATGGACGGCTCAGAGGAAATCCTGGCCGCCTACGCCATCGCGGGCAACGTCACCAACCTGTGCACCGTGGGCATGTTCGCCATCGCGGGCACCGCCGCCATCCTGGTGGGCCAGGAGATCGGCTCGGGCAACGCCGACAAAGTGTACTCCCTGGGGGCTTTGCTCAACGCCCTGGCCTTTCTGTTCGGCCTGGCGTCGGGCGCGGTGTTCCTGGGCCTGCTCCATCTGTTTGTCGTCCCGGTGCTCTATCCCCTGTTCAAGCTCACTCCCTCGGCGGCGGACATCTGCACCATGATGCTCACCATGATGTTCCTGGTCATGCCCCTGCGCTCCATGGAGTGTACCAACATCGTGGGGGTGCTCCGGGGTGGCGGCGACGTACGGGTGGCCACCCTCATCGACCTGTCCCCCCTGTGGGTGGTGGCTATCCCCATCGCCGCCCTGTCCGGGCTGGTGTTCAAGCTGGGAATCTTCTGGGTATACCTGGGCATTGTCAGCGAGAACCTGGTCAAGGCGGTGCTGGGATTGTGGCGGTTCCGGACCGGAAAGTGGATCAGGGACGTGACCGTGCCCGACCTGCGGGAGGCCGCGCGGCAGCCCTGAAAAATACTTGGAAAGGGTATTGCTTTCCATCTCCCGATGTGCTACTATAACGACGGCAATAGTCAAACACCAATTTTTATCAGTGCGATTTTGGAGGTCGAACCATCATGTTTGTCAAGCGTATCCTGCTCACCGCCTTGACGGCTGTGTGCGCCGTCTCCCTGCTGATTCCCACCGCCCTTGCCCATGGCGGCTGCCACGGCGGGCGCGGCGTCCGCCGCGCCGCCCAGCCCTGCACCATAGAGGAATGCACCCTCACCGGCTGGCACTACCACGCCAGGACCCTGTACTGCGGCCACACCCACGGCGGCGACGGCCTGTGCGACGGTTCCTGCTACGCCCTTTGCGACCTGGAGGGCTGCGACGTCACCGGCCGCCACGTCCACGATGGCGTGACCTACTGCGGCGCCGGCCACGACGACGGCTACTGTGACGGGAGCTGCCCGCTCTACCAAGGGCCCGCCTATTCCGGCTCCCAATACCGCGGACATCACGGCTGCCACCACTAAGGCAAAGCAAGTTCAAACGCAAAGGGCGGGCCTTTAACAGGCCCGCCCTTTCCACGCTTTCCCTATTCCCCTTTGTATTTTTTTCTTGTGGCGATTCCACCTCGTATATGGCGTTCCGCCTTGTTTTCATTGAGAATCGCCTTCACCTGCTCATACAACCGACCGTTGATGGCGGGCAGGCGTTCGCTCAGGTCCTTGTGGACGGTGGACTTGCTGATGCCGAAGCGGGTGGCGGCGGCCCGTACGGTGGTCTTGTTCTCGATGATGTACAGCGCCAGCTCCTGGGCGCGCTCTTCCATGTTCCCCTTCACAAGACAACACTCCCAACTGTGGTTCTCGTCACGGTGATTTATATGCGGGAGGAAACGGAGATATGAGGGGACTACGCTCCGGCCTTAGCCCCCTGCCCCGGGCGCTCCGCGCTTCCTAATAAAAAATTAAGCTTCCAGCTTCTTTACAGCGCTGGTGAAAAAGTATATAATGTTTTTTGTTTACCAGACCTTATGGGGAGGGGGATCACTATGGCGGACGGCTTTGGCCCCGATGGACAGGACCCGCGGGACGGCTCTCAGCAAAACAACACCTATCACTACACCTATAACTATAGCTATGGTTCCGGCCGGGGGACCACCCCGCCCGGCGGAAACAGACCGCCCAAAAACTCCAACGACTGGGGCGAATGGGTGGGCATCGGTTTCCTGCTGTTCATCCTGCCTTTCTGGTTTTGCAAGGTCATCGGTGTGATCTGGCTGCTGAACAAGCTGGGCAAGATAACCGCCAGCGATAAACGGCGCTATAAGCAGGAGGCAAAAAACGCCGCCAACCGGGCCAGGAACACCGCTCAGGACTTTTTCCGCCAGGCCAACACATTTGCCCAGGCCGCAAGCGGAAACGCCGGGGCGGGCGGCTCCCAGCCTCAGCAGGACCGGGCCCAGGACGCCGGAGCGAAAACCTACCGCTACAGCCAGACCCAGACGCCCCCGAGCCAGCAGAAGAAGGCCCAGTCCAAGGCGGAGCCCTGGGACCAGAAGGGCCAGCCAGACACCTGGAACCAGTCGGAGAGCGGCCGGAAGAAGGCCCGGAAAAAAGCTGGAGGTGGCACGGGGTTTATCATCGGCGGCGGCGTCACGTCCGGGATTTTCGCTCTGGGCTGCGTGGCGATTGGCATCGAGTTCCTCCAGTATTTTGACGGCGGTCTACTGGTGGGCCTGCTGGCCTGCTTGATGTTCATGGCGGGGGGCTTGGCCATGCTGTTCTCCGGCATCGGCCAAAACCGCCGCCGTGAGCGCTACCTCAACTACCTGGCCTATATCGGGGCCAACCGTGAGGTGGATCTGGCCCCCATGGCCTCCAGCTTCGGCGTCTCTGTGGGCAAGCTGTGCAAGGACCTGCGGCGGATGCTGGCCAAGGGCATCCTGCCCACGGGCTACCTGGACCTGGCCGAGGGCAAACTGTACCTCACCGAGATGGGCTACCACGCCCCCGAGCCCAAGCGTGAGGCCCCGCCCGTCCAGGAGGAGACCCCCCAGCAGGCCGCCGCCCGGGAGGACGACATCCTCCGGGAAATCCGGCAGGTCAACGACCAGATCCCCGACGCGGTGATGAGCGCAAAGATCGACCGGATTGAGGAGATCACGGGAAAAATCCTGAAGTACCAGAAAGAGCACCCCAACAAGGAAGGCCAATTGCGCACCTTCCTGAATTACTATCTCCCCACCACCTTAAAAATCCTGCGGGCCTACGCCCAGTTGGACGCCCAGGGCATTGAGGGGGAAAACATCTCCGCCGCCAAGAAGCGCATCGAGGACATGATGGACCAGGTGGTGTCCGGGTTCGAGAAGCAGCTCGACAAGCTGTTCCAGGACGACGCTATGGATATCACGTCGGATGTGGAGGTGCTGGAGAACATGCTCAAGAAGGACGGCCTGTCCGACGAGGGCGGGATCACCATGACGCTGTAAAGGGACCCGCATGAGCACATACAGCTTGTCCCGGCGGAGGAATCGCATGCTGAACAGCTTGCCGATTACGACAGGCGAAACCAGGCGCTTTTGAAAGCGCTTGAGCCGGCGCGAGGCACTGCAAAAACAGGAGCGGCAAGGTTTTTGACCTTGCCGCCCTTTATTTCTTCACACAAATCATGCAGGCGCTCCTTCCGCAGCTCCGCCACATGAACCGTTTCCCCCAATAGGAGAAGGCATGGGCAGTGAAATCTGCCCATGCCTCCCCGCATTTTGCCGGTTTGAACTTTTAGTGACAGCCGCGGCAGTTTCCGCAGTCGCCGTTGCACCCGCCGCCGGACCTGTGGGACTTCCACAGGGAGCGGACAGCCAGTGCCACAACGCCTGCCAGTACCAGCAGAACGACAATTTCTCCAGGGGTCATAGCTTATTCCCACCTTACTGCGCAGCGGCCACGGAAGTTAGCCGCCGGGTACTTTCCTCGCCCTGATAGCCCTTGCGGAACAGTAGGTAGAGGATTCCCGCCAGCAGAACCAGAGCTACAACCGTTCCAAGACCAAACACCGCTTCTCCGGTGACAAGTCCGCCCAGCTGGAAGACGATCAGGCTCACCACATAAGCAAAACTGCACATATAGCCGATGGCGCCCAGGGTCCATTTCACGTTGTTCATTTCCCGCTTGATGGCGCCCATAGCGGCGAAGCAGGGGGCGCACAGCAGGTTGAAGATCATAAAGCTGTAGGCGGCCATGGCCCCGAAGTCCGCCCCGATGGCGGCATAGATGCCGCTGGCGTCCTCCATCAAGTCCGCCTCACCGGCGTAGTGGTAGGCCACGCCGAAGAAGTTGACGACTTCCTCCTTGGCAATCAGGCCGGTAAAGGTGGCGGTGGTAGCTTTCCAGGCCATGTCGCCCACCCAGCCCAGCGGGGCAAAGATGATGGCGATGCCGCTGCCGATGGCGGCCAGCAGGGAGTCATTATTGTCCTCCACGGCCTGGAACACACCGTCTACAACGCCATAGCCCATAAGGAACCAGAGGATAATGGAGCTGAGGAGGATGATGGTTCCCGCCCGCTTGATAAAAGACCAACCCCGCTCCCAGGTGGCCCGCAGGACGTTGGAGGCGGAGGGCGCGTGGTAGGCGGGCAGCTCCATGACGAAGGGGGCAGGTTCCCCGGCAAAGGCTTTGAACTTCTTCAGCATGATGCCGGAGATCACCACGGCGGCAATGCCGATAAAGAAGGCGGAGGTGGCTACCCAGGGAGAATCACCGAACACCGCCCCTGCAAATAGACCGATAATAGGCATCTTGGCTCCACAGGGGATGAAGCCGGTGGTCATGATGGTCATCTTCCGGTCCCGGTCCTGCTCAATGGTCCGGGAGGCCATAATGCCGGGAACGCCGCAGCCGGTGGCCACCAGCATGGGGATGAAGCTCTTGCCGGAGAGGCCAAAGCGGCGGAAGATGCGGTCCATGATGAAGGCCACACGGGCCATATAGCCCACGTCCTCCAGGATGGCCAGCAGCAGGAACAGCACCAGCATTTGGGGCACAAAGCCCAGCACCGCGCCCACGCCGGCCACAATGCCGTCCTGGATCAGGCCGTAGAGCCAGCCGCCCTCGGCTACGCCCAAAGCGCCCAGGATGGTGTCAAACAGGCCAGGGACCATCTCACCGAAGAGGACATCGTTGGCCCAGTCGGTTCCGGCGGTTCCGATGGAGATGGGGATGGAAAGCTCCTCGGAAATCTCAATCGCATAGCCGCCCATGGCGATGGCATAGATGCAGAACATGACCACGGCAAAAATGGGCAGGGCCAAAATACGGTTGGTGACGATCTGGTCGATTTTGTCGGAGACGGACAGACTGCCCTTGGCCGCTTTCTTCTTCACGGCTTTGGTGACCACAGAGTTGATGTAGGCGTACCGCTGATTGGTGATGATGCTCTCGGCATCGTCGTCCAACTCCTTCTCGCAGTCGGCGATGTGCTGCTCCAGGTGGGCTTTCAGGTCGGGGGAGAGATTCAGTTCCTCCATGACCTTTTGATCCCGCTCAAAAATCTTGATGGCGTACCAGCGGAGATAGCCCTCCGCCACCTTGCCCTGGATGGATTCCTCAATGTGGGCCAGGGCGTGTTCCACGCTGCCGGTGAACACATGGGGCAGCTCCCCGGCCTGTTTCCTTTGGGCCAGAGCCATAGCCTTTTCCGCCGCCGCCATGCCGCCCTCGCCCTTGAGGGCGCTCATCTCCACCACCTCGCAGCCCAGGGCCTCGCCCAGCTTACCCAGATCGATGACATCGCCGTTTTTTCGCACCAGGTCGATCATATTTACCGCCACCACCACAGGCAGGCCCAGCTCAATCAACTGCGTGGTGAGGTACAGGTTGCGCTCAATATTGGTGCCGTCCACGATGTTGAGAATGGCGTCCGGTTTCTCTTTGACCAGATACGACCGGCTCACCACCTCCTCCAGGGTGTAGGGGGACAGGGAATAGATGCCGGGCAGGTCCTGAATAACCACTTCCTTATGACTTTTCAGCCGGCCCTCCTTTTTCTCCACCGTGACCCCCGGCCAGTTGCCCACATACTGGCTGGAGCCGGTGAGGGCGTTGAACAGGGTGGTCTTGCCGCAATTCGGATTGCCCGCCAGAGCAATTTTCATGTCCATGTTGATCCTCTCCTTTCAAATGTTAGCCAAAACTAACCCTCGTCGCAAATAACAGCGGCTTTTCGCCGCGTTGGTTTACTGGACTTCAATCATCTCCGCGTCGCCCTTGCGGACGGACAGCTCATAGCCCCGGACATTCAATTCCATCGGGTCGCCCAACGGAGCCACCTTGCGCACAAAGATCTCCACGCCCTTGGTGATGCCCATGTCCATGATCCGGCGCTTTACCGGACCTTCCCCGTGGAGCCGCGCCACGGTAGCCGTTTCGCCCACCTTTACATCTTTCAGCGTTTTCACATTGCTCTCCTCCTTACTATGCTTTGTTGCCACACGCCCCCTGTTCGCAACACGCGGCTTCCTTTTTAAACCATAATGCGGTTTGCCATGGTTTTGTCCAGCGCGATCCGGCTGTCCTTCACCTGTACGATCAGGTTTCCCGCAATCTCGCTGACCACTGTCACATCGCTGTCCACCACAAAGCCCAGCTCCGCCAGATGCTGGCGCACCTCATCTTTACCGGAAATTTTGCGGACCGTGACCGTCTCTCCGGCTTTTGCCATTGTCAGCGGCATCATTTCTTCGCCTCCCTCTTCAGTGGGTTAGTATCTACTAACCTCGAAGTCAGCATTAGTTTACTATGACTAACTACAAATGTCAAGCCCTTGAACAGAAAAACTTTCTTTTTAGTTAGAATACGCTAACCCGCGCACAGAAACATCCGCATGGGGGGATTTTTTGTGAATACTCACGAATATGCCTGTATCAATCTCGATGCATCAAATTTTAGGGTAGTATCGTTTTTGCGATACCACCCTAGCCATTTTGCATGCTGCTATGTCGTCCACGACCACTATGTCCTTACCATCTTGCCTCTGCCTGTGCCGATATTCATGGAATCTGTTTCCCGGTCGCCACATCCTGGTTCAAATCAGGCTGGCATTTATCGAAGTAGTACATATCGCCCCGTGGGTATGTCCTGCTCATGGCGCTTGACCTCCCTTGAATGTATTTAGGCGGTCTGCGCCGCCTATGTAAAGGACCGGACAGCAGAACTAAGGAACCTCTGAAAAATGCCAATATCAGATATAATGATGAGGGGAAGGGAGAACCCGGCCCAATCGGGCCGGGTCAGGGCAATTATTTTTGTGGTTATCGCGTTTAAGTCAGCATAACCCAAGATGTTGGAGGCGGCCACGGCACAGACAAGCCTGGGGAAAAGCTGAAGGCCTACGTGGACAGCCAGCACTTCAGCAGCACCACAGAAATCATGGATGCGATGAAGGAAATGTTTCGGGACGATTTGCAGCAGGTAATGGAGAGCGAGCTGGACACGGAGCTGGGGTACGAAAAAAGCCAGCGGGACATCTCGGAGCAGATCAAGAGCCTGTACGATGTGGATATCTCGCCGGAACTGGTGAGTAAGATCAGCGAGAAGATCATGCCAGAAGTTACAGCGTGGCAGAACCGGCCGCTGG
>CANOYV010000026.1:0-33058 GCA_947571605.1 uncultured bacterium | reverse complement strand
ATGCTATTTTGTTGATTTAGCTCACCTTCCTTGATTTTTCAAACAAGGCCTAATCGGCGCCCGTTTTTTCTAACGGGCGCCCTTCTTTTTTTGTTAAAATTCAGTCAGACAGGTCAAAGCCCGCCGGATACGAGCGGGATGAGTAGCGAGGATTTGCAAGATTTTTGAGAGAATAAACCAGGAAACGGAGAATCCATTTTGGTAAACTTGACATAAACGAGCAAAGATTGTGTTTAAAACTATGGTGGAAATGTAAGAAGAGGTCTGCTATGTTGATTTATGATTCCTGTCAGTCGGCCATCCAAGCCTGCATGACCGTAACCAATGGCCTGCGCATGCCCATGCTGGCTGACGTGGCGGACTACGAGATGAGTCGGAACGGCGGCAAGCAGATCGCCGGCGTGATCAGCGCGGCCTACTCCCTGGTGGACAAGACCATCGTGGCGTTCGCCACCACGATTGTGGGCTTTGCGTATGCGGGAATCGGCTATGTGACGTCCCTGCCCCAGATGGGCGATCCGGTTACGGACAGTCTGGTGACCGTTTCCATGGTGCTGTGGATGGGGCTTCCCATCGTGGGTTATATCCTGTCCATCATCGCGATGAAGTTCTATACCCTGGACAATGCCGCCATGGAGGAGGTTCAGGCGAAGCTGTCCGCTATGAAAGCTGAGACCGAGTGATGTTCGGTTAAATTACAAGCGGTTCCCGGCAAAGAATTGGGAGGTAAACGCAAATGGTAAATTTTAGTTTAGAGGGCAAGGTGGCCCTGGTCACCGGCGCGTCCTACGGCATCGGCTTCGCCATTGCCAGCGCCATGGGCGAGGCGGGCGCGAAGATCGTGTTCAATGACCGCAAGCCCGAGCTCATTGAGAAGGGCGTAGCCGCTTATAAGGAGCTGGGCATCGACGCTCACGGCTACATCTGCGACGTTACCGACGAGGACGCCGTCCAGGCCATGGTGGCGCAGATCGAAAAGGAGGTCGGCGTCATCGACATCCTGGTGAACAACGCGGGCATCATCAAGCGCATCCCCATGCTGGAGATGTCCGCCGCGGACTTCCGCCAGGTGGTTGACATCGATCTGAACGGGCCGTTCATCGTGGCCAAGGCTGTGATCCCCGGCATGATAAAAAAGGGCGGCGGCAAGATCATCAACATCTGTTCCATGATGAGCGAGCTGGGCCGGGAGACGGTCAGCGCCTACGCCGCCGCCAAGGGCGGACTGAAGATGCTCACCAAGAACATTGCCAGCGAGTACGGCCAGTACAACATCCAGTGCAACGCCATCGGCCCCGGCTACATCGCCACGCCTCAGACCGCTCCCCTCCGGGAGGTCCAGCCCGACGGCTCCAAGCACCCCTTCGACCAGTTCATCCTGGCCAAGACCCCGGCTAACCGCTGGGGCGAGGCCAGTGATCTGGGCGGTCCGGCGGTGTTCTTGGCCTCTCCCGCCTCCGACTTCGTCAACGGCCATATCCTGTATGTGGATGGCGGCATCCTGGCCTACATCGGCAAGCAGCCCGCAGGGGAATAAACCATTTGCGGGCAACTGAATGATTGGAAGGGTCAACTATGAAAATCGCACTCATCAACGAAAACAGCCAGGCGGCAAAGAACGGCGTTATCCTGGCGGCGCTGAAAAAAGTGGTGGAGCCCATGGGCCACACTGTAGACAACTACGGCATGTACGCCGCCGACGACAAGGCCCAGCTCACCTACGTCCAGTGCGGCATTCTGGGTGCGCTGCTGCTGAACGGCGGCGCGGCGGACTATGTCATCACCGGCTGCGGCACCGGCGAGGGGGCCATGCTGGCTATGAACAGCTTCCCCGGCGTCATCTGCGGCCACGTGGAGGATCCAGTGGACGCCTACACCTTCGCCCACGTCAACGACGGCAACGCCGTGGCCATGCCCTTCGCCAAGGGCTTCGGCTGGGGCGGCGAGCTCAACCTGGAGTACGTGTTTGAAAAGCTGTTCGGCTTCGGTCACGGCCAGGGCTATCCCCCCGAGCGGCGGGAGCCGGAGATGCGCAATAAGGGCATTCTGGACGAGGTGCGGGCCAAGACCTACCGGCCCCTGCTGGACGGCCTGAAGGACATCGACCAGGAGCTGGTCAAGGGCGCCGTGTCCGGCGAGCACTTCCAGGAGCTGTTCTTCGGCAATTGCAAGGACCAGGCCATCGCGGACTATGTGAAGAGCCTGCTGTAAAAACGCAAACGAAAGCCCTGATACTGGATGGTATCAGGGCTTTTGCGTGTATGCGTAAGAAGCATGGAGTTGGACATATCCGGGTAAAAGAACAGGTGAAACGGGCGGCTGCCTCCCGGCAGCCGCCCGTTTTTTTGCGCCGTCAATGCCCGCGGGTCCGGGAGGCGCCGCCCCGCTCCCGGCGGAAGCATGCGTCGCACAGCCGCCCCCGGTGGTGGAGGGGCAGGGCCTTTCCGCAGCGGGCGCAGAAGCGAATGTTGTTGCGCAGGCGGTGGAGCAAAATTTCGTTGATCTCATCCGCCACCCGCTCCCGGCTGTCGTACAGCCGGTCCTCGTCCACCGGACAGCCGAAGGCCTTGGCGAAGGAGAAGTAGAGGTCCAGCTTCCGGTAATGCAGCTCCAGCTCAGGCAGGGTGGGCGCATCCTCGGGGAGGCCGGGCTGTTCGATGGGCTCGCCCCGCTGCCAGCGGTGGAGGAACTGGAAAAACAGGTCCCGCAGCGCGTCCTCCGTCTCGTCGAAGGGGATGTTGGCCGCCCGCAGCTCCTGCTCCCGGGTGAGGAGGAACCCCATCTCCCGCATCTTGGAGATGATGGCGATATAGCGGGATACGTCCAGCCGCCGGTAAGGCTCCACTGTGGGCATCCGGTTCCACTGGGTGAGCACCTCCAGCAGGTCGAAATCCACCTGGAGCACCAGGTCGGAGAACCCGGCCACGGCGTATTCCAGCGGCGGCGGCGCCGCCTCCAGCCCTGCCCGGACGGCGGCCAGGTTCTGGGTGGCCCCCACATAGCCCTTGTTGTACATCCCGAACCGCCCCGCCCGGCCGGCGATCTGCTTGATTTCCTCCGGCTTTAGCTCCCGGCGCTCGATGCCGTCGAATTTCTCCGTCTCCATGAAGATGATCCGCCGTATGGGCAGGTTCAGCCCCATGCCGATGGCGTCGGTGGAGACGATATACTCCATCTCCCCGTTGAGAAAGCCCTCCATCTGCTTTCGCCGGGTAGAGTAGGGCAGGGCGCCGTAGATGATAGCGGGCTCCTTGCCGCTCTGGCGCAGGTCCTCGGCCACGCTGAGCACGCCGATTTTGGAGAAGGTGATGAGGGCGTCCCCCGGCTGTATGCGCTGGTAGTCCACCGGGTGGGACATGCACAGCAGCGGGGTGTTCCGACGGTGCTCTTCCACCTCCACGCTGTCGCCGCAGCTCTCGATGAGGCGGATGAGCAGGTCCCTGGCCTCGGGCGCGGCGCACAGGTGGACCTCCGGGGACAGCACGCCCAGGATGGCGCGGGTCCAGGCGTAGCCCCGCTGGGGATCGGCGATCATCTGGCACTCGTCGATCACCGCCACGTCCCAGCGGCGCTTCAGGTCCAGCTTTTCCGCCGTGGCGGCAATGTGGGTGTCCTCCTCCCGCAGGTCCTCCTCCTCGCCGGTGGTCAGGCCGCAGTCCACCCCCGCGTCCAGCAGGGTCTCCTGGGCCTCCAGGGCCAGCAGGCGCAGGGGAGCCAGGTACACGCCGGTTTTTGCCGCCTTGAGGCGTTGGAACCCGGCGTAGGTTTTTCCGGTGTTGGTGCCGCCCAGGTGCAGGACGAAACGGCGGCGCATGGCCCGGGCCTCCGGGTACTCGTCCTTGGGGTTCAGGGCGATGAGCAGGGACAGGCTGGTGCGGATGGCCTGGGGCACGTACCACACCGACCACACGGTGGACAGCCCTTCTTTGAGCAGTTGGGAGGCGGGGAAGCCCTCGCCGGCCAGAAACCGCTCCAGGTCCGCTTCGGGCTGGGAGGCGGAAAAGTCCGCCAGCACCTGCTCCGCCGCGGCCCGGAGCACGGCAGGGTAACGGGCGGGGAGCTCCTGGGCCAGGGCGTGGCCGGGGTGTGCGCCCAGCCAGTCCCCCGCCCGGATGAGGTTTTTCAATACCTCCGTCAGGCGCTTGCCGTCGCACCGATTCTCCAGGGCCAGGAATTCCCCGATCCAGGCCGTAGCCTGAGAGGCGCGCAGGTGGCTCTTAGCCCCGGAGGGAAGCCGGGTCAGGACGGCCCGGTGGTAGTGTTCCGCCAGCAGCCAGGCGGGGGAGCCGTCCCGCGGCGCACCGTCCCAACCCCGGGTCAGGGCGGCGCGGGCCCGCCTGACGTTCTGAGTGGCGGCGGGAGGGGGCGGAGGAGCCTGGGCGGCCTGGACGGGGTTTGGGGCGGGCTTTTGCGGGACAAACCGGGGGTCGCGCTCCGCCTGGAGCACATCCGCCTTATCCCACACCCGGACGTTGAAGCCGTTGGAGGGAATGGAGTGGTGGGACTTGGGGAGGAGTTCCCGGATCAGTTCATTGGTCCAGCCCCGCCGCTTCAGCAGCGACGCGGACCAGTATTTTCCCCGGCCTCGTCCAGACATGGCCCGTCCCTCCCCGTTCCAAGAAAAATTGGGCGGATGCCCCCTCAACGGATGTTTTCATCATAGAAACCGACGAACTCCCCGAACAGCTCCGAATCCAGTGAATGGCTCCGTCTCTCCCTGTCAAGGTTTTTGTGTATATAGTCCGCCTTGTCCACGGAAAAACGGCTCTCGTTTTCGGGGGCTCCGTAGTCGTAATCCAAGGTCTCAAGCCATTGGTCAAATGCCGCGTTGAATTCGTCGTTATAGGTCTCATCATTGAAATAGCTGTGCCCCCTGTCCTCAAAACGGAGGAAGCGGAACCGGGGATCATCTTTATATGCCTCATAGTAAATGCCGTAGCCGTATTCGGGGGGGACAACCTCGTCGTCGAAGCTGTGCAGGATCATCACGGCGGCGTTACTCTTTGAAAAGCCGTCCATGGCGCTGTTTGCGGCGTAGCCGCCGTATTTGATCCTCTCGTGCAGCTTCACAAAGGGCAGCATCGCATAAATACCGTTCCCCACCTGTTTTTTCCCCTCCGACTCAAACATATCCGAGGGGGAGTTGAAGCCCGAGCAGGCGATCACCGCCTTTACCTCGGGGTGGTAGGCGAGCACGGCGCAGACGCTATAGCCGCCCCAACTATGCCCGAATAAGACGATTGGCAGGTCCGGAAAATTCCCGCTCTCCTCCACAAAGGTGATGGCGTGGTCAAGGTCGATCACCCCCTGCGGAAGGCCCCCGACCCCATCCCCCTCGCTCTCATCGTTCCCCGTGGCGTCATAGGCAAAAACGCAGTAGCCATGATGGGCAAAGTAATTGATGCAGTCCATATAAGAGTTGTGCCCGCCGCCGCCGAACCCGTGGGCCAAGATGAGTATGCCGTGGGGGCTCTCCCCCGAGGCGTACAGATACCCCGCCAGTTTCTGCCCCTTGTCGGAGGTAAATTCGTATTTTGTGCGCCGCAGCCCCTCAAAATCATCGACATGCCGCATGAGCGGCTCATAGCTCTCAAAGCGCCGGTCAAAATTCTCGTTGTATATGGCCACGGACAGCGCCCAGTCCCCGGCAATGGCCAGCGCCGCGAGGATGGACAGTACAATGGCGAGAATTTTTCTTTTCGGTTTGGCTCTCATTATTATCACCCTTCTGGCCCGCTGCAATTCGGAAAACATGGGACGGCCGGTTTCATACTATCATACTTGCCGGTGGAGCGCAAGAAACGATTGGCAAAATGGCCGGAAGGGAAAAGGGGTCCGGTGAAACCCTCTCTTGCAACCAAGTACAATCTATGCTAGAATATTTAGAAACATTGGAAAAAGGATGGAAGGCGGGGCGATTGTGATGGGAAAATCTAGAAAATTCGTGGGGTGGCTGCTCCCACTGTGCCTGGCGGCGGCGCTGGCCCTCTGCCTGACGGGCTGCGGCGCCCAGAGCCCGCTGGACCCCAAAAATCCGGTGGCGCTGACGGTGTGGCACTACTACAACGGCTCCCAGCAGGAGGCTTTTGACGCGCTTGTGGAGGAATTTAACGACACGGTGGGCCGCGAGGAGGGCATTTACATCCAGAGCTACTCCCAGGGCTCGGTGTCCGACCTGGAGTCTGCGGTGCGGGACGCCATTGCCGGAAGGGTGGGGGCGGACGAGATGCCGGACCTCTTCGCCTCCTATGCCGATACCGCCTATGAGTTGGAGCAGGCGGGGGCGCTGGCCAACCTGTCGGACTACCTCAGCCAGGAGGAGCTGGAGCAATACGTGGACTCCTACATTGAGGAGGGGCGTATCGCCGCCGACGGAACCCTGTGCATCTTTCCCACGGCGAAATCCACCGAGATCATGATGATCAACAAGACGGATTGGGAGCCCTTTGCCGCCTCCGCCGGTGTCACCTTGGACGACCTGCGGACCATTGAGGGGGTGGCGGCTACGGCTCAGGCGTACTATGAGTGGACGGACGACCTGACCCCCAGTGTGCCGGGAGACGGTCGGGCCCTTTACGGACGGGACGCCGTGGCCAATTACTTCATCATCGGCATGCGGCAGATGGGCGTGGAGCTGTTCCAGGTGGAGAACGGCGTGATGATCCTGAACGTGCCCAGGGACGAGGCGCGCCGCCTGTGGGAGAACTACTATGTCCCGATTGTCAAGGGGTACTTCGGGGCCTACGGCGCATTCCGCTCCGACGACGTAAAGACGGGGGAAATCCTGGCCTACACCGGCTCCACCGCCTCCGCCATGTACTTCCCCGATCATGTAGAGCGCAATGGAAGCAGCCGCCCTATCGAGTATATCGTCTTGCCGGCCCCTGTGTTTGAGGGCGGGCAGGATTACGCCGTGCAGCAGGGGGCGGGTATGGTGGTGAGCAAGTCGGATGAAACGCACGAGTACGCCGCCGTGGAGTTTTTGAAATGGTTTACCCAGGCGGAAAACAACCTCCGGTTTGGCTGTGTGTCCGGCTATCTGCCGGTGCGCAAGGAGGCAAACAGCGCCGAGAAGCTGGACCAGGTCATCGAGGAGCTGGACCTGGCGGTGGCTCCCAAGACCTATGATTGCCTGACCACGGTATTCGAGCGGATGGATGAGATGACCTTGTACACCAATCGGAGCTTTGAGAAGGCCTACGCCGCCCGGGGGGTGCTGGAGTACCATCTGGCGGACAAAGCGGAGGAGGACCGGGCCGTGGTGGCTGAAGCAGTGGCCCAGGGCGCCGGTCTGGAGGAGGCATCGGCCCCCTATGTGACGGAGGATGCCTTTCAGGAATGGTATGACTCATTCTGCGGTGCGTTGAATGCCGCGGTGGGCAAATAAGAGAGCGATGAAGGCAAAGGGCAAAAACAAATCTACGATTTTCCGCATCTTCCTGGTCCCGCTCATCGCCATCATGCTGGTGCAGAGCGCCATCACCATCGGCACGCTGGTGGTCCGGCGGACCGCCTCCACCCTGGGGGAGTATTCCAGCGGAATGATGAGCCGATTGGTGGAAAACCGGGGCGTGATCCTGCAAAACGACATGAACCAGCGCTGGGCCTCCGTACGGGAGCAGGAGGCCGTGATGGACCAGGTGCTGGAGCAATTTCTGGAGCGGGAGGGCGTAGAGCTGGCGGAGCTGCTGCGTTCCGACAACCTGAAAGACAGGCTGCTGGAGCTGCTGTTCCCCGAGTGCCTGGAGGTGGTGCAAAACAACTCCGCCACCGGGGTTTTCCTTGTGCTCACCGGGCAATCGCCGGGAGCGGCGGGGGAGTTCAGCGGGTTCTTCATCCGGGATTCCGACCCGGACACCAATCCGGTGAATGGGACCGATCTGCTGCTGGAACGGGGGAGCAAGCAACTGTCCCAGGCGTGGAACGTGCCGTTGGACGCCGCGTGGACCACCCGGTTCCACATGGACGGACAGGGGCAGAACCGGGCTGACCGCTTCTTCTATGAACCCTGGCGGGCGGGGACGGAGCACCCGGACGCGGACACCGCCGACCTGGGCTACTGGTCCCCGCCCTTTTCCCTGGAGAAGGAAATAGCGGGCGGTTACCGGATGATTACCTATTCCATCCCCCTGCGCTATCAGGGAAGGGTGTACGGCGTGCTGGGGGTGGAAATCTCCACCCGGACCATGCACGAGCACTTCCCTGTGGCGGAGCTGAACAAGGACCAGCGGTCGGGCTATATTCTGGCGGTGAAGCGGGGCGGCGGCAGCTATTTGTCCCTGGTGGGCCGGGGAATGCTGCACGACATGGTCCTGTCCGGTCGGGATGCCTTTGTCCTGCGGGAGACGGCCTACGAGGGCCTGTCCCAGGTGGAGGATGTGCGGCTGGCCGGCCAAGGGGTGTATGCGGTGACATATCCTCTGAGGCTGTACGGCAACAACGCGCCCTATGAGGACACCGAGTGGGTGCTCATCGGCCTGAATACCGAGGAGGACCTGTTCGGCATGAGCCGGCAGCTCTACGTGTGGATGCTTGCCGCCGTCTTGATTGGCATGGCGTTCAGCGTGGTCGGCATCTATTTCGCGGTGCGCCACCTGACCCGCCCGTTCCAGCGGCTGATGGAGTGCATCAGCGGGGGAGCGGCGGGGCTGCGGGACTTCAAGCCCTCCAACATCCTGGAGATCGACGCGCTGTACGAGGTGGTCCGGGACCTGACCGAGCGGCAAAAGGAGTCGGAAAACATCCTGCTGGAGGAGAAGGAGCGCTACCGGGTGGCGCTGGAGTCCTCTAAGGACGTCTTTTTCTCCTATGATTTGCGCACCGAGATGCTGGATATCGTCAACCACCCCACCATGAGCGGCCGGTGGCCGTGCGCTATGGTGGAGTTCGGCTTGATCGTCCCCAAATACGTCTACGAGGCGGATCGGGAGCAGGTGATAGCGGCGCTGCGGTGGGACACCGACGAAGCGCACGCGGAATTCCGCGTGCGCTGGGCGGAAGAGATGGAATTTCACTGGGTGGCCCTGACGGGCAAGGCGCTGTACGACACCGACGGCGGCCGCTGGAAGCTGGTGGGCAGCGTCCGGGACATCCAGGAGCAGAAGGAGCGGGAGGAAGAGCAGCGGCGGAAAAATATGATGGACACCGTGACCGGCCTGTACGGCTTCAGCGCCGGGCTGGAGCGGATGCGGGAGTGCCGGAGGGCCCAGCCGGACGGGGTGATGATCGACCTGTACCTGGATGGGCTGCGGGAGGCCGGCGAGAAGAACGGTATTATGTTCAGCGACATGGTACTGGAGGAGGTGGGCAGGCTGATCCGGGAACGGTGCGCGGCGCTGTCCCGTGAGACAGGAAACCGCGCGGAGGCCCTGCGGCTGAACCGGGACGAGCTGACGCTGTGGCTGGAGGGCGTAGCCGCTGGGCGTGGGTCGGCGTTTATCAAGGAGCTGCTGGCCACCAGCAACGGGGACGTCTGGGAGGAGGCCTTCCGGGTCCGGTTCCGGGCGGGCCTGGCTCTGGGAGACAGGGTCGGCGATACCGAGCAGGTGATCCGCATGGCCCGCCGGGCGCAGCTCCAGGCCTCCGTCGGGCAGCGGTATGCCTTTTACGAGGACGGGGAGGACCGGACGGCGCTGCCCCCCGTTCAGGGCTGTGAGATACACACCTTGGATTACGGCGAGGATATGAGCCTGGCGTCTGTGGCCCTGAACCTGTTTGCCAAGGGCGCGGATTTCCCCGCCCAGATGATGCTGATGATCTGCAAAATCGGCCGGACCTACCGGGCCGAGGGGGTGCTGGTGTCCCTGCTGCGGACGGACTTCAGCTCCAACTATCTGGAGTACCAATGGCGCCGGGACGGAGCGGCGCAAGCCGAGTGCGTCCGGAAGTACCGTGCGGAGCAGGAGCGGGAGTTCTACCACTGGTTGGGCGGGGAGGAGGTACGGTATTTCGACCGGGGGGACAGCGCCGGGGAAGCCGTCCAATGCTTCCTGAGCATCTCGCCGGGACAGCGGGGCGTGATGATGCCCATGTACGATAGCGGAAGTTACATCGGCTGTATCTGCATTCTGGGTGTGGAGCGGGAGCCGCTGGAGCGTCCAGAGGCCCGCCAGGAACTGGCGGAGCTGGGCAGGGTGATCGAAAGCCAGTTGAATCAGCGGCGGCACGACATTGCCAGCCGCGCCAAGTCCGAATTCCTCTCCCGGATGAGCCATGAGATCCGCACGCCCATGAACGGAATCATCGGTATGACGGCCATCGCCCTCCAGCCGGGGCAGGGCCAGGAGCGGATGACGGATTGCCTGCAAAAAATCCAATCCTCTTCCGATTATCTGCTGGGACTGATCAACGACATCTTGGATATGTCCAAAATCGAGAGCGGTAAGATGAAGCTGGAGCCGGTGAACTTCGAGCTGGACGAAATGCTGGACACCATCGGCGAGCTGATTGCCCCTCAGGCCCAGGCCAAGGGGGTGGCGTTCACCCGGAAGGCCCAATTGACCCACCGCTGGTTCCGGGCGGACCGGATGAGGATCAGCCAGGTGCTCATCAACCTGCTGGGCAATGCGGTGAAGTTCACGCCGGAGGGCGGGACGGTAGCCCTGACGGCGGAGGAGTCGGAGGGTGCGGACGGGAGGACGGTGGTGACCTTCGCGGTGAGCGACACCGGCGTCGGGATTGCCAAGGAGGACCAGGACCGAGTGTTCCGCTCCTTCGAGCAGGCCGGGAAAAACCCGGCCAAGCTCCAGGGCACCGGGCTGGGCCTGTCCATCAGCAGCCGCCTGGTGCAGATGATGGGCAGCAACATCCTGCTGGACAGCGAGCCGGGGCGGGGGAGCACCTTCCGCTTCGCCATCTCCCTGGAGGTCGGAGAGAGCGACCGGGTCCAGGCGGAGGAAGAGGAGCTTTCCTTCCGGGGCCGCCGGGCGCTGGTGGTGGAGGACAACGAGCTCAACGCCGAGATCGCCCGGTGCCTGCTGGAGGAGCGGGAGTTCCAAGTGGACTGCGTCTATGACGGGGCGCAGGCGGTGGAGCGGGTGAAAACCACTCCGGCGGATACCTATGACGTGATCCTGATGGACATCATGATGCCGGTGATGGACGGCCTGGAGGCCACCCGCGCCATCCGTGCCATGGACCGGGAGGACTGCCGCACCGTCCCCATCATTGCCATGTCCGCCAACGCCTTCGACGACGATTTGAAAAAGTCGGTGGAGTGCGGCATGGACGGCCACCTGGCCAAGCCGGTAGAGGTGGATAAACTGTTCCAGACGCTGAACGCGGTGATCCGGGGCGGCAAAGCGTGACCTTTTGTTGACCGAAAAGAGAAAAGACCTGGCCCGACTGCTCTACGCATGGTAAATTCAGCACGACGGCCGGGTCTTTTTGCGTCCGGGCCGTCACTCAGGTAAGGAGCGAGCAATATGTCAAGCAAGCCAAAAAAGACCTACGGCGCCATGAGCGCCGCCCGGTTCTGGACCGTGGTGTGGGGAATGGGTGTGGCGGGCCAGTTGTGCTGGAACATGGAAAACCAGTGGTTCAACACCTTTGTCTATGCCAAGATCGCCGGGGACGTGAGCATTGTCACTTGCATGGTCATCGTCAGCGCCCTGGTAACCACGGTGTCCACCTTTGTGTTCGGCACCCTGTCCGACCGCACGGGGAAGCGGAAGCGGTATGTCTCCATCGGCTATATCATCTGGGGGGTTACCACCATCATCTTCGGGCTGACGGAATACGTGCGCGCCTCGCTGCCCATGCTGTCGGTGGCGTTTCTGGGCTTCCTGGTGGTGTTCGCCGACGCGGTGATGAGCTTTTTCGGCTCTATGGGCTGCGATTGCGGCTATAACGTCTGGCTTAACGACCACACCGACGACACCAACAAAGGCCAGGTGGGGGCGGCTTTGGCGGCTATGCCCATCTTCGGTACGGTGGTGGGTACAGTAGTGGGTGGGATGCTGGTCAATGCGGGCAACCCCACTGTGGGCACGGCGCAGTACGACCCGGCGTTGGACAACTATCAGTTATTGTTCTGGGGTATGGGCCTGTTTGTTATCACTATGGGGGCCGTCTCCCTGTTTCTCATGAAGGACTATCCCGGCGTCAGGCCCGCACGGGAGGGAACCTTCCGGCAACAGCTCACCTCCGTGTTCCGCTTCTCCAGCCTCAAGGGGAACCGGCAGAACAAGGAGATGCTGCTGGCCTGCCTGGTGAGCTGCATGTTCTTCATCCCCTTCAACTTCTACTTTGTCCATATGGGCAATTGGATGATCTATGACATCGGCTTCACCGCCGGGGATATGGGGCTGGTGGAGGGGGTGGCCCTGCTGTTCGCCGTGCTGGTAACTATCCCGTTTATCAGGCTCATCAACAACGATAAGTTGCCTGTGGTCACCTGCGTAGCCATCGTATCCAACGCTGCGGGGCTGCTGCTCACCTACGCTCTTATCAAGGACAACACCTGTGTGGATACCGCCCGGCTGTTCGCGGTGAAGAACTTGCCCCTGTTCCTGTGCGTGTTCCTCATCGGCACCGGGTATGTGCTCATCATGCAGACCGGGATGATCTGGGTGCGCGGGCTGTTTCCCGAGGAGAGCCGGGGCCAGTTGGAGGGCGTCCGGGTGCTGTTTTTCACGCTGATCCCCATGTTCGTGGGCACTTTGATCGGCAACGCCATCATCAAGGGCACCCCACAGGACCAGGTGCTGTCGGACGTGTACGGCAATCCCATCGACGTGCCCCAGGAGAACCTGTTTTTGTACGCGGGGCTGATGGTGCTGCTCACCTTTATTCCCCTGTTCTTCGCCTGGCGGGAGTACGACCGGAGGGTCAAGGCCAAGCGGGCCGGGGAGGGCTGAGCCATGCAGCGGGAGATCACAAAAAAGACGCTTCTGCTGGACAAGCGGGGGAAGGTTGCCCAGCCGGGCTGGGCCCGGCGGATGTACTATATATACAACCGGGAGCGGGCCCGGAGAAACCCGGTCAATTTGAAGGAGTGGAATTTCTACCAACTCATCAAGGACCGCATGGTGGTGCAGCTCACCATCGGCCACGTGTCCTACGCCTGCAACGCCGCCGTCACGGTACTGGACCTGGATACCGGGGAGCGGCTGTTGAGCTGGAGCAGCTTGCGGCCGTTCCGGCTACCCGCCCTGGACCGGGACCCGGAGCGGCCCGGCGTTGTGGAGTACCGGGACGGGGGTTATGTGCTGCGTTTTGAGGTGGCGGAAGGAAAGCGTTTGCTGGATTTCGGTCCGGAGGCGGGGCCGGGGGAGTACGTGGTGGATGGGTCGAGCATCCATCTGGAGCTGGAAAACGACCCGGACAACGAAAAAATGGTCATCGCCACCCCCTTTGAGGAAGGTTCCCACAAATTTTACCTCAACTACAAGGAGAATTTCTACCGGGTCACCGGTTCGGTATACCTGGCCGGGCGCGAGGACCTGTCCTGGGACGGCGCATCCGGCGTGCTGGACTGGGGCCGGGGCATCTGGCCCTACCGCCACGAGTGGTGGTGGGGGAACCTGTCCGGCCAGGTGGACGGCGCGGATTTCGGCTTCAACATCGGCTGGGGGTTTGGCGATCTCAGCCACGCCACGGAGAACGTGTATTTCTACAAGCGGAAAGCCTATAAGCTGGGTGTCCTTCAGGTGGAGCGGGAGGGTGGCTATATGGAGCCTTGGCGTCTGAGGGACGTCGGGGGGAAACTGGAGCTCCGTTTCCGGCCGGTCCACGATAATTACACGGAGAATAAATTGCTGATGGTAAACACCCACTGTAATCAGGTGTTTGGCCTGTTCGATGGCTGGGCGGAGACGGAGGAGGGGCGGGTGGAGTTCCACGACCTGCTGGCCTTCATCGAGCACGCGGTAAACCGATGGTAGGCTGGCGTTGCGGCGGGAGCGAATTACTCCCGCCGTTTTTTTGCCCAAAGGGGCTTCCCTTTTGCCTGACTTTATGGTATGATGTCCCAGCAAGTCAGTATGAAACCAACTTCGGGGAAAAGCGGTGCTTTTTCGCGACAAAGCACGAAAGGAGACCGATTTATGTTTTCAACCATTGACCGGGTCAAGCCCGGCCTGAAAAAGCTGGTCGCCGCCCTGCGGGAGACGTACCCCTACGCCTCTGTGCTGGCGGTGGCGGACGACAGCCGAACCTGGCAGATCCGCCGGACGGGCATCGCCATCGCCGCCAACCACGACGGCGGCGCCGGGTTCGTGGTCCGGGTGTTCGACGGCGTCGGCTGCGCCGAGTACTCCTTCAACGAGTTCTCGGAGGAGCGGATTCCCGACCTGTGCGCGGTGATGGCCCGGCGCCTGGCGGAGCAAAATGCCGCTCTGGAGGGCGTCGCCCCCCTGCCTACCCCCATCCCGGCGGATGAGCCCGCGACGCTGAAAAAGGTGACGAACTGGAAGGTCCACCCCCGGGAGCTGGGGGACGAGGCCATCGTCAACAAGATCACCGCCATCCGGGAGAAGGCCCTGGCGGTGGACGAGCGGGTGCTGGACGCCACGGCCGCGGTGAGCTACCGGGCGTACCGCAAGCTGTTCCTGTCCGAGCGCCGGGACCTGGACCAAACGGTGATGTGGACCAACGCCGCCGTGATGGTGATGGCTGCCCGGGGGCAGGAGATCAAGATGGCCTACCGCCCCTTCTCGGTGCTGGGCGGCGCGGAACTGCTGGACGAGATGGAGGTTGGTGTGGAGCAGGTGGCACGGGACGCCCTGGCGCTGCTGGAAAGCCGGCCCATTCCCCCCGGCGAGTACGACTGCGTCTGTTCCCCGGAGACCACCGGCATGATCGTCCACGAGGCTTTTGGCCACGGCGTGGAGATGGACATGTTTGTCAAGGACCGGGCCCAGGCCCGGGAGTTCATCGGCGAGTACGTGGCCAGCCCCCTGGTGACCATGCACGACGGCAGCGCGGTGGACGAGGCCGCCACCGCATTCTTTGACGACGAGGGCACCCTCACCGGGGACACCGTCATCATCGACAAGGGCATTTTAAAAACGGGCATGTGCGACGCGCTGTCCGCTGCCCGCCTTGGGGTGGCCCCTACCGGAAACGGCCGGAGGGAGAGCTACGAGCGCAAGGCGTACACACGCATGACCAACACCTACTTCCAGGGTGGTGATGCCACGCCGGAGGAGATGATTGCCTCCATTGAGGACGGCTTCCTGCTGGAGTGCCCGTCCAGCGGCATGGAGGACCCAAAAAACTGGGGCATCCAGTGCATGGTGACCACGGCCAAGGAGATCAAGAACGGCAAGCTGACGGGGAAAATTTACTCCCCCATTGTGCTCACCGGCTACGTGCCCGACCTGCTCAAGTCTGTGACCATGATGAGTAAAACGCCGGTGCTGTCCGGCAACGGCTACTGTGGCAAGGGGTACAAGGAGTGGGTCAAGGTGTCCGACGGCGGCCCGTATATGAAGGCCCGCATTCGATTGGGCTAGTAGCGCGACGATAGACACGCAGGGGAGCTTGGAGCGGAGTGAAAGCGACCCGGCCGCGTGTCCAATCGGAGCGTGGTCATGTTGACAAATAAGGAAGTGTGTAAAAATGATCGAACGCATTAAGAGCGCCCTGGCCCGCTGCGGCATCGCCATGTGGCGCATCAACGAGAACGTGGAGGAGACGGCGGAGCTGTTTTTCGTGAAGAAGCAGCTTGACACGCGGCGGAGCAAGGACGTGCGCAAGTACGAGGTGACCGTTTACCGGGACGTGGAGAGTCCCGAGGGGGGAAAGTCTGCCCGGGGCTTCACCTCGGCGCAGCTCATCGCCTCCATGGACGACGAGCAGTTGGACCGGGAGCTGAAGAGCGCGTATTACGCCGCCCGGTTCGCCGCCAACCCCTACTTCGACCTGCCCGATCCGGTGCAAGCCCCCCCGGTGAAGAAGGTCGGGGAGCTGGCCGAGGCCCCCCTGGCCCAGAGCGCCGGGAAGATGGCCA
Source organism: uncultured bacterium (assembly GCA_947571605.1). Classification (GTDB taxonomy): domain Bacteria; phylum Bacillota; class Clostridia; order Oscillospirales; family Oscillospiraceae; genus Enterenecus. The sequence goes on along the minus strand of CANOYV010000026.1, from coordinate 17,106 downwards.
AGGCCCTCTTCGCCGCCGACGTCCACGAGGATGCTTTTGTCAACTCCGCCGAGCTGTTTGTCAGCCGCAGCGCCCACCATATCGTCTCCTCGGAGGGGACGGACGTGTCCTATACCGACGCCAGTGTAAAGGGCGAGTTCGTGGTGCAGTGCAAGGAGCCCGAGGACGTGGAGATGCACAACATCTATGAGTACGACGCTTTGGACACGGAGGCCCTGGCCGCCAAGGTGGCGGAGGCGCTGACCTTCGTCCGGGACCGGGCCCGCGCCCAAAGGGTGCTGAAAAGCGGCAAATACGACCTGGTGCTCAGCGGGAACGCCGTGGCGGAGGTGTTGTCCTACTATGAGTCGCGGTCCGCGGCCAGCACGGTGTATGCCAAGTACTCCACCTGGAAGCAGGGGGAGGAGGTGCAGGGGGAGGCCCAGGGCGAGCGGCTGTCCCTCACCCTCCGGGCCACCGACCCCTACAGCGTGGAGGGCGTCCCCATGGCCGACCTGCCCCTGCTGGAGGGCGGAGCGCTTCTGGCGTACCACGGCCCCAATCGCTTTTGCCGCTACCTGGGGGTGAAGCCCACCGGGATTTACGAGAAGCTGTCCTGCGCCAACGGCAGCCTGTCCTTCGAGGAGCTGAAAAAGGGGCCGTGCCTGTGGGCGGTGACCTTCTCCGACTTCCAGATGGACGCCATGAGCGGTCATTTCGGCGGCGAGATCCGCCTGGCCTACCTCATCGAGGACGGCAAGGCCACCCCCGTCACCGGCGGCTCGGTGAACGGCAGTATCCTGGAGGCCCAGAAGGACCTGGTCTTCTCCACCGAGCGGTATCTCACTGCCAAGTACGACGGCCCTTACGCCGTGCGGATGAAGAACGTTTCCGTCGCCGGGGCGGGGGAATAATACGACAAAAACAGCGTACCGCGCCGTTCAAGCGCGGTACGCTGTTCCTTTCCGGCAATCAATCACTTGGTCATCCGGGCGATGTCGTCCGGGCGGCCTGCCACCAGGATGTGGGTGTCCGCCGCGAAAACGAAGGATGCGTCGATGGGGCGGATGGCACCCTCTTCCTTGCGGCCGATGACGTTCACGTTCCACCGCTTGCGGATGTCCAGGTCGATGATGGTCTGGCCCGCCCAGTGGTCGGGCACGTCCAGCTCGATGATGGCGTAGCCCGGGGCCAGCTCAACGTACTCCATGGCGCCGTTGACGCTGAACCGCATGGCCACACGCTGGGCCATGTCCCGCTCCGGGAACACCACCTCGTCCGCGCCGATTTTCAGCAGCAGCCGGGCGTGGAGGTCCCGGTCCGCCTTGGCCACCACCATAGGGGCGCCCAGCTCCTTGAGTAGGGAAGTGGTCTCCAGGGAGGATTGGAAGTTGTCGCTGATGCACACGAAGCAGAAGTCGAAGCTGGCCGGGTCCAGGGAGCGGAGCACCTCTTCGTCCATGCAGTCGCCGATCTTGGCCTGGGTCACGTGGGGGGCGATGTGGTTGACCGTGTCCTCGTCGTTGTCGAGTACCATGACCTCGTTGCCGGAATCCATGAGCCGCAGGGCCAGGTTGGAGCCGAACCGTCCCAGGCCGATGACCAGAAACGTTGCCGCCATATTGCCTCACTCCTTGTAATGTAGTAGTTGGGGTGTTGGTTGATAAAAACATTTCTCGCTTACAACAAAATAACGCCACAGGGGGCGAAAGTCAAGAGGCTTGAGGAAATTATCCTTGGAGAAAGCAGGTGAGCGGCCCAAGCGCTTGCAAATAAAAATTTTTGCCGACAAATATCCGGCATCGTTGCACGACGCTGTGCATATACTGGTTTGTATGGGCCAAATCATTGGAAACCCGCAGACCAGAAAAAGGAGCGATGCAGCGTGACAGACAGACGGGAATTTGTGAGCCGCGTGGATACCCCGATCCAGGACGTGGACGACCTGATTTTCCTGGGCCAGCCCGGCCCGGTTGTCAGCCAGAGGTAGACTGCCATGACCCCGCAGCCGCGGGGCTGCGGCGGTTTTTCTGTTTTCACCCTTTACAATTGGGCCGGACTTCTATATAATTGAACGGAAAAAATCGGCAAGGGCCGCGGAAGGATGAAAACAGAATGCTTCAATTTGACGAATACCGGGTGAAGCTCAACAATTTAAAACCGGACCTGGACGAGCTGGGCAAGGCGTTGGACCTGGAGAGCGCCGAGCGGGAGCTGGACGAGCTCCGCGCCCAGTCCGCCGCCGACGGCTTTTGGGACAACGTGGAGAAAGCCCGAAAGGTCCAGAAGCGCATCAGCAACCTGGAGGACAAGGTAAACGCCCAAGCCAAGCGGGAGAGCGCCTGGGACGATTTGATGACCCTGTGCGAGATGGGCAACGAGGAGGAGGACGCTTCCCTGATCCCCGAGGTGGAGAGCGGCTATGACGCGCTTATCAAGGAGATGGAGACGGCGCGGCTGTCCACCCTGCTCAGCGGGGAGTACGACAACTCCACGGCTATCGTCTCCCTCCAGGCGGGGGCGGGGGGTACCGAGGCCCAAGACTGGGCTCAGATGCTCTACCGCATGTATACCCGCTGGGCGGAGCGCCACGGCTTTTCCTATTCTGTGCTGGATTATCAGGATGGAGACGAGGCGGGCATCAAGTCCGCCGCCATCCGCATTGAGGGAGACAACGCCTACGGCTATCTCAAGAGCGAGCACGGCGTCCACCGCCTGGTGCGTATCTCCCCCTTTGACGCTAACGCCCGGCGGCAGACCTCCTTCGCCGCCGTGGAGGTCATGCCGGAGTTGGACGACAGCGTAGAGGTGGAGATCCGGGACGAGGACATTGAGCGCCAGGTGTACCGCTCCTCCGGCGCGGGCGGCCAGCACATCAACAAGACTTCCTCAGCCGTCCGGCTGATCCACAAGCCCACGGGCATCGTGGTGTCCTGCCAGACGGAACGATCCCAGTTCCAGAACGAGGACACCTGTATGCGGATGCTGCGTTCCAAGCTGATGCAGATCAAGGAGCAGGAGCACCTGGACAAAATCTCCGACATCAAGGGCGTGCAGCTCAAAATCGAGTGGGGCAGCCAGATCCGCTCCTACGTGTTCATGCCCTACCAGTTGGTGAAGGACAATCGCACCGCCTACGAGACCTCCAACGTCAACGGCGTCATGGACGGCGATCTGGACGGGTTCATCAACGCCTATCTCACTGCGGCAGCCACCGGGAGCTGGGCGACAAAATGACAAAAACGGCCCTTCTGACAGCGGCGGGAGGGTCGTTTCACCTCGTTTCTGCCGACGGGGGCTGGATGGAGAAATGAAAAGGTACGGCTCCGGTCTCTTGGCCGGAGCCGTGAAAAATTTAGGGGGTTTTTGATGATTATGGTTGAAAATCTAAAATTTATTTGTATAATAGAAGGTGCAGTCGGCCTATCCTGGCTACGGGCTACGGGAAAATAGGCGGACAAAGTAAACAGAAGGGAAAGGTGAACCAAGTGAAAGCAAAAAGCAAGCTTTTGGCGCTGTTGCTGGCTCTGGTGATGGTGTTCGGCATGGCCTTGCCCGCCTTCGCGGCGGACGATGCGGCTACCCCGAGTGCTGAGCCCACCATGACCGAAGCTCCGGCATCGAGCGCCGAACCCGAGGAGAGCGGGCCCGTGGAGTCCGCAGACCCGGAGGAGTCCACCGCGGTGGACGAGGACAGCTCCGCTGACGCGGAGCTGAAGGACGTTATCGTCATCCTCCACACCAACGACGTGCACGGCGGCATCGAGGGCTACGCCAAGCTGGCGGCGCTGAAGGCCGAGTACGAGGCCAAGGGCGCCGTGGTGCTGCTGATGGATGCCGGTGATTTCAGCCAGGGCGAGACCAGCGTCAGCGTCTCCGAGGGCGCCACCGCCATCGAACTGATGAACCTGGTGGGCTACGATGTGGCCGCCCCCGGCAACCATGAGTTCGACTACGGCTACGCCAATCTGAAGGAGTTGGAGAAGGCCGCTGACTTCCCCATCCTGGCTGCCAACATCAAGTACGAGGGCAAGACCGCCTTTGGCGACCACATCGTGCTGACCGCCGGTGAGAAGAAAATCGGCGTGTTTGGCCTGGACACCCCTGAGACCGCTACCAAGACCAACCCCGCCAAGATCAAGGGCGTCACCTTCGTGGGCGGCAAGGACATGTACACCTTGGCTCAGGCCGAGGTGAAGGCGCTCCAGGACGAGGGCTGTGATTACATCATCTGCCTGGGCCACCTGGGCATCGACGACGAGTCCGCCGCCGAGGGCAACCGCTCCACCGACCTGTTGAAGGAAGTCACCGGCATCGACGTGTTCATCGACGGCCACTCCCACTCTACCCTGGAGCAGGTTAAGGCGGCCACCGACGGCACCGGCAAGGTGGGCGACACCTACCTGACCTCCACCGGCACCAAGCTGGCCAACGTGGGCTGCGTCACGCTGGACGGCGAGACCATCACCGTGGAGAACATCGACATCAGCGAGTATGAGGCTGCCGACGAGGACATCGCCACCCGGGCCAAGGAGATCCGGGACGAGATCAAGGAAGAGTACGGCGCCACCTTCGCCACCTCTGAGGTGGACCTGAACGGCGACCGCGCCCCCGGCAACCGCACTGAAGAGACCAACCTGGGCGACCTGATTACCGACGCCATGGTGTGGCTGGTCACCAAGGACGGCGGCCTGGAGGTGGATGACGACCATGTGGTGGCCATCACCAACGGCGGCGGTATCCGTGCGGCCATCAAGAAGGGTGACATCACCAAGAACGACGTGAATACCGTGCTGCCCTTCGGCAACACTGTGGCCGTGGTCTATGTCACCGGCGAGGAGCTGCTGGAGGCGCTGGAGGCTTCCACCTACTGCACTCCCACCGCCGTGGGCGGCTTCCCCCAGATCGCCGGCATGAACATCACCGTGGACACCACCAAAGAGTTTGACGAGGGCGACCTGTACCCCGACACCACCTATCACGCCCCCGCCTCCATCCAGCGCGTGAGCGTGGATTCCGTCAACGGCAATGAGTTCTCCCTGACCGACACCTACGCGGTCATCAGCAACGACTTCTGCGCCGCCGGCGGCGACACCTACTACGCTTTCTCCGTGGCCACCGTGGTGGACACCGGCGTGGCGCTGGATGTGGCGCTGATGGAGTACATCACCGAGGAGCTGGACGGCGTCATCGGCGAGGACTATGCCGAGCCCGCCGGCCGCATCACTGTGGTGACGGCTGCCGTGGAGCCCGAACCCACCGAGCCCGAGCCCACCGAACCCGAGCCCACTGAGCCGGAACCCGTGGAGCCCCAGCCCGAGGGTGCCTACACCGTGGTGCGCGGCGACTCCCTCTGGAAGATCGCCAAGGACCAGTACGGCAGCGGTTCTAAGTGGACCGTGATTTACGAGGCCAACAAGGACGTCATCAAGGACGCCAATCAGATCTGGCCCGGCCAGACGCTGGTGATTCCCGCGGCGTAAGCAAACCTACATAAAAAAGTCCCGACCGGAAACCCGGCCGGGACTTTTTTATGTTACGGGTGGACGATGTGCAGCGCCTTGGCGGGAATCTCCTCCTGATAGATGCCCAAGCTGTTGACCAGTTCCAGCACGGCGTTGTCATCCAACTGCCAGTAGGGAGAAATCCACTCGCCCTCCAGGGAGCCGGTAGTCAGCGCGGTGTCCAGGTCCATGCCGATGGCCTGGGTGCCGAAGTAAACCATGTCGTTCAGGGGCATGGTGGTGCGGACGTACTGGCTGAAGGTGTTGATGAGGGAGGTGACGTTGGCTATGTTGGACGGAGTGATGGTCTGCTTGGCCAGAGCCACCAGGAAGGCCCGCTGGGTGGCGGCGCGACCGATGTCGGCGCTGGCGTAGCAGTTGCGGCAGCGCATGACGCCCTCCGCCTTTTTGCCGTCCAGGAGCTGATAGCCCGCAGGGATGTGGATGTACAGGTCCTGATAGGGATCCTCGTAGTCCATGTCAACCGGTACGTTGAAGTATACTCCGCCGATCTGATTGACGATGGAGGAGAAAGCCTTCAAATTCACCGACACCCAGTAGTCGATGGGTACGCCCAGCAGGTCGTGGACGGCGGCGGCCACCGCTTCCTCGCCGCCGGAGTAGGTGGCGTTGATCTTCTGGTACTTGCCGTTATAGTAGACCACCGTGTCCCGTGGGATGGAGATGAGGGAGGCGGCGCCGGCGCCGGTGTCAAAGACGCCCAGCATGATGGTGTCGGTGCCGCCTTGGTCGGCCACTCCCAGCAGCAGGCAGGTATACACCCCGTCCCGGCGGTTGAGCACCAGGGCATCCGGGTTGGGCGTAGCGGAGGTGTCGGGATCGTCCGTCACCGCCGGGGGCGCGGAGGCGTCCGTATGGCGGTTGGGGTCAATGGTGACCTGATTGCCCACCGTGGGTTTGGGGGCGAACAGGTTCAGGGAGGCGTAGCCCACCACCACGATGAGAGAGACGACGAAGAGCATGATATACAATCCTCTGGCCAGCCGGGAGAGGAAGGAGGGCTTTTTTTTCGCGCGTCGTTTGGGAGCAGTGCTCATGGAAACGGCATCCTTTCAAAATGAGGGAGTGTCGAACCCCCTCGCATTATGTCAACTTTTCAGCGTTCCTTAGTATAGCGGAGTTCGTTGGAAAAAACAAGGGGGAGCGGATTAAGAAATGGTAAATAAATTGCAAAAAATCCGCCCTTGACATTGTGCGCTCTGCCCGTTACAATCAGAACGGTAATATTTCATACCTTGCGGGTGGGAAATGCCCGCCGGGACAAGAAAGGAACGTCAACCATGAGAAAATGGAAACTGCCGGCGTTGCTGCTGGCCTTTGCCCTATTGTTCACCCTGTGCGCTTGCAAGCCGTCGGGGGAGAATCCGTCCGACGCGCCCACCGAAGAGGGGACCGTCTCGGCGGAGCCCTCCCAGGAGCCCTCCGCCGAGCCCGCCGGGACCCCCAGCCTGGCCGACGACGAGACGCCGGACGTTCGCTTTGCGGTGCTGTCCGGCCCCACCGGAGTGGGGGCGGCCAAGCTGCTGGACAATGTGAACAACCAAAATAGTCTGAACCACGCGGGCTACGCGTACACCATCGCCGCCGACAACAGCGAGCTGGTGGCGGGGCTGACCAACGGGGAGATCGACATTGCCACCGTGGCCTCCAATGTGGCGGTGAACCTGTATAACAAGACCGACGGCGGCGTGAAGATCATCGCCGTGGGTACCCTGGGCGTCCTCCATATCCTGGAGGGCAACGGCGGTACGTCCGTCAACTCTATGTCCGATCTGGCGGGCAAGACCGTCTACGCCGCAGGGCAGGGGGCCAACCCGGAGTATGTGCTGCGCTACCTGCTCCAGGCCAACGGCCTGGAGATTGGCAGGGACGTGGAGGTGGTGTTCGCCGACGCGTCCGAGATCAGCGCCAAGCTGCTGGCCGGTGAGATCGAGTGCGCCATGCTGCCCGTCCCCGCCGCCACCGCCGCCATCGCCAAGGGCGAGGGCAAGGTGCGCCAGGCCGTGGACATGACCGAGGCGTGGGATGCGCTGCGCAACGGCAGCCAGCTCATCATGACCGCCGTGGTGGCCCGGACGGAGTTTGCGGAGGCCCATCCCGACCGGGTGGAGGCGTTTCTCACCGACTATGAGGCGTCCATCGACTTTGTGAACAACAACGTGGACGCGGCGGCGGAGCTCATCGCAGGACTGGGGCTCACTCCCAGCGTGGGCATCGCCAAGCAGGCCATCCCCCAGTGCCACTTGGCGTTCATTGCCGGAGCCGATATGGTGGCCTCCATCTCCGACTACTACGCGGTGCTGTACGACATCGACCCCGCCGCAGTGGGCGGAGCCCTGCCCGACAACGGCATCTACTGGAAGGGGTAAGGGTGTTCCTTCTGGCCGCTTTGCAGCGTGACCAAAAGGAAGCGAAAAGAACTTTTGACTTGATTCCAACAAGGTTACCATCAAAAAGAGTTCATATGGCGATGGAATGGCGCTTGCCGGTGGGTTAAGGGTATGAAGAAACTCCTTGAAAATTTAATTCCGTCGGTATTTTGGCTGGCCGTGTGGGAGATCGCCGCCCTGGCCGTGGGCCGGGAGTTGCTGCTCCCCGGCCCGGCCCGGGTGGGGGAGAGCCTGCTCGCTCTGGCCCGGACCGTCGATTTCTGGCTGTCGGTGGGGACGACCTTGGGGCGGGTGCTCCTGGGCCTGGCCTGGGGGACGCTGATGGGGACGGCTTTGGCCTTCCTCACCCATTTCTCGCGCTGGGCGGACCGGCTGGTATCCCCGGCTGTCCGGGTGGTACGGGCTACGCCGGTGGTGTCCTTCATTCTGCTGGTGTACCTGTGGGTGTCACGCTGGGCCATCCCCTGGGTCATCGCGGGGCTGATGGTACTGCCGGTGGTGTGGGGGACGCTGTCGGCGGGGCTGGCCAATCTGGACGGCAAGCTGCTGGAATTGGCCCGCGCCTACCGCTTCTCCCGGATCAAAACCCTGCGGTTGGTCTATCTGCCATCCCTGCGGCCCCATTTCTGCGCCGGACTGCTCACCGCCTTTGGACTGGCCTGGAAGTCGGGCGTTGCGGCGGAGGTGATTTGCCCGCCCGTCCATGCCATGGGCTCCCGCATCCAGCAGGCGAAGTTGGGACTGGAGACGGCGGACCTGTTCGCCTGGACCCTCGCCATCATCGTGCTCTCCCTGACACTGGAAGGGCTGCTCCGCCGGGTGCTGGAGAGGAGGAACAGAGCGTGATAAAACTGCTGGAATTAACGCTTCGTTATGGGGATAAGCTGGTGCTGGACCGTTTTTCCCTGGAAATCCCGGACCGGGGCCTCACCGCCCTCGGCGGCCCCTCGGGCTGCGGCAAGACCACCCTGCTGCGGGTGATGGCGGGGCTGGCAAAGACAGAGGGCGGCACGGTGTCCGGCGTGGACCCGGCCCGGACGGCCTTTTTGTTCCAGGAGGACCGCCTGCTGCCCTGGCGGACCGTGTCCCAAAACATCGCCGACGTGCTCCCCAAAAGCCGCGCGGGGGAGGTGGGCCGCTGGCTGGCCTTTGCCGAACTGGAGGGGGAGGGGGACGCGTACCCTGCCTCCCTGTCCGGCGGCATGGCCCGGCGGCTGGCCCTGGCCCGGTGCGCGGCGCTGGGCGGGGAGCTGCTTTTGCTGGACGAGCCCTTCGCCGGGGTGGACCGGTCGCGGGCGGCGCACATCTTGGACCGCTTGCGGGGGTTGGACGTGCCCATTGTCATGGCCACCCATCAGCCCCAGGTGCTGGCGGCCTGCGACGCCATCATTGCCCTGGACGGCCCGCCGCTGAGACGGGTATAAAAAATCCCTGCTGGATTCAGCAGGGATTTTTGCTATGTCAGAATCCACCTTTGCCCGTCCGGCATGAACATCAGGGCCCCTGGAATCCGCTCAATGATTTCTCCTGTGCGCATATTCCGCACGAGGGTTTCCTCCCAATATTCCGGGTTCTCCTCCCAGGAGGAAAAGTACAGATTTTCCTGGCTCCGGAACAGAAAAGCGCCTCTCCCGTCTGTGTGAAATGCGACGCTTTCCGGCCATATGATTTGGAATTTGTCGTCCTTCCCCTCCCGTGTCAGCATCAGCGGCTCGGTTTTCAGCATCAGGTTATAGCAGTCCTCCACGGTGGACAGGGGGATTTCCACCAGCATGGACACCTGGCCCGGCGCGTCGTCATATTGGAGAATCCGGATTTGACCGGCGGGAAAATCCACCAGCAGGATGGTGATTTTGCCCTGATAGAAGATGGGACGCCCGAAATACTGTCCCTGTTTTGCGGCGATGGGCTGGACGGCCCGTCCGTCCGGGTAATGGACGAAAATCAGCTTGTTCCGGTTTACAGGGTGCCCGTCCCGGAAAAGCTCCTCCGCCTCGTACAGGTCGCCGCTGGCGTAGTCCGTCCCCCAATACCACGCTCCGCGGCTGCCGTCCAGCGGCTCGATGTAGGTGATTCCCTGTGTCTCGATTCGTTTCACAGCGTGCTCCTTAATATTGATTCACCCAGTTGGTGATGAGCCACTGGGGTACCAGCCACGCGGCCATGAAGATGAGGAAATTGGTTACCGTCAGCGAGGCGTAGGCCCCCACCGACGTGAGGTAGAAGGTGAGGCACAGCCCGACCGCCGACCCGGCCATGGTAAAGACCAGCCCCAGCAGGACGGCCAGCCGCAGCCGCCGCCCCCCCACCACCGCGTCGCAGTAGACGCTGAGCCCCTCCCGGCTGAGCAGGGCCACCAGGCCCCCCACCTCGTCCGGGTCGGGTTTGGACAGCTCCAGCCGCCGCCCCACCGGCGGAAACTCCATCTTGTCCACCGGCAGGCGGAACTTCTGCCCCAGCAGAGCGGGGATCAGGTTGGGGTCCCGGGTGGCCAGCACCGGGGCGGTCCTGGCTTTCATCAGGGCGGACAGGCTGGGGTTCACCGCGCCGCTCATGGCGTAGTTCAGCAAAAACAGCCCGGACAACTGGCCGTTGATGGCGCAGAAAATGGCGTTTTTGATGTTATGTCCCGGAGGCAGGGGCACCTCCATCAAATGCATGTAAGCGGCGGTGCCCACCAGCACCTCCTGGTTTCGGATGACGCCGGAGGCCCCGCCCTCATGCCACTCCAAACCGGATACCTCCCGATACAGGGCCCCGTGGGTACGCAGCAGGTCGTGGAAGGGGCGGGTCAGGCCGCAGTCCATCACGCGGATGATGGTGGCGGTGTAGCCCACTACCTTCTCCGTGGCCGCGCCGCCGAACACCTTTACCTGGGCCACATACACCGAGCCGGTGGGGAACAGGTCCAGGTCGCTGACGATGACGCCGCCCGGACTGCACCGGGACGCGCCCGCCCAGCCCGCCAGGGCGGCGCCAACCTTGTGCAGCCGCTCGGCCAGCTTCCGATAGGGCAGGGCGAAGACCAGCAGGGCGGTCCAGGAACCCGCGGCGGTGAAGCAGGCGGAGGCGGCCCACCAGAACCGCTCCGGGGCCTCCTGCCCCACGGAGGCCATCAGGGCGCAGAGCATCGCCCCCAGCAGCAGCAGGGGGGCGGCGAAGCGGTAGGCGGCGTGGCCGCCGTCCTCCAACTGGAGCTGGCTGCCGAAACCCAGGCTGGCGCCGGAAATCTTGGTGTAGGTGGGCTTGTTGGACCACAGGGTCTCGTCCATGGACACCACATAGGGTGTTTTGGTCTGGGAGGCGGCTTTGGCGGACAGGCGGTTGCCCTTCCTCCGGGCGTGCTCTCCCCGGAGGGCGATGGCCAGTCCCAGGGCGGTCACCGCCGAGAAGGGCAGAAAACCGTTCCGGTTCTCCTGTCCGGGGGCGGTGAGGCCGTCGGCCAGGGTGAAGAAGAAGGCGAACATCAGCACGCTCTCTGCCTGGGGGCGCAGGGTGAAAAACTGGTTTGCCCCGGCGGCGATAATATCATAGCACAACAGCCCCGTGAGGAACAGCAGGGCGGTGAGTACCCAACAGCGAAGCTGGAACACCCCGATATCCAGCGCTGTCAGCTCCCCGGCCAAAGGGTTCCAGGACAAAAAGGGTAGTTCCAGGGAGCACAAAACGGCGGTGAGTGCCGTCAATGTGGCGAGCTTGACTCGGACGCCCTGCCCCTTGAGGCCCTTGGAGTACTGTGCCGCCAGCTTGGCGGGGGGCGTGTCCGGGGGCAGATTCCTGGGCTTGACCACCCGCAGCTTGGGGCGGCGGGGGATGGGAGCGTCCTCGCCGGGCAGCTCCTCCTTGTCCACGCCAGGGGTGTACTTTTCCGCCTTTAACGCCTCCGGGTCGGGCTCGGCCTGGTCGTACATGTGGTCGGCGAAGTGGTCGGCACGGCGCAGCAGGGTGTGGAGGCGGGCTCCGATGGCCCGACCCACATTCTCGGGTACGATCTCGGGGACGGGTCCGGCGGGCTTGTCCGGCTTTTGGGGAGGCTTCTTCACCTCCCGGATGGGCGGGCGGGGCGCGTCGTCCGGCTCCTCCTCAGGGGGCGGGGTGGGGCGGTCCTCCGCCGGAAACTCCACCACCTTCTTGGACGGCGCTTTTTGGTACTTGCCGGAGCCGTACTCGGCCAGGATGTCCTCCAGGTCGTAGGACGGCCCGCGGTTTTTATCCTTGTCGTCAGCCATAGGCTGCCTCCTTTTCTCGTGCGTGGGCAGGGGTGTGCCCTATCCCGCACCGTGGGCAGAGGATGGACACTCCCCCACGCGGGGACGGTCGGAACGGGGAACGGAGGGGCGGAGTGCCCTTCTCCTGTGGGGACGACTCGAACAGGACATGCAAAAAGAATAAGGTTTCTGCCCGACCCGGTCTGAACTGTCCCCACAGGAGAAGGGTACGCCGTCCCTGCCAAATATGGCGGCGTAAACTGTCCCTGCGTGGGGAGGGGCCGCTCTCCGCATAGCAGCGTTTTAGCTTCCTCTCTGCCTCACTGCCTCGTAGAGCACCACTGCCGCCGCAGCGGAGGCGTTGAGGGAGTTGAGCTGTCCCTTCATGGGGATGGATACCAGAAAGTCGCACTGTTCCCGGACCAGGCGGCCCATGCCGTCCCCCTCACTGCCGATGACGATGGCGGCGGGGCCTTTCAAATCGGCCTCGTACAGGCTTGTCCCGCCGTCGGCGGCGGCGCCGAACACCCAGAGTCCCTCGTCCTTGAGCTGCTTGAGCAGGGCGGTCAGGTTGGGCACCCTGGCCACGGGCAGGTAGCTCACCGCCCCGGCGCTGGTCTTGGCCACAATGGCGGTCAGCCCGGCGGAGCGCCGCTTGGGGATGATGACCCCGTGGGCTCCGGCGCACTCGGCGGTGCGGATCACCGCCCCCAGGTTGTGGGGATCGGACAGCTCGTCGCACACCACGACGAGGGGCGCCTCCCCCTTCTCCCGGGCGGCGTTCAGGATATCGTCCACGCCGGCGTACTCCCGGACGGCGGCCACGGCGACCACCCCCTGGTGGCTCTTGGTGCGGCTCATGCCGTCCAGCTTGCGCCGGTCCGCCTCGGTGACCACAATGCCCTTGTTCCGGGCGGTGGAGGCAATGTGGCCCAGGGTGGCGTCCGTCTCCCCCCGGGCGATATAAATTTTGTCGATGGCGGCGCCGGAACGCAGGGCCTCGATTACCGCGTTGCGCCCCTCGATGAGGCCGTCGGCCCCGGCTTCCACGTCTTTGGGTGTGCGTTGATTATTTTTGTCCCGCATGGGAAAAACTCCTTTGTGTATAGTTGGATTGGTGTATCGCGCTGTAATTTTATAAGTATACCATAATTTTTCTCCGGGTGAAAGAGGGAACGGGCATCTTTTCCTCCCCTTTTTTCGTCATAGAAAGTTTACAGCCCCGTTAAGAACATTTCTTGTTTTTATTGACAAGGTATGGTATACTTCTGTAACAACGTTTCTCAAGGAAGGTTGAAACCACTCCGGGATATCCCGGTTACATGAAGGAGGTTGAGCCGATGGCCGACCCATTAAAACCTAACGATCCAAATCGGCGGAACGACCAGAACGGCGACGACGACAAAAAGCGAAGCCCTCTGGGGTTCTTCAACATCGTATTGTGGGCGGTGCTTCTGGTGTTTTTGCTCCAGATGTGCCGCAGCTCGGTGGAGAACGCCGCCGTGCAGGTGGTGGCCTACTCCGATTTCATCCAATGGGTGGAAGCGGGGTATGTGGAGACGGTGGACATGGAGTCCAGCGTCTACACCTTTACGCTGAAGGAGGAGGCGCCTCCGCTGAAGGAGCTGGTGGACCAGATGTCCGACGCCTATGGCAGCGGGGCGCTGGGCAATCTATTCAACCAGTTTGACCGACAGGACCTGGCCAGCGCCGCCAGCAGCTCTATCAAATTCCAGGTGGGTCCGGTGAGCGATCCTGATCTGGTCCAACGCCTGATGGACAACGGGGTAACGTTCGGCAGGGACCCGGTGACGGAGGAGCAGTATATGATCTCCGCCGTGGTCAGCTACGTGCTGCCCATTGTGCTGATGGTAGTGGTCATGCTGTTCATCTACCGCTATATGTTCAAAAAGATGGGATCCGGCGGCGGCTTCGGCGGCATCGGCGGCGTGGGCAAGTCCAACGCCAAGGTGTACGTGGAGAAAAAGACCGGCGTCACCTTCCGGGACGTGGCGGGCCAGGACGAGGCCAAGGAGAGCCTGGAGGAGATCATCGACTTCCTCCACAACCCCGGCAAATACACCGAGATCGGCGCGAAGCTGCCCAAGGGCGCGCTGCTGGTGGGTCCGCCGGGCACGGGTAAGACCCTGCTGGCCAAGGCCGTGGCCGGCGAGGCCAACGTGCCGTTCTTCTCCATCTCCGGCTCCGATTTCGTGGAGATGTTCGTGGGCGTGGGCGCGAGCCGTGTCCGCGACCTGTTCAAGGAGGCCAGCAAGATGGCCCCCTGCATCATCTTCATCGACGAGATCGACACCATCGGCAAGAGCCGGGACAACCGCATGGGCGGCAACGACGAGCGGGAACAGACCCTGAACCAGCTTTTAGCCGAGCTGGACGGCTTCGACCCCGGCAAGGGCGTCATCGTGCTGGGGGCCACCAACCGCCCCGAGGTGCTGGACAAGGCGTTGCTCCGTCCGGGCCGCTTTGACCGGCGCATCACCATTGATCGGCCCAACCTGGCGGGGCGGCTTGCCACCCTCCAGGTGCACACCCGTAAAATCAAGTTGGCCGAGGATGTGGACCTCAATAAAATTGCCCTGGCTACCGCGGGCTGCGTGGGGGCAGACCTGGCCAACCTGGTGAACGAGGCCGCTTTGCGGGCCGTCCGCAAGGGCCGCAGGCTGGTCACCCAGGAGGACCTGCTGGCTTCCTTCGAGTTCGTCATCGCGGGCAGCGAGAAGAAAAACTCCGTGCTTACCGAGTTCGAGCGCAAGCTGGTGGCCTATCACGAAGTGGGCCACGCCATGGTGGCCTACAAGCAGAAGAACGCCGAGCCGGTGCAGAAGATCACTATCGTCCCCCACACCGAGGGCAGCTTGGGCTACACCCTGCTGATGCCCGAGGAGGACAAGACCAATCTGCGCACGAAAGAAGAGCTGATGGCAAAGATTACCGTGTCCATGGGCGGCCGTGCCGCCGAGGAGGTGGTGATGGAGACCATGACCAACGGCGCTTCCCAGGACATTCAGGAGGCCACCAACATTGCCCGGAACATGGTCGCCATGTACGGCATGAGCGAGGAGTTCGGCATGATGGCCCTGGGTTCCGTCCGCAACCAGTACCTGGACGGCGGCTACGGTCTGGACTGCGCCCAGGATACCGCCGCCGTCATGGATAAGGCGGTCAAGGCGGTGCTGGATGTGTGCTACGCCGACGCGGTGGAGGTCATCAAGGCCAACCGGGAGGATATGGACAAGGTGGTGGCCTACCTGCTGGAGAAGGAGACCATCACCGGCGGCGAGATGGTGGCCATCATCGAGGGTCGGGACCCGGCGCTGGTGGAGGGGGCCTATACCTCCACCAAGGCCAAGCCCCAGCTCCCCGAGGACGTGGAACCCCCCGCCCGGCACATCCATATCGTGGATGAGCCCATTCCCATGCCGCCCCACGAGGAGGACGGGGAGAAGCCCAAGGATGGGGAGGCCCCGGAACAGCCGGACAAACCGAAAGAGGAATAAGGGCATTAAAATTGTTCCTTTTCTTGAAAGAAAAGGAACCGAAAAGAACTTTTAGTCCCGCCCGGAGCATCGCTCCGGGCGGGTGTTTTGTGTGTTGTGGATTGAGGGCGGGGTCAGTCCGCAAGTCCCATTTCCACGTCCAGGCCCAGTTGCTTCAGCGCGGTGTCCAGCCAGGGGCGGTAGACGGGATAGTCCACCATCTCGAACTCGCCGCCCACTACGAAGGACCCGTCCTCGGCGGGCTGGATATCCTTGAAGTCGTCTAGGCTGATGCTGCCGGGCAGGGCGAAATTGTCGCCGCCGATGGCGCAGGTATCCCCAAACTGGACCAGCTCCACCCAGCCCAGATCGTCGGCGGGGCCGCCCACCACCAGCCAGCCCTTGTTCCCCGAGGCGGGATCGGTGCGCTCCAGGATATAGGGGGTGTTCTCGTCCGTTTTGCCGGTGATATCCAGCTTCTCCCCGTCTGCCTCTAGCCACACCCGGCCATCCTTCAAAGCGATGGGGCTGGCGTCCTCGCCATTGGACTCAAAAATCGTCTGGTTCGTCCCGGGCAGGACGGTCACTACTCCGTCCGACACGAAATTGTACACCTGGGCAGGCAAACCCGCCGCGATGGACAGCACGCACCCCACCGCCAGCGCCGCCGCCAAAATCAGCTTGCCCGCGCGGGGCATGCGCCGCTTCTGAGTATCCTTATTCTCCAACATATTCATAATTTCCTCCTTTTTCCGGTCACTGAGCGTGACCTGCTCCATCATTCGCCGATAGTCGTACATCATCGCTCAACTCCTTTTTCAGCATGTCCCGGGCCCGGGACATACGCGTCTGTACCGCTGTGCGGGAGATGTGCAGGATGTCCCCGATTTCCCCCTGGCCGTAGCCCTCCCAATAATAAAGATGGACCACCGCCCGGTATTTGGGGGGCAGGGCCATCACCGCGTCCCATACCTCCCGGTCCGTATCGTCCCGGAAGGGAAGGGACTCGTCCAGCTCCCCCACGTTCCGCCGCCAGAAGGACCTCAAATGGCTTTTACACAGGTTGGCGGTGCAGGTGAGCAGCCAGCTCTTTTCCCTGCCCGGCAGGAGGACGGTTTTCCCCTCCGCCAGCTTGAGGAACACGCTTTGACAGACATCTTCCCCGTCGGCGCGGTTGCCCATGTAGCTGTAGGCCAGCCGGAACACGTCGTCGCCGTATTGGCGGAACAGGTCCGCCAGCACGTTGGCGTCCATTTGCGGTCACCCCCTTTTCGATGTTGTTACGCTGCGAGGCGGCCAGGACGTTCGGTCGCTTTCGCTGCGACTCAGGCAAAACCCGCCCCCCGCTATGCGGCGGCTGGGTTTTTGCCTTCGCTCCGCTCCAAGGTCTCGCCTTCGGCTCGGTCGGCGCTGTGTGCCACTGGCACACCCCCCCCCCCCCAGCCCCCGTCTCCGCCCGAGATTTTGTGGGCAACCCCCTAAAAAAAATGTTGATGGGGGGGTTTAA
>CANOYV010000025.1:0-33798 GCA_947571605.1 uncultured bacterium | reverse complement strand
AGCGAGAAAGTTTGTATTGCGCCCATCCTTACGAATGTGCTTTTGTAGTTTTTGAGAAATAGGAACGAATACTATAAATTCAAATTGGGAAGAATTCGCTTGCATTTTTTGAAAAACGGATGAAAAATTCAATTCTGAAATGCAGCAAAAAGGATATACTGGTGGAATACGCCTACCGGCAGCTATCCGGTGAAAAGGCCCCAACTTTTCATACGCTGCTCTTTGTCCATGCGGAAGATACCAGCGCCGGAGTGCTGCGGGCTGCTATGGGCATCGCGTTGCTGATGCGGTATCTCCCCATGAAGAAGTTCTTCGCATATTACATCATCGGTTTTGTCCTGATGGCCTACCTGCCCTCCAACTTCACCATCCTGGGCGTGTCCCTGGCCGGTCTGGCGCTTGCGGCCATCTATCTGTCCAACACGGAAAACAACGCTGCCGCCGCAGTGACCGGTGGTTCTGACGATATGGAGGTGGAGATCGATGAGTAAGCGGACCTTAAATACGGCAACCGGTGAAAAGCTCACCAAGCAGGACCTTCAGAAGGTCTATGTCCGAAACCTGTTCGGCCTCCAGTGGGGCTGGAACTACGAGACCATGCAGGGCTTGGGCTATTGCTATGTCATCATGCCCATCCTGCGCCGCTTATACCGCAACGACCCGGAAAAGATGAAGAAAGCCCTCAAAACCGAGCTGGGCTACTTCAATACCGCCCAGCCCATGTCCCACCTGATCGTGGGCACGGACGCCGCCCTTCAGGAGGAGCTGGGCATCGACGCCGCCGAGGATGCCGTCATCGGCGTCAAAACCGGCCTGATGGGCCCCTTCGCCGGGGTAGGCGATACCGTTTTCATCACCATTTACCGCGCCCTGGTCTTTTCCATCGCGGCCTACATCGCCATGGGCGGTCAGGCCATCGCCCTGCTCATCCCCCTCGTCTGCGGCGTGGCCATGCTGGCGGTGCGGTATAAGTTCACGTTCCTGGCCTATGAGCAGGGCCGCAAGCTGGCCTCCGGGCTGTCCGGGCAGTTGAAGCGGCTGACAGACGCCGCCTCCGTGCTGGGACTCACGGTGGTCGGCGCCCTGGTGCCCTCGGTGGTCAAGGTTCCCATGAACGTCAGCGTCAACATCGGCGAGGTCTCTCTGGACATCCAGTCCATGCTGGACAAGATCATCCCCGCCGCCCTGCCCCTGGCCGTTGTGCTGCTGTCCTACTGGCTGCTGGGCAAGAAAAAATGACCACGGTTAAGCTGATCCTGATCCTGATGGTCGTCGGCATCGGTTTTGGTCTGCTGAACGTGTTCTTCGCCACTCCCGCATAACAGCACTCGGAGAACCCCAAAACAACAAACGGAAAAGGGCCTCCCGGCAGTGCGTCCGTGCCATGCCGAGGGGCCCTTATTGGAAAGGAGCAAGGATCATGATAACCCATATGCGAATCGACGAACGGCTGATCCACGGCCAGGTGGCCAGCGTCTGGACAAACTTTCTGGGCTGCACCCGGACATCGTAGCCAACGACGAGGCCCCAAAAAGCGAGATGCAGATCGCGGCGCTGAAGCTGGCCTGTCCCACAGGGGTAAAGCTGTCCATCCTGTCGGTGAGCAAGGCGGCGGCCAATATTCTGGCCGGGAAGTATGACGGCGACAAGGTGTTTCTGATCACTCGAAACGTACCGGACTGCAAGCGCCTGGTGGACGCGGGCGTGCCCCTCCCCGGTGTGAACGTGGGCAACCTGGCCCACCACGAAGGCTTGCAAAAGATTAAGAAATCTGTTAGCCTTAGCGGAGAGGATATCGAATTGATCCGTCAGATGATCGCCAAGGGCGTGCGCGTCACCGCCCAGATGATCCCCGACGAGTCCGACGCCAGCATCGAAACCTTCCTCAAATAAGGCGAAAAGGATTTGAGCGAACGATGGATTTTATCAAACACTTGTCCATGCACTACAACGCGCTGCCCAAACAGAGCAGGCGGCTGGCCGACTTCATCCGGGAGAACCCCTCCAAGGTCATCCGAATGACGGCAAAGGCCCTGGGCGAGGAGAGCGGCACCTCCGCCGCCGCCGTGGTGCGGCTGTGCCAGCAGCTAGGCTTTGAGGGGCTGGAGCAGATGAAAATCAGCCTGGCCAGGTATGTGAGCAGCGAAGAACTCAATATCCCCATTGATCCCATCATCGCTCCCGGGGACTCTATCCCGGATATTGCGCAAAAACTGTGTCATATGCAGACCAATACCGTACAGGAAACGTTGGCACTTATGGACTACGACGCGGTGAAAAAGGCGGTGGCCCTGCTCCAGAAGGCCCGCAGGGTCTACCTGTTCGGCTTGGGCAGCTCGGGGCTGGTGGCCCAGGAGCTGTGCCACCGCCTGAACCGGATCGGCATCCCCTGCATTTTCCTCACCGACGGGCACACCAATTTGGAGTACGCCGCGGTGGCGGACGCCAAGGACCTGGTTATCGCCTTCTCCTACAGCGGCGAGACACGGGAGGTATATCTGGCCGCCCGGCACGCCCGGGAACGGGGGACGGAGGTCATCGCCGTGACCCGGAATAAGCTGAGCGCCCTCAGCGACAGCGCCTCCCTGGTGCTCCGCGTCCCCATCGCCGAGAACCGCGTCCGCGTGGGGGCCATGGCCTCCATCGACTCTGAGATGTTCGTGGCCAATGTACTGTATATGAGCTTGCTGCAAAGGAACTTTGAAAAGTACGAGAAAATGTTTATTGATACATCCCGCGTAGTGAATCTTTTGAGGGAGTGACCTTTATCATGGAGAAAAACGCGCTGCCCACCGAGCAGCGAAACCAGGACACCATCCATATCGACGAGGCCAGCACCATTGAGATGCTGCGCATGATTAATCACGAGGACAAAAAGGTGGCGACCTGTGTGGAGCGGCACTTGGATGAAATTGCCGCAGCCATTGACGCCGCCTCTGAAAAATTTGCGGCGGGTGGCCGCATTGTATACTGCGGCGCCGGTACTTCCGGGCGCATGGGCTTTATGGATTCCGCCGAGTGCCCGCCCACCTATGGCGTGCCCAAAGAGCGGGTGGTCTCCCTGATGGCGGGAGGAATTGCCGCCGTCAGCCAGGCCAAGGAGGACGCCGAGGATCACCCGGAATTGGGCGTCGCCGACCTGAAGGGGATCGCCTTTACCAAGGGCGACGTGCTGGTCGGCCTAGCCGCCAGCGGCCGGACCCCCTATGTGGTGGGCGCGATGGAGTACGCCAAACAGTTGGGCGGCATCACCATATCCGTCACCTGCAACGAAAACCCGGACTGTCCCATAAACCGTCTGGCGGACTATCCCATCGGCATCTACGCCGGGCCGGAGGCCATTACCGGCTCCACCCGGATGAAAGCCGGGACCGTGCAAAAGCTGGTGCTCAATATGTTTTCCACCGGCGTCATGGTCAAAACAGGGAAGGTCTATTCCAACCTCATGGTGAATATGCACCTGAGCAACCAAAAGCTGGTTCGGCGCGCCAAGGACATCGTGGCCGATATCACCGACGCCAACGAGGAGGAAATCGACCGGCTTTTGGAGCAGACCGGGCGGAACGTCCCCCTTACTATCTTCATGCTGCTCACCGGCTGCCCTATGGATGAGGCGCAGGCATGTCTGGCCCAAAAGCATGGGCACATCAAAAATGCCCTTGCCGCCTTCTATAACAGCAAACAGAACCAAGCCGCCGTGACATAGGCGTAGATACCCAGGGCGAACCCGGCGCTACCGCGGCCCGGCAGATACATAGCGATCACAACTTAACCAAATAAGAACAAGGGGAGCTGCCGCCAAATGCCGCAGCTCCCCTTTACATGTTTGCCCGTGGTCAGTAGGATACGCTCCCATTGTGCTTTTCGTTCACCACATAGTAGGCCGTGCGCTCCTCCGGCTTAACGTACAGCTTTAAATCAGTGATCGGCGTGCGCTTTTTGACTTGCCGGAATTCCGCCTTTGCCGCTTCCACCAGCCCGTCCAAATCCACCTCGCTGCCCTGAAACTGCACGATGACCGTAGGCTTGAGATTGTCCGCCTTCGCCTTGCTTTCCATGCGCGCTTTCGCCGCGGCCGCCTTTTCCTCCGGCGTCATGGGTTTTCTGCCGCCCTTCTTTTTTGCTGCCGGTTCAGTGGCGGCGGCAATTGTTTTCTCCTTGTCCATCGATATCACCTCTGTTTTATGATTTGCTGGCTCAAACTTCCAGTCCATTATATATGGTGATACCCAAAAAAGCAAGAGAATATGCTTCTTTTCCCACAAATCCGCTCCACCGGCCCGGAGTAGTCTCAAAATGGCGTGAACGCGGGGCTGCGGCCCTGCGGCGAATCAGCAAAGGTTCACGCCTGCCTTCTGGAATTTTATATGGATTTTACGTTGCCTTGGTTGAAAATTTTACATTTAGATGTTAAAATATAATTGCAGACTATTAAAATTGGAGGAAACTCGCGCTATGGATATATTCGACATACTGACCCTGTCCGGCGGGCTGAGCCTGTTCCTGTTCGGCATGAGCATTATGGGCCAGGCCCTGGAGCGAAGGGCGGGAGATCAGCTCCGCTCGCTTCTGGGGAAATTCACTTCCGGAAGAGTCTCCGGGCTGTTGACGGGCCTGGGGGTCACTGCGGTGATCCAAAGCTCTTCAGCGGCCACCGTCATGGTGGTCGGTTTCGTCAACTCGGGCCTGATGACTCTGGGCCAAGCCATCAACGTCATCATGGGGGCCAACATCGGCACCACGGTCACGGCGTGGATTTTGAGCCTGACGGGAATCGACGGCGGCAGCATATTCATCCAGCTTTTAAAGCCCGCCTCCTTTACGCCGGTGCTCGCCGTAATCGGCATCATCTTCTATCTGTTCTGTAAGTCCGCAAAGAAAAAGGATACGGGCATGATCCTGCTGGGCTTCGCTACGCTGATGTTCGGCATGGAGACCATGTCCGGCGCGGTGTCGGGACTGCGGAACGTCCCGTCCTTCCAGCAGCTTTTCATCCTGTTCAAAAATCCGGTCCTGGGCGTTCTGGCCGGGGCGGTGCTTACGGCGGTCATCCAGTCCAGCTCCGCCTCCGTGGGTATTTTGCAGGCGCTGGCCGTTACCGGGCAGGTCTCCTATGGCGCGGCCATCCCCATCATCATGGGGCAGAATATCGGCACCTGCGCCACCGCCATGCTCTCCTCCGTGGGGGCAAGCAAAAACGCGAAGCGCGCCGCCCTGGTTCACCTGTCCTTTAATGTGATCGGCAGCGCGGTGTGGCTGGTCGCGTACTGCACCGTCCGGGCAGCGTTCACCCCCCCGTTTTTAGAGGGACCGGCCACGCGGGTGGGGATTGCCGCCGCCCACACAGTGTTCAATGTCCTGTGTACGCTGCTTATGCTTCCCCTGTCCGGCTTTCTGGAGTGGCTGGTCAACAGGCTGATCCCCGACGCGCAGCGGCCCGAGGCGCGCCCGGAGCTGGACGAGCGCCTGCTGTCCGCCCCCCACATCGCATTGGGGCGGTGCCGGGAGGTGGCTGCCGATATGGCAAAAACCGCTGTCTCCGCATTTCGGAGCTCCCTTGCCGCGCTGCGGGACTGCACCCCGGAGCTGGCCGCGTCCGTCCGGGAACAGGAGGAGAAAACCGACCATTACGAGGACATTCTGGGCGACTATCTGGTGAAGCTGAGCGCAAGGCAGATCGGCGAGGCGGACAGCGCGGAGGCGGCGAAGCTTTTGAAAATCATCGGCGATTTTGAGCGCATCGCCGACCACGCGGTCAACCTTTTGGAATCCGCAGAGGAGATACGGGATAAAAAACTGCGGCTCACAGGCGCCGCCACCGCCGAGCTGGACGTGCTGTCTGCTGCCGTCACGGAGATTCTGGAGCTGTCGCTGACGGCGTTTCTGGGGGATGATTTGAACGCCGCCGCCCAGGTGGAACCCCTGGAGGAGGTCATCGACCAGCTCAAGGAGCAGCTTCGTACCCGCCACATCCTGCGTTTACAGCAGGGGGCCTGTACCATTGGAACAGGCTTTGCGTGGTCCGACCTTCTGACCGACCTGGAGCGCACCGCCGACCACTGTTCCAACATCGCCGGGAGCATCATCGACGCGGCGGGCGGCGCTATGAACCCGCACAGGTCCCTGCGGGAGCTCCGAAGCGGTGGAGCGGATTTCTCGGCGAGGTTCAACCGGTACAGGGAAAAATACGCCTTAGAGCCGGTACAGCCCCGTTGACATTGTAGATGTTCCGTGCTATTCTATGTCTACAACATCGACAGGAGCGTGGAACTATGGATAGCATAAAATTGACCTCCAGCGAATGGAACATCCTCAACTGCCTGTGGGAACGGAGCCCCCGCACGGTGATGCAGCTCTCCAACGAGCTGGAACAGACCGTGGGTTGGGCCAGGAGCACCACCATCACCACCCTGCACCGCATGGAGGCCAAGGGCCTGGTACGCTGTGAGTCGGCGGGCCGGGGTACGGCATATACCCCTCTGGTGGAGCGGGACCAGGCGGTGCTGGCGGAGACAAAGAGCTTTTTGAACCGGGTATACCAAGGCAGCGTGGGCATGATGATGAGCGCCATGGTGAGGCAGGAGGGGCTAAGCCTGGAACAGATTGCCCAGCTCCGGGCTATTCTGGACGAGGCGGAGCAGAAGGCGGGGGCTCCCGGTTCTGCCGGCCACTCTACAAGACCTCCCCTCTGAGCCAATTGCGCCCCAATCCGTCGCCGGGTTTCATAGTGCGCCCGGCCGGCTTCCCCTTCCGCCGCATCTTCTTCAGCCGGATGATCGAAATACGCCCCCGCGGCCACGGCGGTTTGACGGCTTCCGGAAATCGGGGGACTATTGTCTTTCGGCCATTTGTATGATATAGTGCTAAAAGGTCGGGAAGCGCTCAATTGGCAGCGTCTCCCATTTGCCCGTGTCCGGGTGTTTTGCGCGGCGACGCATCCTATCACCGATCAATTGAATCACCCCCAATATTTTTAAGGAGGAACTATAATGGGATTCTTAACAGGTAAAACCGCCATCATCACCGGCGCCGGCCGGGCGGTCCTCAGCGACGGGCGCTGCGGCTCCATTGGCTATGGCATCGCCACCGCCTACGCCAAGGAAGGGGCCAACCTGGTCATCACTGGCCGCAACGTGAAAAAGCTGGAATCCGCCAAGGAGGAGCTGGAGCGGCTCTACGGCGTTCAAGTGCTCATCCTCCAGGCCGACGTCAACGCCAGCGCGGACAACGAGGCCGTGGTTCAGACCGTCGTTGACGAGACGATAAAGACTTTCGGCCGTATTGACGTGCTCATCAACAACGCCCAGGCGTCTGCCTCCGGCGTCCCCCTGGCCGACCACACCACAGACCAGTTTAACCTGGCCCTCTACTCCGGCCTGTACGCCGCTTTCTATTATATGAAAGCCTGCTATCCCCACCTGAAGGAGACCAAAGGGGCTGTCATCAACTTCGCCTCCGGCGCCGGTTTGTTCGGCAATTACGGCCAGTGCGCTTACGCCGCCGCCAAGGAGGGCATCCGCGGCCTGACCCGCGTCGCCGCCACTGAGTGGGGGCCCGACGGGATCAATGTCAACATCATCTGCCCCATCGCCTGGACCGCCCAGTTGGAGAACTTCCAAAACAACTACCCCGACGCGTTCAAGGCCAATGTAAAGATGCCTCCTATGGGCCACTACGGCGATCCTGAGGCGGAGATCGGCCGGGTGTGCGTCCAGTTGGCCCATCCCGACTTCAAATACCTCACCGGCGAGACTCTCACTCTGGAGGGCGGCATGGGCCTGCGTCCGTAAGCCCACCCCTCCATTTCCCCCCGGGGGGGGGACGCGCAAAAAAGCGGAGGTTTTCCCGTTGCGGGAGGCGCATATCCCGATACGCGGCGGCAGGCTGCGGCATATCAGGTTTTGAAACCCGCATAAGAGGAGGACAATTCAAATGGGGACAAGCAACAGGGCTCTGTTTCTGTTCAGCAAAGGCGTGTCGCACATCGGCACAAGGCTGTTTACCTTTGCCTTGAGCTGGTATATCCTGTCCCAGACGGGCTCCGGTCTGAGCTTCAGCGTCTCGCTGCTGGTCAACTACCTGCCGCAGATCATCTTGTCCCCGTTTGTGGGAAGCCTCAGCGACCAGACCCGCCGCCCCAACCGGATTCTCGTCCTGTGCGACCTGGCCAGCGCCGCCGTCTGCTGCCTGCCGCTGTTCCGGCTCGGCCTTGCGTCCATATATTGCACCATTTTTCTGCTGTCCGCTATTTCGGCCGTCTTCAACAACGTCATCGACACTCATCTCGTCCGCCTGGACGGGGTGGACGGTGCGCAGGCGCTAAAAAGGCTGACCTCCTCCGCCCAGCTTATCACCTACGGGGTCAACATCGCCGCCCCCTCCATTGGCGGCATTCTAATCCGCGTGCTCCCCATCCGGATGTTCGCCGTCATCAATATTGTATCCTTTCTGCTGTCCGCCTTTGGGGAGCTGTGGCTGAAATACACCCCCCGCCGGGAGGAGCACGGACCCCGGTCCGCCAAAACCGCCCGGGGAAGCAGGAGGGCCGTGCTCTCCTATATGTTCGGGCAGCGCAATCTGCGGACATTTTTTCTCGCCGACAGCCTGGGCAATTTCTGCGTCAGCGCCGGCATCAGCGTGGCACTCCCCCTGATCGTCACCACCACGCTGGGCATTTCCTCCGCCGGGTACGGGCTGATCTCAAGCAGCCTCTCCGCCGGTTCGGTGGCCTGCGCGTTGTGGCGGGTGAAATCCCCCGGCAGCAGCCGCCTGCGATACCCTTTCCTGAAGTTGGGGCTCGTCGGCTGCTGCATGCTGCTCCTGGCGCTCACGGCGTGGCTCCCCAGCCACCCCCTCTGGTCGGTGGCCGCCCTGTGCCTGGCCATGTTTTTCACCGGATGGCTGTCTGTGGACATCAACATCCAGGTCAAAACGGCCCTCCAGCTTTTTATTGACCCGGCTTATCTCGGAAAGGTTCTGGGCGTGTCCACGTCCATCTCCTACGTTTTGATCCCGCTGTCGCTGGTCATCGCGGGAGGGATGTCGGAGCTATGGCCTTCGTTTACCCTGCCCTTGGCAAACGGGCTTTTGCTGATCGCCGTCCTCGTTCTTCTGTGGTGCGCGGAGCGCCCGGAGGCCCATGACGAATCATAAAACGGAGCGCGGTTCCCGCCCCAGGCGGAAGCCGCGCTCCGTTTGTCTTCCAGCCTCTTTTCCCTGCGATACCATCCTCCTACGCAATCAGTGGACGGTTTCTTCCCCCAGCAGCTTGTCGATGGATACCAGCTTGACGCAGAGGGTAAAAATCTCCATGGCCGTCCGCAAGTCCTCCTGGGACGGATAGGTGGGGGCAATCCGGATATTGCTGTCGTGGGGGTCCTTGCCGTAAGGATAGGTCGCGCCCGCCCCGGTCATCACCACGCCCGCCTTTTTCGCCTTGGCCACGATGGCCTTCGCGCAGCCGTCCAAAGAGTCAAAGGAGATAAAGTACCCTCCCTTGGGCGTGGTCCACGTCCCGATCTCCAGGCCGTCCAGCTCACTCTCCAGCATGCCGGTCACAATCTCAAACTTGGGGCGGAGGATATCCGCATGAAGGCGCATATGCTCCACCAGGCCATGGATATCGCCGAAAAACCGCACGTGGCGGAGCTGGTTCACCTTGTCGTGGCCGATGGTCTGGATGGCCAATTGCTTCTTGATATCCTCCATGTTGTTGGGCGAGGTGGCGATAGCCGCCAGTCCGGAGCCGGGGAAGCTGATCTTGGAGGTGGAGGCAAACTTATACACCAGGTCCGGGTTCCCCGCCCGTTTGCACTCCGCCAGGATTTCAATCAGGTGGTCCTGGTCCCGGTCATACAGGTGGTGGACACCGTAGGCGTTGTCCCAGTAAATGCGGAAGTCCTTGGCCGCCGGCTTCAGCCGGGCAAACCGGCGCACCGTATCGTCCGAGTAGGAGATCCCCTGGGGGTTGGAGTATTTGGGCACGCACCAGATGCCCTTGACGGCCTCGTCGGAGGACACCAGTTCCTCCACCATGTCCATATCCGGCCCGGTGGGCGTCATGGGCACGTTAATCATCTCGATGCCGAAATACTGGGTGATGGCGAAATGGCGGTCGTATCCCGGCACGGGGCACAGAAATTTCACCTTGTCCAGCTTGCACCAGGGGGTGCTCCCCATCACGCCGTGGGTCATGGAGCGGGAAATGGTATCGTACATGACGTTCAAGCTGGAATTCCCGTAAATGATGATGCTGTCGATGGGGTTTTCCATCATATCGCCGATCAGTTCCCTGGCCTCTTTGATGCCGTCCAGAATCCCGTAGTTTCGGCAGTCGGTGCCGTCCTCGCATGTCAGGTCATCGTTGCTGCTCAGCACGTCCATCATCCCCATGGACAGGTCCAACTGCTCGGTGCAGGGCTTTCCCCTGGCCATATTCAAACTCAGGCCCTTTCCCTGGTACTCCTTATATTTGGCCTTCAGTTCAACCTTCAGGCTTTTCAGCTCTTCTTTGGTCATTTCCGCATACGGCTTCATTTTGTTCTCCTTTCGGTGTGAGACATTGTCCATCGCCACTATTATTTATATCGCATTTTCGGGATTTGTGCAAGCTCTTTACGCCCCACTTGCAATATTTTTATAGGCGGCGGGATAAGTGGTCGGATTTATCGGATATTCGGTCGGCCCGTTTCACCGGAACTGTGCTATAATATCGGCAGGCGCCACATCCGCGCAATGTTTGCCGAGAAGGAGGGGTCCCCGTGAAGGTATCCTCATTTTTGTACCTCGCCCGCTTTGGCGTGCGGTCCATTCTGCTCCGGAAAAGCGACCCCATCCTGGGCACCATCATCCTCACGGACCGGTGCAACCTCCACTGCAAGCACTGTTCCGTCAATAACATCACGGCGGTCCTCCACCCCTACCGGCAGCTCCGGGACGAGATGGAGCAGCTTTACGGAATGGGCGTGCGCATCCTGTTTTTCTGCGGCGGCGAAACCTTCCTGTGGAGCGACGGCGACAAAACCCTCCGCGACCTGGTAATTGAGGCCAAGCGGATGGGGTTTTTGATCGTCAACGTGGTCACCAACGGCACCTTCCCCCTGGACCTGCCCGAGGCGGACCTGATCCTATTAAGCCTGGACGGGGACCGGGAGCAGCACAACGCCATCCGGGGCGACACCTACGACCTGATTTTTGAAAACATCCGCCACGCCACCGCGGACAACATCTGCTTTTATATGGCCGTCAACCAGATCAACAAGGACGCCATCCCGGCGGTCTGCGCCGCCGCCCGGGACACCGAGCACGTCCGGGCCGTGTCCTTCAACTTCCACACCCCCTACCCGGACACGGAGGGACTGTCCCTGTCCAGCAGGGAGAAGGCCGTCTGCTGCCAAACCATCGCCGAGATGATGGACCAGGGCGCGCCGGTATTCAACCTGAAAAGCGCCTTCCCCTACCTCATCCACAACAGCTTCCCAACCCCCTGCCGCCAGTGCGTGGTGATGGAAAACGGCAAGCTCAGCACCTGCGGGCGGTGCATCGACGTACCAGGCCTGTGTGATCGGTGCGGCTACTTTTTTGTGGCGGAGTACACTCTGCTGTTTCGCGGGAACCTGCGGATCATCGCTGAAATGCTGAGGACCTACCTCAAATATATTTAGGAGCGCCCCATGAGTATCGTCACCAATCTGACCAGAATGTGGCTGACCCGGTCCGTCAAGCCCTTCCTCTTCCGAAATGAATACGACCAGTCCCTGCCCTTCGCCCAATGCCAAGAGTTGGGGCTCTACGTCCATATCCCCTTCTGCAAGCGGCTGTGCTCCTTCTGCCCCTACTGCAAGGAGGTCTATTCTCCCCAGCGGTGCGGCCGCTATCTGGACGCCCTGATCCGGGAGATTCACCTGGTGGGCGGGCAATACCCGCAGAAGAAGCAGGCCACCAGCCTGTACTTTGGCGGCGGAACGCCCGCTTTGGCCGAGGGCCGTCTGGGCGACATCATCGCCGCCCTGGAGCAACACTTCGTGATCACCCAGGGCGTGGGCGTGGAGCTCCATCCGGACAACGTAACGGTCCCCACGCTGCGGACGCTGAAGGCCGCCGGGGTCACCAAGCTCAGTATCGGCGTGCAGTCCTTTCAGGAAAAGTATCAGCGCGTCCTGGGCCGGACGGCGCCGGACCGCCCCGCCATGGCGGAGGCCCTGGCCCAGGTTCCCTTTGAGACAGTGTCCATGGACTTTATCTTCGCCCTGCCCGGCCAGACCTTCGATGATCTGAGGGCCGATCTCGACGCCGCCTTCCAAAGCGGCGCGAACCACGTGGCCATTTATCCGTTCATCGACTTCTCCTTCGCCTCCAGCGGCATTCCGGTCATGGGCAAGCGGGAAAAACGGGTCCTGCTGGATCAGATCACCCGCTACTGCCTGGACCAGGGCCATACCCGCACCTCCATCTGGACCTTTTCCAGCGGGGACGCGGGCTATTCCTCCATGATCCGGGACAACTTCCTGGGCTTCGGCTGCTCCGCCACCACGCTCCTGCAAGACCAGTTCAAGATCAACACCTTCGACCTGGACGAATACTGCAAGCGAATCGACGGCGGGGCCCTCCCCACCGCGCTGACCCTCCGCTTCACCCCCCGGCAGCGGATGGTCTACTACCTGTTCTGGACGGCCTACACCACCAGGGTGGACGCCGGGGCGTTTGAGCGCCTCTTCGGCGTCCCCCTCAAGAAGATGTACGGTTTCGAGCTGTGGCTTGCCCAGCGCCTGGGCTTTGTCATCCGGCGGGACGGCGTGTATGAGATGACGCTGAACGGCGCATTTTACTACCACCATTTTGAGCAGTTCTACACCCTGTCCTATATCGACAAAATGTGGGGGCTGCTGCGCCAGGAGGCCTTTCCCGATGGCATGGAGCTTTGAACCCGTTCGCAGCCCCAATTCTCTGATTTCCGGAGAAATCAGAGAATTTTTTTGCATTCCTTCCGCTTTGCAAACCCGGCTTCCAAAAAATGCACGGTCCTTGTAAAGAAATGTATTGCATTTTGCTTTACAAATGATATAATAAAGGATGTACAAAAGGAGGTGGCGTTCATGGCGCAGGTTATGGTCAATTTTCGCATCGACGAAGATGTCAAAAGGGACATGGAGCAGGCTTGCCGGGAGATGGGGCTGAGCATGACGGCCGCCTTCACCATTTTCGCAAAAAAAGTGGGCAAAGAAAAGCGGATTCCCTTTGAGATTACGGCGGAGCCCCACGGCCCGGAGCCGTACCGACGGCAGCGTTCCCTTGGACCGGTCAGGCAAACGCAGGAGGGGGAGACGCCGGCGCTCCCACGCAAGCAGGAGCGGCTGGAGCGGTTGTGCGCCGATATCCGGCGGTCGCTGACAGATATCCACACCGCCATCCCCTCCTCTATCACGGGGCTCTCCATGGAGCGCATCCGGCTGCTGTGCGGCGACCAGCTCAAGGATAAGCTTACGGCGGTCTCCGCCGCCTCCGGGGCTCTGTTTTCCGCCAGAAACGCCGAGGCACTGCGGAAAAAGGACCTGCGCGTCCTGGACGAGTATCTGGACGGCCTGTCGGCCATCGGGTCGGAGCTTCTGGATCTGGAGCGCACCCTAATCCCCGCCATGAAATCGTGGCGCGGGTCAGATTCCGGCGGCTTTGAGCCCTATGAGCAGCGACTCTCCGCAGTTTCCCAGCAATTTGACGGCCTGGACTCCATTATGCAGCGCTTTTTGCGCTCAACCGCCTGCGACAGCGGCGCCCGCGCCGTCACGGCGCACATCCGGCAAGCCGCCGCGCCGGTGGAAACCGCCTACGTCCTGTCGGCGCTGGACAGCCTGGAGGCGTTGATTCTCCGCCACTACGATTCCCTGGACGGCCAGACAACAGCCCGCCTGGAGTCCGACTACCTCCAGACGCTGGAGCTGACCCTGCGGGAGCTGGCCCGGGTTGAGGAGGAATCTGGGGACGTGAGCGCGAAGGCCGCGCTCTGCCTGCGGGTCGTCAACGTGCTGTCCCAGGTGATTTCCGACGGTGCGCGGGCCCGGCGGGAGTGGGGCGAGCGGAGCCTGGAGGCGGAGGTCACCGCCCTGGAGCGCCTCGCCGCCATACGCGGGGACGCCGGGGGCGGCATGAAGCCGGAGGGCTGAAAAAAATTCCAAGCCGTCGGGAAGCAGCCCCTCTGTCCCGGCTTGTTTGATATATAGAGAGAACGCTGTTATGTCAAATTTGAAAGGAGGAGTCCCCATGCCGCTTGACTACATTATCAACGCACTTCCTATCATTGCTGTCGTCGTGATTGTCCTCATCATCATTATGATGGGCTATGTCAAGGCCCCGCCCGACCAGGCGTACATCATTTCCGGCCTGAAAAAGGAAAGCAAGGTGCTCATCGGCCGGGCCGGAATCCGCGTCCCGTTCCTGGAGCGCATGGACCGGCTGTATCTGGGCCAGATGACGGTGGATATCAAGACCGAGCAGTCCGTTCCCACCAGCGACTTCATCAACGTCAATGTGGACGCCGTGGCCAAGGTCCGCATCTCCCCCCACGCCGAGGGCATCAAGCTGGCGGCCAAAAACTTCCTGAACAAGCGCCCGGAGGAGATCACCCGCGACCTCCAGGATTCCCTCCAGGGCAATATGCGTGAGATCATCGGCACGCTGTCCCTCAAGGAGATCAACACTGACCGGGACTCCTTCTCCGACCAAGTGATGCAGAAGGCCAGCAAGGACATGGATAAGCTGGGCATCGAAATTCTCTCCTGCAACATCCAGAACGTCACCGACGAAAACGGTCTGATTAAAGACCTGGGCGCCGACAACACCAGCCTCATCAAGAAAAACGCCGCCATCGCCAAGGCCCAGGCCGACCGCGACATCGCCATCGCCCAGGCGGAGGCGGAGCGGGAGTCCAACGAGGCCCGGGTCCAGGCGGACACCCAGATCGCCCAGAAGCAGACCGAACTGGAAATCCGCCGGGCCGAGCTGAAGATCATGGCCGACGGCAAAAAAGCGGAGGCCGACGCCGCCTATGAAATCCAGAGCCAGGAGCAGCGCAAGAGCATCGAGACGGCCACCGTCAACGCGGAAATCGCCAAGACCCAGCGTCAGGCCGAGTTGAAGCAGTACGAGGTCGAGGTGGAAAAGCAGAAGCTGGAGGCGGAGATCCGCGCCAAGGCAGACGCCGAGCGCTACCGCCAGCAGCAGGAGTCCGAGGCCGCGCTCTTCAAGCGCCAGAAGGACGCCGAGGCGTCCCGCTACGAGCAGGAGCAGAAGGCCCAGGCGGAAATGAAAATCGCTGAGGCCCAGCGGTTCACCAAGGAACAGGAGGCGGAGGGCATCGCCGCCGTCGGCAAGGCGGAGGCCGAGGCCATCCGCGCCAAGGCCCTGGCCGAGGCCGAGGGCATCGACAAGAAGGCGGAGGCCATGAAGAAGTACGGCGAAGCCGCCGTTATTGAGATGGTCATGCAGGCCCTGCCCGAGATCGCCAAGTACGTGGCCGAGCCCCTGTCCAAGGTGGACAAAATCACCATGTACGGCGAGGGCAACAGCGCCAAGCTGCTGGAGGACATCATCACCGGCACCTCCCAGGTCACCGAGGGCATCACCCAGAGCATGGGCATCGACGTCAAATCCCTGGTGGCCGGTATGCTGGGCGGCAAGCTGGCCGCCGGGGGAGAGGATAAAACCATCGTCATTCAGGCCCCGTCCCCCTCGGATCAGGCCGGAGCCGGTCTCGGCGAGGAAACGCAGCCCGATTAAGCGGGGCGGCGTTTCGTTGAATTGCAGCGAATGACTCAAGGCCCCGGAGGTCACCCTCCGGGGCCTTTTCGCGCCCTTTTCTCAAATTCCTCTTGACAAACGGCGGAGCGGCGCTTATAATTTCAAATAGTTCAAAACAGAACAAAAGGAGGGCCAAGCCATGACGGAGGCATTCTGGGACAACATCCTTCTGTTCAAGGGGGCCTACGACCAGGCCCTGGACCCGGTGGCCCAGCGCTGGTCGCTAACCCGCATGGAGCTGGACCTGCTCCTCTTCCTGGCCAATAACCCCACCCACAACACGGCGGCGGAGGCCGTCCGTCTGCGCCAGTGGACCAAATCCCACGTGTCGTCTGCGGTCCACTCCCTCCAGGACAAGGGCCTGTTGGCTGCCGCTCACCCGGAGGGCAACCGAAAAACCCTCCTGCTCACCCCTCTCCCCGCCGCCGGGGACGCCATCCGGGACGGAAAGGAGGCCCAAGGGGCTTTCTTCCGCGCCATGCGCCGGGGCTTCACCCGCTCGGAGGAGCGGGCTATAGACGCCATCGCCGAAAAAATCTCCCGGAACCTGCGGAATATCCTGAGAAAGTGAGGCCATTTCATGCCGTTCACCTTTATGATCTGCTTTGTGGCCGGCATCGGCGCGGGCCTGGGCACCGGCTTCGCGGGCATGAGCGCCGCCGCCGTCATCAGCCCAATGCTCATCACCTTCCTCCACATGGAACCCTATGAGGCGGTAGGTATTGCCCTGGCCAGCGACGTGCTGGCCAGCGCCGTGTCCGCTTACACCTACGGCAAAAACAAGAACCTGGACGTGAAAAACGGCCTGGTCATGATGGTCTCCGTGCTGGTGTTCACCCTGGTGGGAAGCTGGGTGTCCAGCCTGGTGCCCGCCGCCACCATGGGCGGTTTTTCCACCTTCATGACCCTGATCCTGGGTGTCAAGTTCATCGTCAAGCCCGTCATGACCACCAAGGAGTCCATGGCGGCGGTGGACCCCCAAAAGCGGGTGATCCAGTCCATCGTATGCGGCGTGATGATCGGCTTCATCTGCGGCTTTGTGGGGGCCGGCGGCGGCATGATGATGCTGCTCATCCTCACCTCCGTGCTGGGGTACGAACTGAAAACCGCCGTGGGCACCAGCGTGTTCATCATGGCCTTCACCGCATTCACCGGCTCGGTCAGCCACTTTGCCATCGGTGGTATGCCCGATCTGTGGGTGCTGCTCTTCTGCGTGATGTCTACCCTGCTGTGGGCGCGGATCGCCGCCCGGTTCGCCAATAAGGCCAGCCCCATCGTCCTTAACCGGGCCACCGGCGCGGTGCTGGTGGTGCTGGGCGCGGCCATCTTGATTTTCAACCAACTGCAATAAATTTGCCTGAGCGCCAAAACTCCCGGCACGCCTTTGATTGCTGCACACCCGTTTTCCACCCGGTTCCGGCCGGGTGGAAAATTTTTTCAAAAGTGGTTGACAATCGTAGTCCTATCTGCTATAGTAGGCTTACAACAGTAAACCAACAGACCAAACCGGCGGCGCTTCCGCCCCCGGCGGAAAGGAGGCAACACAATGGACGAAAAGCGCGACTCCCTCTCCCCCAGCGAATGGCGGGTGATGGAATGCCTGTGGACGGGCCCCAAAACCCTGATGGAGTTGGTGCGGGCGCTGAAGGAGAGCGCGGGTTGGGCCAAGAGCACCGTCACCACCATGGTGCGGCGGATGGAGGAAAAGGGGCTCATCGCCTATGAGGTATCGGGCCGGGCCAAGGTATTCCGGGCCACGCTGGCCCGTGAGGACGCCGCCGCCGCGGAAACCGACTCCCTGCTGGAGCGGGCCTTCCACGGCAGCGTGGGGCTGCTGGTCAGCTCCCTGGTGGACCGCAGCTCCCTGACCCGTGCGGACATCGACGAGTTGTACGCTATCCTGGACAAAGCGGAGGAGAAATCAAAATGAAGTCGATTTTGATCACATCGTCTATCCTCATTGCGCTGATTGCCGCTCTCCGGCCGCTGCTCCGGGGGCGGATCGACCCTCGGGTGCAGTACGCGCTGTGGCTGATTGTGGCCCTGCGGCTGCTGGTGCCGGTGGAGCTGGCCTCCAGCGCCCACAGCGCCTTGGCCCTGCTGGACCGGGCAGAGGCCCCGGCGCTGCTGGCCGACGCCATCGGCTCCATCAGCGTCCCCGTTCCGGGGCTGTCCTACGAGGACGCCTATCAGCAAGCACTCCTGGAGTACCAGCAGAACAAGGCGGTCACCACCAGCTTCAACGACCTGGACCAGGTAGAGCTCCTGGCCCGGGAGATTCAAGCCAAGCGTCCCACCCTGGCCGAGCTGGCCACAAAGTACGCCACGCCCGTGTGGCTGGGCGGGACCGCGCTGATGGCAGCGTGGTTCCTTCTGGTGAATCTGCGCCTGCGGCGGAGGCTGCGCCGGGCGGCGCTCATCGAGGTGGAGCCCACCTCCAGGCTGCCCGTGTTTGTGTCCGACACCTTGCCCTCCCCCTGCCTGTGCGGCGTGGTCCGTCCCGCCATCTACGTCACTTCCACCGCCTTGTCCAACCCGGACCGGATGCGCCATGTGCTGGCCCACGAGGCCACCCACTACCGCCACCGGGACCACTGGTGGGCGCTGGCACGGTGTCTGTGCCTGTGTCTGTACTGGTTCGACCCGCTGGTGTGGTGGGCAGCGGCCATGTCCAGGCAGGACTGCGAGTTGGCCTGTGACGCGGGAGCCATCCGCCGCCTGGGGGAGGCGGAGCGGCTTCCTTATGGGCGCACGCTGGTGGCCATGATCTCGGCGGGACGCAATTCCCTGCTCCAGACCGCCACCACCATGACCGGCGGCAAGCGCCGGGTCAAGGAGCGGGTGGAACTCATCGCCCACCGCCCCAAAACCGCCGTCGCCCTGGCTTTGGCGCTGGTGTTGGTCCTGGGACTCACTGTGGGCTTCACCTTCACCGGCGCGCCGGAGAAGGACCCTGTCCCCACGGGCATGTCTGCGGACTCCCTTCGGGAGCGGTTAATGGACGTGCCGGAGGAGCTGAAGCCCACCGTAACGGCCAGCGCGTCGGAAACCAAGGCAGGCATCAATGACATCGCCCTTGTCAGCTACTGGTGGGACGTGCCCGCCGAGTGGGAAAGCGAGCAGTCCTCTTGGCTGCTGGACGTGCATCGATGGGAACGAAGTCTCATCGACGGTCGCGGCTGGCCGCAGATAAGCGACGAGCCTACACAGATCATTGCCCAGGATGAGGAGTTCTACTACGTTCTTGAGTGGCCCGGGAACCCACGGTTCCAGATGGCGGATTCCGAGCCCTTCACCGCCGCCTATCAGGCCATCCGGGCCTACGCCATGGAGCAGGTGCTGGCCACCGAAGGGGTGGAGCCCTATGCCTACGCCCCCGACGGCGGCCCCGACGCCACCACGCCGCCCTCCTCGGCTCCCCCCGTGGAACCACCCGTGGAGCCCACCGCGGAGCTGCTCGGGCTGGACGGGCTGGACGCCGCCCTTTTCCAGGGGGCCTACCAGGCGTATTTCGGACAGGAATACCGGACCACATTTGAGGACTTCCCCCGGGTGGTCCTGCCCGACGTCGCCATCTACGGCGCCTACGAGGAAGATGGCGTCCAATACTACGTGGGCAACGTGCTGTACCACGTCCACTACTTTGACAACCAGACCGGAACGTTCGAGGACAATGTGGGGGCTGTGCATGTGCCCTGCCGCATCGGCCTCCGGGACAGCGGCGGCGCGTACGAAGTGGCGGACGCCATGATCCCGCCCGACGGCGCGGGGTATTACCCCGCCGTCCAGGAGATCATCGGCCCGCTGGAGGAGCTGTCCCAGGCCTATGAATCCGGTATCTTCGTCGGCCTCACCCCCCTCTACCCGCCCCTGTCCGCTGACGGGCTGTGGACGGCGTACACCGCGGCCGCCGCCCGGTGACCCCATCCCCACGGCGCAAAAATCCCGCCCCGCCTGGAAAACCAGGCGGGGCGGGCCGCTTTGTCTCTTATGTCCAACCGGCGGTGGCAGACATGTCCGCCGGTGCGGGCCCCGAGGGGGCGGGGGAGAGCTCCTCCCAATCCGCCCGCAGGTTGGATTTCACCTGATAGTAGAGCCGGGGGGCATAGGGCCGCTCCGCCTCCTCCAGCACGGCCACGCGGATCCCCGTCTGCCAATTGATGCCGTCATAGGTCAGTTCTATGGAGCCGTCCTCCAGAATCCGGCCCGAGTATATGGTGAACATGTCGCCCCCGAAATCGGTGTGGGCGGTATAATAGGCGCCGTACTCCGGCAGGTAGTTGAACAATTCCAGCCCCACCTTATTCGTCTCCTCCAGGGTCAGGCCCAGATAGGCCAGCAGCGTCTCGTCCATCTCCTTGGCCGTCACCTTGATCTCCTCGAAATAGCCGTTCCAGCCCAGGGCGTCCCGCTCCGCCTGGGAGATATCGGGCACGTAGTGGAACCCGTGGTAGAAGGTGCGGAAGAGGTCGATATCCCTGGGGTCGCTGTACTCGGACACCAGCAGCATGGAGCGGATGTTGGGCACTCTGCCGTCCCCCATGGCAAAATACGCCTGGAAATACGCCAGCTCCTCCTGGGTGAGGGCCCGGGGGCCGGGGTCGGCGGTCAGGGAGTCGGGGCGGAAGGGCGCGTCCAGCGGCGCGGGCCAGAGCCGTCCCCCCTCGCGGACGTACCAGGCGGGCTCGGGCTTGGCGGACTGGGCGGCGACGGCGGCCTTGAATTCCTCCCGGGCAGTCTCCAGGCCGTCCACGTAAAAGCCGCCGTCCATCCCTTTGTCCAAGCCGTTGACGCACCAGGTGATCTCCTCCACCTCAAATTCGCCGTCAAAGCGGGCGCGTCCGGCACCCCAGTTAAAGGCGCTGTTGGACCAGTCAAAGGTGCCGTCCGCTTTCAAATTGCCGATGGAGCGCCAGCCGGGGTAGTAAACCTGCACCGCGTCCCCCTGGCGGCGGAAGATAAAGTAGCCGGTGTAATAGCCGATCTCGGTGGGGTCGTCCCGCTCCCCCAGGGTGTCCACGGGCCAGACCACCATCTCATTGACCCCGTCCCGGTCCAGGTCCATGACGGCCAGCTTGCCCACCTCCAGGGTCAGCCTGGGCGGCTCGTCATCCCCGTAGACCATGGTGCGTAGCTGATGGATGCTGAACTCCTCAGTGCCGGAGTGGAAAGTGCGCTCCCCGTCCAGCACCTCCAGCATCCAGGGGTCGGCGATGGGGCCCCCCTCTACCGGGGGCAGGGAGGGCGCGGGGGCCTGGGAGGCAGACACGTCCGGGCCAGGGTCAGGCTCGCCCTCCGGCGTCCCGGCGGACACCGGGTCGGTGAGCAGGCACACCGCCGCCAGCGCCGCCACGATTGCGCTGGCCGCCACAATCCACACCGCGGGGCGGCGGTAGCGCAGCACGTTTTTGATCCGTCCCTTGGCGTTCCCCTCGTCAAAGGCCAGGGGGCACGGGGCGGGCACCCGTCCGCTGGTGGCCAGGGACAGCAGGGTGGCGGAGTAGTCCGCCTTGACCTGGGGCCCCAATTGGCGGATGACGGCCTCGTCACAGGCGGCCTCGATGTCGCGGCCCATGAGGAGGAAGGCCATCCACACCAGGGGATTGAACCAGTGCAGGGCCAGGGCCAGCCAGCAGACGGGCTTGACGATGTGGTCGCACCGGCGCAAGTGGGCCCGCTCGTGGCAGAGGATAAACTGCCTGGATCGGCCATACAGTCCGGCGGGCAGATAAATTTTGGGCCGGAACACTCCCAGAATGAAGGGGGAGGTCAGGTCCGGATGCTCCCACGCGCCGTCCTGGGCACGGATGGCGTCGTACAGGCGGCGTTTCAGCCGCAAGCAGGACATCAATCCATACCCGCCCATGGCCAGTGCGCCCGCCAGCCACACGCCCGCCAGTATGGCCCGCCAGGGAAAGGGAGCCGGGAGCTCCAGCGAGGCGGGGACAGGCAGGGCAGGATCCGTCCCGGCGCCGTCTTGAACAAAGGGATTCTCATTGGACCCGTAGGGCCAGACCACCGACGGGTTCTGATTGGGATCATAGGCCTGGGTGGGGCTTTGGCCGGTGGGTTGGATGGAGACGGTATGCTCCCCGTCCTTCCCCGGCGGCGCGGGAGCCTCCCCGGTGAGCTGCTGCACCTGCCGGGCGTTGGGGACGATGGACAGCGGGCTCTCCAGGGACACGGGAACCAGCAGCCGGGCGAACACCACCAGCCACAGCAGGCATAAAACCTGCTTCGGGGCCCGCTTCTTCAAAACCAGCCGCAGCAGCGCCACGATGGCGGCGGCATAGGCGGCGGTGAGACTCATCTCCCACAGGGGAGACAGCGCCCCAAACAGGGTGGTCAACATGTCAATCATAGCGCCCTCCCTCCCGGAATCGGTCGATGACGGCCTTCAGCTCGTCGGCCTCGGCGTCGGATATAGTGCGCCCCCCCATGAAGTGGGCCAGGAAGGAGGGCAAAGAGCCGTCAAAGGCCCGCTCCACCACCGCGCGGCTCTCCTCCCGCAGTACCGCCTCCTTGGGTACGGCGGCGGTGACCACCGCGTTCTCGTTGCGCAGCACCCCCCGGTCCACCAGCTTTTTCAGCACGGTGTAAGTGGTGGATTTCTTCCAGCCCAACTGCTCCCGGGACAGCTCCACCAGCTTTCCGGAGGGCAGGGGCTCGTGGTCCCAGACGATACAGGCGAACCGGTATTCTCCCTCGGCTAATCTCAAGTTGTCCATGGGACATGCCTCCTTTGGTCTATTGTGATCGACCCCACCGTCAGTCTATCACGATAGACCACCTCTGTCAATCCCTTGCCGCAAATTTTTTCACAAGAATTCTCCCATTTTCCCTCTGCATGGACCCTTCCGGCGCATCCATCCAAGTTTTTCTAGTCTTCTTGTATACCAGTCTTGCAGTTTGGGGGAAAATGCGGTATACTAGGGGGGAATTTCGTCGGAGGTGAGCCCTATGAAGCTGTTGGAACGTCTGCCCAGGGAAAACAGCGGCGAGTACGCCCTGCGGACCATCAAGGAAAACATCATCAGCCTGGAGCTTGCCCCCGGCAGCCAGATCAGCGAGAGCGTGCTGGCCACGGAGATGGGGTTGTCCCGGACCCCGGTGCGGGAGGCGCTGCTGGAGCTGTCCAAAGTGAAGATCGTGGATATCCGCCCCCAGAAAAAGAGCACCATCCCCCTTATCGACGAGGAAATGGTGGAGGAGTCCCGGTTCATGCGCAGCCTGCTGGAGTGCGCCGTGGCGGAGCTGGACTGCGCGTTGGCCACCCCCACCGACCTGGAGCGGCTGCGGGAGAACATCCGCCTGCAAAACCTTTATTTGGACGACTTCTATTCCACCCAGTTGCTCACCTTGGACAACGAGTTTCACGGGATGCTGTTCGGCATCGCCAAAAAGTCCCAGGTTTTTGCCCTGATGCAGAACATCTCCATCCACTTCGACCGGGTGCGCAGCATGGCCCTGTCGTCGGTGAAAAACCTGAAAATCGTCCAGGACCATGTGAACCTGGTGGACGCCATCGAGCGCCGTGACCCCGCCTCCGCCAAGACGCTGATGGAGGAGCACCTCAACCGCTATAAGATCGACACCGCCGCCCTCCGGGCGGAATACCCTCAATTTTTCAGGTGATTGAACATGGAAAAACAGACAATAACCATCGGCCT
Source organism: uncultured bacterium (assembly GCA_947571605.1). Lineage (GTDB taxonomy): Bacteria > Bacillota > Clostridia > Oscillospirales > Oscillospiraceae > Enterenecus. Next base: position 10,336 of record CANOYV010000025.1, on the reverse strand, counting down.
GCCTCGGGCCCTGCTGTACTACCGTTACGCCCCCCTCTGGAAAGCCTTCTTTCAGGAGTTGGGCATGGAAACGGTGGCCAGCGATCCCACCGACCGGGAAATCCTGGAGCGGGGCGCCGCTCTGGCCATCGACGAGGCTTGCCTGTCGCTGAAAATTTACCTGGGCCACGTTGCCGCCCTGGTGGGAAAGTGCGACTATATCCTGGTCCCCCGGGTGAGTAATTTCGGGCGGCACCGGAGCATGTGCACCCGGTTTGAGTCCACCCCCGACCTGGTGCGCAACGTGTTCCGGGGAGAACGGCAGAAATTTTTGTCCTACGAGGTGGACGAGGAGCAGAAGAAAACCGAGGAAGAAGCCTTTACGGAGCTGGGCCGCGCCCTGGGCTGCACTGCCAAGGCGTCCAAAAAGGCCTATAAGGCGGCCAAAAAGGCGGAGGCCGCCTTCCACAAGGAGCGCGTGCAGAAACATGAACAGCTCTACAAACGAGAAAACCTCAAGGTGCTCATCGCCGCCCACAGCTATGTCATTGAGGACCCATACATGGGCCGGGCCGTCACCGAATACCTGAAAAAGGTAGGAGTGGTCCCCCTGCGGGCGGACTTGGTAGACCGGGAGGCGGCGTTGAAACACAGCAAGGAGCTCTCCCCAACCTGCAAGTGGGAGATCAGCCGGGAAATCCTGGGCGGTATCCAGCAGCACAAGGACGACGTGGACGGCATCATCCTGCTCAGCGCATTCCCCTGCGGCCCCGACGCCATGGTCAACGAGCTCATCACCCGCCGGGTGACGGGCGTGCCCATGCTGAACCTGGTGCTGGACAGTCAGAGCGGCACCGCCGGGGTGGAAACCCGGCTGGAGAGCTTTATCGATATCATCCGCTTTAAGGAGGGGAAGCTGTAATGGCAGATACACCGAGAAGAAACGTCTCTTTCCCCCGATACGCGGAATACAATTGCGCCTTCAAATACATTGTGGAGCAGGCGCTGGGGTGCCGGTACATCATGCCGCCGGCGCTGACCAAGCGGACCATGGAGCTGGGGACCAAATACAGCCCCGATTTTGTGTGTACTCCCTTCAAGACCATGCTGGGCAGCATGATCGAGTCCTTGGAGGCGGGGGCGGACACCCTGCTCATGACCCACGGCCTGTGCAGGCTGGGCTATTACGGGGAGCTGCTGGAGCATATTTTGCGGGACTTGGGCTACGAGTTCGACTTCATCAACCTGTCGGACTACGACATGAGCAAGAAGAAGGAGTACATCCGCATCGTCCGGCGGTTCAATCCCAAGGTGAACCCCACCCGGTTCCTGACCCAGTTCCTGGAAGGAGTGCGGATGGCGGAGTACGTGGACGAGATCACCGGCGAATACTACAAAAATTGCGGCTTCGACGCCACCAAAGGGCAAAGCAAGCAGGCCTATCAGGACTTTCTCACCGCCATGTACACTGCCCAGAGCCGGAACGATGTGGAGGCCGGTTACCGGGCGGCAAAACGGGCGCTCCAAACCGTGCCGCTGAATAAGCCCAAGAAGCTCCTGCGGGTGGGCATCGTGGGCGAGTTCTACACTGCTATGGACGCCTTCTCCAACCTGGAGCTGGAGCAGAAGCTGGCCGACATGGGAGTGGAGGTTCACCGCTGGATGAACGTGACCAACCAGTTCCTCCACTACGGCAGCAACCGTTTTGGCGACGGGCAAAAGAACCTGCGGGTGAAAATAAAGGACCTGTGCCAATACGATATGGGCCCCACCTCCACCGCCAACATCTGGTACGCCCGGGAGTGCGCCGAGCGCGGATATGACGGCATCGTCCACATCAAGTCCGCCGGGTGCACGCCGGAAATCGATGTGATGCCGGTGCTGCAAAACATCAGCGCGGATTACAAGATTCCCGTGCTCTACCTGACCTATGACGCCCAGACCAGCGATGTGGGCCTCATGACCCGGCTGGAGGCGTTCTATGATATGATTGACATGAGAAAGAAGGTACTCTAAGTTGGAACACGCGTATTTGGGCATTGACGTGGGGTCCATCTCCACCAAAGGCGTCATCATCGACAAGAAGAACAACATCCTGTCCAGCCGGTACATCTGGACCCAGGGCGACCCCATCGGCGCGGTGAAGGAGCTGGTGCGGCTGCTGGAGGGCCAGTTCGACAAGGAGAAGTACAAAATCGTCGCCACCGGCACCACCGGGAGCGCCCGCAAGCTGGTGGGCGCCATCGTGGGAGCTACTATGGTGAAAAACGAGATCACCGCCCATGCCGTCGGCACCACCACCTTCTATCCCGACGTGCGCACCATTCTGGAGATCGGCGGCCAGGACTCCAAGATCATCCTGGTGGAGAACGGCGTGGCGGTGGACTACGCCATGAACACCCTGTGCGCCGCAGGCACCGGGGCCTTCCTGTCCAGCCAGGCCAAGCGGCTGGGCATCGAGGTGGAGGAGATCGGCGACTATGCTCTGCGCTCCACCCACCCCACCCCCATCGCCGCCCGATGCACCGTATTCGCCGAGTCCGACCTGGTACACAAAATCCAGATGGGCCACCCCAGGGAGGACATCATCGCGGGCGTATGCAACGCGGTGGCGGCAAACTACCTGAACAACGTGGGCAAGGGCAAGAAAATCGCCTCCCCGGTGGTGTTTCAGGGGGGCGTCAGCAAAAACAAGGGCGTGGTCGCCGCCTTTGAGCGCACCTTAGGCTGCAAGGTCATCGTGGACCCCAACGGACATCTCATGGGCGCGCTGGGCGTGGCCATCCTGGCCCGGCGGGGCAGCGGGCGGCAGGAGTTCGACTTCGCCATGGAGGACATGGAGTTCCGCACCCGGGAAGCGAGCTGCGGGGGCTGCTCCAACAACTGCGAGATCATCTGCGTATACCGGGGCAGCGAGCTCATCGACTCCTGGGGCAACCGCTGCGAGCGGGGCGCCCGGGTGCATTGAGCGGTTGGCATAGGCGGCGGGAACGGGCGGGCTCACCTGCAACGTACCTAGGGCGGCAGGAAGGGGGTTCCCCTGCGGGGACAGTTCAGACCGGGTCGGGCAGAGACCTTATTCCTTTTGCACGCCCTGTTCGAGTCGTCCCCGCAGGGGAACCCCCTTCCTGCCGCCTTTTGCCCGTGACCGGAACCCCCGAAAGCAGAAAAACAGCAACAAAAGACCGACCGGGAGCACCCGGCCGGTCTTTGTTGTCTAACCCTTCCTGATCCCCCGGTACAGCCGCTCCAGCACCTTTCGCAACGGGACGAACATCACCAGCGCCGCCGCAAAGTTGCCCATGCAGTGGACGACATCAAAGGGGATGCCGCTGATCCACCAGGCGATCCCGAAGTCCCAGCCGCCGACAACGAAATACACTGGGGCGCACAGCGCCCCGAACAGCAGCCCGAACAGGCCGGACAGGATGGCCCACCCCAGGGGATTCCTCATCTCCCGGAGCAGCCAGGCCGCGCCCGCCGGCACCAGCCACACATACAAATAGTTGACGGACCATAGCTGGGCCGGGAATGTCACCAGCTCCAGCAGGACATAGGTATAGACGGGATATACCGCCTTTCCCCCGAAGGTCACAGCAAACAGCATCACCAGCAGGGACACCGGCTCGATGTTGGCCAGCCCTGCCATGGCCATCTTGGCGGCAAAAGTCATGCCGCCAAGCACGCCGAACAGCGCCGCCTCGGACAGGCTCAGGCGTAGTCTGATCCTCCTGTCATTCACCGGGGCAGATAGTGTAGTCGGTGTAGACGGTATACACCAGGGAAAAGCTGTTGCCGTCCGCCACGGGCAGCGCACTGACCCCCAGCGTGGCATACTCCCCGCCCTGGTACACCGCCCAGTACGCGCCGTCCGCGCTGTAATCGGCCGTTTCACCGTCCACCGCGTCGATGTACAGGCCGAATTCCTCCGACTCGGCGCCCTCTACCAACCCCTCGGCCAGCAGCATATCGCCTAGATACTCCTCGTCAGTGCGGTAAGTAAAGGTCTTCGCGCTCCCGTCCCCGTGGACTACCTCTACGGTGATGGTCTTGCTTCCCTCCTGCGTGGCGGGGCGGTTGGCAAACCATACGGCCCCGAAAACCACCAGCAGGACCGCCAGCGCCGCCGCGCCGATGGCAATGATCTTGTTGTTCTTCCTCATATTTCTGCTCTCCTTTTGCGGAATCGGCCGTCACTTCTCCCGCTCTTTTGCATGCTGTCGCCCCCTGTCCTGGGTACGGCGGGCTTTTTTATCATAATCCAAGCGCGCCCTGAGCGCAAGGCTTTTTTGCGCCCGGCCCGCCCTTGCAAACCGTCCCCGCATGTGATACACTGCTAGGAAAGGCTTCACGCCCATCCGTTCTCTTTCAAAGAGGTGACGTCAAATTGTTTGAGCTGGAAAAGGCCAAAAACCGGAGCTTTGCCCTGGACCTGGTCCGGGTGACCGCCGCGTTCTCCGTGATTTCGGTGCATTTCTTTATGAACGCCCGCTTTTACGACCAGCCCATGCTGGGCAAGAAAATGTTCGTGCTGTGCGCCATGCGCACGTTCTTTTCCTGCTGCGTGCCGCTGTTCCTCGTCCTCACCGGATATCTCCTGTGCCAAAAGAAGCTGGAGCGGCGGTTCTATTACGGCCTGGGCGGCACCCTAACCGCCTATGTGCTGGCGGGGAGCGCCTGCGTCTTTTACAAAGCCGTCTTCCTCCACGTGGACTACACCGCCTCCCACCTTCTGCGCACCTTTCTGGAGTTCAGCGCCTCCGATTACGGCTGGTATGTGGAGATGTACATCGGCCTGTTCCTGCTGGTCCCCTTATTGAACCTCATTTACAACGGCCTGGACAGCAAAAAGAAAAAGGACGCCCTCATGCTCACTCTGTTTTTCCTCACCGTGCTGCCCACCCTCACCAACAACTTCAACCTGGCCGACCCCGCCTGGTGGAACGCCCCCGCTCTAGGGACGGCCCACCGTGTCCTCCCCCGGCGGTGGCTGACCTTCTACCCCGTCACCTACTACTTCGTCGGCTGCTACCTCCGGGAGTTCGGCCTGAAGTTCAAAACCCGCGCCATCGTCCTTCTCCTGGCCCTGGCCACCCTGGGGTTCGGCGCGTTCAACTACTGGCAGAGCTACGGCGTGGGCTTTGTCACCGGAAACTATGTGGACTGGGGCGGGTTTGAGCCCTGCGTCATCACGGTGCTGCTGTTCTCTCTGCTCAGCCGCGTCAAGGGGGACAGGTTGCCTCTCGCCCTGCGCTACGGGCTGTGGAAGGTGTCCGATCTGTGCCTGAGCATCTATCTGGTCTCCTATATTTTCGACACGGCCTTCTATCCCTGGCTCAACGAGGCGGTGCCCGCCATCCCCGACCGGCTGTTCTGGTTCCCGGTGATGACGGTGTGCGTGTTTGTCTGCTCCATGCTCCTCTCCCTGGTCCTTCATTGGGTGCAGGAGCTGCTGGGCAGGCTGTTCGTCCGGCTGGCCCGCGCCGCCCACACCGCCGCCCGTAAAGACCCGGCCCAAATCCGGCAGGACAAGGCCAGGATGAGCTTGGCCTGTTTTGCCCTATGCTTTGGGGCGGTATTTGTGCTGGCCCTGTGGAAGTGTCCCTTTGGCTTCGGCTCCACCGACGACGCGTTTTATCTCACCATCCCCCACCGGCTCTCGCTGGGCGATGCCCTGTTTACGGACGAATGGCACGTGTCCCAGATGTCCGGGCTGCTTACCCTGCCCTTCGTGTGGGTCTACCGCGCCCTCACCGGCTCCATGGACGGCGTGCTGCTGGCCTCTCGGTACGGGTACGTGGTGTTTCACGCCCTGGTCACCCTGCTGTTCTACTCCCGGGTGAGGGGGCGGGGCCCCGCCGCCATGGCGGCAGCCCTGTCCTGGTTCCTGTTTACCCCCTTCGACATTATGGCCCTGAGCTACAACACCATGGCCCTGGACTTCATCCTGCTGTCCGGCGTATTGCTGGCCACCACCGGAAAGCGCTTACACTCCGTTGCCTCGGGTATCTGTCTGGCCGCCGGAGTGCTGTGCTGCCCCTATTTCGCGGCGGCGTACTTCCTCTACGTCGCGGCGGTGGGTGTCCGCGCCCTGCTCAGGCGAAAGGGTTCGGACCGCGGGGACAGCGGCTTCTTCTCCCCCGCCCGCCTCCTGTGGCTGACCGTGGGCGTGGGGTTGGCGAGCGTCCTGTTCCTCATCTACGTCCTGGCAACCTGCGGGATCGGAGGGTTGCTGTCCAATCTGCCCTATATCTTCTCCGACCCGGAGCACCCCGCCATGGACCCCATCTTCAAGCTGCAAAAGGCGTGGCGGGGGCTTGTGGACTGCCACCCCAAGTTCCCTATTGTGCTCTCCTGCTTTGGGGTGCTGCTTCTGGCCCTGCTGGCGGACAAGAACCGCCAAAACCACCGGGCATTCTACCTTATCCTGTCCTCCCTGTTGACCCTTGCGGCCCTGGCCATGTTCTACCCCCTGGCGGCGGACAAGTATTATCACACCATTATGTTCCCCCTGATTTTCGTGGGGGCGGCCTCCTTCCTTCTGTGCCAAAGCAAACCCTGGGAACTGTTCGCCGGTATTTTCGTGCCGGGGCTGATCTACACCGCAGCGGTCATCGTGGGCTCCAACCAGTACGTCTACGCCTTGACCATGGCCAGCGCCCTGACCAACATCGCCAGTTTTCTATTCCTGGGTCAGCTTCTGCGGGAGATGCGGGAACGCCCGGACGACACGGCCTATACCCTTCAACTGCGCCGGGGCGCCGCCGCCTTGGCTGTGGTCACTGTCCTGTTCCTGCTCTTTGTCCAGGTCTACGTGAAGCGAAACCACTGCTTCGTGGACGACCCGCCCTACGCCCAGGACTACCAGCTCCAGGAGGGCCCCGGCCGGGGCATCCACACTGCTGAGTATAAGGGGACCATCTACGAAGATTTGAACCGGGAGCTGCAATACTACAAGACCGTACCCCAGGGCAAGATTCTGATCCTGAACGAGCGCACCTGGTGCTATCTGTCCGTGGACCCTCTGGAGTATGCCACCTTCTCCGCCTGGATCTCCGGGGAGAACCAGGCGGCGTTGGACCGGCTGGAGCTCTATTACCAGTCCAACCCGGACAAGGTGCCGGACTATATCTATCTGTCGAAAACCAACAAGTTTGACGACCCGGAGGCCATCCTGACCGCCGCCTTGGCCAGGGGCTACGCCTTGACGGAGAGCGAACGGAGCTGGTATTTGGAGCGGGCGTAAATATGAAAAGAGCGGACAGCCTTGGGGGACACTTCGTAAGGAAGTTCACCAAGAAACCCGCCAACCCTTGTAATATCAGGGGTTGGCGGGTTTTTCTGTCTGTTTTTCCCTTATGTTTTCCCTTTACAGGTTCAAAACCTCCTTCATAAAGTTCTCCATGCGGGCGGCGCTATCCTGCTTCATGCGCTCGGTGAAGTGACCGTATTTGTCCAGAGTGAAGGCGGCGGTGGCGTGGCCCATGTTGGATTGCACGGTTTTTATATCGTCCCCGGCCCGGATCGCGTTCACGGCATAAGTGTGGCGGCAGTCATGGAACCGCACCCCCTCCAGCCCAGCGGCGGCGCAAAGTGCCCTAAACCGCTTATCTGTCCCGCTATGGCTCATAGGCCTACCGGCTTCCCCGGTGAACACAAGGCCGTGGGGATTGTCCCATATCGGCCCCGCCTTTAACTGCATTTCTGACTGTCTGGCCCTCTGTTTTTTCAATGCGGCCATGACCGCCGGGGCCGGGGTGATCGTGCGGGGCTTGCCGCTCTTTGGAGACTGGAAGATGCTCCCCACCCTGCGGCGGGCAAGCTGCTTGTTGACGGTGAGCGTCCCACGGGTGAAGTCTACCACGTCCCAGGTGAGGCCCAGCAGTTCCGAGATACGCAAGCCAGTGAACAGCGCCACGGTGATAAACTGCTCCATTTTCGTGTCTTTGGCTGCGGCCAGCAGCGCGGCGGTCTGCTGATCGTCAAGCGGCTTGATCTCCTCCTGCTCCGCTTTCGGCAGCACACAACGGTCTGCCGGGTTGCGCGGTATGTATTCCAGCTCCACAGCCTTTTGCAGTACGGCGTGAAGGTTTTTATAGGCCAGCCGGATAGAGGACGGGGAGAGCGGCGCAAGCCCGTTTATAAAGCTCTGGACGGTGTGGGGATGGAGGTCTGCCAGCCGGACAGCGCCCAGGGCGGGCTTGATGTGGTTATTCAGATTGTTGCGGTATACCGCTACCGTGGCGGGCTTGAGACCGCCCGTATAGTCCCGCTGCCATATATCCGCCCACTGGCCCACGGTAAGGCGCTGAGGGGCCGTGTAGGTGCCCTCATTGACGGCCACCGCCGCCTCCTGCATCTTCTCCCGGACTTCCTTTTGCGTTTTGCCGGTGAAGGAGCGTTGAATCTGCTTGCCGGTTCCGGGATCGCGCCCGGTGGTAACACGGGCTTCCCAGTAGGTGTACTCTTTGCCGTTGCGGGTGACGGTTTTCTTCCTGATCGTCCCGCTGCCCTTTGCGTTTTTTCGTGACATTCTGAAAAATTCTCCTTTCATTGACACCCCGGCCCTGCTGTGGTACAATGAAAGGGCATAAGGGTGCCTTGTTTAGCGACCTGGTATTTTTGTGCATCTCGACCGTCTCAGTGTTAGCAGCACTGGGGCGGTTCTTTTTTGCCCTGTGCCAGTTCGTTGGCACGGGTTTTTTGTTTTGCTCCCCAATTTTGGAGGAGTGGGCAAATCTGCCCCGTCCAAAGGGGGGCGAAATTTGACCCCCCTTTGCTCCCCGGATCGGGAATCCGTCCAGATTTGGATTGACCTTAAAATCAAGGAAATTGCAAGGGGGGCGATAAACACCGCCAAATTGGCGGCATTGAGTACCCCCGTCATTTCGGGGCAACTCGGTCAATTTCGCCCGGGTCGAGTTTTTTGCCATCTGTGGCAAAATGACTATTAGCCATTTCGACCACATCTGGGCGAACCGGCTCAGATTTGAGCCGATTGGCCCCTGCCCCCGAAATCACGGGGGAGGGGGCGGTATATCACCACCCCCCCTCTATTCCCCCTCTGGCGGCGTTTCTGGCGCGTCTGGGGCCGGGGTGGTATCCGTTACCCTCTGCGGACGGCGGCGTTGATTCTGGGGCGGTTGTAGGCTTATCTGGCGGGGAAAAAATATGCTCATTAAAAATACTCTCGGTGTATTCAATAACCATGCCAACCCCTTCGTCATCCATCACGGAAACAAGGCGAATGAGGTATGCTGATTCGTCTCCATATATTTCTGAGACTCTTTGCATGAGTATGCGCATCTCGCCAACAGTGGCGTCCGTGTTCCCCCTTGTAGGCAACCCGATTTCTCGTACTATTTCTTGCGCTATAGCAGCCGCTTCATCTTCATTGGTTTCTTTAGGCTTTGGAAGTAAGCTGAGCCAATCAATGTCCAATGCAGCAGCTATGCGCTTTAGCGTGTCTGGCTTGGGGTTGCGCAGGTCGTTCTCCCACTGGCCAATCATTGAGGCGGATAAGTCTAATTTTTCCCCCAACTGTTTTTGAGATAGTCCGGCGCTTTTTCGCGCTTGTTGTATGAGTTGCCCAGTTGTCATAATATCACCCCATTACACAGTATACGGCACTATGATAAAAAAATCAAGCAAAAGATAACGAAAGCTATTGACATTATCATTTGCTGGTGATATACTGCTAATGCGCCAAGCAAATGATAACGAATCGAGGTGAAACAAAATGTCAGTACGCATCGACCGTGTAGCCATGATTGCGGAGATGGCCCGGAAGGACATCAACTGTAATCGGTTGGTGGAACTGTCCGGCGTGAGCCGGGTGACTGTTACTGCTGTCAGAAACGGCAAGAGCTGCTCCCAGGCCACGGCGGACAAGCTGGCCCGTGTGCTGGGCCGTGACATCATCAAAGAAGGGAGTTGAAACGATGCCAGACGCAATCCTGACGGTGCCGGAGGCGGCACAAGTAGCAAAGGTCTGTACAAAAACGTTGTACAACTGGTGCCACATAGACGGGTTTCCAGCTATACGCATAGGAAACTGCGTCCGCATTCCCCGCGATTTATTTTTGGACTGGCTCAATAGTCAGGCAACACGAAAGGAGAACTAATCATGAAACTCGAAATTCATATGCTGCGCTTCTATGTCCAAGCGTGGAATTCCAAGACCGAGACCAACACCGAGATCCCCATCACCCTGACCAAAGACCAACTTCGGGCGGCGGGCCTGATCGGGCTGTCCAGCAAGGAGATTATCACTCGTATGTGTGTCAACGCCGATATGAAATTGTAAGAGCCTGTTTAAAATCTTTTGACAAAAAAGGCAGAGTGGGAGATAATAGGA
>CANOYV010000024.1:0-34200 GCA_947571605.1 uncultured bacterium | reverse complement strand
GGGGCAGGCAACGTCTTGATTCTCCTGCCGCCATAATAATGGCGTTATCCACTTTGAACGATTTCATAATTTCTTTCTCCTTATTATTTTATTATGCACTCGTTCGCCCGTACGTTTTGCCCCTGCACAAAGCCGTTTCCTCTATATCATGGAGTGAATATCTATTTCTCCGGTGCATTTTTATCATTCTTCACCGCTTAATCCCTTTTATAAATGTCCCGGGAATAAAGCTTCCCTATGACATCAGCCAGGCAGCCGTCATAGCGGTTGGCAACGATTACATCACACTGCCGCTTGAATTCCTCCAGATCGTTTACAATCCGGCTTCCAAAAAACGTCCCGCCGTCCTTCAGCGTCGGCTCATAGACGATCACCGTGGCGCCCTTCGCTTTGATCCGCTTCATGACCCCCTGGATGCTGCTCTGCCGGAAGTTGTCCGAGTTGGACTTCATCGTCAGCCGGTAGACGCCCACGGTACAGGGACGTTCCGCCTCCTGGGAGTACTCCCCGTGGCTCCGGTAGCTATAGTACCCCGCCTTAGCCAGCACCCGGTCCGCGATGAAGTCCTTCCGTGTTCGGTTACTCTCCACAATGGCCCCGATCAGGTTCTCCGGCACGTCCGAGTAATTGGCCAGCAACTGCTTGGTGTCCTTGGGCAGGCAGTAGCCCCCATAGCCGAAGCTGGGGTTGTTGTAGTGCGTCCCGATCCGCGGGTCCAGGCATACTCCGTCAATGATGGCCCTGGTGTCTAATCCTTTCATCTCCGCGTAGGTGTCCAGCTCGTTGAAATAGGATACCCGCAGGGCCAGGTAGGTATTGGCAAACAGCTTTACCGCTTCCGCCTCGGTGAAGCCCATGATCAGCGTGTCGATGTGCTCCTTTTCCGCGCCTTCCCGGAGCAGCGCGGCAAACCCCTGGGCCGCTTCCACCAGACGCTCGTCCTCCAGATCGGCGCCCACGATAATCCGGCTGGGGTAGAGGTTGTCGTACAGCGCCCTGGACTCCCGCAGGAACTCCGGACTGAACAGGATATTTTTTGATCCCGTTTTTTCCCGAAGCGAACGCGTATATCCCACCGGAACGGTAGATTTAATTACAATGATGGCGTCGGCGCTGTAGGCAAGCGCCTGCAACACCACCGTCTCCACCGCCGAGGTGTCGAAATAATTGGTTTCGCTGTCGTAATTGGTGGGGACCGCCACCACCACCAGATCCGCGCCGGAGTATGCCGCTTCCGCGCTCAGCGTGGCGGTCAGGTCCAATTCCTTTTCAGATAGGAACCTCTCAATCTCGTCGTCCCGAATGGGGGATTTTTGTTGGTTAATGAGGCTGATTTTCTCAGGCACCACATCGACAAGATACACCGAGTGGTGTTGACTCAGCAGCACCCCGACGGACAAGCCCACATATCCGGCTCCGGCCACGGCAATTTTAGAAGGCTGAAATTGTCCCATCCGCTTCATCCTCCCATCCAATTCATATCTCCAGGGGCGCTCTCCAGAGGATGCGTTCGTCCTCAATTCCCATCCCAATCAGCTTTCGCCGGATGCCGTCTGCCGAAGCCTGGTCGGAAACAGCAAGAACGACGCAGTCGTACTCCGCATCCAATAGCCCCTCCACAGGGCTGACCTCCAGCCCCGCTCTTGCGTATTCCGCCCAGTCCTCATCCACCCACAGGGCGAGCCGGCAGATGTTCCATTTCAAAATCTGCCGCCGGTAACCGCTTCCCAGCAGGTCCGCACCGTACAGCGCAATCTTTTTCCCATCCAGAAGGTTGATAAAGGGAAACACCGGCGTCCTAAGCTGCAACTGCGCTTCTTTCGGGAAGCCCATTTTGACAGGAGCCCGGGTAACTTCCTCAGATAATTTCAACTGTAATTGCGGCATCAGGAGGGCTGATCTGGGGCAGTCTGCCCACATGGACTCCATCGCATCGTAAAAATCGCAAATATTTTTCAAGTAGCGGCATTTGCGGTCTACTGAATGCCCCAGGGAGTCGCCGCGCACCCAGTAGTGGTAACCGCAGAGTTCCGTGATGAGCGCCGACTTGCACTTCAGCATCGCATTGTAGACGATCGGCCGGTCGTTGGAAACAGGGAGGTCGACCTTGATCTCCTCAACCACTTCCTTCACCAGTTTTGCCCTGAACAGCTTGTTCCACAGGTAGGCGGCAATTCCCGGCCGGATATTCACCTGACCGCCGGGAAGGGACACGTTTACCAGATGCCGGAGCAAAAACTCCATGTCCTCCGGTGTCTGATAAGCGCCGGGCCGGATCGTGTCATAGCAGCGCCGCGTTCCATCCTCCGACTCTCGAAGCCACTGGGAGATCACCACATCAAACTCCCCCCGGCACGCCATGAGCTGTTCATAAAAATCCGGGTCAATGTAGTCGTCCGGATCTATGAAGCCCATGTACGTACCGGATGCCAGCCGGATCCCGTTCCGTCGGGCGGCGGACGCCCCCCGGTTTTCCTGGGTAATCAGCTTAACCCTGGGATCCATCTGGGCGTATTTCTCACAGATTTCCCCCGAGCCGTCTGTGGAGCCGTCGTCCACCAGAATAATTTCAAGGTTCCGATAGGTCTGCCCCAAAATACTTTGGATCGAACGCTCCAAATATGGCGCCACATTGTAGACCGGAACCACGATACTCAGCAAATCATTAACCATATGGCGCCTCCCTCCCCACGTTTTTATTTCAATAAGGCTGCCTCCAGCCGTTCTACAATGGTCTGCGGCGTTTCCAGACCGTCATTCTCAATGACGAAATCCGGCGTCTTCGGTTCCTCACACAGCAGGTCCACGCCTACCACGTTCTTCGTCCCGGAGCTGTACAGCCCTTTCTGATCCCGCTTGTACAGCGTCTCCCATTTCACCTTGATGTAGATTTCCTTATAGTTCTCGATATGCTCCCTGGCCCAGGCCCGCACGTCGTCATACATGGAAATGCTGCACAGCACCACGTCAACACTCTGATCCGTCAGCAGCTCGGCCAATTCAAAATTGAAATACGCGCCGCTCCTGCGTTCCTCGGTGGTATAGCCGCTGACCACAGTGGACAGCCGCCGCAGCTGATCTCCGTCCAGCAACACCACATCGTTCTTTTTTTCCTTCATCCGTCGGTAAAACAGGGTGCCGAGCGTGGTCTTTCCCGCTCCGGCCAGTCCGGTGAAGAAATAAACAGTTCCCTTTTTGCTCATTCGGTTGTTCTCCCTCTTTGGTATCGTTCCATCGCCTGATCCACCAGGCCGCGCAGCAGCTCAAATCCCTTTTGCATATCCCTTCGCTGGCCGTCGTTACACTCGTCCCCTGCCGAGCGCTCCGCCAGCTCCAGCATCCGCTCCAGCAGGTACTGCGCCTCGTTCAGCGCCTCCAGGCTCGCATCGTCTCTGTCCATCTCAGTGGTACAGCGGCTGCTCCAACAGTGCCGGGTCAAGCTCCAGCCTGGGCATCATCCGCAGCGGCTGGCCGTTTTTGTTCACAAACCGCAGGCCCTCCAGCAATATCTTGGCGCTCTCCAGCCGGTTCGCGGAATAGCCCTTTATGCGCTCTTCCACAAGCTGCTCCCGGACGCGCTCCTCCATCTCCGGGTCTACGCGCTCCCCATCTTGGGACACCTTTATGTCCTTAAACAGCTTATAGGCCGTCTCCTTCATGTAATGATCTATCGTGGTGAATCCAGCAATCAGTTCTGCCACCTTCGGCTCATCCATGGTTGCGCCGTCGTAGTATTGGAAGCCATAGCCGTAATACTCGTAAGCGTCCCGCAGAAAATACTCGATGAAATACCGTTCGCTGTCGTTGACATACTCGTCATAGGTTCGGTAGATCGAAATGGGGCTCATTCCTGGGGCATATCCCTCCTGGCTTACGCTGGGGGACGGCTCTCCGTGTATGCTGCAAGCCGTCATGCTCTCCGTATATGGCAGGTCCAAGAACGCGGCAAGGGCCCTGAATGTTGCATTGGGATTGAGCTTCCCGTCCTCAAGCCGCACCAGCACGCTATCTTTATACAGCCGGTCCTCCGGGTCGATCATGAAGCTCCGGTTCAGAACGCGCTCCATCACCGCGTCGCTGACAATTGCGTTTTTTCCATCCTCTTCCGGGCCGTCCCTCTTCACCGACTCCTGATACATATACCTCACCGTGGCCCCGTGGCTGGTAGTAAAGCGCCGCATGGGCGTAAAGGTCTTGATATACTTGAACTGCCGGAATATCTGGGACTGGTGAATGGTGTCCGCGCTCTTTGATTCCAATACCGTCCGGTTCCCGCTGCCCGCCCGGAGCTGGTAGACGATGTTGGAGAAATGCGGCTGGAAGAAAAGGGCCGGAGCAATACGGGAATCGGCCTCCACACTGCACGCCACATCGTCCCTGGCCAGGAACAGCGCCACCGCGGAATCCTTCATTGTGCGGTCCCGCATATAATACATCTCCCTCACCCGGTCGGGATTCAGGAAATTGGCGCAGTCAATCGCCTGCTGCACCGTCGCCGCATTTGACAGCACATTAAGGAAATCGGCTACCGTCTTTTCCATATTGTCGAACATGACCGAATCCAGGATGATCAGGTTGGGATGCCCGTCAAATATTTCATTGAAAAAGTCGCCGCCGTTGTGGGTGGACAACTGCGTGTGCCAGATCATCCGGTTTACCTCCCGGATGCTGATGGACTTCACCGGATATTGGCTGTAGTCGATCCCGAACCGCTCCTTGAAGTCGATGGGATACTGTTCGATCTCGTCCCCGATCAGAAACACAAGCTTCTTGCTCTCCAGCAGTTTGCGCAGGTTCAGGCACTGCAAATAGGCGCAGAACACGCCCCAGTCCGTGTAATGCAGATAGATGTGGTTCTCCCTGCCGATATACTCGCTGGGGCGCACGTTGTCGTTGAGATACTCCAGCTCGTACTGGGAAAACACGTCCGCCGCCAGGATGGGCTTGTCCAGATCCTTGAAAAAGTTCCGGCTGACGACCTGGTTTCCGAAATTCACGAATTCACCAAACTGCTCCTCAGTCCGGTAAAACGGGACATACCCGTTGTGGTCGTCATAGGGGAAAAACTGCACCGGCAGCTCCTCGAACGGCACGAAATCTTTTCGGAACAGGTAGGGATACCGGCTCAGCAGCTTGCAGTTGCGCTCATAACGGGACTTGAGTTGCTTGATATTAGGCTGGTAAAACACCGCCTCCATCAGCGGCAGGATATCCTCCCGGAACAGCCCCTGGTTATACAGCCCCACAAAACAGCCATAGGAGATGCGGTAATCTCCGCCGTTCTGCAAAATATAAGCCGCCGCCTCCATCTGCCCCATGGGGTCCGCCCCCTGTTGGACAGCCAGGCCGTAGGCCTTGCAGGCGTCCCCAGCCTGCCCCAGTGCGGCCAGTTTCCGGGCAATTTCTATCGCTTCCATGCGTATTGCTCCCTTCCTGTGCTTGGTGGCGCTTGGGACAGCCGCATGAGATGCGGCTCTCCCCAACGTCATATGGGCAGGAAAACGGGGGCGGGCACCGCCCGCCCCCATTTTTTGCGTAGAATATGCGTGTGCCTTGGTCAGGCGGCGTTATCACGCCTCGCCTGTTCGCGACGCGCGGCTTCCCTCCGACTCGGGCTGGTCTGCGGGCCGCTGCGCGGCCCTCCGCTCGCCCTCGCTCCGGTCCATCCGCGCTGCTCACGACGGCTCGGACGCTTACTGCAGGAGCTGCAGCACGCCCTGAGGCACCTGGTTGGCCTGAGCCAGCATGGCCTGAGCGGACTGGATCAGGATGTTGTTCTTGGTGTACGCCATCATCTCGTCGGCCACGTCGGTGTCGCGGATGGTGGACTCGGCATCCTGGATGTTCTCGGTCATGACGGACAGGTTGTTGATGGTGTGGTCCAGACGGTTCTGGGTGGCGCCCAGAGTACCGCGGACGTCGGACACCTGGTTGATGGCATCCTTGATGGACTTGATGGCAGCAGCGGCGCTCTCCTGGTCGGCAATGGAGATCTTGTCCAGCCCCAGGGAGGAGGTGTGCATATCGCCGATGGACACGTTCAGCTGGTTGAAGCTGTCCGCGGTGTCGCCGATCTGGAGGGTCAGGCCCTTCTGGGCCTCCTTCGCCTCGATGGTGGTGGTGTTGGTCACCTGCATCTTGAAGTTGACCGCCAGCTTCTCCAGGCTGTCGAAAGCAAACGCAGTGCTGCCACTAGTCGCGGTCTTGTCATACGCATTCACACGCTGGATGGTCAGGCCCTTGGGGAAGCCCTGGCTGCCGTCGCTGACGCCGATCTGGAACTTGGCGGTTGCCTCACTGCCATTGGCAGTCAGATACTTCATGTTGAACGTATTTCCATTCTTGGTGAGGGTCTCGCCGATCTTGCTCAGGGCGGTATTCAGGTCGTCGCCGTCATCCAGCGTCACGATAGTCTCGCCGTCCTTGGTCTGACCCGGCGTAGTGCCCTCCTTGACGGAGCTGCTGGTGCCCACGCGGAGAACCAGGGACCAGGTGCCGATGGCGATCTTGGTGCCGTCCTTGATGTCGCTGTCCTTGATCTCGAAGACGGTGTTGGCCTTCTTCGCGTCGGCGGCGGCAACGCCGGCAGTGATCGTCTCAGTACCAACCTTGATGGAGAAGGACCCATCAATGTTGTTGAGGCTGCCCGCGTCAGGATCCTTCAGAGAGATCTGGAACTTGCCCGCGTCCGGCCCGGCGATGGACACGTTCACGTCAAAGTTGGTGCGGGCCTCATCGGCGTTCTGCGGGACGTCAACCTGGGTGAACTTCAGCTTAGTGCCGCTGGCCTTAACCGTCCAGTTGACGCCGTTGATGGTGACCTCGTTCTTGCCGCCGCCTACGGTGCCCTTCCCGTCGGCAAAGTTCTCCGAATTTTTCAGGATGGAATCCATGACGGCGGAAGCAGTGATGCTGCCGTCGCTTCCGAAAGCCACGCCGGACGCATTCGTCGTAAACTTGGCGTCGCCAATGGAGATGGTGATGGTGCCGGTGGCATAGCCGCCCGCCGAGCCAACGGCTCCGGTGGTCTTGAATTCCATAGTGCTCAGGTCAATCGCCATGGTGGCCTTGGTGGGAGTGCCGCCCACGCCGTCCAGAATGGTGTTGACGCCGGCGTTGTCATAGGTCTTGCCGCTGTCCATGACGCTCTTGATGATACGGTCCATGCCGGTGACATCCTGTATGCTGGTGCTGGTGGAGCCCTCAATGGCGTCGGTCTTGGCCATGGAGCCGTCCAGCAGCTTGATGCCGTTGAAGTTGGCGCTGTCGGCGATGCGGTTGATCTCGTCCTTCAGCTGGTCAACTTCCTTCTGCAACTGAGCGCGGTCGGTGGTGTTGTCGTAGGTGCCGTTGGCGGACTGGGTGGCCAGCTCCACCATACGGTTGAGCATGTCGTGAACCTCAGTCAGGGCGCCCTCGGCGGTCTGCACCAGGCTAATGCCGTCCTTCGCGTTCTTCTGGGCGGTCTCCAGGCCGGTGATCTGGGCGCGCATCTTCTCGGAAATGGCCAGACCGGCGGCGTCGTCGCCCGCGCGGTTGATCTTGTAGCCGGAGGAGAGCTTCTCCAGGTTGGACTTCATCGCGGACACGTTGTTCGTGTAGTTGCGATAGGCGTTCATCGCCATGATGTTGTGCTGAATACGCATGAATTTGACTCCTTTCGTCTTTTAATGTGCCCTGAGAGTCCTTTCTCCAGGCACAGGTCTGTGGTGCGCTGAGCATTCCAAACGCTTTGGCCTTCAGCGTTTGAAACCTCCGGCGCGGGACTATATTCCATCCGGCTCGCGAAAACCGGCTGAAACCATGGGCGCTCACCGGCGTTTCCGCCGACGTCGTTCATTTGCGGGGCGCGCAACTGGCAGCGGCAGGCTTTGGGACAGGAGGCCGTTTTGCCGTCCTCCGCGCCGCGCTTTTTCCGCGCCGCGCCCGTCTCCCCTCTTCTGCCACGCAAAACTTATAGGTTTTGCGTTCCCTGCGCGTTTTGCCAGCTTCACCCTCTATATCGGACGCTTTCCAGCCGGAATTAAGCCTTATTTCAAAAAATTTTAACCTTTAAATTTATCCATGCAAAATCTATATATTTTGCGTGGCTTAAATTTGATGATCTCCGCCTCCGTTGAACCGGCCCCATACACCGGGGCTTGGCAGCGGGAGCGGCACAAGGCCGCCGGGACCGCTCCCCGCTACGGTCTGTCCGCCTCGGCAAGATATGGTATATTTTTACTGTCAACAGCCCTGTGACTTCACTTTTTCCATTGACAGCAGAACTTTTTTCCTGTAATATACCAGTAACAGACCGTTGCGTCCGTGCCGCCGAAGCTTCCAAACGGCGGCGCGGCAAAAGAGGAGGAGCCCCAATGAGAGCCAGACCGACCATCAAAGACATCGCCGCGGAAGTGGGCGTTTCCCACACCACGGTATCCTATATCCTCAGCGGAAACACCACCCAGAAGATTTCGCCCGAGACCCGCAAGGCGGTGCTGAACGCCGCCAGAAGGCTGCAATACGTTCCCAATAGCGCCGCCCAGTCCCTGCGCAACAACAGCACCCGCTCCATCAGCGTGGCCATGGAGAAGGCCCTGACCAACACCCGGTTCAGCGGGCTGCTCCAGGGCATCCGGGAGAGCCTCCAGGCGGAAGGTTATTGGATCATGCTGTTTGATTTCAGCGCCAGCAGCCCGCTGTACCCCAACTTTCTGGAAAGCGTTTTACAGCGGCGCACCGACGGCATCATTTATGTCTCATCCGACGGCTACCCCCCCGAGCAGCACTGCCGCCAGGTAATCATCGACAACGCCCTCCCCTTCGTGGCCTGCGACTGCTGCCCGGAGGAGCCGGAGTTGGCCTCGGTGAGCTTCGACTATGAGCGGGGGGCCTTCGAGGTGGCCTGCCGCCTGTTCGGCGAGGGCGCCCGGCGGATCCTGTACTGGCGGCCCGACGTGCAGAGCCTCCAGGAGGGATACCGGGAAAAGGGCCTGCGCCGTGCGGCGGAGCTGTATTCGGGATCCGAGTTCTCCGTGTCCCTGCTGCCCTCCAGCACCTGCGTGGGCGACACCGACGACCGCCACTCCAACTTGAACCGGATGTGCGGCCAGTACCTGGCCCAGGAGATCATGCCCCGCATCTCCAATTTCCAGCCGGGGGACGCGGTGGTGTGCTGCTGGAGCGTCATGGTAAACCACCTCAGCGCCGCCCTGAACGGCCGGGGCCGGGGGCTGAAAATCGCCACCCTGTCCGACGCCGAGCCCCCTGTGGTGACGGATACCCGCATTCTCACCAGCCGCTCCAATTTCGTGCGCGGGGGCAAGGAGTGTACGTCCCTCCTGCTGCGCCAGCTCCGGGGCGAGCGGTGCGAGGGCAACGTGGTGCTCCCGCCGGATATCCCCAGTTACATCGACTTTTGAGCGGCGGACCGCCGCCCTGAGAACCGAAAAGGACCGCCCGGCCAATCGGCCGGGCGGTCCTTTTCGGTTCCTGTCAGTTCAGGCGGCTCTTTTTGATTTTTCCGGTGGAGGTGCGGGGAAAGTCGTCCACAAATTGGATCATGGTGGGGATTTTGAACTTGGCCAGCCGCGGTGCGCAGTACTCGGCAATTTCCTCCTCCGCCAGCGAGCGGCCCGGGCGGAGCTGGATATACGCCTTAACGGCCTGGTCCCGGATGGGGTCGGGCACGCCCACCACCGCCGCGTCCGCAATGTCCGGATGGGAGGTAAGCACACACTCCACCTCCAGGCTGCTGACGTTCTCCCCCGACCGCTTGATCATATTGCTGCACCGGTCCACAAAAAACAGCCAGCCGTCGGCGTCCAGGTAACCCCGGTCCCCGGAGTGGAGCCAGTTTCCCGAATCAATGAGCTGGGCGGTGGCCTCTTCATCCTGGTAGTACCCCAGCACCAGGGAGCGCCCCGGCGCCCCGTGGATACAGATCTCGCCCACCTCTCCCGGCGGGAGCTCCTGCCCGTCGTCTCCCACGATCTTGATGGCGTAGGAGGGGGCGCACCGGCCCACGGAGGGCCAGTTTTTATCCCCCGTCAGGGGGGCGCAGGTCACGCCGGACACCGTCTCGGTCATGCCGTAGGAGTTGAGCAAACTGACCCGGAAGCGCTCCTCAAAGCGCTCCTTTTCCTCGTCGCTGAGTCCCATGGAAAAATAGATTTGCTTCAGGCAGTGGTCCTTTTCCCAGGGCTGCACCGGCTGCATGAGCATGGTGCGGTTCATGATGGACATGGTGTCGGTGAAATGGGCCCGGTAGCGGCACACCTGCCCCCAGAAGCGGCGGGCGCTGTAGTGCTCCACCATCACCAGCGTGCTGCCCGTGCAGACCACCGGCATGGCGGCCATCTCCTGGAAGTCCATATGGTAGCAGGGCATGGAGGTCAGAAAACGGTCCCCATGGTCCATCCCCATCTGGGCCACATGGATCAACCCGCCGTAGACCACATTGCAGTGGGTGTACATGGCCCCTTTGGGGTGGCGGGTGGTGCCGCTGGTAAAGAGGATCACGGCCAGCTCGTCGGCGCGTACCGGCCTGACCTCCCGCAGCCCGTCGGGCTGGCGGGCCATCCCCGACCTCAGGGACAGCACGCCCTCCGGCGCTCCCCCGTCCACGGTAACGATCTGGTCCAACAGGGGGCGCAGGGGCGGCTCCAGGTACAGCGGCAAGGTGGAGGACTCGGTGATGGCCCGCCGGATACCGCACTTTTCTATCACATAGTGAATCTCCGGCTGCTGGTAGTGCTCATTCAGCGGCACCGACACCGCCCCGATCTGGGCCAGCGCCAGCCAGCACACCAGGTATTCCGGCCTGTTGTGGAGCTGCAAGGCCACCAGCTCCCCCTTTGCCACCCCCAACTCCAGGAAGAAGTTGGCCGCGCGCTTCACCCGGCGGTCCATCTCCCCATAGGTCCAGGCCGTGACGGTCTCGTCTACGGAGACGTATTCCAAAAAGGCATCCTGCCCATAGCAGCGCACGGTCTCGTCCCATTGGCTGCGCAGGGTGCGGCTGCCCACCATATCCGTCATAGCAAACTCACCTCTCGTACCGCTCGGGCGCCCGCCGCAGGAAAAAAGCCGGGAGCAGCCGCGCTTGCGTGGCTGCTCCCGCCCGCGGAGCGCTGTCGTCAAGAAAGCTTTTCAATCAGTGCGGGGACTACCTTATACAGATCGCCGACCACGCCGAAATCGGCATGTTTGAAGATGGGCGCGGACTTGTCCTTATTGACGGCCACAATGACCCGGGACTTGTTGATACCGCCTATATGCTGGACCTGGCCGGATACGCCCAGGGCCAAAATCAGCTCAGGCTTAACCTGCACGCCGGTAATACCCATATAGCTGGACTTGGGGAGCCACTTGTTGTTCTCCGCCACCGGGCGGGAGCAGCCCACCTCGGCGCCCAGTGCGCCGGCCAGGCGGCGGCACAGCTCCAGATCCTCCTCCTTGGCCAGGCCGCGGCCCACGTCCACGATGCGCTTGGCGGCCACCAGGTCCACGCCGCCCTCCTTTTTCTCCGTGCGGTTGACGCACTTCAAGCCGCCCTGAGGCGCCCCCTCAAAGGGGGAGACGGCGGCCTGGGTCCCGCCGGGCGCGGCCTCAAACACCCCCGCGCCCACGGTGACGACGCCGTAAGGCTTGGCAAACACCTCGCTGCGCTGGGCCATGCCGCCGTACACCATGCGGCGGCACATCAGGTCCTCGCCGGAGCGCTCCAGAGAATTGACGCTGGTGAGGACGGCGGTGTCCAGCAGGACGCCCAGCTTGCCCGCCAGGCAGCGGCCCCGGATGCTGTTGTTGACCACGACCAGGGCGGAGGCGTCCTTTTTGACCTCCTCCGCGATAGCGGCGGCATAGTCCTCCGCCACCGCCCCGCCGGAGGGCTGGCAGAACAGCAGGCGGTCCGCCCCGCAGGAGGCGGCAACCGCAGCGTCGGCCTCGCCGCCGAACAGGATGGCAGTTACCCGCTCCGCCGCGGCCTTCGCGCCGGAGCAAAGCTCCGCCAGGACAGCGGCCTCCTCGCTGATTACAAAAATAGTCTGCATCGACATCATATCCTACCTCCCTTTCTGTTAAAAGCCCTCTTTTTTGAGGAATCGGACCAGGGCGTCCACGGCCTCCTCGCCGTCACCCTCCACCAGCTCCTGGCGGCGCTCCTGCTGCTCGGGGGCCATCTGCTCCAGGGTCCGCAGGGAGGCCTCGCCGCAGTCGGGGCAGTCCAGCTTTTCCACCGGCTTTTTGCCCGCCTTCATGATATCCCGCATGGCGGGCACGGAGGGAACGTTGATCTCGGAGGACACGCTGAGCACGGCGGGCAGGGGCACCTCCAGCACCTCCACTTCGTTCTCCAGGGTGCGCTCCACCTCAACAACGCCCTCGCCCGCAGGCTTGATGCCGGTGACGTTGTTGACGGCGGGCAGGCCCAGCAGCGCGCCCACCTGGACGCCCACCTCCTGGAAATACAGATCGCTGGAACCCATGCCGCACAGCACCAGGTCGTATTCCCCGGCGGCCCGCACCGCCCCGGCGATGGCCTTGGCGGTCTGGAGGGAGTCCTGGAAGGGCTTGCCGTCGTCGAGGACCAGCTTCAGCGAGTCCGGCCCCCGGGACAGGATGTCCTTCTGAATCTTGCTGGAGCCCAGGGCCTCGGTGCCGCCGATGCTCAGGGCCGTCATGGAGCCGCCCCCGGCGGCCAGCTGCTTGCCGCTCTCCAGGGCGTTCAGGTCGTACTGGCTGATTTTCCAGGGCACACCGTCAAAGCCCAGCTCCCGGCTGGGCAGAACCTGGAGTTCCTCTTCGTTGGGAACCACCTTGCAGCATACGATGATTTTCATGCTATCAACCTTCCTTCCGCTTTTTCTCCCGCCCGGCCCCGCCGGACGAAACGTGTCAGTAAATGGGAGGGCTTCCTTCCTCAGGTAGTTTTTACGTTAAAGTGACATCTTTTGGCCGCCTTCCGCAAGCTGTCTTTGATTTTAGACTAAAACCCGAAGGCTGTCAACAAGAAAATACCCCGGAACTTTCGGCGGAGGAGAAAACCTTTTCCGGTGGAAAGGTTTCCAAAAAACGCGTATTTTGTTTGGTTTGAACTAGAAATCCAAGGGGAAAGTCGTGATTTCTTCCAGAAAGAGGGGCGGTAACCCCCTTCTTTTTTGGGTGTTTCTACAATTTTAGAAACAAAAAACTGTCAAATTTGACGCTTGCGGAACGGCTTTGAATTTGTTATCCTATGATTGCACGTTAAAGTAACGAGTTCACTATTTTTATGCCGGTAAATCCGGGTCATCTTTGTCATTTTCGCGTTAAAGCGGTCGAGCACTGACGCCGGATGGGCCGGAAGCGGGAAAGGAGCGGTTGCGCGCAATGAAACCATTGGCTTCCTTAAAGATTCTCGACCTGACCGACGGCAACCCCTATCCGGGCAGCCTGTTCGCCGATTACGGGGCCGAGGTGCTGAAAATCGAGCCCCCCGGGCGGGGCGATTCCATCCGCCGCCGGGGCGCAGCGGCGAACGGGGCGGAGGGACCGTATGCCCCTTATTACAACCGGGGCAAGAAAAGTATGACCCTGGACCTGAGCCGGAGCGCCGGGCAGGAGGTCCTGCGGCGGCTGGTCCCCGGCTTCGACATGCTGGTGGCCAACGCGCCCGAGGCGCGTCTGGCGGAACTGGGGCTGGGCTACGCCCGCCTCAAGGAACTGAATCCCAAGCTGGTCTACGGCGTGCTCACCCCCTTCGGGGAGGAGGGACCCTGGAAGGACCTGCCCGACTACGACCTGTTGGTTATGGCCCGCACCGGTCTGCTGGAAAAGACGGGCATGCCGGACAAACCCACCCGGATCGGCCCGCCCCTTGCCTATTATTATGGCGCCTGGCACCTGACCGCCGGAATGATGGCCGCCTGGCTGGACGCCCAGGAGAGCGGTCGGGGCAGAAAGGTGTCCGTGTCTAGCTGGCAGGCCATCTGTTCCGTTGACGACACCTATGTCCAGGGCCTCCAGGGGCTGAACACCCTGCCCAAGCGCATTGGCAACGGCTTCCCCACCACCAACCCCACGGACACCTTCCAGTGCAAAAACGGGTGGTTCGCCCTGAGCATCGGCAGCGACGCCCAGTGGCTGGCCTTCGCCGCCGGGGCGGGCCGGACGGACTGGGGCGAGGGCACCGTCTACGCCCACGACCCGGACCGGTCCATGAAGCACTACTTCGGCGAGTTGGACGGACAGCTCCGGGACTATTTCCGCACCATCACCATCGAGGAGGCGGACCGCATCTGCCAGAAGGCTATGGTGCCCGGCGGGCCCTGCAACACCGTGCGTGAGCTGATGGACGACGCCCAGGTGGCCGCGCGGCGGATGATTCTGGAGGCGGAGGACCCCGTTCTGGGCCGCCACAAGCAGCTTGGCCGGCCCGCCAAATTCCTGGACGGAACGGAGGACGACGCGGAGGCCCCCGCGCCCGCTCCGGCCCTGGGCGCGCACACGGAGCAGGTGCTGGCCCGGTTGGGCGCTGGAGATCGGGAGATCGCGGACCTGCGCCGGCAGGGCGTGGTCTGAGCACAGGCGGAAAGGAGCATCGGCATGATGGAAAAGAAACTCCCTCTCGAAGGCTTGAAAGTTCTGGATTTCACCATCGCCCTGGCGGGTCCCTTCACCGCCTGGCAACTGGCGGACATGGGGGCCGAGGTGTGGAAGATCGAGCGGTACGGCGGCGGCGACCAGTGCCGGGTGTGGGACCCCTTCCTCAACGATCTGGGCACCATGTTCGTATCCTACAATAAAAATAAGAAGAGCGTCGAGATGAACCTGGCCGCTCCCGAGGGCAAGGCCGTGATCTATGAGATGGCCAAGCAGGCCGACGTGGTCATTGAAAACTTCAAAAGCGGCTCCATCGACCGGCTGGGCCTGGGGTATGAGAAGCTGAAAGAGCTCAACCCCAAGCTGGTGTTCATCTCCCTCAGCGGCTTCGGGGCCTCCGGCCCGCTGATGAAGCTGCCCTGCTACGACGCCATCGCCGAGGCCCGCAGCGGCTTCGCCGCCTCCAACGGCGACCCGGAGGGCCCGCCCATGAAAGCGGGCAACTGCATTGGCGACACCATCACCGGCCTGTACGGGCTCAACGCGGTGCTGATGGCCCTCATCGAGGCGCGGCGCACCGGAAAGGGCTGCCGCATCGACATGTCCATGATGGACGTGGGAATGCAGGCCTGCGAGGAAACCATTATGGACTTCGGCCTCCATGGCCAGGCCCAGGCCCGCTTCGGCGACCACGACCGCTTCACCGCCCCCTACGGGATGTTCGAGGCCCGGGACGGCTGGTGCGTCATCATCGCCGACACCGAGGAGCGCTGGCAGGCCCTGTGCGGTGCGCTGGGCCATCCTGAGTGGAAGGACGACCCCCGTTTCGCCGACAACGCCGCCCGGATCGCCCACAAGGACGATTTGGTGGCGGCGGTCACCGCCGCCACCGTCCGCCTGCGCAGGGCGGAGATCGAGTCCCGGCTGTTGGCGGCGGACGTGCCCGCGTCGGCGGTGCTGTCCTTCATTGAGGCGTATACCTCCGACCACGCCAACCAGACGGAGCTGACCCAGTTGGTGGATCAGAAAAAGATCGGCCTGATGCGGTTCTACTCCAACCCCATCCGCTTTGACGGCGAGACCATCCCCATCCGCAGGGGCGCGCCCCTGCTGGGGGAGGACACCACCGGCGTCCTGCTGGACCTGGGCTACTCCCAGGCGGAGATTGACAAGCTGTATGCCGACGGCGTGGTAGGGGCCAGCCTGATTTGACCACCCACGGAAAGGAGCGCGGCCCCATGGAACTCAAACGCGTGGTGACCGGGGACTTTTTTACCAACTGTTATATCGTGTGGGGCGAGGCCCCGGGCCGGGCGGTGCTCATCGACCCGGCAGACGACCCCTCCGGCCTGCTCCGGATTCTGGACGGCCTGGGGCTTGTCCCTGATGCCGTTCTGCTCACCCACGGGCACTA
Source organism: uncultured bacterium (assembly GCA_947571605.1). Taxonomy (GTDB): domain Bacteria; phylum Bacillota; class Clostridia; order Oscillospirales; family Oscillospiraceae; genus Enterenecus. The sequence goes on along the minus strand of CANOYV010000024.1, from coordinate 18,218 downwards.
CGACCACATTCTGGCCGTCCCCGGCCTGCAAAAGCGCTGGCCGGACCTGCCCGTCTACTGCCACCCCCTGGACGTGCCCCAGGCGCTGACGGAACGGGACATGGGCCGGACTTACCCCACCGTGGCCTCCTTCGCCAATCTGCGGCCCCTGGCCGCCGGGCAGGAGCTGACCCTGGCCGGACTGACCTTCCGGGTGCTCCACACTCCGGGGCACACCCCCGGCTCCGTCACCTTCCAGCTCGGAGCGGCGCTGTTCACCGGGGACACCCTGTTCCACGGGGACATCGGCCGCACCGATTTCGAGGGCGGCAACGACCGGCAGATGAACGCGTCTCTGGCCAGGCTGGCGGCGCTGGAGGGGGACTTCCGGGTGCTGCCCGGCCACGAGGAGGATTCCACCCTGGAGCAGGAGCGGCGGGGCAATCCCTGGCTGCGCGCCGCCGCGAGACTTTGAACGGGACACAATATTTTTGATATGAGGTGAATTGCTATGGAAGAAAAGAAAAACGTCCTCACCGAGCTGAAGGACGGCGTGCTCATCGTCACCCTGAACCGGGAGGAGAAGCGCAACGCCATCGACCCGGACACCGCCAACGAGTTGGAGGCCATCTTCAACAACGCGGAGAAGGACCCCGCCGTGGGCGCCATCCTCATCACCGGCGCCGGAGAGCGCAGCTTCTGCGCCGGGGAGGACCTGGCCGCCCTGGGTGAAAACGGCGAGTGCCTCACCGAGACGGAGCACGGCTTCGCGGGCATCACCGAGCGGCTGTGCGCCAAGCCCATCGTGTGCGCCTGCAACGGCACGGCGGTGGCCGGGGGTCTGGAAATTGCCCTGGCCTGCGACGTGATCGTGGCCGCCGACCACGCCCGGTTCGGCCTCACCGAGGTGAAAGTGGGGCTGCTGGCCACCAGCGGAGGACTGGTCCGCCTGCCCAAGCTGATCCCCGCCAAGATCGCCTCCGAGATGTGCCTCACCGGCAACCTCATCAACGCCCAGCGGGCCTATGAGGTGGGGCTGGTCAACCACGTGGTGCCCAAGGAGCAGGTGATGGACAAGGCCATGGAGCTGGCCAAGCGGATGGCCGCCAACGCCCCCATCCCCATGCGGCTGGCCAAACAGATTCTCCACATGGCCCCCCACACCTCCGTGGAGGACGGGATGCGGGTGTGCCGCTACATGGCCTGGAAGTACGTGGAGGGCACCGAGGACGCCAAGGAGGGTCCTCTGGCCTTCCTGGAGAAGCGGCCGCCCCAGTGGAAAGGCCGCTGAGCCGCTTTCGTTGGATACGGCCCTCCGCCTGAACATGGGCCGGGCCGCCAAAATAACCGAATTATCATGGAGGGACGACAGTTATGGATTTCAAACCGACTGAAGAGCAGGAACTGATGGTACAGGCCATTGAGGAGGCCATGACCCGGGAAAACCTGGAGACCTACTTCCAGGACTGCGACAAGGAGCACAAGCACCCCAAGAAATGGTGGGATATCCTGGACGAGCTGGGCCTGTTCAGCATGTTCCTGCCCGAGGAGGCCGGGGGCGACGGAGAGGGCGCCGTCACCATGTTCCTGGTAATGGAGGCCCTGGGCCGCTGCGGCGGACCTATCTACCTCTTCTGGGACCACGTCAAGGCCGACGCCCTGCTGGAAAACGGCACCAAGGAGCAGATCGACAAGTTCATGCCCATGTTCTTTGAGGGCAAGCCCGCCTTTGCCCAGGGCTTCTCCGAGCCCAACGCGGGCACCGACCTGTCCCCCGCCACCATCTCCACCACCTATACCCGCCGCAACGGCAAGGTGTATATCAACGGCCACAAGCACTTCATCTCCGGCGCCCAGGACAGCGATTACTGCCTCACCCTGGCCAAGAACGCGGAGAACCCCGAGCAGCTCACCCTGTGGTTCGTGCCCACCAACGTCCCCGGCTGCAAGAAGGAGCCCATGGAGAAGATGGGCATCAACATGGAGAATGTCAACGACATCTGGTTCGACGAGGTGGAGATCGACGAATCCGACATGTTCTCCTTCGAGGGCAACGGCCTGATGGCCACCAGCAAGGGCTTCGACTACGAGCGGCTGATCGACGCCTTCAACGCCTACGGCCAGGCCCTGTGCGCCTATGAGGATGCCTGCCGCTACGCCAACCAGCGCATCGTCAAGGGCCAGGAAATCGGCCGCCTCCAACTGATCCAGAACCACATCATGCAGATGACCATGCGGATCGAGGCCATGCGCAACATGCTGCTCCACTACGCCTGGAACAAGGACAACGGCATGCTCACCCGGGCCGAGGCATCCATCGCCAAGCAGTTCTGCTCCGAGAGCGCCAACGAGGTGGTGGACCACGCCCTCCAGATCTTGGGCGGCATCGGCTTCTGCGGCAGCCGGGTCAGCCGGATCTACCGCGACCTGCGCATCACCCGCATCTCCGGCGGCACCGGCGAGATCCAGACCGTGATCGCCGCCCGCCAGGTGCTCAAGAAGTACCGCTGATCTCAAAAATCCATCTGAAAAGGAGTGTTCCCCCATGGAATTTAAGTGGAACGACGAGCAGCAGCTCATGCAGACCATGTTCCGGGAGTTTGTGGACAAGGAGCTGCGCCCCATCGCCGCCGAGCTGGACGAGCAGGAGCGCTTCCCCTCTGAGTTGATCCCCAAAATGGGCGAAATCGGCCTGCTGGGCATCCCCATCGCCGAGGAGTTCGGCGGCGTGGGCATGGGCAACCTGGAGTACGTCATGGCGGTGGAGGAGATTTCCAAGGCCTGCGCCAGCACCGGCGTGACCATCTCCGCCCATACCTCCCTGTGCTGCTGGCCCATCGAGCACTTCGGCACCCAGGAGCAGAAGGAAAAGTACCTGCCCGACCTGGCCACCGGCGATAAGCTGGGCGCCTTCGGCCTCACCGAGCCCAACGCGGGCACCGACGCGGCCATGCAGCGCACCACCGCTGAGGACAAGGGCGACCACTGGCTGCTCAACGGCTCCAAGATCTTCATCACCAACGGCGAGGTGGCCGACACCTACGTGGTGTTCGCCATGACCGACAAGGCCGCGGGCAACAAGGGCATCTCCGCTTTCATCATCGAGAAGGGCTGGGAGGGCTTCTCCTTCGGCAGCCACGAGAAGAAGATGGGCATTCGGGGCTCCTCCACCTGCGAGCTGGTGTTCGAGAACGTAAAGGTGCCCAAGGAGAACCTGCTGGGCGAGCTCAACAAGGGCTTCAAGATCGCCATGATGACGCTGGACGGCGGGCGCATCGGCATTGCCGCTCAGGCGCTGGGCATCGCCCAGGGCGCCATCGACGAAACGGTGAAGTACGTCAAGGACCGCGTGCAGTTCGGCAAGTCCATCTCCAAGTTCCAGAACACCCAGTTCATGCTGGCCGAGATGCAGACCCGGGTGGACGCCGCCCGGCTGCTGGTCTACCGCGCCGCCGCCGCCAAGGACGCCGGGGACCCCTACTCCTCGGACGCGGCTATGGCCAAGCTGTTCGCCTCCGAAACCGCCCGTGAGGTCACCTGGCGGGCCGTGCAGCTCTTCGGCGGCTACGGCTACACCCGTGACTACCCCGTGGAGCGCATGATGCGGGACGCCAAGATCACCGAAATTTACGAGGGCACCTCCGAGGTGCAGAAGATGGTCATCGCCTCCCGCATGGGCCTGTAAGGGCCCGCTGTTCGATCCGAACCGGGGGACCGCCGCCAAACGGCAGCCCCCCACCGCGAGAAAGGAGTTCGATCCTATGGGAGAGATCGTTTATTCCATCCTCATCGGCGGCTTCCTGGCTCTGTCCGGCGTCTTCATGAACGTCTACCTCAAGCGTGAGGAGAAGAAGTGGGCCTCCGGGGACAAGGAAGAACGGAAGGAGGACGGCGCATGAACGACGGCAACATCATCTTCTTTGTGGGCGTTATCGTCAGCATTGCGGTCTATCTGGTGGTAGGGCTGCTGGCGGGACGGAAGGTCAAGGACATCGACGACTACTACGTCAGCGGCCGCAACGCCCCCACCATCCTCATCGCAGGCACCCTGTTCGCCTCCATGCTGTCGGTAAACGGCTTCATGGGGGACCAGGGCTTCTGTTACACCGGCAACATTACCTCCCTGGTACTGCTCAACTCCATGTGCGCCTGCGGCTATGTATTCGGGCCGCTGTTCTTCGGACGCTACCTGCGCCGGTCGGAGTGCGGCACCATGCCGGAGTACTTCGGCACCCGCTATAAGGACCCCCGCAACCGCCGGATCGCCGGCATCATCACCATCATCTCGCTGACGGCCTACCTGCTGGCCTGCATCACCGGCGTGGGCATCCTCATGCAGGAGCTCACCGGGCTGAGCTACGAGCTGTGCCTGCTGATCGCCTGGGCCTGCTTCACCGCGTTCACCTTCTGGTCCGGCTCCAAGGGAGTCATCATCACCGACACCATGATGTTCATGGTGTTCATCGTGGCCGCCATCATCGCCGGACCTTACATCTTCAACGCCCAGGGCGGCATCGGCAGTCTGCTGGAGAACCTGATGAACAACCCCGCCGCCGCCGAGGGCCTGCTGGACTACCACGGCAACGTCCCCGGCACCGGGGCCTCCGACGTGTTCGGCGCGGTGATGTACGCCGTCACCATGGGCATCATCTGGTTTATCACCGTGGGCGTATCCCCCTGGCAGGCGGGGCGCAACCTGATGGCCAAGAGCGAGCACGTCACCTTCCGCTCCGGCGCCGTCGCCGCCATCTGCACCACCGTGTTCCTGCTGTATGTAAACATCATGTCCATCTCGGTCATCAACCTGGAACCCAACATGGAGGATCCCCAGCGGGTGCTGATCTGGGCGGCGTTCAACGTCATGCCCAAGCTGGTGGGCACCCTGCTGCTGGCGGGCATTATGGCCGCAGGCCTGTCCTCCGCCTCCACCTTCCTGTCGGTGGTGGGCTTCTCGGTCACATCGGACATCTTCCCCGTGGAGTTCAAGGACGAGAAGCACCAACTGCGCACCAGCCGCATCATCATGCTGGCGGTGGGCATCGTCTCCCTGGTTCTGGCCTACCTGGGCCTGGGCGGGGTGCGGGTGATCTCCTGGTTCGCCTCCACCATCATCGCCGCCTCCTGGCTGGTGCCCGGCGTGGGGAGCATTGTGTCCGGCAAGCTGTCCGCCACCGGGGCCCGGTGGTCCATGACGGCGGGCTTCCTGGGCTTCATCATTTCCAAATGCCTGGTGGGCTTCGGGGTCGCCCCCTTCAACGCCATCTTCATCAACTTCCTGGACCCCTTCTTCATCGGCCTGTACCTGAGCCTGATCTTCGCGGTCGTCGGCTCCAAGGTCAGCCCGGTGACGGCGGAGGAGTCCGCCTACCGGGACAGCCTGCTGGTCCTCCCCAAGGAGGAACGGGTGGCCCGGGAGTATCAGATCGACCGGCGCTACGGCTGGCTGCTGATCGTCATGGGCGTACTGACCACCCTGTTCCTGCTGTTCACCTGGGCTCTGCCCTACAACGGCCTGATCTGAGGGCCCATCCTGAAGCGAAAAAGAGGGAATCGCCCATGAGCGACCTGTCTCAGTATGTCCCCACCGTCAAACGCTGGCTCTATGTCCTGGGTGGCATCCTGCTGTACTCCCTGTCCCTGGATTTGTTTCTGGTTGGCAACAACATTGCCGCCGGGGGCATCTCCGGCCTGGCGGTGGTGCTCAACCAATTTGTCCCCATCAATGTGGCCACCCTGATCTACCTGATGAACATCCCTATTCTTCTGGTGGCGCTGCTGACCAACGGCTGGAAATACGCCGCCGGGGCTATCGTGGGGGCCACGCTGTACTCCGGCACCATCTGGCTGTTCGAGGGGTTGCCCACCCTCACCGACGACCCCACCGTGGCCGCTGTGTTCGGCGGGGTGATCTACGGGGTGGGAATGGCCTTTCTCACCATCGGCAACGGCTCCACCGGGGGCACGGACCTGCTCAACCGCCTGCTCATCAAAAAGTTCCCCACCATGAGCGTGGGCAAGATGAGCGTGGTGCTGGACGGGACGGTGGTGCTGCTGTCCATGGCGGCCTCGGGGAGCATTGAAATCGGCCTGTACGCCATCATCACCATCTTCATCTGCTCGGTGATCTCCGACCGCATCGTGCTGGGCTTCGACCGGGGGTGCATCTGCATGATCATCACCTCCATCGACGCCCACCAGGTGGCTGACCCGCTGATGAAAGCCCTGGGCCGGGCGGTGACCCGCCTGTCCGGCACCGGAATGTACACCGGAGCGGAGCGCAATATGCTCATCCTGGCCATGAAGCCCTCGGAGGTGCCCCGGGTGAAGGCCCTGCTGCCCTCCCTGGACCCCGCCGCCTTCGTCATGCTGCTGCCCGCCAACGAGCTCATCGGCGGCAACTTCAACTCCCGGGCCCTCACCGGCCGCAAGGCGTGAGCGTCTCGGCGCAAACCCCACAGGAAGGGGGCAAGAGAGAACCTGCGACGGTCCCGTCCTACCGGCCTGTATTTCAAAAGATTCGGAGGAAATTGTTATGAAAAAACCGCAAGGGAAAAAGTTCCTGACCTTCATCCTGATGGTGCTGGCTATGAACACCATCTACGTGCTGCCCTACCTGATGTACACCTACTACACCCCGCTCCAGGAGGCCATGGGCCTGGTGGGCCGGGATTCCGACTACGGCAAGCTGCTCAACGTCTACGGCATCGCCAACGTGATTTTGTATTTGCCCGGCGGCTGGATCGCCGATAAGTTCGACCCCAAGAAGCTGCTGGTGTTCTCCATGGTCGGCACCGGCATCCTGGGCCTGTGGGAGTCCTTCTGGCCCAGCTACACCATGCTGATGGCCATCCACGTGCTGTGGGCCGTCACCACCGTGCTCACCTTCTGGTCCTCCTCCGTCAAGTGCATTAACCTGCTGGCCGATTCCGACGAGCAGGGCGGCATGTTCGGCAGCCTGGAGGCCCTGCGCGGCGTGTCCGGCCTGATTGTCACCACCATCTGCGTGTCCCTGTTCAACATCTTCTCCTCCGATAGCGTCAAGGCCATGGGCGCCATCGTGCGCACCGTGTCCGTCATCATGATCCTGGTGGGCGTCGCCCTGGCTCTGCTCATGCCCAAATCCAACGCTCAGGAAGCCACCAACGCCACTCTCATCGACAGCATCAAGGCCATGGGCGTGGCCTTCACGCGGCCCATCACCTACGTGCTGGCCGGCCTGATCTTCTGCGGCTCCATGACCCTGGCCTCCGCCGCCTACTACGCCCCCTACCTCCAGGACTTCTGCGGCATGCCCACCAACATCGCCGTCACCTTCACCAGCTACCGGGGCATCGTCTGCCAGCTCATCGGCGCCTCCCTGGCCGCTGTGCTGGCCACCAAAATGAAGAACTCCAGTAAGCCCATGATCGGCGCGGGCATCGTAGGCATTGTCTGCTTCGTCGGCATGATCCTCATCCCCGCCTCCGCCGCCGTGCTGTGGCCCGTGATGATTATCACCATCGTGGCTTCCATGGCCGTGTACGTGTTCCGCGCACTGTACTACGCCACCGTGGACGAGAGCGGCACCCCCAAGAACATGGTGGGCAGCGTTATCGGCATCGCCTCCCTCTTTGGCTTCCTGCCCGACACCTTCTACACCTCCCTGTGCGGAAGCTGGCTGGAGGCCGACCCCGTGGGCGGCTACAAGAACATTTTCACCGCCGCCTGCTGCGCCATGGCGCTGGGCCTGGTGTGCGCCTTCCTGGCTGAACGGTTGATCAGGAAGCACCGCGCCTCCAATTCCAACGCCATCTCCGCGGAGTAAGTATCCCGACCGTTTCCAGCGCGGAGCCGCCCGGCGCGGCGGCTCCGCTTCCTTCTCTCCTGGGGAAGTAAACGGCGCCTCCTCCTTTCTCTGCGGCATGGGGTGTCGAATTGAGGCGAGTAAAAAGGCGGCCCAGTCATGATAAATAGAACATAAAAGGAGGCGGCTGAGCATGAAATTCTCTATGCCGGACTATACGGTAGACTATGAGGTCAACAAATTGGACCCCCGCCTCCATCTGAGTGAAGGTATGCGCAGGGTGATTGATTGGCAGGAGGCCCACGCAAAGGGGGCCTTTGACACCAACTGTTCACTGGAGGAGATGCGCAAAAACTACGTCGAAGAGCGCCGCTTTTGGAACGAGGGCGGTCCTGAAGCGCACAGGACCGTGGAAACCGCGGTGGAGGGCCCCATCGGCCCGGTCCCGGTGCGCATCTACTATCCGGACGCCGCCCCGCAGCACCATGCGGTGGTGTTCATCCACGGCGGCGGCTTTACCGTGGGCAACAACGACACCCACGACCGTCTGATGCGCTGCCTGATGGCGGCCAGCGGCTGCGCGGTGATCGGGGTGGACTACCATTTGGCGCCTGAGGCAAAGTTCCCCACTCCGCTGTACGAATGTGCCGCAGTGGTCCGGTACTTCCATGAGAACGGGGCGCCGTGGGGCATCCTGCCTGACCGGATGGCCATCGCGGGCGACTCGGGCGGCGGTAATTTGTCCCTGGCCACGAATCTTTACCTGCGGGACGCCTTTGGCGGGAACGACTACGTCTCCGCCCTGCTGCTGTACTATCCCGGCGTCGGCCTGACGGACGGCGTCACCCGCCGCCTACAGGGCTCTGAGCTGGACGGGATGCGCCGCTGCGACCTGGCCGCCTACAAAAACAACTATATGCCCGATGGGGCCGACATGGAAAACCCCTATTACCGGACCATCAACGCCGACCTGACCCACGGCATTCCCGCCACCTATCTGTGCTGCGGGGATCTGGACCCCCTGCTGGACGACAGCCGGCTCTTGGAAGCCATCCTGTCCACCCACGGCACGCACGTTCAGTTGGATGTGATCCCCGGCGTACTTCACGCGTTTATGCACTACGGACGTATGATGCCCGAGGCGGTGGCATGCCTGGAGCGCAGCGGGGCTTTCTACAAAAAACTGCTGGACGCGTAAGCGGGCCGGTATATGGACAAAGAAAGGAAGGAACCCAACATGAAATACGATTTTGAAACCGCCCACGCCCGCGTGGGGATGGAAGCCGCCAAGTGGGACGCCATCGGCCCCGACCCAGCCCCCGGGGTGGTGCCCCTGTCTGTGGCCGATATGGAGCTGCTCTCCCCGCCGGAGATCATCGAGGAGCTGAAAAAGACCGCCGAGTTCGGCATGTGGGGTTACACCTGGTGGGGCAAGCCTTACGCCGACGCGGTCAAGCACTGGCTGTCCACCCGTCACGGCTGGGACATCCAGCAGGATTGGATCGTCCAGACCAACGGCGTAGTGCAGGGGCTGTATGCCTCCGTCCGGGCCTACACCCAGCCCACGGACAGCGTGCTGGTACTCACCCCGGTCTACTATCCCTTCTACCGGGCGGTGAACCTGAACGGCCGCAAGCTGGTGGAGTGCCCCCTGAAGCTGGAAAGCGGCCGCTATGGGATCGACTTCGACGACTTCGAGGAGAAGGCCAAGCAGTGTAAGATGTTCATCCTTTGCAGTCCCCACAACCCGGTGGGCCGGGTGTGGACGGAGGAGGAGCTGCGCCGGATGGGCGACATCTGCCTGAAGCACAACGTATTGGTGGTCAGCGACGAGATCCACTTTGACCTCATCATGCCCGGCCATCAGCACATCAGCTATCCCACCCTGGGGGAGAAGTACGCCGACAACTGCGTCCTGTTTACCGCCGCCAGCAAGACCTTCTCCCTGGCCGGCCTGTGCGTGGCCAACGCCATCATTCCCAACGGGTCGCTTCGCAAGAAGCTGGACGACGAGGTCAACGTCTGCGGCTGCTACAGCTACAGCATCTTCGGCATTCGCGCCCTGGAGACGGGCTACTGGAAGTGCGGCGACTGGGTGGACCAGCTCAACCAGCACATCTGGGGTAATTACCAGTATTTTAAGGACTTCATGGCCAAGCATTTCCCCGACGTGTGGGTGGCCGACCTGGAGGGCACCTACCTGTGCTGGTTCGACTGCCGCTGCTTCGGCATGGACGGCCAGACCCTGGCCAAGTTCCTCAACGAAAAGGCCCAGTTGTTCCTGGACGACGGCTTCATCTTCGGCCCGGCGGGGGACGGCTTCGAGCGCATTAACCTGGCCTGCACCCGGAAGGCGCTGGAAGACGCCCTGCTTCGCTTCAAGACCGCCATGGACCAGCGCTGAGGGCCGGCTATGATTGACGTCAGAACGGAGTGCCGGGCCCTGGGGGCCCAGATCGCCGCGGACCGGGACTACCTCCACGCCCATCCCGAGCTCTCCGGGCAGGAGGAGCAGACCCTGGCTTGGATTGAGCGGCGGCTGACCGCGCTGGGCCTTCCCGTGGACCGGGTGGAGCACGGCGGGTTGGTCACCGTGCTGGACGGCCGGGGGCCGGGGAAGCGGCTGCTCCTGCGGGCCGATGTGGACGCCCTGCCCGTGGGTGAAAGCGCCTCCAACCTGTCCGGCCCTAAGCGGGTGGTCAGCGAGGTGGAGGGTGTGTCCCACGCCTGCGGCCACGATGCCCACACCGCCATGCTGCTGTCCGCCCTCCAGGTGCTGTCCGCCCACCGGGAGGAGTGGTCCGGCCAGATCGTGGCCGTTTTTGAGCAGGGGGAGGAGACCTCCTACGGCGTGATCCCCCTGCTGGAATATCTGGAGGACCGCTTTGACGGGATGGACGGCTGCTTCGCCATCCATGTCTATGCCGACGCCCCCGCAGGCACCATCTCCGTTCAGCCGGGGTATGTCATGTGCGGAGCGCTGGGATTCGACGTGGTGCTCACCGGAAAGGGAGGCCACAGCTCCCGCCCGGACCTGTGCAACAACCCGGTAGACTGCTTCGTGAGCATCTACAACGACCTGGCCGCCGTGCGGATGCGGCACACCGACCCCAACGACTGCCTGACCTACGCCGTGGGCCTGCTCCAGGGGGGGAATAAGTCCAACGTCATTCCGGACAGCCTGCGGTTTTCCTGCCTGGCTCGTTTTTTCAACGAGGAGAGCTGCGGCAAGCCCTTCCTGGCGGCGGCAAAGCGGATCGTCGAAAAGGATGCCGAGATTTACGACTGCTCGGTACGCTACAATTACATCATGGAGCCAATACCGGGCGTATACAACGACGCGGCCTGCGCAGACCTGGCCCGGCGGAGCCTGAGCCGGACGCTGGGCCAGGAGGCCGTGGCCCCCGCCGGCCCCTGGATGGCCTCGGAGAGCATGGCGGTTTACAACACCCTATATCGCGGCGTGCTGGCCTTCCTGGGCATCCAGGATGGGGCGGGCTGCGGCGCGCCCCACCACAGCGCGGAGTTCGACCTGGATTCCCAGGGGCTCAGCCTGGGGACGGCGGCCACTGTCTCCTACGCGCTGGACTTTCTGGGAGACGGCTTCACGCCGCCGCCCAGAAAACCGGCCGCCGGCGTGCTGGAACAGATGAAAAAGCAACTCTAAATCAGGCCCGGCAGAACCTGCGCCCCATATTTTAAGGAGGTTACGTATCATGGAATTTTATATGCCCGACCGCAAACCCGATTATGAGATCAACAAGCCCGACCCCTATCCCATGCTCTGCGAGAGCATGAAGAAGGTCATCGACTATCAGGCCGAACACTCCGCCGACGCCTTCGATACCGACTGCTCCTGGGACGAGCTGCGGGTGAAGTATGTGGAGGAGCGCCGTTTCTGGAACGAGGGCGGCCCCGAGGCGGTCAAGACAGTGGAAGTTATGGTCCCCGGACCCATGGGGGACATGCCCGCCCGGGTCTACTATCCCGACGACAAGCCGGAGCATTACGCGGTGGTGTTCATCCACGGCGGCGGCTTCACCGTGGGCAGCAACGATACCCATGACCGCATGATGCGTTCCGTCATGGCCTCCAGCGGCTGCTGTGTCATCGGTGTGGATTATCACCTGGCCCCCGAGGCAAAGTTCCCCATCCCCCTGTACGAGTCCGCCGCGGTGGTGCGTTTCTTCCAGGAGCACGGCGCGGAGTACGGCATCCTCACCGACAAGATGGCCTTGGCCGGTGACTCCGGCGGAGCCAATCTGGCCCTTGGCGTGAACCTGTACCTCCGGGACACCCCCGGCGGCAATGAGTTTGTCAAGGCCCTGCTGCTGTATTACGGCGCCTTCTGGCTCCAGGACTCCTCTTCCGCCCGGCTGTACGGCACCCTGCTGGACGGAATGCGGAGGTCTGACTTGGCCGCCTACATGAGCTACTATGTCAACGCAGAGGATATGGAGAACCCTTACTTCGCCGCCTTCCTCAACGACCTGTCCACCGGCGTGCCCCCCATCTATATGTGCTGCGGCAGCTTGGACCCCCTGCTGGACGACACCAAAACACTGGAGCAGATGATGAAGTATTACGGTGTCCCCACCCAGGTGGACATCGTTCCCGGCGCACTCCACGCCTTCATGCACTACGGCCGCATGATGCCCGAGGCGGTGGAGTGTTTGGAGCACAGCGGCGCTTTCTTCAAGGCCCAATTGTAAGGGATTCCCGTCATTGTGGCCTCTGTCCATGGGGGACATGGATGACGCCGAATGCATACCGCCCCACCCATTTGGGTGGGGCGGTATTTTTTCATGTCATAAAGGCCGGACGGGATTGTACCCTATTCTGTCCAATGCGTTTTATGGACCCACACAGCCCAAGGCTGTTTCCGCACGGATCACGGCATCTCGAAAGGTAGACTTTGGAATACCACACCGATCTGCGGCCACACGCAATGTAATCTGACCGTCCCGCCATGCCTGCCGCATCGTATCGAAATTACCCGGTAATGCCCGGGGCGGCGGGCCAAAACGCACACCCTTTTCCTTTGCCGCAGCGATGCCCTCCGCCTGCCGTCGGCGGATGTTCTCCCGCTCCGTCTGTGCCACATAGCTGAGCAGTTGGAGTACGATGTCGGCGATCAGCGTCCCGGTCAGGTCCCGTCCCCGTCTCGTATCCAGCAGGGGCATATCCAGCACCACGATGGAGGCCCTGCGCTTCTTGGTAATAAAGGCCCACTGCTCCAAAATTTCCTCGTAATTGCGCCCCAGCCGGTCGATACTTTTGACTACCAGCACATCCGCCGCCCCAATCCCGTGCACCAGGCGTTGGTAGCGGGGGCGGTCAAAATTTTTCCCTGACAGCTTTTCTACGATAATGTGCTCTTCCGTCACCCCAAACTCCCGCATAGCGTTGAGCTGGCGCGCTTCGTTCTGCTCCTGGGTAGACACCCGCACATAGCCGTAAGTCGTTCCTTCCATAAGGGTGGCCTCCTTTTATAATGTTAGCCACCATATTCTACATGAAATCCCTGTTTTCCCCAAAATAAAACAAGGATAAGGCACTTGGTGAAAAAATGGCCCCCCGATTTTTAGACGCAGCTTGCATAATATTGGTATCCTGTTCTCTATGCAGCATCTAATTCAAGCATACTTATAAAAAACCGCTTGACAGCGGCTCTCTTTTTGAACACAATTCCGATATTAGACCTCTTGCGAAATTAGATAAGAGGGATTGACATATTGATTGCCACGATTTATAATTTACGCTATATATAATCTCAGTTATGTATCATGCAAATTATAAATGGAGGTGCAAAAATGCCGGCAATCGCAAAAGTCACAAAAGAAATGATTATAGACGCAGCCTTTGAAATTGCAAAAGAAATGGGAGTCGAAAACATAACCGCCCGGACAGTTTCGCAAAAACTCGGCTGTTCCACACAGCCCGTTTTATATCATTTTAAAACGATTGAAGATGTCCGAATTGCAGCACATAAAAAAGCAAGCAAATTTCATATTGACTATGTAACAAATTTAAGCGGCAAATACGGACGCCCTATGTTAGAAGTGGGTATGAGACATATTCAACTTGCCATAGAAGAAAAAAATCTTTTTCGCTTTTTATTTCATTCAAACTATAATACAGGCATTTCCCTTTCTGAATGGCTTACAGCGGAAAACTTTGATTCTTTAATTTCTATTTTAAAGAAACAGGCAAAAGTAGACAATCGACAGGCATATGACATATTTTTTCAAATTTATTTAGTAACACATGGAATAGCCAGTCTGCTTGCTGATAATGCAATGGTTTATGATGAAGCATACTGTATAAAGATATTGTCCAATGCCTATTTTGGCGCAATGTATCTGCTAAAAGAAGGAAGCTTATTATGAAAAAACCCCTAATATTTTTCAGTAAGGACGCACGAAATTAGAATGAGCAAAAATGAAGAGCTGATTGGCAATGCGAAAATCGGAGGTGCAAATATGAGCAAACTTTTTAAACGCGACTTTACAATGGTTGTTATCGGTCAGATCATCTCACTTTTCGGCAACGCTATACTACGGTTTGCTTTACCGCTTTACCTGCTTCGCGAAACGGATTCCTCGTCTCTTTTCGGAGTGGTAACAGCCTGTGCATTTATTCCAATGGTGATTTTTTCCCTCTTTGGGGGAGTTATTGCCGACAGAAAAAACAAACGGAATATAATGGTGACACTTGATTTTACAACAGCGGCGGTTATTTTGATATTCAGCTTTGCGCTGGGAAAAGTTTCGCTTGTCCCCCTGATGATAGCTGTGCTGATGATACTGTACGGCATTTTTGGAATTTATCAGCCCGCCGTTCAGGCAAGCATACCGCTTATTGTGGAAAAGCAATTTCTTATGCAGGGCAACGCGGTGATAAATATGGTAAGCACCCTTGCGGGTCTGCTGGGACCGATCACAGGCGGCGTTCTGTTCGGCGCGTTCGGGATTATGCCCATTCTGTTTATAAGCGCCGGCTGCTTTGTTTTTTCGGCAGTTATGGAAATTTTCATATATATCCCCTTTGAAAAAAATATCGACGGCAAAAGCATTTTGGGTGCGGTGGGTTCTGATCTGTCCGACAGCTTTAAATTTATTAAAAACCAAAAGCCGATCTTTCTTTCGGTACTGGGGATAGTTGCGCTGATCAATCTTATTTTGTCGGCAATGATGATCGTGGGTATTCCTATAATTGTGGTGCAGATTTTGGGAATGTCCGATACCGCCCTTGGGATAACACAGGGCGCAATGGGTCTGGGCGGACTTGCGGGAGGAATTATCGCAGGCGCTGCGGCGGAAAAGCTCCGTCTTAGGAACGGATATGTTTTTTTGATCATATGCTCGCTGGCGGCGGCCTTTATGGGAATTTCACTTTTTGAAGCAGCACCGAAAAACGTCGGATATTTCGTAATAACCGTCATAAGCTTCGGCGCAATGTGCGCGTCCACAATGTTCAACGTGTCCATGATGACAGCGGTACAGCAGCAAACCCCGACTAACCTTCTCGGAAAAATAATGGCTGTGACCATCGCCGTGTCAAGCTGCTCCCAGCCTGTGGGACAGGCGGTTTATGGGATTTTGTTTGACGTTTTTTCTGACAAGCCGTATTGGGTAATGATAGGAGCGGCAATTTTGGCTATGGCGGTTTCGCTGTACTCCAAAAAGGTTTTTGCGGTTCTTGAAATGGAATCCGCTGTAAAATAAAACGCAATTAAAAAAGGTCCGACACTTACGCCACACTGTCTCTCCAAAACGGCACGGAGATGAAGATCCGCTTCAATGCGTCAGGCTACTACTCGGCGGACTTCACAACGATGTTCCCAGAATGCAAGGAAGAAGAAAATGAGTTCAAAAAGCTGCGGGATGCACATTTCTACCATACTTATTTTACCGAACATAGCAGGATAAAGCAGTGGCTCCACCGCTTTGCATACCGGCCCGCAATGCGGGCCGGTACGGCACTTTCAGGGCTATTTCAAAAAATCCCGGCACTTTTTCCAGCAAGTCAAGTGACATCAACTTTTAGGGTTTTGAGCATACCTGGCTCCTTGTCTGCCAGGTATGCCCGCCGTTGAACGGTTTTCCACGGCTCTGATATGGCTCCTTTTCAACTTTCACAAAATAAACACCGCAAAAAATTCTTTTATGGCGGATCGAAATGACAGAAGAAAGAGCCCGTATCCATACCCGGATATCACTGGAAACCCAGCGCAAGATGGAAACCGCCATGCCCCGCTTGCAGTGCTCCGGCTTCACATCCCGCACCTTTTTTCGATTGCTGTACCATTGGGCCAGCAATTCAGCAACTGTTGTGCGGTCATCAAGGATCATCCCCATCCGTTCAGCGGTCTCCAGATCATAGGGCTTTTTCGAAGTTCCTCCTTCGTTTTTGCCCGCACGTCTTCATAAAGGCATGATTTCAGCTTAACCTGTTTACGATAATTGAAGAGGACGGGAAGAAATGGAGGGGAAGGGATTGCAAGGACAGGGGAGTTGTGGTAGGCTGACAGTGAAAGATGGATGGGTGACCTGCCCGGTGTGTGGCCGGAACATCCACCTGCTGAAGATTCGGCCACACACGCAAGCGAAAAATCTACAGGTTTTTTGCCGGACCTGCCGAAGCGAAATTGTCGTGAATATCGAGAAGGGCCAGTGCGTTAAGCGCCAGTGCCAATGGCTTCCGTGCGATGGGAGTTGTTGGTGCCGGCGTTTTTGTTTTGCCCGGAGGTGATAGCCCGATGGCACAAAAGCCCCTGCGCCCCGGCCATCTGCTGCCGGAGCCCTTCTGCCGGGAATGTGCCCGCCGGGGCATTCGCGCCAAGGCTACCGCCCCGGGTCCACGGGGCAAGGCGGGGGGCGGAGGCGGAGTTAAAACCGCCCTGGCGGAGCCGGGGCGGGGATCAGCTAATGTTCAATTGGGCTTTCAATGCGTCCTGTAAAAAAGGACGCTTACGAGGACCTGACCGATTCCATGGCGCAGCAGCGCGCCTCTACCCGGGCGGTGGCATCCTCCCTCAAGGAGCTGCCGGCGGTGGAGAACAAGTCCGCGCTGCAAAAGGATCTGATCCAGCGGAAGGTAGCGCAGCTCAACGAGGCCGTTCCGGAGCTGAACCTGGCCTATGACCAGGAGAAGGACGCCCTGATCGGGCTCACCGGGGCGGAGCTGGACACCCGGTCCGAAGCCCAGGAGGAGTATGAGGCTCAGGTGTCCCGGCTGGGGGAACTGACCAATGAACAGGCGGAGATTGAGGCCCGGCTGGCGCTGATCGATGCTCAGGAGTCGGGTGCCGGCAATACCCGGGAACTCCAGATCAACATTGAGGCCCTCACGGTCGCCGAGGAGCAGAAATGGATGTGCAAAAAGGCGCCGAGACAATCGGCGAAAACAACATCCGGCGATGTATGCCTGCGATTATCTGGAAAACGGCGTGCTCAACGCCCTGCGGGGGATCACCTTCGCGGCCCCGGCCAAATGCTACCTTGGCTTGTACCTCAACGCCCCCGCAACGGGAACTCCCTGTTGGACCGGCTTGGGCGCAGATTTATCGTTTAGGAGGCAGTTATGGTACGCGATGCACAGGCTCAGGCAACGCCTGAGGGCTATTACACCAGTAAATACAGCGGCGAGGAGATTGACGCGCTGCTGGATAAAATTGCGTCGCTGGAGGCGGCGGTGGCCGCGCTGACAGAGGCGGCGGGGGCCGCGTTGCCGTAACCCAGCGGCCGGAAAGGATGTGGGATATGTTTATCCTGTACGCGGACAAAACAAAGCTGGAGGTGCGGGCAAGGGAGCAGCTCACCAGCGGGAGCGTCAACATCTACCGGGCGTGCTTTGAGTTTTCCCCTGACTGGGAGGGCCTGGAGCGCACGGCAGTATTCCGGGCGGGGGACGTGTCAACTCCTGTCCCACTGGATGACGGGGGGCGGTGCTATGTGCCCCCGGAGCCGCTCAAGCGGGCCGGGATGTGGCTGTATGCGGGGGTGTGCGGGACCCGGGAAGGCAAGGTCGTGCTCCCTACGGTTTGGGTTGGCCTCGGGTTTATCGAGGCGGGGGTGCCGCCGATCGGCGGGGAGAAGCCAATCGATCACCGCGCCCTTTCCCACCGGGACGCGGAGGACCAGCACCCGATTGAGGCAATCGCCGGGCTGGAAGACGCCCTTGAGCAAATTCCCTCCATAATGACCGCAGAACAACTGCGAAAAATCCTGATGAATTGAGGTAAATATCATGGCAAATGAAACCAGGACAGTACAAAAAGAAGTGTTCCCGAATAGTGCCCGCCTCGCTGAGCTGTGGGCGGCAATCAAAACGGCCCTGGCGGGCAAGGCGGACCTTGCCGCGCTGGACGGTTACACCACCCCGGACGCGGTGGCCACAGCCATCACGTCGGCGCTGGCGAACTACGCCACCAACGCGGGCGTCCAGACCGCGA
>CANOYV010000023.1:0-34282 GCA_947571605.1 uncultured bacterium | reverse complement strand
AAACTACATTTTTTCCTCGGCGTTTTCTTTCATTTTATCACTGGCGCTGACACCCTCTTTTCCCATGGTAAGCACCACAACCTAATATCTCAAAAAGCGCGATGTAAACCATCGCGCTTTTTCCCGTTTGCAAGGCGGGCAGATCGGTTTAGATTCTTAGAAATCCTATCGGAATTCGCAAGATCATTTTCCCTGTTGTGCAGTTTTTCACTGGAATTTCCTCCTGGATTTTGGTACAATATCCAACTCCAAGGTTTAACTGATGTGGCAGATACTCAGGTGAAAAATTCGGACACGGACGTTGCTCATATCTAAGTTCCATCTGATGAAGTGCCCAGGTAGAGAGACCTGACATGGATGACGTCCGGTCACAGAATCCTACGGATGCCCGCATATGGTCAGCTAACCTCTTATCGGATGAATTCTGCGTAGGCTGTAACTGTTTGGATGATGCCCATTGTTAAGCCGTACAGCAGGTCACTCAGTATGCCGCGAAATATCTCATTTCCGCTCCATTCTGCGTTGTAGCCCTCGGTCATCCGGCTTGCACATTTGATTTTTGTAGCTTTGTGTCGATTTGTGTTGACATCAGTATAAAATAGGAGGAAAATTCAGGAGGAGATATAATGTATAGTGTAATGAGAAGGGTTGGGATTAGCCTTATGAATAACGAAAATGACGAAAAAAAGGCCAGAATAAATCGAATAATAGAAGGCATTTTTATTGCAGTAGTTGCGGGTATTATTACTCCCGAACAATCATATAGGAAATCTGATTATGTTGAAAGAAAGCGGAGACCTTATCAGGAGAAGGTTGCAAAGTTCGCATGAAGGAAGCTGTTTTATGGCGGATATCGTATTTGCTCCGAGGCAAGTCGCCAGAATGGATCGAGAGTTTCAGCACATGATTGAGATATTCGTCCGGATTGCTCTCGGGAGCATGGGGCGGTAGAAAAAACAGCTCAATTTTATCCCGATGCCTGTCCAGCCAGGCTGCGGCTTTCTTCCCATGGTGCACCTTTAGGTTGTACAAAATCAGGAAAACTTTTCGGTTGAAGGTTCGAACCAGCCGGTCCATAAATTGGATCAGGCGCTGCTGGTTCATGGAATCCTCATACAGCATAAAGCGAACGTCTCCCTGCCTGCTCAGGGCGGAAAGCATATTCAGCCGCTCTCTTTTCGTCTCCACTGGCAGAACTGGGGGCTGCCCCTTGGGTGCAAACCCGCGCTCGCAGTTTGAGCAATTGTCGATTCCAGTCTCGTCTCTCCAGTAAGTTATGGCATTTTCTGTCTTGGCCCGCTGGATGATGGCCGGACATTCCTCATCTCGCCACCTTATAGGTGAATCCCGGCGACACGCAGTATCTTATTTTTTACAACGCCCCTGCCGGGAATTTCGAGCTCATCAAGGTGGTGGAGGGGAACGAGGAAAAGCGCATCTCCAATGTGACCTTCGAGATCCGCCGCGCCGACGACGGCGGGCTGGTGGACACCATCACCACCGGCAGCGATGGCCGGGTCAGCCTCCAACTGAACGCGGCGAATTACTACGCGGTGGAAACCGAGTGCCCCAAGGAATTCAAGCTGGACGCCACACCCCACTATTTCACCATGAAGGATGGAAAAAACACCACTTTGACGGTGAAAAACAAGGCTTTTTCG
The DNA here is from genome assembly GCA_947571605.1 of uncultured bacterium. Taxonomy (GTDB): domain Bacteria; phylum Bacillota; class Clostridia; order Oscillospirales; family Oscillospiraceae; genus Enterenecus. The sequence goes on along the minus strand of CANOYV010000023.1, from coordinate 32,621 downwards.
GGTATCCTGATCCATAAGATCGATTCCGTCACCAAGCAGGGCATCAGCGGCGTGAGCTTCCTCCTCTATGACAGCGCCAGCAAGCCCATTGGACAGTACACTTCGGACGACCGGGGATACGTCTATATCGAGGGCCTGACGGACGGTGGCCGCTACTACCTGCGGGAGCTGGACAATCCGGGGTATGTCCCGGACACCCAGATGAAAACGGTATACGTCAAGGCGGGCGAGGTGACCCTGGTGGAGTGGCAGAACACGCCCATCACAGGACAGATTCAGATCACCAAGACCAGCGCGGACTACAACCCCATGAATGGCTGGCCCGCTGGCGCCCCCATCCCCGGCACCGAGTTCGAGATTTACCACTACCGCATCGGCAGCCTGGTGGACACCGTCCGCACGGACAAAAACGGCATGGCCGTGTCCAAGCCCTTGCCCCTGGGCCGGTACAAGGTGGACTGCAAGGTGCTGCCCACAGTGAAGGGCGGGTGCCAGTTCCTTACGTTACCTCTCCCTCGGACAGGGTGATATTTTTGTTGCGCTCCGCCGTCCAGTTGATGGACCACTGGGAGGCGAATAGCAACAACTGGTTCTGCCGGTAGTCCTCCACCAGCATGGCATCGCCAGGGAGGGTGAGCTCGTCCGCCTGCAGCGGCTCGTCCCCATCGTGGTGGAGCCGGCGCAGGTACTCGTAGGGCAGCCCTTCTGCGTACAGGTCCACGCCGTACTCGTTCTTGAGGCGGTATTCCAGCACGTCAAATTGCAGCGTGCCCACCACGCCCACGATGACCTCCTCCATGCCGGAATAGGGGGTCTTAAAAATTTGAATCGCGCCCTCCTGGGCGATCTGCTCCATGCCTTTGAGGAACTGCTTGCGTTTCATGGTGTCCAAGGGGCGCACCCGGCGGAAGTGCTCCGGGGCGAAGGTGGGGATGGGGTCAAACTGGAACTTGTGCCCCGGCATGCACAGGGTGTCGCCGATGGCGAAGATGCCGGGGTCGAACACGCCGATGATGTCCCCGGCGTAGGCCTCCTCGATGATCTCCCGCTCGGCGGCCATGAGCTGCTGGGGCCGGGACAGCTTCAGCTTCTTGCCGCCCTGGACGTGGTAAACCTCCTTGTCCGCGTCGAACCGTCCGGACACCACCCGCATGAATGCGATGCGGTCCCGGTGGGCCTTGTTCATATTGGCCTGGATTTTAAACACGAAGGCGGAGAAGCCGTCGTCGAAGGAGTCGATCAGCTCCTCCCCGGCGGTGCGGGGCAAGGGAGCGGTGGTCATGCGCAGGAAGTCCTCCAGGAAGGGCTCTACGCCGAAATTGGTCAGCGCCGAGCCGAAAAACACCGGGGAAAGCTGTCCATGGCGAACCCGGTCCATGTCGAACTCGCAGGAGGCGCCGTCCAGCAGTTCAATCTCGTCGGAGAGCTGGTCCCGGTAGCTCTGCCCGATGAGGGCTGCCAGCGCCGGATCGTCCAAAGAGACCTCGGTGGCGGTGGCCGCCTTGGAGCCGCCGTTGGAGGTGAAGTGGATGATGCGCTTGCGCTCCCGGTCGTACACGCCCTGGAACGCCTTCCCGCAGCCGATGGGCCAGTTGACGGCGTATGTGTCGATGCCCAGCTCGTGCTCCAGCTCCTGGCATAGCTCGAAGGGGTCCCGGGCCTCCCGGTCCATCTTGTTGATAAAGGTGAAAATGGGGATATCGCGCAGACGGCACACCTTGAACAGCTTCCGGGTCTGGGCCTCCACGCCCTTGGCGGCGTCGATGACCATGACGGCGGAGTCCGCCGCCATTAGAGTGCGGTAGGTGTCCTCGGAGAAGTCCTGGTGGCCGGGCGTGTCCAAGATGTTGATGCAGAAGCCCCCGTACTGGAACTGCATCACGGAGGAGGTGACGGAGATGCCGCGCTGCTTTTCGATTTCCATCCAGTCGGAGGTGACGGCGCGGGCGTTCTTCTTGCCCTTGACCACCCCCGCCTGGGCGATGGCCCCGCCGTAGAGCAGGAATTTCTCCGTCAGGGTGGTTTTACCCGCGTCGGGGTGGGAGATGATGGCGAAGGTTCTTCGCCGCTTGATTTCGGATTCATATTGAGACATGAGAGTTCCTCCTGTTTCATTTGGTTTTTAGAAGAAAACGGTCCTTTACATGGGAAGAACCCCCTAAATAAAATCATAACCTAATTAGTATACCACAATCATCCGGAGAAGAAAAGATACGCGATTCGATAAAATCAAGTTTAGTGCATAGCATAATTTATTTTAACCATATGAATGTGATCTTCCCAAACTCCATTGATATTTAGATAATATTTTGAAATTCCTTCGTTTACAAAATGATTTTTTTCCAAAACTCTTAAAGAGGCTTTGTTTTTCGGCATTACATTCGCTTCAATTCGGTGCAGGCCTAATTCTTCAAACGCATATTTTATCAACATTGCGACCGACATAGACATATAGCCTCTGTTGAGATACTCTTTGTCTAATTTATATCCCAGAAAAGCGGAACAAAAGGCCCCCCATACCACATTGTTTAACCCAATGATACCTATAATTTTCGTCGGCCGCTCTACTGGAGTAATATAAAAGCGAAAGGCTGTTTTTTCTTCATACTCAAGCATCTCCCTTTTTAAGACTTCCTGCTGATATTGAAGTGAAAAAAATTCCTCGTCCCGTACAGGTTCAAATGCTTCTAAAAAGCTCCTGTTTCTAGTGTAGTAGTCGGTTGCTTGTTTCGCGAGAGACAGGTCTGCCGGTATAAGCTGTATATCTTGATTTTTCATAGTGTCACATGTGCGTGCCGTGTCACATGGCACCCCAGATTGACGGCGCAGGGCAGTCCCGCGATGTGGGTGCCCTGGGTGAGAATGGCGGCGGATAGGGCGGTGGTGGCCCCGCCCAGTCCCTGGGGGCCGATGCCCAGGCGGTTGACCCGCTCCAGGATGCGCCCCTCCATGGCCGCATAGAAGGGATCGGGGTGGCGCTCCCCGGCGGGACGCAGGAGGGCGCGCTTGGCCAGCTCTGCTGCCACCTCGGACGTGCCGCCCAGGCCGATGCCGATTACCACCGGCGGGCAGGGGTTGGACCCGGCCTGAGATACGCAGTCCACAATGAAGTCCTCCACCTGTTCCACGGTGACGGAGGGGTTGAACATTTTGAGCCTGGTCATGTTCTCACTGCCGAAGCCCTTGGGAGCAATGGTGATCTCCACCTGGTCCCCGGCTACCATCCGCAGGTGGAGGATGGCGGGGGTGTTGTCGTTGGTGTTCACCCGTCTGAGGGGGTCGCCCACCACCGACAGCCGCAGATGGCCGTCCAGATAGCCCCGGCGCACGCCGTCGTTGACAGCTTCCTCTAAAGAGCCGCCGGTGAGATGGCAGTCCTGGCCCCAGTCCATGAAAACCACGGCCATGCCGGTGTCCTGGCAGATGGGCAGGCCCTTGGATTCTGCGAATTGGTAATTTTCCACCAGGTCCCCTAAAATGGCCTGCCCCACCGGAGAGGGCTCGTCCTTCCGGGCGGCGCAGATGGCGTCTCTCAGATCCTGGGGCAGAATGGTGTTGGCCTCAATGCAAAGCGCCCGGATGGCGTCGGACAGGGTCTTCGCCTCAATTTCCCGTACCATTTAAACGACCTCCTGTCCGTCGATGAATACGTGGGTGGCGCGGGTGCGCCAGTGGAAGGGGTGGCCGTCCATGACCACGATGTCCGCGTCCTTGCCGGGGGAGAGGGAACCCAGTCGATCGCCTACGCCGCAGACGCAAGCGGCGTTGATGGTGATGGCGGCCAGCGCCTCCTCCTCGTCCATCCCGGCCCGGGCGGCCATGGCGGCGCAGAAGGGGAGCAGGTGGACGGGGGTCTCCGGGTGGTCGGTACAGATGGCCACCTGCACCCCGGCCCGGACCAGGAGGGCGGTGTTGTCCATGGCGAGATGTCCCAGCTCCGGCTTGCAGCGGTCCATCAGGAAGGGGCCGGTGATGACGGGCACCCCCTCCTTGGCCAGGAACTCGGCGATGAGATGGCCTTCGGTGCCGTGGACAATAACGCAGTCCAGCCCGAATTCCCGGCTGAGCCGTACGGCGGTGACGATGTCGTCTGCCCGGTGTGCATGGAAGTGAGCGGGCAGACGGCCCGTTACCACCGGGCGCAGGGCGTCCAGTTGGGCGTCTGGCTCGGGGGCGTCCATCTGGTCGTCCACCTGGGCGCGGGTCCATTTCAGGTCGTAGCTCAGCGCCTGGTTCAGCTTTTCCCGGATGAGGGCGGCGGTGGCCATGCGGGTGGCGGGGCCGTGGTCCTTGTGGATGCCCTTGGGGTTCTCTCCCAGGGCGAATTTCATGGCTGCGGGGGTGCGCACCGCCATCTGGTCCACCACCGTGCCCACGGTTTTGAGCAGGATGGACTGTCCGGCGATGGGGTTGGCGGAACCGGGGCCGGTGTGGACGCAGGTCACGCCCGCCCGGCGGGCCTCGGCGAAATACTGGTTGAGGGGATTCACGCCGTCCAGGGCCCGAAGTTGGGGGGTACAGGGGGCGGGGGACTCGTTCAGGTCGTCCTCCTGAGCGGCGGAACCGTACAGGCCCACGTGGCAGTGGGCGTCAATAAAGCCTGGGAGGACGTGGCCGCCCTGGGCGTCCACCAGGTTGTCCAGGTCCGCGTCGTCCGGAAGGGCGGACATGGGACCCACCTGAGCGATGCGGCTTCCTTGCATCCAGACAAAGCCGTTGGGGATGGTGCCGGTTTCCATGGTGTGGATCACGCCGTTGACAATGAGCATTGTTATCCCTCCTGCCGGCGTTCGACAATTTTTTAGCCGGCGCTGTGATATGCTGTATCTGCGGCACGTGCCGCAAGCATGGGGCTGCCCCATGCGGTCATTCCATTCTCCCGCGCAAATAACCTTTGGGCTCTTTTCCCTTTCCGTGGGAAAAGAGCCGTTTTTTCATAAAAAGGGGGGACGCGGTTGCGTCCCCCCTTCGATTGGGATCTATTTTCTCCCGCCCCGGCGGTTGCTGCGCTTTTCGTTCATATGGAGCTCGGACAGCTTGCTGTCGGAGCTGGCCATAAACTGCTTAAGCTGATCCTCGAAGCTGGCCGGGCCCCTGGGCTGGGCGGGCTCCGGCGCGAAGCCGCGGGCAGGGGCCGAACGGCGGCCGTCCGGCCGACGGTCGCCCTCAGGGTGGGGACGGTTGTTGGGCCCGCCGGGGCGGGGTCCGGCCCGACGCTCCGGCCGGGGCGGAGGGGGAAGGGCCTGTTTGATGGACAGGTTGATCCGGTTATTGGCGTCGATCCCAATGACCTTCACCTTGACGTCCTGCCCCTCGGCCAGCAGGTCGTGCACATCGTTGACATAGGAGTACGCGATCTCCGAGATATGTACCAGCCCGGACCGGTTGCCGGGCAGGGACACAAACGCGCCGAACTTGGTGATCCCCGTCACCTTGCCATCCAAGATAGATCCTACTTCAATCCCCATAAATCTCTCTGTTTCCTCTCCCTGTGATAAGATAATTTGCTATACTATTTAGAGGGATCGACAAACTCAATCTCCCCCGGTTCCACCAGACCCAGGCGGCTTCTGGCGATGTCTGCCAGATACTCCGGGTCATCGCTGTGGTCGATGCCGTCTTGCAGGGCGGCGTTTGCTTCCTGCTGCTCCTGCACCTGGCGGGCCAGCGCGTCCCGGTCGGTCTGAGCCGCGCTGAGCTTGGCCTGAGTGGACAGCAGGGCGATGGATATGACGGCCAATAGCACCAGCACCAGCAATTTTGTGGCCATGCCGGCCCTCTTCAACTTCATGACTCGCCACCCCCTGCTCCCCGTCTCCTGTGAAACGGTATAGTACACTCATTTTATACCAGACAAGCCAATTTTGGAAGTGTTTTTTTTGAAATTTCAAAAATTTTTTTCCGGCCCGCCCGGCCCGCCGCGCAGGGGCGGTAAAAAGCCGGAAAAGGGCCCGAATGATACCGGCCAGCCACAAAAAAAGGGGCAAAACCAGCTTGCTGAGGGTGAGGAAATAGCCCCCGCCCCCCAGCACCGCCGCGGCCATGTGGAAAATGCGCACCTGTCCGTCGTCCCGCAGCAGGGTGAAGGCGAACAGGGACGCCGCCGCGCCGATCCAGAACAGCAGGTCCAGCAGGAAGGCCAGCGCGGCCAGCTTCAGGCTCCGGCGCAGGGTGCGCATCCCGTCGTAAACCAGGCCCAGGGCCGCCCCCAGCAGGAATCCCTGCCCGAAAACCAGCGCCTGGTCCAGGACATCTACATACATAGTCAGCGCAGCAGCCGGGCCAGGAAGCCGCCCCGGTTTGAACCCCCGTCGTCCTCGTAGGTGACGGAGTCCACCTCGCCCTCCACCTTCAAGTCGCCGCCGTCCAGGGACAGCTTTTCGATGTGCAGATCCTCCCCGGTCACCACCATGGTGCCTTTGGAGGTGGACAGCACAATGGTATTTTCATCAAACCGCTCCACGTCCTCCACGCCGGACACGGTGAGGCTCTTGCGCTCCTCAATCACCACGTGGTGGGGGGCGGACAGGCCGCCGTCGTATGCCATAGGACCATCTCCTTACCCTTGATGATCCATTCTATGGGGTTTGTCCCAGGAATATGACTGGGGAAGAAAGCGGCTCATCCGTTCAGGGACTGCCTGTACCTCGCCCAATCCGGGAGCCGTCGCCGCAGCCCCCCGGACAGGCCGGGAGGGAACTCGTCCGGATGGAAAAACCGCAGCTCCTCCACCTCGTCCTCCTGGCATTTCAGCGTCCCGGACCAGTCCCGGCACACGAAGAAAAATTCCACGTTGTAAACCTCGTCGCCGTTGGGATAGACGGCGTGCTCCTCTGGTCCGGTGTACACGCCCACAAGCTCCAGGCTGTTCGCCGTGAGCCCGGTCTCCTCCAGAAGCTCCCGGCGGGCGGTCTCCTCCGCCGACTCCCCCGGTTCCATGGAACCCGCTGCGGAAAAACTCCATCGGTGGTCGTCGGTGCGCAATTGCAGAAGGATGCGCCCTTGTTCGTCATCCAGAATAACGGCGGAACCCACTTGAATGAGCGGCCGGTGGCCCACGTAGGCCCGCAGATCCATGATGTAACCCATAACAGCCTCCCCACGGCCGAATATTTTGGGCTGCGGGCCGTGTTCAACGCCAGTGTACCACCAGGGAAGGTTCTTGTCAAATTAGATTTCCGATCAGAACCCAGGCCGCACGTCGTCGCCCCGGGCCCGCTCCAGGTTGATCTGCTTCTTCCGGCCGGAGGCGTGGGACAGCATGGCGCTCAGGGTCTCCCGGTCGTTGTTCTCAATGGCCACCCGGTACTGGTGAATCCGCTCCTCCAGCCCGGCCACCATTTTGGAGAGGGCCGGGGCGTTCAGGGTGAAGAGCTGGGTCCACATGGCTGGGTCCAGCGCCGCCACCCGGGTGCAGTCCCGGAAGGAGCCGCCCTCGAAACCCTCGCAGGAGAACAGCTCCTCGTTGTCGCACACCGACACGGCGATGACGTGCATGAGCTGGCTGGTGTAGGCGATCATCTCGTCGTGGCGCTCCGGGGTGGTCTCGATGACGTCGCCAAACCGGCACCAATCCGCCATGCGGTGAAGCAGGCCCAAATGTTCCCTGGTGGCCCGGGGGCCGGGGGTGACGATGAAGTGGGTGTTGCGGAACAGGGTGCCCTCGGCGTTGTCGATGCCGGACACCTCCTTGCCCGCCATGGGGTGGCAGCCGATGAAGTCCACCCCGTCCGGCAGGCACCGGGCCGCGTCCATCACGGCGGTTTTCACGCCGCACACGTCCCAGATGAGGCAGCCGGGTTTGAAGCAGTCCCGGTGCTCTTGCAGAAAGGCGATGATGCCCGCCGGGTCCTGGCACAGCACCACCACGTCCGCGCCGGGCAGCTCGGCGGCGGGATCGAAGGTGAGCCGGTCCGCCGCGCCCATGGCCGCCGCCTTGTCATAGGTGGACCGGGAGCGCACCGCCCCCACCACCTCGAAGTCCTCAAAGCCCTGGAGGGCCAGGGCCAGGGAGCCGCCGATCAGTCCTAAGCCAACCACTAAAATACGTCTTTTTTCCATGGGAAGCGCTCCTTCCTCAACCGCGTTTTTCTGGATCACAGCTCCCTGTCCACGCACCTGGCCACCGCCCGGAGCTTGTCCATGATGGAACCGAACTGATCCGGCGTGACGGACTGGGCCCCGTCGCACAGGGCGTGGGGGGGATCGTTATGCACCTCGATGATGAGTCCGTCCGCCCCGGCGGCCACCGCCGCCATGGCCATGCGCTCCACCATCCACGCCTTGCCGCAGGCGTGGGAGGGGTCTACCACCACCGGCAGGTGGCTTTGCTTCTTCACCGCCAGCACCGCCGACAGGTCCAGGGTGTTGCGGGTGAAGGTCTCAAAGGTGCGGATGCCCCGCTCACACAGGATCACGTTGGGGTTGCCCCCGGCCATGATATACTCCGCGCTCATCAGCCACTCCTCAATGGTGGAGGACAGACCCCGCTTGAGCAGGATGGGCTTGTTGGTGTGGCCTACCTTTTTCAGCAGGTCGAAGTTCTGCATGTTCCGGGCGCCGATCTGGATCACGTCCACCGCCTCCTCAAAGAGGGGAAGCTGGTCGGCGCTCATCAGCTCGGATACGATGGGCAGGCCGGTGGTCTTCCTGGCCTCGTCCAGCAGCATGACGCCCTCCACGCCCTTGCCCTGGAAGGCGTAGGGAGAGGTGCGGGGCTTGTACGCGCCCCCCCGCAGGGCCACCGCCCCGGAAGCCTGCACGGATTTGGCCACCTCCAGAATCTGCGCCTCGCTCTCCACGGAGCAGGGCCCGGCGATGACCGCCAGCTTGTTCCCGCCGATGGATACGCCCTTACCCATATCGATGACGGAGTCGTCTGGGTGATACTTGCGGTTGGCCTTCTTATAGGGCTCGCTAACCCGCATGACCCGCTCCACGCCGTCCAGTTGGGCCAGCGACTCCTGGTTTAGCGCCCCGGCGTCGCCCTCCGCGCCTAGAATGGTGATCTCCGCGCCCTTGGACACCATCACCCGGACGCCGCCCGCCTCCATGGCCTGGATGGCCCGTTCCAGTTGGGCCTGGGTGAAATCGTGCTTCATAATGACTACCATGATTGATCGTCTCCTTTTGGCTTGGGCATAGAAAAAGCGGCCCCCCTTGGGGCCGCCGCGCTCAGCAGGACTGCGGAAACCTTCAAGGGCATGACAAAACGCCGCTATCGTAATAGCGGTAATAGCCATACCCATAGCTCCGCCGGTTCATGCGCAGTCCTCCTTCTATTTGCTGTCGATACTCTAACACTTTTAAGCATAAAAGTCAAGAGAAATTTTTCGGAAGCAAAATGGAAACGCCCACCCCGGAAGAGAGGGGCGGGTGGGCGTTTCGTCCGAGGTGTAGGGAGTTGCTGCACGACGGACTGTGATATGGCCGCCCCGTAGCTGTGTCCGGAGCTGGACCGGTCAGAGCGGATCAACTCTGATCGGTATTTTGCAGTATAACATACTTATGGGAGTATATAAATTGGCAAAATAGACAAAAATATACGTATGGAATTATACAATACTTATGGAAGTATAGATATAATCATGAAACGTGAAAACTGGGGAACGTGAAAGCTGGAGGTGCGGTGATGGGGTATACGGAGGCTCAGAAAGAAGCGACCGCCAGATATAATAAAAAGGCGTATGACCGGATTGATGTGATTGTCCCCAAGGGCAAGAGGAAAGTAATCAAGGATTTCGCCCAGAAACAAGGAAAAAGTACAAACCGCTTCATCAACGACGCGATTGACAAAGCGATGAAGGAAAAAGGGGACGCCTGATTGCTCGGGCGTCCCCTCCTTGCATTCGTTGTCACGTTGCGCCTACTCGCGGCGGCTCCGCGCTTCTCCTCAGCTCAGCTTGCCCAGCCGGTCCAGTACCGTCAGCGTCCGGCACAGGTCCTCGGACACGTTCAGCTCACCGTTTCCGGTGCCGTTCAGCGCGCCCGCGTCTACGGCCTTGCGTACCGCGTCTTGGTAATAGTCGGGCACGTCGTCCAGCGTCTTATAAGTGACCATTTCGTTGTCCTCCTCGCTTTCCCCGCTCATGCTCCGGACCACGTCGGCCCGGAAGTCGTCCATGGTCTTGCCAAATTTCGGGAACCAGTTGTAGACGTCCCCGTGGTTGCTGGCCACCCCCAAGCGGTAGCCGTCCTGATGGCAGATCACCACGCCGCCCGCCAGCGGGTCCAGGCCGTACTCCTTGCACAGCATGGCCGTCAGCTCCACTGCGGCCTGGTACGCCTGCCGGAAATACTCCGGGTCGGTCAGATCGTCCTCGCACATCTCAAAGGAGATATGGGTGTCGTTGGCGCTCCTGCCGCTGTTGCCGGTGCCCGCGTGCCAGCCCCGGTGGTCCCAAGGCAGGGTCTGCGCCGCCGCTACTGTGCCGTCCGCCAGCTTGCCTATGAAGCCGTGGACGCACACGTCCAGGTCGGGGCGGTTCCAGTGGTTGCCGTTGGGGTTGGTTCCCAGGGCCGCCAGCAGCGTCTCCCGGTCCGGCGTGTTCGCCACAGGCTGGACATACCGCCGGAGTGTGGTATTGTTGGCCCCGGTGGAGTGGACCATCACCCCCTGGGGCCTGATGGTCCGGTTGGTTTGATAGCAGTCGTTTTCCGTGAGGATGCACTGGAGCAGCTTCACAAGCCTCCGCCCCCTTTCTGTGCCGTCCGCTCCAGTTGGGTGCCGAAGTAGAAGGCTATGATAACGGTGTACACCGTCATAAAGTCCTGATTGACCTCTCCCCGCAGCGCCATGACGGCGAATACCACCGTCAGCACCAGCGTCACCAGGGACTTGACGCACAGCAGCCGGGCCAGCCGGTTTTTAATCAATTCATTCATCTGATCCTCCTCTCTTTGTGTTTGTCGGGCGGGCCTCCGGAACGGAAGGCCCCAACCACAGCTATGCGGCTTGCGCCGCCGCCGTGCCTGTCCATTTTCCGGGTATGTCAAAAAAACCGCCCCTACGAGGTAAAAAGATACAAAAAAAGAATTGCCTATTTGCATGCAATTGTGTATAATATGAATTACCGGGAGCACCGCTCCCAACCGAAAGGAGCTGAGCACATGAAGTTCACGTTCACAGACAAAAAGGTCAACCTGCCCAAATCGCTCCATAACTACGCCGAGAAAAAGGTAGGCAAGCTGGACCGTTACTTCAAGAATGAGGCGGAGGCCAATCTGGTCTTCTCCGTGGAGAAGGACCGGAACAAGGTGGAGCTTACCATCCGTTCCGGCGGCACCATCCTGCGGGTGGCGGAGAGCACGTCGGATATGTTTGCCTCCGTCGATGCGGCGGTCACCTCCATGGAGCGGCAGCTGCGCAAGCACAAGACCCGGCTGGAGAAGCGCCTGCGTCAGGGCGCGTTTACCCCGCCCGAGGCGGTGGAGGAGACCTCCTTTGTGCCCGATGTGGAGGAGGACGGGGAGTTCCAGGTGGTGCGCACCAAGAAGTTCCCCATCAAGCCCATGACGGTGGAGGAGGCAATCCTTCAGATGGACCTGCTGGGCCACAACTTCTTCGCGTTCAAGGATGAGGACGGCGGGGCATTCGCCGTGGTCTACCGCCGCAACGGCGGCGGCTATGGCCTCATCGAGGATGAGGGCTGACAGGATAGATTCGCGGGCGGCGGAGTGTTCCGCCGCCCGCTGTTTATGTGACAAAATGCATTGAATGGACCAGGCGAAAGTAGGTCTTGACAGATCCCCATTCCCAACGGTATAATATCTTTCAAGCAAAAGGCGCAGATGGGAAGAAGACGCGGCTTCCTCTCGCTCAGAGAACCGGTGGTTGGTGCGAACCGGCGCGAGACGCCGCGTGGATACTGGCCCCGGAGCCGCCGGCCTGAACGTTTTCGCAGTAGGGCCGGACGGGAGACCCCGTTACCGGTCATGGCCTTGTTGGAGGCCGAGAGCGCGCATTGGGTGACCGTGCGCGGAATTAGGGTGGTACCGTGTAGTATCTTACTACGCCCCTGACGAAACGTCGGGGGTGTTTTTGCGTTCCCCCGGAAATCCAAAGGAGGAAAACCCCATGAATTTGAAACCCGGATTTGAGAAGTACATTCCCTTTACACCCCAGCCCATCCAGGGCCGCACCTGGCCGGACAAAACCGTCACCAAGGCCCCGGTGTGGTGCTCTGTGGACCTGCGCGACGGCAACCAGGCCCTCATTGATCCCATGAACCTGGAGGAGAAGCTGGAGTATTTCCACACCTTGGTGGACATCGGCGTGAAGGAAATCGAGATCGGTTTCCCTTCTGCGTCGGAGACGGAGTACGAGATCTGCCGGGAGCTCATCGAGGGCGGCCACATCCCCGACGACGTGACCATCCAGGTGCTGGTCCAGGCCCGGGAGCACCTGATCCGCAAGACCTTCGAGGCCATCCAGGGGGCCAAGAACGTCATCCTGCACTTCTACAACTCCACCTCCACCCTCCAGCGCAAGGTGGTGTTCCACATGGACTGTGCGGGCATCACCAAGATTGCCACCGACGCGGCGGACTTGATCTATGAGATGGCTCAGCCGGTGATTGCGGACGGTATGAATCTGCGGTATGAATACTCCCCGGAATCGTTTATGGGGACGGAAATGGACTACGCCGTGGAGATTTGCGCGGCGGTGCTGGACCACCTCCACGCTACGGCGGAGCAGCCTGTGATCCTCAACCTGCCCACCACGGTGGAAAACTGCATGCCCAACCAGTTTGCCGACATGATGGAGTATTTCATCCGCAACCTCCCCGGCCGGGAGCGGGCCATTATCTCCCTGCACCCCCACAACGACCGGGGCACCGGCGTGGCTACCACCGAGATGGGCCTGCTGGCGGGAGCGGAGCGGGTGGAGGCCACCCTGTTCGGCAACGGCGAGCGCACCGGCAACGTGGATATGGTGACTCTGGCCATGAACATGTGGACCCAGGGGGTGGACCCGGAGCTGGACTTCCACGATATCAACAAAATCCGTGATATGTACGAGCGCTGCACCAAGATGAAGGTGGGGGAGCGGCAGCCTTATGTGGGTGAGCTGGTGTTCACCGCCTTCTCCGGCAGCCACCAGGACGCGATCAACAAGGGCGTACACTATATGCAGGAGAGCGGCACCGACATGTGGGAGGTGCCCTACCTTCCCATCGACCCCTCCGACGTGGGGCGGCAGTATGAGCCCATCATCCGCATCAACTCCCAATCCGGCAAGGGCGGCGCGGCCTTCGTCATGATGCAGAACTTCGGCTACGACCTGCCCAAGGCCATGCATGCGGAGTTTGGGGCGGTGGTACAGAAGGAGTCCGACCGGGTGGGCAAAGAGCTGAAACCGGACCAGATTTTCGCCCTGTTCGATCAGGAGTACCTGTCTGTCCCCAAGACCTACCAGTTGGAGCGCCACTCCTTCCGGGAGGATGCCCGCCACGGCGACGCGAGCTGGGTGACCTTTGACGGCGAGGTGGGCTACAAGGGCAAGGTGATGGCCACCTGTGGCGAGGGCAACGGCCCCATCGACGCTTTCTTCAACGCCCTCCACGACCTGCCCGAGGGGCACATCGAGGGTTACCAGTTCGTGGACTACAAGGAGCACGCCATCTCCTCCGGCTCGGACACCCAGGCGGTGTGCTATATCCACCTGAAAAATCCCCAAGGCCGCGACGTGTTCGGCGTGGGCAAGAGCCACAACATCAACCGGGCGTCTTTGAGGGCTATCCTCTGCGCAATCAACCGTTCTATTTATAACGGACAGTAAAATTCGTCCACAAAAGAGCGAAGTCCCGCCGTGAAAACGGCGGGACTGCTTTCTTTATTTCTTGAACAGGTTGCCCAGGCCCTTGACGGCGTCGCCCACGTTGTCGGCGGTGAGTTTGGCTTAACGACGGTGATCACGGCGTCGATCTGATCGGTGGGGATGTCGATGCCGGTGAGCGTCTTCAGTGCTCCCGCAGGGTCGCTGAGGAACTGTTTTTGCAGAGCCTCGTCGCTCTTGAGCTTTGCCACGACGTCCTCCATGGCTTTTTTGATGTCCATGAAGGTTCCTCTTCTCCTGATTTTGTCCATTTTACAGCAATTTTCCCGGCTTGTCAATTTCGTCTTGCGGGCCGGGGCTGGAAGGGATATAATGAGATAAATTTTTCAGAAAGCTGGGATACGATGAAAAAAGCGGCGTTTATCGGCGTGGGCAATATGGGCGGAGCGCTGGCCAGGGCGGCCTGCCGGGCCATAGGGCCGGAGCAAGTTGTGCTGGTCAACCGCACCCCTGCCAAAGCGGAGGCGCTGGCGGCGGAATTGGGCTGTGCGGTGGCAAAAAGCAATGCCGACGCGGTGCGGGGAGCGGAATACATTTTCCTGGGGGTGAAACCCCAAATGATGCGCCCGCTACTGAATACGCTGGCTCCGGTGTTGGCGGAGTGCAGCGAGAGCAGGGTGCTGGTGTCCATGGCCGCCGGTCTGCGGATCGGGGATATGCGCCCCTATCTGAGGGGGGCGGGGGATGATGTGCCCATAGTGCGCATCATGCCCAATACCTGCGTGGCCATTGGCAAGGGAATGACCGCAATATCCACCGATGAGTGGTGGGATGAGTCCGTGTTCGAGGGCGTGGAGGAGATCCTGTCCGCCACGGGCAAGGTAGAGCGGATCAGCGAGGACCTGATGGACCAGTTCTCCGCCGTGGCGGGGTGCGGCCCCGCTTTTGTATACCCCTATATCGAGGCACTGGCGGACGGCGGCGTGATGACCGGCCTGCCCCGCAAGCAGGCGGTGGAGTACGCCGCCCAGATGGTACTGGGGGCCGCAGCTATGGTACTGGAGAGCGGCAAGCACCCCGGCCGGCTGAAGGACGAGGTGTGTTCCCCCGGAGGTTCCACCATCGCCGGGGTGGCGGAGCTGGAGCGGGGCGGCCTGCGGGCTGCGGCCATCAACGCGGTGCTGGCCGCTTACAAGCGCGGGACGGAGTTGGGCAAATAAATATTCCCCCTGCCGCTGTGCGGCAGGGGGAATTATTTTACTCGTCCCAGTTGTGCCAGATGTTCTGAATGTCGTCGTTGTCCTCCATGGTGTCGATAAGCTTTTCCATGTTTTTGATGTCTTTCTCATCAGACAGGGTGACGTAGTTCTGGGGCACCATCTCCACCTTGGCGGAAGCAAACACGTAACCCTTTTCCTCCATGGCTGCCACCACGGCGGCGAAAGCGTCCGGATCGGTGTAGACGGTGAAACAGTCCTCATCTGCCTCAAAATCCGCCGCGCCGCAGTCCAGAGCGTCCATCATGGACACTTCCTCGTCCAAATCCTCGCGCTCAATCACCAGCACGCCCTTTTGGTCGAAGGACCAGGACACGCAGCCGGTGGCGCCCAGGTTGCCGCCGAACTTGTCGAAGTAGTGGCGCACGTCGGAAGCGGTGCGGTTGCGGTTGTCGGTCAGCGTCTCCACGATGACGGCCACGCCGCCGGGGCCGTACCCCTCATAGGTAATGGCCTCGTAGTCGTTGGCGTTGCCGGAGCCCACGGCCTTCTCAATGGTGCGCTTGATGTTGTCGTTGGGCATGTTGGCCGCCCGGGCCTTGGCGATGACGGTGGCCAGGCGGGAGTTATTGTTGGGGTCGCCGGAGCCGCCGGTCTTAACGGCCACAATGATCTCACGGGCGATTTTGGTAAACGCCTGGGATCGCTTGGCGTCGGCCGCGCCCTTGGTCTTTTGGATGTTATGCCATTTGGAATGTCCTGACATGGAAATCGTTCCCTTCTTGTGAGGTGTAAGCCATATAGGCAGAAAATTCACCCAACAATATAGCACACTCCGGCCTACTTTTCAACCCCTCGGGCAGAAAACTTGTGCCGGAACGCCTTTTCGGAAAAGGGAAGAGGTTTTCCGCCTCTTTCGTGGTATGCGTCGATGGAGGCCCCGATCAGTGCATAGCATTCTACATCGGATAGCGCCTTGTCGTTAACGATATTGTGAACCTGGGCCTTTAAATAGAGTGAGTTGAGCGTAGAGTCCCGGAGAAGCTGATTGGGAAATTCTTTGCTCTCAAAATATGCCAGGAGAGATCGCCCGATCTCCTGTGCGAATTGGTCTCCAAAGATTGCAGTATCGGTATCCATATTTTCTCCTCTAAATATTCGGTTGACATTTAGAGAATGTCAACATGTGAACAGGATAACATAAAATCATCCATATGACAAGCACAAAATGTCAGGGGTGATGGAGTGTACAAAAACTATGGGCCGGATGGCCGCCGCAATCTCTGTGGTATGCGCGTGTCTGAACTGCGTAAAAAGATAAGACCAGTCGTTTCCCAACGTGCATTGGCGGATATGCTTCAATTGGCTGGGCTGGATGTAGACAAAAATGCGGTCCAGCGTATTGAGAGCGGTAAACGGTTTGTTACTGACATTGAATTGAAAGCTTTAGCCCAAGTTCTGGGCGTGACAGTGGAAAAATTGCTAAATGATGAAGAGAAGCCCCCAGCTTGAGCCGGGGGCTTCTCTTCATTCTTCGCCGTTGGTTGCCGGGCGGAAACCTCGTAGTTTTTGCCCCGTCCGTAGCAAACTAAAAGTTCTTTTTCGCTTCCTTTTTCTTATAAGAAAAAGGAAGAAGCTTGAAAGCGGCGCTACACTTCCCTCAGGGTTTCCCAAGCAGGGCGAACATGTTCTTCTTGTACGCCTCCACGCCGGGCTGGTTGAAGGGGTTGACTCCCAGCACGTGCCCGCTGATGCCGCAGGAGAGCTCGAAGAAGTAGAACAGCTCGCCCAGAGCGCGCACGCTCATATTGTCCATGCGCAGGACGATGGAGGGTGCGCCGCCGTCCTTATGGGCGGCCAGGGTGCCCTGAAAGGCCATTTCACGGACAAAGCTCAGCGGCTTGCCCGCCAGATAGTTCAGGTTATCCCCGTTGTCGTCGCTGTAAGGGATGGCGATGTCACACCCGGTGTCGTCCACATAGATGACCGTCTCGAACAGGTGCCGCTCGCCGTCCTGGATATACTGTCCCAGGGAGTGCAGGTCGGTGGTGAACTGGGCGGAGGCGGGGAAGATGCCCTTGCCGTCCTTGCCCTCGGACTCGCCGAAGAGCTGCTTGAGCCACTCGCCCACGAAGGAATAGGACGGCTCGTAAGAGCAGAACAGCTCGATTTTCTTGCCCTGGCGGTACAGCAGGTTTCGTGCGGCCACGTACTGCCACACGGGGTTGGACATGTCCCGTTTGTCAAAGGCGTTCATGGCGTCAGCGGCGCCGCCCATCAACTCGTCGATATCGGCGCCGCTCACAGCGATGGGCAGCAGACCCACGGCGGACAACACGGAGAACCGGCCGCCCACGTCGTCGGGCACCACGAAGGTCTGCCAGCCGTTGGAGTCAGCCAGGGTTTTCAGCGCGCCCCGGGCCTTGTCGGTGGTGGCGTAGATGCGCTCGTTGGCCTTCTCGCCGTACTGCTTCACCAGCAGGTCCCGGAATACCCGGAAGGCTACGGCGGGCTCGGTGGTGCCGCCGGACTTGGAGATCACGTTGATGGACCAGTCCCGGTCGTCCAGCTTGCGGATGACCGTGTCCAACTGGTTGGGGCTGAGGGAGCAACCCACGAAGCAAATCTCCGGTCCATCGGAGGGGAACACCTCCAGGGCGGCCCGGGCGCCCAGATAGGAGCCGCCGATGCCGATGACCACCAGCACCTGGGAGTCCTGACGAATTTTGGCGGCAGCCTTCTGGATGCGGGCGAACTCGTCCTTGTCATAGTTCTCGGGCAGACGCACCCAACCTGTGAAGTCGGAGCCGAGCGCGGCGGGATCATACAGCTTGGCGTGGGCGGTCTCCACCTCGGGGGCCATGGCGTTGATCTGATCGTGGGAGATTACGCCCTCCAGGTTGGACAGGTCTAGTTTCAGCATGGTGGATCACTCCTCAATTCATTTTTTGTGATGGCTGCTCTTATGGGATGGAAATGATATGGTTTGTTTACCCTCCCGGGGAAAAATGATACGTTATTCGGAGAAGAACAGGGCCGCGCCGCCGTAAATGCCCGCATTGTTGCCCAATTGGGCCTGGGCGAAGCGCACATCGCCGCAAGGCGCGAAAGCGTTGGCCTTGAACGCGGCCTCCACGGGGTCCAACAGGGCGCTGCCTGCGGCGGACACGCCGCCGCCCAGCAGGATGATCTCGGGATTGACGATGCAACTGACGATGACCGCCGCCCAGCCCAGGGCCGCGGCGGCTTCGTTCACCACCGCCTGAGCATTTTGATCTCCGGCGGCCGCAGCGTCATACACGTCCTTGGCGTTGACCTTTTCCATCTCCTTGAAGGGGGAGAAGGCTTTCGCGGCCCGGATGATGCCGGTGGCGGAGGCGGTGGCTTCCAGGCAGCCCTTCCGGCCGCAGCCGCACTGCCAATCGGTGTGGAAGGGGACCGGGATATGGCCTACCTCGCCGCCGCCGCCGGTGGCTCCGGCGATGATGCGGCCGTCGCAGACGATACCGGCCCCCACGCCGGTGCCCACGGTGAACATCACCAGGTTGCGGCAGCCCTTGCCGCCCCCCTGCCAGCACTCGCCCAAGGCGGCCAGGTTGGCGTCGTTGGCCACCTTGACAGGGACGCTGGCCCGGCTGGAGAGCTCCTGCGCAATATTCAGGTTCTCCCAGCCCAGATTGGCGCATTGAATCACCCTGGACTCATCCACAATGGGGCCGGGGACTCCCACCCCTGCGCCCACGCACCGGCAATCGGGAAAAGACTCCATCACTTGGCGCATATGGCCGGCGATGTCGTCAAAGGTGGCGCCGATGTCCCGGAAGGTGGGGAACTCCCGTTTGTCCAGCAGCTCCCCCTCCCGGCTCACCAGCCCCAGTTTGACGGTGGTGCCGCCGATGTCCACGCCGAAGCATACCTGTTTCACGCTCCAAACCTCCTTATTCTTATGTGCCGCCTGGGCGGTTTATTTGAGATACCAGATGTTCCGGGCGTATTCTTCCACGGCCCGGTCGGCGGAGAAGAAGCCCGCCTTGGCGATGTTCACCAGAGACATCCGGTTGAACCGGGGCTTGTCGCCGTAGATGGCGGACACGTCCCGCTGGGCCCGGACGTAATCGTGGAAGTCGGCCAGACACATATAGGGATCGGCAGGGCCTTTGTGGTTGGTGGTGAGGGAGTTGATGATGTCCTGGAATTGCATTCCGCTGATGCCGCGCCCGAGGAGGTCCATGACCGCCTTCAGCTCGGGATCGTTGCGCACGTAGTCCAAGGGGTTGTAACCCCAGCGCCACAGGTCGTTGACCTCCTCGGTCTTCAGACCGAACAGGACGATGTTTTCGTCGCCCACCTGCTCGTGAATCTCCACATTCGCGCCGTCCAGGGTACCCAGGGTCACCGCGCCGTTAATCATCAGCTTCATGTTGCCGGTGCCGCTGGCCTCCTTACCGGCGATGGAGATCTGCTCGGAAATCTCGGCGGCGGGGATGATGACCTCGGCCAGGGAGACCTTGTAGTCCTCCATAAAGACCACCTTCAGCTTATCCCGGCTGTCCGGGTCGCTGTTGACCAGCTTGGATACAGCCACGATGAGCTGGATGACCTGCTTGGCCATGATATAGCCGGCGGACGCCTTGGCGGCGAAGATAAAGGTGCGGGGCTGGAAGGGGGCGTGGGGGTTGCGCTTGATCTCCAGGTACATATGGAGAATCTGGAGCACGTTGAGGAGCTGCCGCTTGTACTCGTGCAGCCGCTTGATCTGTACATCGAACAGGGAGTTGGGGTCCACCATGATGCCGTCCCGCTTGAGGATCAGGTCGGAAAGGCGCTTCTTGTTCTCCAGCTTGATGTCCTGGAGCTGCTGGAGCACCTTGGCGTCGTCCTTGTATTTGAGCAGCTTCTCCAACTGGGCGGAGTCGGTGACGAAGCCGTCGCCGATCAAGTCTTTCAGCAGGGCGGTGAGCTGGGGGTTGGACTGGCACAGCCAGCGGCGGTAGGCAATGCCGTTGGTGACGTTGCAGAAGTGGTCCGGCTCCATCTGGTAGTAATCCCGGAAGATGGAGTTGGTCAAAATCTCGGAGTGGAGCTTGGAAACGCCGTTGACCTTGTGGCAGCAGGCCAGGCACAGGTTGGCCATGCGAATCTCGTTTTTGCTGATAACCGCCATATACTCGATCTTGCCCATATCATTGCCGTAGAAGCCGTGGAGGTCCACCCGCAGGCGGCGGTCGATCTCCTGGACGATCTGGTAGACCCGGGGAAGAAGCTGCTGGAACAGGCTCACGTCCCACCGTTCCAGCGCCTCGCTCATGACGGTGTGGTTGGTGTAGGACAGGGTACGGCAGGTGATGTCCCAGGCCTTATCCCAACTGTAGTTGTGCTCGTCCACCAGCAGGCGCATCAGCTCGGGCACGCACAGGGCGGGGTGGGTGTCGTTGATGTGGATGGAGACCTTCTCGGGCAGGTTGTCCAGGGTCTGATTGTCCCGCAGGTGCTTCTTGAGGATGGTCTGCACCGAGGCGGACACCAGCAGGTACTGCTGGCGCAGGCGCAACCGCTTGCCCTCAATGTGGTCGTCGGAGGGGTAGAGCACCTTGGAAATGACCTCGGCCATGGTGTCGCCCTCCAGGGCCTTGGCGTAGTCGCCCCGGGAGAAGGCGGACATATCGAAACTCTTGGGGGACTTGGCAGACCACAGCACCAGGGGGTTTACCGCTTTGCTGTCGTGGCCGGAGATATACATATCGTTGGGCACCGCTATGACGGACTGGAAGTCCACGTGTTTGATCCGGTACTTTCCGCCGTCCTCCCAGCCGTGAACGTTGCCGCCGAAGCGGACTTCTACCGCCTCGCCCTCGTGGGGGACCAGCCATACGTCGCCCATGCCCAGCCAGTCGTCGGGGAACTCCACCTGCCAGCCGTCCACGATCTTCTGCTTGAAGATGCCGAACTCATAGCGGATGGAATAGCCCGTCATGGGCAGGGCCAGGCTGGAGGCGGAATCCATATAGCAGGAGGCCAGGCGGCCCAGGCCGCCGTTGCCCAGCCCGGCGTCCGGCTCCATCTCGTACAGGTCGTGGATGTCCACGCCGCACTTGGCCAGGGCCTTGGCGAACACGTCCTCTAGCCCCAGGTTGTAGAGGTTATTATGCAGGGAGGTGCCCACCAAAAACTCCATGGACATATAGTATACCTGTTTGCCCTGGTTGTTCTTGTAGAACTCGGCGCTTTTGCTGGCCAACATGCCGTTGACCACATAGCACAGGGCGCGGTAGACCTGCTGGGGGGAGGCGGTTTCCATGGAGCAGCCATAGCGTACCAACAGCATTTCGTCTAGTTCTTTGATAATTTGTTTCTGATCCATACGAAATATTAACTCCTTCTTGACCGGCGAAAAGCCGGGGAATTGATGAAAAAAGATCACAGTCCGCTCTCGCGGGCTGTGATCACACAGGGCGCGATAATACGCCCTATTATTATACCATAAAAGATGGGAGTTGTGCACTAAAATTTTTCACTTTTTCCTGACTTTGTGAAAAAAGAGAAAACAGGGATAAATATTGAAAAAATCAGCCGATATCGTCCACTAAGGAGTGGAAAATATCCAAATATTCCTGCACAGAGCGTTTCCAGGAGCTGTCGTAGTTCATGACGCTCTTTTGCAGTGCGGTCCAATGCTCTTTGTCGTGGAACAGCTCCACGGCCCGGCGTACGGCCCCCAGCATGTCGTGGGCGTTGTAGCTCTTGAAGGTGAAGCCGTTGCCCTCGCCGGTCTCGATGTCATAGGCGGGCACCGTGTCGTACAGGCCGCCGGTCTCCCGGACGATGGGGATGGTGCCGTAGCGCATGGCGATGAGCTGAGTCAGGCCGCAGGGCTCCTGCTTGGAGGGCATGAGCACCAGGTCCGCGCCGGCATACGCCTGATGGGCCAGGGTATTGTCGAAGACGATATTGGCGGACATCTTATCGGGGAAGTTGCCGGCGTAGGCCCGGAACATGTTCTCGTACTGCGCCTCGCCGGTGCCGATGACGACCATTTGCAGATCGTCCCACATCAGGTCGTCCATGACGGCCTGGACCAGGTCCACGCCCTTGTGGCCCACCAGGCGGGTAATCATAATGACGATGGGAGCGTCCTCCCGGACGGCCAGGCCCAGCCGCTCCTGAAGGAACTTTTTGTTCTCCGCCTTCTTTTCCAGGGTGCCCGCGGTGAAGTTGACGGGGATGAAGGGGTCCGACTCGGGGTTGAACACCTCGGTGTCGATGCCGTTGACCACGCCGCTGAGCTTGTAGGCGTGCTGGCGCAGCACGTCGTGGAGGCCGTGGGCGAAGTAAGGGTCCTGAATCTCATTGGCGTAGGTCTGGGACACGGTGCTCACCCGGTCGGCGGTGTGGATGGCGGCCTTCATCAGGTTGGTGCAGGTGTCGAAATTCATGGTGCCCTTCCAGTCCTCGGGCAGGCCCAGCACCTCGTCCACGAAGGAGTCGGGGAAACGGCCCTGATACTCCATGTTGTGGATGGTGAACAGGGTCTTGATGGGCCGGTATTTTTCCACGCCCATGTAGAACGCCCGCAGGAACACCGGCACCAGGGCGGTCTGCCAGTCGTTGGCGTGGATCACATCGGGGTACCAGTCCAGGTGTTGGAGGGATTCCAGGATGGCCTTGGAATAGAAGGCGAAGCGTTCGCCGTCGTCATAGTGGCCGTAACAGCCGTCCCGGTAGAAGTAGTACTCGTTGTCGATGAAGTAGTACTGGAGCTTCTTCTTCTTGCTCACCGCCCGGAACAACCCGCAATACACATTCCGCCAGGACAGGGAGATGGTGAAGTTGGTGAGGTACTCGATTTCAAACTCCGGGTTGTCCTTGATGGCCTTGTAGTAGGGCAGGAAGACATAGACCTCGGTGTTGGGGGACTCGGCCAAAGCCTTGGGCAGGGCGGCGGCCACGTCGCCCAGGCCGCCGGTCTTGATATAAGGCGCGGCCTCGCTGGTGGCTAGTAGGATCTTCATACGGTTACTCCTTTGCGAATGACAACGGGGTTGGAGGCCAGCCCCTTGAGCTGGGCCCCGGCGCTGATGGTAACCCGCTTGTCCACGATGACGTTCTCCAGGCAGGCGCCCTCGCCCACCTCGCTGCCGCCCATGATGACGCAGTTCTTAAGCTTGGCGCCCTTGGCGATCTTCACGCCCCGGGACACCACGCTGCTTTCCACGCAGCCGTCTACGATGCAGCCGTCGGCGATGATGCTGCGGGTCGCTTGGCACTCCAGGCCGTAATAGGCGGGGACCTCATCGGTGACGCGGGTGTGGATGGGCCGGTCGCCCCGGAACAGGTCGGCGGCCACGTCGTCGTTTAGGATGGCCAGACTGCTCTGGAAATAATCGTTCATGTTCCGGATGCGCAGCACAGTGCTGTCCACCTCGTAGATGTTGACGGACAGGCGTCCCCGGTTGAACTCGTGCTGGACGAAGTCCCGCAGGAAGTCGTAGATGCCCCGGGCGGTGTAATCCTTGATGACGTTGATGAGGAACTCGCGGGAGATAATCATGTGGCCCATGCTGGCATACTCGCCGGGCTTGGCGGTATAGGACAGGGCATAGGAGGTCATCTTGTGGTTGGAGTCGGCGCCCATGACGGAGGCGTACTCCTGCTGGGAGGACTCGGTGACCTTGGTGGCGAACATGGTGATGTCGCAGCCGCTGGCGATGTGCTCCTCCAGGGCGGCGCGGTAGTCGATGTTGCACAGTACGTAGGCGTCGGCCATCAGGACGTAGGGAGTGGTGGAAATGGTCTCCAGGTAGTCCAGGGCGTTGCGCAGCTCATCCAGCTTGCCGCGGCTGTCGCCGGTGTGGGCGTTTTCGGTGGTGAAGGGGGGGAGAAGCTGTAGGCCGCCGTTCTTGCGGTTCAGATCCCACTCCTGGCTGTTGCTCAGGTGGTCCATCAGGGAGTGGTAGTGCTGCTTGACCAGCACGCCAACATTGAGGATGCCGGAATTGACCATGTTGGACAGCGCGAAGTCCACGAGGCGGTAGCGCCCGCCAAAGGGGATTGCGCCCATGTTGCGGTCCTGCGTCAGAGAGTTCAGCGCGTCGGTATACATCTCGGAAAAAATAATACCAGTCATTTTCATGGTGGGCGCCCCCTTAAACAATTTCCTTGGGTTTGACGACGGAGCCGGCCGTAATGGTTCTCTGGTGGCCCACCACGGCGATGCCCCAGTCCGCGTCGAGGTAGTTCTCCGGGCGCTCGCCGATTTTAGCGCCCTCCTCGATGACGCATTGTTCACCGACGATGCAGTAGCTCAGGTTGGCGCCCTTGCGCACCACGGCGTTGGGCATGACCACAGCCCCGGTGACCACCGCGCCCTCCTCGATCTGACAGCCGGTGTACAGCACGGAGTGCTCCACATTGCCCCGGATGGTGCAGCCTTCGGCCACGAAGGAGTTGGTGACCTTGGCGCCGCTGCCCAGCCGGGTGGCGGGGGCGGAATAGTTCCGGGCGTAGATGCGGAAGCTGGGGTCGCGCATATTGATGGGGTCGCTGGGGTCCAGCAGGTCCATGTTGGCGTCCCACAGGGAATTCAGGGTGCCCACATCCTTCCAGTAGCCTTCAAAGGAGTAGGCGTACATGGGGCGGCCGTCCTTCAGGAAGTTGGGGATGATGTTCTTGCCGAAGTCGTTTTCGGAGTTGGGGTCGTCCTCGTCGGCGATCAGGTATTCCCGCAGGGTGGCCCAGGTGAAGATGTAGATGCCCATGGAGGCCAGGTTGCTCTTGGGCTGCTTGGGCTTCTCCTCGAAGTCGGTGATGGCGCCGTTCTCGTCGGCGCTCATGATGCCCATGCGGGTGGCCTCCTCCATGCTGACGGGCATGACGGCGATGGTGCACTCGGCCCCCTTCTCCTTATGGTACCGGAGCATCTTGTTGTAGTCCATCTTATAGATGTGGTCGCCGCCCAGAACGGCCACGTACTCGGGGTTGTAGCGGTCCACGAAGGCGATGTTCTGATAGATAGCGTTGGCGGTGCCCTTGTACCAGGAGTCCGACTTGGTCCCGGTGTAGGGGGGGAGGACATGGGCCCCGCCCCAGTTGCGGTTCAGGTCCCAGGGCTGGCCGTTTCCTATGTAGTCGTTGAGTTCCAGGGGCTGGTACTGGGTGAGCACGCCCACGGTGTCGATGCCGGAGTTGATGCAGTTGGACAGCGGGAAATCAATGATGCGGTATTTGCCGCCGAAGGGCACCGCAGGCTTGGCGGTATCCTTCGTCAGCACGTACAGGCGGCTGCCCTGGCCGCCGGCCAGGAGCATGGCGATACACTCTTTTTTACGCTGGAACAAGTTGAACTCCCCCTCAAAAATTAATTTTCAGTTTCGGATTTTTTTGCGCGGGGCTTGCGGACGGGCTTGGGCTTCTCCTCTGTATCTGCCTTTTTCGCCCGGGGTTTACGGGTGGTTTTGGGCTTGACGGCTTCCGCCGTCTCCGCCGCTTCGATGGCTTTTTCGGCCTTGGACTGCCTGCCCGGTTTCTTTTTAGGCGTAAGCTCGGCGGCGGGCGCGTCCGCTGCTTCGGCGGCATCCGCTTTTTTGCGGCCCTTGCGGGCGGGCGTGGCGGGGGCAGCCTCCTTGTTCGCCTCGTTGCCGGCCTCGTCCTTGGCGCCCCGGGTGGTGGCCTTGCGCTCATAGAACACGGTGGACATGGGGGGCAAGGTAAGGGACACGGAGTATTTCAGCCCGTGCAGCTCCTCCTTTTTGGCCTTGACGGGGACCAATTCGGCGCCGTTGCCGCCGTACTTCGCATCGTCGCTGGACAGCACGGGGACGTAGGTGCCTGCCATGGGGACTCCGATCTTGTAATCGGTGCGCTCCACAGGGCAGAAGTTGCACACCACGATGACCTCCTTCCCCTTGTCGTCGATGCGGCGGAAGGAGATGACGCTCTGCTGCCAGTCGTCGCATGAAATCCACTGGAAGCCTTGCCAGTCCACGTCGTTGGACCACAGGGCGGGATGGTCCAGGTAGAAGTGGTTCAAGTCGCGGACATAGGATTGCATCTGGTGGTGCTTGTCGTAGTCCAGCAGCATCCAGTCCAACTGTTTTTTCTCGTCCCACTCGATGAACTGGGCGAACTCGCCGCCCATGAACAGCAGCTTTTTGCCCGGGTGGGTCATCATATAGCCGAAGAAGGCCCGCAGATTCTGGAATTTGTCCGGATAGTCGCCGGGCATTTTGTTTACCAGGGAGCACTTGCCGTGGACCACTTCGTCGTGGGACAGGGGAAGCACGAAGTTCTCCGAGAAGGCGTAGGTCAAGGAGAAGGTCAGGTTGTTGTGCTTGCTCTTGCGGAACAGGGGGTCGGTGGACATATAATCCACCATGTCGTGCATCCAGCCCATGTTCCACTTGAAGTTGAAGCCCAGGCCGTTGAAGTCCTCTTTCGGCTTGGTGACGTTGGCGTAGGCGGTGGACTCCTCGGCCACCATGATGGCGGAGGGGTCGAAGGCGAAGGCGGCGGCGTTCATGTCCTGGAGGAAGGCCACCGCGTCCAGGTTAATGTTGTTGCCGTACTGGTTGGGCCGCCACTCGCCGCCTTGGCGTCCGTAGTCCAGGTAGAGCATGGAGGCCACCGCGTCCACCCGGATGCCGTCCACATGGAACTTATCCAGCCAGTACACCACGTTGGAGATCAGGAAGGAGCGTACCTCATACCGGCCGTAATCGAAGATGCGGGTGCCCCAGTCGGGATGGTCCCGGCGCAGGGGGTCGGCGGGCTCGTAGCAATAGCCGCCGTCGAACTCAAACAGGCCGCACTCGTCCCGGGGGAAGTGGGCGCCCACCCAGTCGATGATGACGCCGATGCCCGCGTTGTGGCACATATCCACGAACTTCATGAAGTCGTGGGGGGTGCCGTACCGGGAGGTGGGGGCGTAGTACCCGGTGACCTGATAGCCCCAGGAGGGGTCGTAGGGATACTCGCTGACGGGCAGCAGCTCCACATGGGTGTAGCCCATATCCTTTAAATAGGGGACCAATTGCTCGGCGCACTCAGCATAGGACAGGAAGTTACCGTCCTCATGCCGGCGCCAGGAACCCAAGTGCATCTCGTAGATGTTGACCGGGCTGCGCAGCACGTCCTTGCGGCCCCGGGCCCGGCGGTAGGCCCCGTCGGTCCACTCAAAGCCGTCCAGGTCGAACACCTTGCTGGCGTTCTCCGGCCGGGTGGCTGAGTGGGTGGCGTAGGGATCAGCCCGGAACACGAAAGTGCCGTCGGGCCGCTCGATATAGTACTTGTACTCATCGTAGGTCTGCACGCCGGGGATGAACCGCTCCCATATGGCGGGGGCGATGCGATCCATGGCCGGAGAGGTCTTGTCCCAGTCGTTGAACTTGCCCAGCACCCGTACGCTCTTGGCGTGAGGCGCCCAGACCCGGAAGACATAGCCCTCCTGCCCGTCCACCGTCTGGCGGTGGCAGCCCAGGAACTGGTAGGCATCCGAACTGGTTCCGTCGCTGAACCGCTTAATGGCATCGCTGAGTTGGTCTGCTTTGATTCTCATAAGTGCCCTCCAAACTACCGCCCGCGCAGGCGGAAAATTTTGAGAATTGCGTTCCTTGCGCTGTGGGTATGCATTGATGATAATATTATAGCGTGCCTGTCCTCTAAAGTCAAGATGCACAAAAATAAAAGAAAAAGCGGAGTGATTATGTCGCAATGTGTGAAAAAAGAGGAAAACATTTGGAATACTGCCGGTTTTTGCCTGCGCACCTACCGTTTGCCCATTTTTGCGACGGATCAGGCGCAAAGGAGCGCCGCCGCCGGTCCGCCGCAAAAAATGGAACGGCAAAAGCCGCCGTGCGTACCTCTGGATACGCACGGCGGCTTGATTTGCAATGCCTTACATCTCGATGCTGTCGTCCTCGTCGTCCAAGGAGATGGACAGGACCTCGTCCTCCTCCACCTCGACGTTCAGTTCCTCCTCATCCTCGCCGCTGTCGGCGGTAGGCTCGTCGTCCTCCCGCAGGTCGTTGGCCATAACGGCCACATCGCGGAAACGGCCATCGTTGTGGACTTCGTCCTCAATCTCATCCAGCTTGCGGTAGGCGGCAAGGCCGGAGCCCGCGGGGATCAGCTTGCCGATGATGACGTTCTCCTTCAGGCCCAGCAGGTGGTCCACCTTGCCCTTGATGGCGGCCTCGGTGAGCACCTTGGTGGTCTCCTGGAAGGAGGCGGCGGACAGGAAGGACTCGGTGGCCAGCGAGGCCTTGGTGATACCCAGCAGCAGCCGGGTGCAGGTGGGCAGGACCAGCTCCTCGCCGTCCTCCCGCTTTTCCCCGGCCTGGGAGCGGGCGCGCAGGTTTGCGCAGGCGTCCCGGAACTCGATGATGTCGATGGTGGAGCCGGACAGCAGGGTGGAATCCCCGGCCTCCTCCACACGGACCTTGCGCATCATCTGGCGGACAATGACCTCAATGTGCTTGTCGTTGATGTCCACGCCCTGCTGGCGGTAGGGCTTCTGGACCTCCTGAATCAGGTAGTTGTGCACCGCGTCCACGCCCCGCACCCGCAGCACGTCGTGAGGGGACAGCGCGCCGTCGGTGAGCCGGTCTCCCTTGTTGGCCCGCTCGCCGGATTTCACGCGGATGCCGGAGCTGTAGGGCACGGCGTAGGTGACCACCTCGCCGTCGTCGGCGGTGATGGTGATGTTGCACAGGGTGGCCCGTTTGGTCTCCTCCACGGTGACCACGCCGCTGATTTCCGCCAACTGGGCCATCTTCTTGGGCTTACGGGCCTCCAGCAGTTCCTCCACGCGGGGCAGGCCCTGGGTGATGTCGCCGCCGGCCACGCCGCCGGTGTGGAAGGTACGCATGGTCAGCTGGGTGCCCGGCTCGCCGATGGACTGGGCGGCGATGATGCCCACGGCCTCGCCCATGCCAACGGGCTCGCTGAAGGCCAGGTTCATGCCGTAGCACTTGGCGCACACGCCGGAGTGGGCCTCGCAGGTGAGCACGGAGCGCACCTTGATGGAGGGCTTGCGGTCGGGATTGTCCGAGGCGTCGATCTGTTCCTGAAGCTTCTTCTCGATGAAGTTTGCCAGGTCGACGTCCACCAGGGCATCCCGGCTGACCAGCACCTCGCCGGTCCTGGGGTCCACCAGGTCGTCGGCCAGGTAGCGGCCACGCAGGCGCTCCACCAGCGGCTCGATGATCTGGCCGTTCTCGCCGATCTCGGACACGGTGATGCCGTCGTCGGTGCCGCAGTCCTCCTCCCGGATGATGACCTCCTGGGACACGTCCACCAGGCGGCGGGTCAGGTAACCGGAGTCGGCGGTACGCAGGGCGGTGTCGGCCATGCCCTTCCGGGCGCCTCTGGAGGAGATGAAGTATTCCAGCACGGACAGGCCCTCGCGGAAATTGGCCTTGATGGGGATTTCGATGGTGCGTCCGGCAGTGTCGGCCATCAGGCCGCGCATTCCGGCCAACTGGCGGATCTGGGCCTGGGAACCACGGGCGCCGGAATCGGCCATCATGAAGATGGGGTTGAACCTGTCCATGCTCTTTTGCAGGGCGTCGGACACGTCGTTGGTAGTCTTCTCCCAGGCGGACACCACCAGGCGGTAGCGCTCGTCGTTGGTGAGGAAGCCCCGCTTGTACTGGTTCTCGATCTTGACGATTTCCTTCTCGGTGGCGGCGATGAGGTCCTTTTTCTCGTCGGGGACGGTCATATCCGCAATGGCTACGGTCAAAGCGCCCCGGGTAGAGAACTTGTAGCCCCGGGCTTTGATGGTGTCCAGTACCTCGGCGGACCGGGTAAAGCCGTGCTTGGCGATACAACGGTCGATGATCTTGCCAAGCTGCTTTTTGCCACAGATGAAGTTGATCTCCGGCTCGAAGACGCCGTCGGGATCGGTACGGTCAACAAAGTCCAGGTCCTGGGGAATGCCCTCGTTGAACAGCAGACGGCCCACGGTGGTGCGCACCAGCTTGTGCCGGGTCTCGCCGTCGAAATCGGCAAAACGGCGGACCAGGATGGGCTCGTGGAGCTCCAGAATGCCCTCGGCATAGGCCAACTGGGCCTCATTGTCATCGGAGAATACGCTGTACACCTCGCGGGCCTTGCCGTCCTTGGCCTCAACGCACAGGGAGGGGGTGGTGCGGTACCAGCGGCCGTTCTCCTCGTCCCACACCCAAACCCGGTCGTTTTCGGTCACCGCGCCGTCGGCCAGGGCCTTGGTGGCTTCGGCGGCGGTCTGGTAGGCGAAATCGGGGTCGTAAGCGGGGTCGCGCTCGTAAGTCAGGTAGTAGGAGCCCAGCACCATATCCTGGGTGGGCACGGTCACCGGCCCGCCGTCGGAGGGCTTGAGCAGGTTGTTGGCGGCCAGCATCAGGATGCGGGCCTCGGCCTGGGCCTCGGCGGACAGGGGAACGTGGATGGCCATCTGGTCGCCGTCGAAGTCGGCGTTGAAGGCGGTACATACCAGGGGGTGGAGCTTCATGGCCCGGCCCTCCACCAGCACCGGCTCGAAGGCCTGGATGCCCAGGCGGTGGAGCGTGGGGGCTCGGTTGAGCATGACAGGGTGTTCCTTGATGACGGATTCCAGGGCGTCCCACACGGCGGGGGAACCCTTGTCCACTTCCTTTTTGGCGGCCTTGATGTTGCTGATGTTGCTGTCCTTGCTCTCCACCAGCTTTTTCATGACGAAGGGGCGGAACAGCTCAATGGCCATCTCCTTGGGCACGCCGCACTGGTAGATTTTCAGCTCAGGGCCCACCACGATGACAGAGCGGCCGGAGTAATCCACCCGCTTGCCCAGCAGGTTCTGACGGAAGCGGCCCTGCTTGCCCTTGAGCAGGTCGGACAGGGATTTGAGGGCCCGGTTATTGGCCCCGGTGACGGCGCGGCCACGGCGGCCGTTGTCGATGAGGGCGTCCACCGCCTCTTGCAGCATCCGTTTCTCGTTGCGCACGATGATGTCGGGGGCGTTGAGCTGGATCAGGCGCTTGAGGCGGTTGTTGCGGTTGATCACCCGGCGGTACAGGTCGTTCAGGTCGGAGGTGGCGAAGCGGCCGCCGTCCAGCTGCACCATGGGCC
The DNA here is from genome assembly GCA_947571605.1 of uncultured bacterium. Taxonomy (GTDB): domain Bacteria; phylum Bacillota; class Clostridia; order Oscillospirales; family Oscillospiraceae; genus Enterenecus. Next base: position 1,544 of record CANOYV010000023.1, on the reverse strand, counting down.
GCAGCTCGGGGGGGATGACGGGCAGCACGTCGATGACCATCCACTCCGGTTTGTTGCCGGAGCTGCGGAAGGCGTCCACCACCTCCAGCCGCTTGACCAGCTTGGCCTTCTTCTGCCCGCTGGCGTCCTTCATCTGGGTGCGCAGGGAGACGGACAGCTCCTCCAGGTCCAGGTCGGCCAGCAGCTTCTTGACGGCCTCCGCGCCCATACTGGCGTCAAAGTCGTCCTCGTAGTACTCGCGCAGCTTCTTATACTCCGCGTCGGTGAGAATCTGGTTCTTGGTCAGGTGGGTGTACTCGGGGCCGGGATCGGTGACGATATACGCGGCGAAGTACAGCACCTTTTCCAGAATCCGGGGGCTGATGTCCAGCAGCAGGCCCATCCGGGAGGGGATGCCCTTGAAATACCAGATGTGGGACACAGGGGCGGCCAGCTCAATGTGGCCCATGCGCTCCCGGCGCACCTTGGCCCGGGTGACCTCCACGCCGCAGCGGTCGCAGACCTTGCCCTTGAAGCGGATTTTCTTATATTTGCCGCAGTGGCACTCCCAGTCCTTGGTGGGGCCGAAGATGCGCTCACAGAACAGGCCGTCCCGCTCTGGCTTGAGGGTGCGGTAGTTGATGGTTTCCGGCTTCTTCACTTCGCCAAAGGACCACTCGCGGATCTTCTCCGGCGAGGCGATGCCGATACGGATGGCGTTGAATTCAGCGTAGCTCATTGTCTCACCCTCCCTTCTCAGTCCTCGCCGTCGAGGTAGTCGTCTTCCCCGGCGGCGTTGTCAGCGTCCACGGCGAAATCGTCGTCGTCGCTGGTTTCCTTCATGGTGTAGCCCGCGTCGGCGAACTCGCTCTCGCTGCCCACGTCCTGATAGCGGTCGTAGTCGTCGTCGCGGAAGCGGCCGGGCTGGTAGCTGCCGTCGTCCTCGTCGTCCTTGAGTTCGATCTCGTTGCCGGCTTCGTCCAGCACCTGGATGTCCAGACACAGGGCCTGGAGTTCCTTGACCAGCACCTTAAAGGATTCGGGCACACCGGGCTTGGGCACATTGTAGCCCTTGACGATGGACTCGTAGGTGCGCACGCGGCCCGTCACATCGTCGGACTTCACCGTTAGAATCTCTTGCAGGGTGTACGCCGCGCCGTAGGCCTCCAGGGCCCAGACCTCCATCTCACCGAAGCGCTGGCCGCCGAACTGGGCCTTGCCGCCCAGGGGCTGCTGGGTAACCAGGGAGTAGGGGCCGGTGGAACGGGCGTGGATCTTGTCGTCCACCAGGTGGTGGAGCTTGAGGAAGTACACGTAACCCACGGTAACGGGGTTGTCAAAGCGCTCGCCGGTGCGGCCGTCGTACAGCCAGCTCTTGCCGTCCTCCCGGAGGCCCGCCAGCTTGAGCGTGTCGGCGATGTCCTGCTCGTCCGCGCCGTTGAAGATGGGGGTGGCCACCTTCCAGCCCAGGGCCTTGGCGGCGTAGCCCAAGTGGACCTCCAGCACCTGGCCGATGTTCATACGGGAGGGCACGCCCAGGGGGTTCAGCACGATGTCCAGGGGGG
>CANOYV010000022.1:0-34970 GCA_947571605.1 uncultured bacterium | reverse complement strand
AACTGGTGGGCCATGGCCATGGCCTCGGTGGAGTCGGCGATGAGGTCCCGGGTGACCAGGGAATACTTCATGCCCACATGGCCCATGGCGATGCCGTCGCACACGGCGATGGCGGGGAATTCGATGGGGGTGCCGCCCGCGGCCCGGACCCCCGCCTTCACCGCCTCGGCGATCTTGTCCAGGTTCATGTGGCCGGGTACGATCTCGTTATAGGAGCACACCACGCCGATGAGGGGCCGCTCCAGCTCCTCCCTGGTGTAGCCCAAGGCGTAGAACAGGGAGCGGTTGGGTGCGGTGGGGACGCCTTTTTTGACTTGGTCGGAACGCATATGTAAAATCTCCTTCGCGGTTTTGTTAGATAAAATATTGTATCATAAAAAACGCGGGAGCGCAATGGAAAATCGTCTGATTTCCCGCGCTCCCGCGTTTTGCTGTATGATTGCGCTCAGAGCCGTTTGAGGTTTTCGATGTCGTCCCCGATGACGAACAGATAGTAAGGCTCCCCGGCCGCTGGGGCGGCATGGCGTTCCACGCGTGGCGCCAGGTATCGCTGACGCACTCCTCCGCGTCCTCCCGGTTGGACAGGATGTTCCGCGCAATAGAACGGCAATAGGGGCCGTATTTTCGGTCGGTCTCGGTGATGGCGGCCTCGTCCCGGTTCCAGTACAGCGCCACAATGGCCTCGTCGTCCATGCTCTCGCCTCCTTTCACCTATAAAGACGCGGTTGAGAACAGGATATGCCGCCGAAGTAAAAATTTTTTTGGGGCGGCTTTGCCTCATCATATCATATTTTTTTGGAAATCGGATCATTTTTTTCGATTTCTTGCTTTTTTGAAGAAAAAATGTGGATTTTTGCCTGATTTTCTGTTTTTTGCAAAGCGTGAGGTTTTTTCACGTGAAGTGGGTGACAAATCTCCCGCTTTGTGGTAAAATTACAACTTCGAGAGGGGTGTTGTACCATGAGCGGACAGGAGAGCGATCAGTCCCGAATTGAACAGATCCTGCGGATGCTGTGCCCAGCTTCTGCGGACGGCGCCCGCCCGGAGAGCGCCGCCCCGTCGGGAGAAAACGCCGGAGCGCTGCACTGCCTTTTGGACGAGATGCCCGGCGGTTTTCTGATCTACTACGCGGACGGGGACGAGGAGATCATTTACGCCAACCGGGCCTTGCTGAGCATTTTCCGGTGCGAAAGTATGGAGGAGTTCCGCGTCCATACCGGCAACTCCTTCCGGGGCCTGGTCCACCCGGATGATCTGGAGGAGGTGGAGAAGAGCATCCGTGCCCAGATCGCCGCCAGCCAGTGCGACGTGAACTATGTGGAGTACCGCGTCCGCTGCAAGGATGGCGATATCCGCTGGATTGAGGATTACGGCCACTATGCCCATATCGAGGGAATCGGCGACATCTTCTATGTGTTCCTGGGGGACGCCACGGAGAAGCGGCAGCGTATGCTGCTGGAGAAAGCCCTCCTCATCAACGACCGGCTGGAGAAGGAGCAAAAGCTCCGGAACCTGATCCAGGAATACGACAAGGAACGCGGCCTCATCAACCAGGAGTATCTCCGGCAGTTGGAGGTCATTGAGGGGCTGAGCGTAAATTACGATACCATCTGCTTTGCGGACTTGGATCAGGATCAGATTACGCCCTACCGGATGGGCCGGCGCGCCTCCGAGATGTTTTACGATGAGTTGCCGGATAATCGGCTTTTTTCCAGGTTTGTGGAGCGCTACGTGGAGTTGTGGGTTCATCCGGAGGACCGGGAGTTGATGGCCAGGGGCACCGCGCCGGATTACATCCGGGAACGGCTGTCCAATGCCAGGACCTATTACGTCAACTACCGGGTGGTGTCCCAGGGAGAACCGCAATACCTCCAGCTCCGGGTGGTGAATGTGAGCCATGGGGAGGGAGTGAGCCAGGTGGTGCTGGGCTACCGCCGGATAGAGGAGGAAATCCGGCAGGAGATGGAGCAGCAGGCCCTGTTGGCGGAGGCGCTGACCAAGGCCAATCAGGCGATCAACAGCAAAAACGTATTTTTGTCTAACATGTCCCACGACATGCGCACCCCGCTCAACGCTATCTTTGGCTTCACGACGCTGGCTAAGATGAACCTGAATCACCCGGAGGAGGTCGGCGATTATCTGAACCGGGTGGAGACCGCCGGACATCAGCTCCTGAACATGATCGACGAGGTGCTCCGGGCGTCCGCCCTGTCGGGAGAATCCGGCGTGGGCTTGGACGAGGCGGAGTGCGACCTGCGCAGTGTGGTCGAGGACGTCTGCGACTTCCTCAGGCCCCAGGCCCAGGAGAAGGACATTCTGTTTACCCTGGACTGCGCCGGGCTGACCCACACGGCCGTCTACACCGACCGGGAGAAGCTGCGGCAGCTCATGATGTACCTGGCCAACAACGCCGTCACCTATACCAATCCCGGCGGACGCGTGTCCATCTCGGTGTCCGAGGTGGAGGAGCTGCCCAACGACTATGTGGTCTACCGCTTCGTGGTGGAGGACACCGGCATCGGCATCAGCCCGGAATTCCTGGAGAAAGTGTTCGAGCCCTTCAGCCGGGAAAAGAACTCCACCCTCAGCGGCGTCCATGGCATCGGCCTGGGGCTGGCCATCGTGAAGAACCTGGTGGACATGATAGGCGGAACCCTGGACGTGAAGAGCGAGGTAAACGTGGGCAGCGTCTTTACCGTCACCCTGGCCTTCCGGGTGCGGCCTTTGGCGGGCGACCTTCAGCTTCCGGCATCCGGAGGAAAGACGGTTCAGCGCATTCTGCTGGTGGAGGATAACGATATCAACCGCGAGATTGCCGAGGAGCTGCTGGGGATGATGGGTTTTGACATTGACTCCGCCGAAAACGGCCAGATTGCCTTGGATAAGGTGAAAGACGCCGCCTCCGGACCCTATGACCTGATCCTCATGGACCTGCAAATGCCGGTGATGGACGGCTGGCAGGCTTCCCGGGCGATCCGGACCCTGCCCGATCCCGCGCTCTCGCGCATCCCCATCGTGGCGCTGTCCGCCAACATGATGGAGTGCGACCAGAGCCGGTCGAGGGAGTGCGGTATCAACGCCCACCTGGTCAAGCCCATGGACCTGGCCCAAGTGGTGGCCACCATTGAGGAGCTGACAGGGCAGAAGCGCCCGTCCTGAGGGCGGAGAAAACACGTCGAAACTTTGAGGAGGGCGGCCCACAGGACCGCCCTCCTTTCGCGCGGAAAGCAGGAGAAATTTTTCCCACCGGAAGAGAACCTGGATTGATTTACGGCGATGTTTGTGGTATTATGGTAACATATTTCCGCGCCGTTGCGGATATGTTTGGTAAAGTATGGTATGATATTCCAAGGATCGGAAACTGAGACGACATGAGTGGCGTCCCGCCTGGGAATGTGGGGCCTGATTGTTTGGCATAACTGAGGTCCGATCCGTTTGCCCGGAGAGGGCCTTTTTCATATTACCATGTGGGGAGGAAACATTGTGGAGAATGGCAGCGATAGGGGCATCATGGACGCTTTGTCAGATACTAATGGTTTTACATACCGAAAGATCCTCCATGTGGATCTGGAGCGGGACCGGTGCACGGTGTTCAAGTCCGACCCGGAGGGCTGGCAGCCCGGGGAGGGGCCCCTATCCGGGCAGATGGCCCGCTTTGCCCTGGACGGCGCGGTCCACCGGGATGATGTGGAGCGGTTTATCACCTTTACCCGCCTGGACCAACTGGGCCGCGTCTGCGCCGGCGGGCGGGAGACCCAGACGATGATTTACCGCCGAAAGGCGGGCGAGGGCTACCGCTGGAACCTGATGGAGGTCGTCCCGGACCGGAACGGCGGGACGCGTTACGTCACCGTGTGTGTGAAGGATGTGGACGACGTGTTCCGGGAGAGCGCGGAGCGGGAGGGCTTGGCCACCCAGAGCCGGGCGCTGATGCAGAGCCTGGAGGATCGGGCGTACATCATCAGCAGCCTGAGCAGCCTGTTTTTCTCCACCTACTATTTGGATTTGGAACAGGACACCTTCCGCGCCGTCGCCCAGCTTGGCCGGGTGGGGGACGTATTGGGGGGCGAAGTGAACTGTACCGCCGCCCTGAGCATCTACGCCAACCACTTTATCCACCCGGATGACCGGGAGGAATATCTGAGTACCATGAGCATGGAAAATCTGCGCGGCAGTCTGCGTTGGTGGCAGCCCTGCGTGGCCTTTGAGTACCGGATGCGGTCGGAGGCGCCGGGCGCCGGGCCGGACGAATGGAGCTGGGTGCGGGCCTCCGCCGTGCTGGCCCGGACAGGAGAGGACGACCTGCCGAAAACGGCCGTATACGTGGCCCAGGATATCAGCGGCGGCAGACGGGGCTAATGAGCCCCGCTCCCCTTTCCCGGGAACGGGGATGGAAATCGAAAAAAGATGGGAGGGAATTTTTATGGATAAAATTTTGGTGATCGACGACAGCCCGGTACAGGCCGGTTTTTTAAGTTCGATTCTGGCGGACGACTATGAGCTGACCACCTGCAACACGGCGGAGGAGGGGCTGAAAGCCGCCAAGGAGGGGGATTTCTCCCTGATCCTGTTGGATGTGGTCATGCCGGGGATGGACGGCTTTATGCTGCTTCAGGAGCTGAAGGCTGTGGAGATTACCCGATATGTCCCGGTGATCCTTCTCACCAGCCTGTCCGACGTGCAGTATGAGGAGCGGGGGCTGCTGCTGGGGGCGGTGGACTATGTCACCAAGCCCTTCAATCCGACGATCATCAAGGCCCGGGTGAACACCCATATCCAGCTCTACCGCTACCAGTCCCGGTTCAAGGAGCAGGCCATGATCGACGAGCTGACCGGCGTGGCCAACCGGCGGCGGTACGAGGACGGCAGCGCTGCCCGTTGGCGGGAGGCCGTGCGGTTCGAGCTGCCCTTCTCCATCTGCATGTTTGACATCGACAAGTTTAAGCTGTACAACGACACCTTCGGCCACCCGGCTGGGGACAGGGTCATCGCCACGGTGGCCCAGACAGTGGCCTCCCACTTCCAGCGCTCCACCGACCTGTTTGCCCGGTACGGCGGGGAGGAATTCGTGGCGGTGTTCCTGGGCAGCCAGGGCACCACGGCCTTTGAGTTTATGAAGACGGTGCGTCAATCGGTGGAGGACCTGCATATCCAGCACAACTCCCCGGTGAGCCCCTGGGTGACCATCAGCGCGGGGGGCGTTACGCTGGTGCCCCGGTTGGGGGACAAGCTGGAGACCTGTTTGAAGCTGGCCGATACCATGCTGTACGACGCCAAGCGGCTGGGCCGGAATATGGTGGTGTGGTCCAACCAGAACCGGGAGCAGTGGCGGGAACGGTGAGCCACGGCGTGGAGAGCGTATTTTGTTGCCCCGTATGCGGCGGGGCGCTGGAGCGGGGGGCGGGGCAATACCGCTGTTCTGCGGGACACGGCTTTGATGTGGCACGGGAGGGGTATGTGAACCTGCTGCCCGCCAACCGGCGGCATTCCCGGACCCCAGGAGACGACAAGGAGATGGCCTCCGCCCGCTCCCGCTTTCTGGAGGGGGGCTGGTACGGCCCCCTGCGGGACGCGCTGTGCAAGCTGGTGGAACGATATGCCCCGCCTAAAACCGTACTGCTGGACGCGGGCTGTGGCGAGGGCTGGTACACCGGGGCCCTGGCGGAGGCCGTAGCCAAGAACGGCGGGCGAACGGCGGGGCTGGACCTGTCCAAGCCGTCGGTGAGACGGGCGGCGCGGCGCTGCCCCGCCGGTGAGTTCGCCGTGGGGACGGTGTACCATCTTCCGGTAGCGGACGCGTCGGTGGACGTGCTGGTGGATTGCTTTTCGCCCCTGGCGGTGGAGGAGTTCGCCCGGGTGCTCAAGCCGGGCGGAACTTTTTTGTATGTGGTTCCGGGGCCCAGGCACCTGTGGGAGCTGAAAGAAATTTTGTACGATCAGCCCTATGAGAACGGGGAGAAACGGGAGGAGTACCCCGGCCTTTGCTGCCGGGATGTGGTGGCGGTGGAGACGGAGTTCACCCTTCCGGACCGGCAGGCGGTGCTGGACCTGTTCCACATGACGCCCTACTATTGGAAAACCCCGAAGTCCGGCGCGGCGCGGCTGGCGGCGCTGGACGCGCTCACCGTGACGGGGCAGTTCCGGATCCATGTGTTGGAGCGGACTTCCTTTTTTCTTTGAAGAAGAAAAAAGGAAGCGAAAAAAGAAACTTTTAGACATCTCTCTATTCCGTTTTATAATGTTGTGGCCGGACAGAAACCTGATTTGTTTCTGTCCGGCCTAAAATATTTTTATAGTGATTGCCTCGTTTTTTGTTACAGGGCGGAAATGATATGGTTTCCACGGCGTCCGAAACAGTCTAAAAATTTCTTTTTTCCTGCTTTTTCTTTGCAAAGAAAAAGCAGGGCGCCTTTACGCCTGTACGTCTACCTGGGGCATGGCGACGGGGGCGGATACGGCCTCCGCCGTCTGCGCTGCGGCGGAGTACTCCTGGGCGGCGGCGTCCACGGATTTGTAGACGGTGGCGCCCAACTGCTCCGCCTGGGCCCTTAGCTCCATCTTGGTAGCGGTGAGCTGGTCGGCCTGACGGTTGGCCACCTCGGTTTCCCGGAAATACCCGGACTCCCGGATGGCCCGCATGGATTGGGTTTTGCGCAGCTCCTGACGGATCCGTTGGGCCTCCCGGTTCTTGTTCTCCCGGATCATGCGCTTTTGGCGGGCGCGGGCGAGCTGCTCCTTGGTCAGCTCCAGCTTCTTTTTACCGGCCCGGCTCACCGCCTTTTTCAACTGGGCGATAGCGGCTTTGATCTGGTCGGCGTGGTCCGGGTCGGAGCGCTGGGCGGCCTCCAACTGGGCGATGCGGCGGCGGGCATAGCCGGCGGCGGAGCTGGCCTGACCCTGGGTCTTGGCCCGGCTGATCCGGGCGTAGGCTTCCAGGGGAGCGTCGCCGTACCGGGGGGTGACCTTGGTCAGCTTGAACTTTTCCCGCTGGGCATCCGCCTTCTCCTTGGCGTCCTGAATCATCTCGGTGAGGGTGGCGGTATGCTCTTCCTGCTTCTTCATAGACTGCGCCAGCAGCTCGTTATACCGGCCCTCGGTCTGGTCGGCCGCGGCCTGGTCGTCGCGGCCGCCGACGGAGACGGGTTGAATATCCATATCTTGCCCCCTTTTCCACTTTCTTTATCTATATATCGGCCAAATCCAGGAAAAAGGAAAGAGGGAAAAGACAATTATTTTTTCGCGGGCCGGGGTTGCAGGGGCGTGCCCTCGGCGGACATCCGCCGGAACAGGCGCAGCAGGATGACCACCGCAGCGACGGCCAGCACCACCTCGGCCACGGCCTGGGCGCAGGCCAAGCCATACAGGGGTACAAAACAGTTGAGGATGTACAGCGCGGGGATTTCCAGCACAATCTTGCGCAGGATGGCGAAGAGCAGGGCATACTGCCCCAGGCCGCAGGCCTGGAACACGCCCACCGCCAGAAAGTCCACGCACAGGAAGGGCTGGGCAATACACATGCACCGCAGGAACTTGGAGCCGTAGGCCACCACGGCGTCGGTTTTCATAAACAGGCCGATCAGCGTGCCGGAGCCAAAGAAGTAGCACACCGACACCGCGACCGAGAAGGTCAGGGCGATTTTTTCCGTGAACACAACGGCCTTTTTCAGCCGGTCGGCGTTTCCACTGCCGTAGTTGTAGCTCACCATGGGCATTAGCCCCTGGGACATGCCCAAGGCGACGTACATGGGGATCATGTTGATTTTGTAGGAGATGCCCATGGCGGCGATTGCGTTCGGGCCAAAGACGGCGGTGAAGTTGTTAAGTACCGTCATGCCGGTGACGTTGAGCAGGTTTTGAATGGAGGAGGGAATGCCCACGCCGAACACGCCCTTCACGATGTCTTTGCGGGGCCGGGCCATGGAGGGCTGGAGGCAGACGTAGGTTTTCCCCCGGCGGACAAACAGCAGCACAAAGAAATACAGGCAGGCAAAGCAATTGGACAGGAAGGTGGCCAGTCCAGCCCCTGCCGCGCCCATGTTCAGTCCCCACGGGAGGATGAAAATGGGGTCCAGCACGATATTCAGCGCACAGCCGCTCATGGTGCCGATGCTGGCGTGGAGGGTAGCCCCTTCCGCGCGCACCAGGTAGGCCATGACCACATTGAGTATGGCGGGGACGGCCCCGCAGTTCACGGTCCAGCGCATGTATTCCATGGTGGCGTGAGTGGTGGACGCGTCCGCCCCCAGGAGCACCAGCAGAGGAGAGAGGAAAACGGTGGTCAGGATGGAGAACAGGACGCCGCAGATCAGTGCGCAGTAGAAGCCGAAGGCGGAACTGTGCCGCACGGTGTCGTGGTTTCTGGCTCCCAAGGCCCGGCTCATCATGCTGCTTGAACCCACGCCGAACAGGTTGTTCACCGCGTTGAAGGCCAGCAGCACCGGCGCGGCCAGGGTGACGGCGGAGTTCTGGATGGGGTCCTGGAGCATTCCCACGAAGTAGGTATCGGCTAGGTTGTAGAGCACCATCACCAACGAGCTGAGGACGGTGGGAATGGACAGGGTGAGAACGGCCTTGGGAATGGGCATGCGCTCAAAAAGTTCTGCCTTCTGCAAGTTGTCTTCCATGGAAGTCCCTCGATTCCTTATTTTAAGATAGTCAGTGAAGCACATTATACCACGAAAGGAGGGGGGATGGAAAGTTGCATTTTGAACAAAAAACGGCTTTCTCCGCAGAGAAAGCCGTTTAGCGCCGTTCGGGGAAAAAGAGCGCCACCGCCAGCCGCCCCTCCTCGTACCGGGCGGCAATGGTCCCGCCCATCCGCTCGGTGAGTGAGCGGGCGATGGACAGCCCCAGCCCGGTGGACCGGCGGGCCGATTCCACCGTGTAGAACCGGTCGAACAGCCGCCCTACCTGTACCTCGTCCAGCTCCGGCGCCGCGTTGGACAGAGTAATGGAGCCGTCCGGCTCCAAAACCACGCTCAAGTCCCCGCCGCTGTATTTCAGCGCGTTATTGAGCAGGTTGCCCAACACCCGGGACAGGGCGGCCCGGTCCAGATTGCGGACCACCCGTTCCTCCGGCAGGGATACGCGGGGCGTCACGCCCCCCTCCACCAGCGCGCCGTAGAAGGAGGCCACCGCCTCCTCCACGGCGGCGTTCAAATCCACCGGCTCCAGCGCGGGCTCCTCCTCGCCGCCGGCTGCCACCGAGTAGCGAAGCAGCTCCTCGGTGAGCTGCCGCATGGCCTCGGCCCGGTCCGCGATGAGGGCCAGATACCGGGCCTGATCCGGCGTTTTGTCCCCTTTGCCCAACAGCTCCAAGTAGCCGCAGATGGCGGTGAGGGGGGTGCGCAGGTCGTGGGACACGTTGGTCACCGCCTCCTTCAGCTCCCGGTCGCCGTTTTCGTACTGCTGGCGCTGGCGGCGCAGCTCCTTGAGCTGGACGTTCAGCTCCGCCGCCAGTTTGAGGGCGTGGGGGTCCCGGGAGGAGAGAAAGATGGGGTTGTTGGTGTCGGAGGAAAGGCGCTCCCCAAGCTGGCGGCCAATGTCGTCCAGGCTGTTTTGGAGCAGGCGCAGACGGGCGAACGACGCCAGGGCAATCATCAACAGCACGACACACAGCAGCCAGGGGAGCATGGGTTCACCTCATTTCAGGTCTTTTTTGCGGAACAAGGTTGCACCGGCGGCAGTAAACACAAGGATATCCACCAGGGAGTACAGAGGAAGCCGGGCCGGATGGGCCACGTCCGCCCGCATATATTGGAGGGACTGCCCGGTGGGCAGGAGGTCGTGGAGGGTTTCCAGAACGTCCCGCGCCGCGCCGCCCACATAGCGGGGGTTGGGTTCTCCGGGAATGATCTCGCCGGAATCCGTGACCTCCATAGACATATATTCCGGGTGCATCAGAGGGACTTCGATGTTGCCTGCCGCCACGTAGAGCACCAGCATCCCCACCAGGCAGATCACCGCCGCCGCGCTTTTCCGGCTGCAATTCATCACCACGAAGGTGTACAGGGCGCAGTAGGCCGCCAGCAGCACAAGGCTTCCCAACAGGATCAGCAGGAAGGTGCCCGCGTCCATATTTGGGGGCTCATAGACAAAAAGGCCGATGGCAAGCACCGGAGCCAGATAGGCCGCAGCGGCGGATAGGGCTACGACCACGCTTGTAACCAGATGGGACAGGTAGATGGCCCAGCGGGAATGCCCTATGACCAGCTTGTTGCGGATAGCGCCGTCGCTGTACTCTGCGCCGAAGAACAGGGGGATGAATGCCGCCATCCCAAAGCCCAGGAACAGTGCGTAGGTGAACAGGTCAACGGTCAGGTAAAAATGTGCGCCCCATTGCGCCTGTTCCTTAACACGGTGCAGGGTGAATAACATGCCCAGACCAAAGAGCAGCAGGAGCAGACCCCAAAACAGTGCGCTCTTTCTCAGCCGAAGAAAGTTTGCGGACAACAAATTCCTCATGCCGCCCACCTCATTTCAAATTTTTTCGACGGAACAGGAGGATTCCGCTCCCTGTGGACAGGAGAACAGCGGCCAGGGAATACAGTGGCAGGCGGGGCGGCGCTCCGGTGTCGATGGTGGTGGCCAGTTGGACTGCCTGACAGCCGGGCAGGTCGTAAAGAAATTGATAGACCGCCCGTTTCCCCCCTCGAACATAATTGGGGTTGGGATGGGCCGCAGCCGTGACGATCTGCCCGTCCTGAACATACTGCTGTTCTGGGTATGTCTCTGGTTCGCTCAGCCGGTTATTGAGGTAGATGCCCAGGAACAGCAGGAAGTAGGCCAGAAAAATACATATTACGGCTGTTATGGCCTTGCTCTGGCAAAGCATGGCTATCATAGTAAACAGCGCGGCCAGAGCGGAGGTCATGGCCACGGCACAGAAAGTGTACCACAACACAACAGGGAATGGAGTGCGCATAGGCCCCAGCAGAGGAAAGCCAGCCGCCAGAACCGCCGCAATATATCCTAAACAGAATAAAATCCCGGCAGTAACACATAGGACCAGATTGGAAAAGTAGACCGCAGCCCGGGTGTGGCCGACGGACAGCTTGTTGCGGATGGTCCCGTCACTATACTCTGCGCCTGTGAACAGGGCGCAGAAAGGGGACAGAAGGATGCCGGACAGGAAAGGAAAGATGAAATACCGGGAATCCAGGCTCACTATAGCGTCCGCCACGCCAGAGCTGCGGAAGTCCATCATGGCCCGCCAGCCAGACACAGCCTCGAACACGCCCACTCCGGCCATAACACCCAGGCACACCCAAAAGCTGCGGCTTCGCCACAGGCGCAGAAATCCCGCTGAAAGTAAATTAACCATACAGCTACCTACTTCAAATCCTTCCGCCGGAACAGCGCCGCCCCGGCTCCGGTGGATACTGTAAGGATGATCAGCGAGTATGCCGCCAGAAGCGCTGGGTTTTCCGCGCTCATGTCACCGTACTGGATGGACTGGCACCCGGGAAGGAAGTCGTACAGGAACTGGTACACCTCCCGCTCCAACCCCCGTGGGTACTGGGGGTTTGGCTCCGGTTCTTCCTCTACGACCTGTCCATCGTCGGCGATGGAATATTCAGTCAGAAATTCCGGGGCACTGAGCCGCGCGCTGATATAGATGCCTGCGAACAGCAGGAGAAACACACCTAAAATGCACACCACCGCCGATGCGGCCTTGCGGGCGCACAGCATGGCTACAAAGATATACAGCGCAGAGAACGCTGCCGACAACACCAACGTCCCCAGCATAAGAAGCGCACACTGGGCTGCGGTCAGCCGGACTCCATTGAGCAGGGGCACACCGAGGGCCAGCACCGCCAGGATATAGGCCGCACAGAATGCGAGGGAGGAGGCTGCAGCGGTGATGAGGTTGGCGAAGTAGATGGACAGGCGGGAGTGCCCCACCACCATTTTGTTTCGGATAGCCCCATCACTGTACTCTATGCCGAAAAACATGGGGACGAATAACGCCGTCACAATGCCGATCAGCAGGCCATGGCGGAAAAGCACCTCATCCAAATAAGAGAGCTGGCCGAACTCGGCATAGGCGATCTGTTCCCAATAGCGCTGGAGGGTGAAGCCCGCCCCTAACAGGAGCATCAAAATGAGACAGCCCCAGAACAGCATACTTTTTCTCAACCGCAGGAGGTTGGCGCTCAGCAGGTTACGCATGGGAGTCACCTCCCACCAGGTTGACGAAGTAGCTCTCCAGGCTTTCGTCCCGCTCCTGGGCGCTGAGCAGCTCGCAGCCCTCCCCGTCCAGCGCCCGGCTGAGCTGGGAGATGTTCATCTGGGCGTACAGGTCCGCCTGCCCATCGTCCAGAATCTTGTAGTCCACTCCCATCTGGTCCAGAACCCGCGCCAAGGCCCGGGTGTCGGTGACCTCCACCCGCAGGCACTTGCGGCAGGCGGCCTCCAGCTCCCGGGCGGACAGCTCCTTGACGATGCGGCCCGAGTCGATAAAGCCGTAGTGGGTAGCCAGCTTGGACAGCTCGTCCAGAATGTGGGAGGAGATGAGCACCGTGATGCGCCGCTCCCGGTTCAGCTTCAGGATCAGCTCCCGGATCTCGATGATGCCCTGGGGGTCCAGGCCGTTCACCGGCTCGTCCAGCACCAGAAAGTCCGGGTCCCCGGCCAGGGCCACGGCGATGCCCAGCCGCTGCTTCATGCCCAGAGAGAAATTGCGGGCCTTTTTCTTTCCCGTGTCCTCCAGCCCCACCAGCTTGAGCAGATCAGGGATGCCGTCGTCGGACGGCACCCCCAGCACCCGGAACTGCTCCTTCAAATTGTCCTCGGCGGTCAGGTCCAGGTAGATGGACGGGGTTTCCACCACCGCGCCCATGCGGCGGCGGAGATTGGCGACGTCCTTCTGATTGCTGTCGGCGCCGTACAGGGTATAGGCGCCCGCCGTAGGAGCCTGCAAGCCGCAGATGAGCCGGATCAGGGTGGTCTTGCCCGCGCCGTTGCGGCCCACAAAGCCGTAAATGCTGCCCTTGGGCACATGCATGGTCAATCCGTCCAGGGCCTTGAAGTCCTTGTAATGCTTGGACAGGCCCTGGGTGACAAGTACGTATTCCATAAAAAAGCCTCCGTTTCCTTGGGATGCCTTGAGAATAGCAAAAAAACGTTCAGAAAGCGGTCAAGGAAACAGTTCAGAAATGGTTGAGATTTTGTGGGCTATCCTTTGAGGCGGTCGCTGAATTCCTTCAGTTCCTGCTTCGTGTGCTTGGAGAGGCTGTTGAATTCCACGTCTTGGAGCGCGCCCTCCAGGGCGTACAGGTGGACCAGACAGACCTGGGGAAATACGGTCTTGATGCGAAAAAACGCCTCCTTGGAGCCTGCCTCCGCCAGCTTTTCCGGGGTGTCGATGCCCACGGCGGTGAGCTTTCGCGCCATCTCTGCTCCGATGTTCCTCATAGACGTCAATTCAGCCATGGCTTCCTCCTAATGTGCGCATTTTGAATCCAATACCCCACACCGATTCGATGCAGTCTCCGCCCCCGGCGTCCCGAAGCTTTTTGCGCAGATTGCTCATATGGGTTTTCAGGGAACTCTCCGTACAGTCCGGCGTGTCCCGGGAAATGCGGTCCAGCAGGGCAGATTTGGTGACCACTTGGGCAGGGTTCTGCATCAGCAGTTTTAAAATGGCGTACTCCGTCCGGGTGAGCCGCACCTCCTCGCCGTCTGCCCGCACCGAGCGGGTGTCCGAATCCAGCCGCAGATTTTGAAAGGCGAGCGTCCCTCCTCTCTGAGCGGAGGCTTCCCGCAGCCGCACCGCCACCCGGGCCAGAAGCTCCCGCAGAACGAAGGGCTTGGTCACGTAGTCCGCCGCGCCGCCCAGAAGCAGGGTGGTCTTACTGTCCACGTCGGCCCTGGCGCTGACCACGATGACGGGGATGCCCGCCAGACGGGGAAGCACCTCCTCTCCGGACAGCCCCGGAAGCATCAGGTCCAGCAGGGCCAGGTCGGGCCGGGTGTGGTCCAGGGTCAGAACGGCCTCGGTGCCGGAGTAGGCCCGGCTGACCCGGTAGCCCTCGGCCTCCAAAGCCTCTTGCAGCAAATTTCCGATGTAAATGTCGTCGTCGATGACCAGAATGTGCTTCATGTAATTCTCGACCCTCCAGTGCGTTTTTATTATTATACGAAGAACAGGGGAGAGGTTCAAGAAAAAAGGTTTGAAGATATTTTTAAATTGCCAAACCCGCCGGAATGGTGTATGCTTAGTGTAACCATAAAATGCGGAGGAATTGCTATGCCTGTTGAGATTGGAATGAAGGGCCGCGCCGAAACCGTGGTCGTACAGGAAAACACCGCACAGGCGGCGGGCTCCGGGCTGGTGCCCGTGTTTGCCACGCCGTGGATGATTGCGCTGATGGAAAACGCCGCCGTCCAGGCGGTGCAAAGCGCGCTGGCTGAGGACGAGGGCACGGTGGGCACCCGTCTGGACGTGACCCATGACGCCGCCACGCCCATTGGCATGAAGGTGTGGGCAGAGGCGGAGGTCACCTCTGTGGAGGGCCGGAAGCTCACCTTTACCGTGACCGCCTGTGACGAGGCGGGGAGGATCGGCGGGGGAACCCACGAGCGGTTTATCATCAAGCCGGAAAAGTTCCTGGCCCGTGCCCAGGCGAAGCTGGAAAAATAAGCAAAAAAAATTCCCGGGACAGCCCGGGAATTTTTTGTTGACAAAAGCCCAGCATTATGATAGGATAACACTACCCCCCAGGGGGGTGTATACTGAAGCGGGAGGCGTTGCTTATGATGGCTGACCAAAAGACGGTGCTTAGACTGCTGAAAACGGCCCGTGGACAGATTGACGGCATCATCAAAATGGTGGAGGAGGACCGCTACTGTATGGACGTTTCCCAGCAGGTCACCGCCGCCGACGCCATGCTGAGGCGGGCCAACAGGGAAATCTTGACGGCCCACCTGAAGCACTGCGTGGAGAACGCCAAAAGCGACCAGGAGCGGTCGGATAAGATTGACGAATTGGTGGCCGCTTTGGGCAAGATACTATAGTCTAAAAGTTTCTTTTTCTCTTCCTTTTTCTTTTCAAAGAAAAAAGGAAGGAACTAGATAGCGAGGTGAGTCCGAAATGAAACAAAAATTTACCGTCACCGGCATGACCTGCTCCGCCTGCTCCGCCCATGTGGACAAGGCGGTGCGAAAGCTGGACGGCGTGTGCGAGGTCAACGTCAACCTGCTGGGCGGGTCCATGGTGGTGGACTGGGACGGGGCGCTGACCCCGGAGCAGATTGTATCCGCCGTGGAGAAAGCGGGGTACGGCGCATCCCTGCCTGCCGCTGCGGGCCAGGGTGCGGCCCAGGCCAAGCCTGCGGTCAATGCCATGGAGGACGATTTGAAGAACATGAAGGCGAGGCTTATTTCCTCCTTTGTGTTCCTGATCCCGCTGTTTTACCTGTCCATGGGCCATATGATGGGCTGGCCCATTCCCCATTTCTTCCACGGTACGGAAAATGCCATGACCTATGCGCTGACCCTGTTCCTGCTGACGGCGCCCATCATGGTCATCAACCAGAAGTATTACCGGGTGGGCTTTAAAACGCTGTTCCACCTGTCTCCTAACATGGACTCGCTGATTGCCGTGGGCTCCGCCGCCGCTGTTATTTATGGCATCGCGGCCCTGTACTGCATCGGCTGGGGCTTGGGGCATGGGGACGAGGAATTGGTGACGCGCTACTCCATGGACCTGTATTTTGAGTCCGCGGGGATGATTCTCGCGCTGATCACCTTGGGCAAATACCTGGAGACCCGCTCCAAGGGCAAGACAGGCCAGGCCATCGCCCGGCTCATGGACCTGACGCCCAAGACCGCCACCGTCCTGCGGGACGGGGGAGAGGTGGAAGTGCCTGTGGAGCAGGTCCAGGCGGGGGACCTGGTGTTGGTGCGTCCCGGCGGCTCGGTGCCGGTGGACGGCGTGGTGACGCAGGGCGCGTCCTCGGTGGACGAGTCCGCCCTCACCGGCGAGTCCATCCCGGTGGACAAGGGCCCCGGCGATACGGTGATCTCGGCCTCCATCAACAAGTCCGGCGTGCTGACCCTCCGGGCCACCCGGGTGGGGGAGGACACCACTCTGGCCCAGATGATCCGGCTGGTGGACGAGGCGGCCTCCTCCAAGGCCCCCATCGCCAAGCTGGCGGACAAGGTGGCGGGAGTGTTCGTCCCCGTGGTGATGGCCATCGCGCTGGTGACGGCGGTGGTTTGGATCATCGCCACCGGCTCTGTGGAGCGGGCGTTGACCTCCGGTGTGGCGGTGCTGGTGATCTCCTGCCCCTGCGCGCTGGGGCTTGCCACTCCCGTGGCCATCATGGTGGGCACAGGCAAGGGAGCGGAACATGGTATTTTGGTGAAGTCCGCCGAGGGGCTGGAAAACCTGCGCTCCGTCACCACCGTGGTGCTGGATAAGACGGGCACCGTCACCGAGGGAAAACCCAAGGTTACCGATTTGTACCCCCTGGGCAAGACCACCGCGGAGGAGCTTTTGTGTGTGGCGGCCTCGCTGGAAAAGCCCTCCGAGCACCCTCTGGGCGCGGCCGTCGTGGAGGAGGCTGGAAACCGGAACATCCCCCTGTGTCCGGTGGAGAAATTCCAGGCCGTCCATGGCAAAGGTGTGCGCGGAGTCATTCAGGGCGCTGATTATCTGGCGGGTAACGCCGCCATGCTGGCGGACGCGAAGGTGGATTTGGGACAGGACGCCATGATTGCGGACGAGTTGGCCAAGCAGGGCAAGACTCCGCTGTTCTTTGTGGAGGACGGCAGGCCCATGGGCATCATCGCCGTGGCGGACACGGTGAAGGAGACCAGCCGCGCCGCCATTGAGGGCTTCCGGAAGCTGGGCCTGAAGGTGGTCATGCTCACCGGCGACAACAAGCGCACCGCCGAGGCCATCGGCAAAGAGCTGGGCCTGACTCAGGTGGTGTCCGAGGTGCTCCCCGCCGACAAGGAGCGGCAGATCGCAGCCCTCCAGGAGCGGGGAGAGAAGGTAGCCATGGTGGGCGACGGCATCAACGATGCCCCGGCCCTGGCCCGGGCGGACGTGGGTCTGGCCATCGGCGCGGGGACGGACGTGGCTATCGAGAGCGCCGACATTGTACTGATGAAGTCCGACCTGGTGGACGCGGTGACGGCAGTGGAGCTGTCCCGGGCTACCATCCGCAACGTGAAGCAAAACCTCTTCTGGGCGTTTTTCTATAACGCCATCTGCATTCCCGTGGCGGCAGGGGTGCTGGCCATCTGGGGCGGACCCCAGCTCAGTCCCATGCTGGGAGCGGCGGCCATGAGCTTCAGCTCAGTGTGCGTGGTGACCAACGCCCTGCGCCTGCGGATCTTCAAGCCAAGCATACAGTCCCGTTCTGACGTTAAAACCGGCGAAACATTCGCCGTTGAAGTGAAAGGAGAACAAAAAGCTATGGAAAAGAAGGTTGTTATTGAAGGTATGATGTGTCAGAACTGCCGCGCCCATGTGGACAAGGCGCTGAACGGCATCCCCGGCGCGTCCGCCACTGTGGACCTGGACAGCAAGACCGCCGTGGTCACCGGCAGTGTGTCCGACGACGCCATCCGCGCCGCCGTGGAGGAGGCCGGGTATCAGGTGGTGTCCATCACGTAAAGGCGTCCCTTTTTCGTCCAAGACAAAGAAGGGCCTAATAAAACTCCCCTTTTGCGGAAAAGCTACCGCAAAAGGGGGTTTTTTTATGACCGAGGAGATCAAACCAACGGAAAACAGCGATGCCGAGGAGCAAAATGAACTCCAGCAACAGATCGTGGACATGGGTTCCAGCACCGTCAAGACCCAGGACGGTACCATCCACACGCTCACCATCGTGGGCACCATCGAGGGCCATCAGGAGGAGCGCTCCGGGGCTAAGACCACCAAGTATGAGCACGTCCTGCCCCTGCTCACCGCCGTGGAGGAGAGCGACGAGGCCAACGGCCTGCTCATCCTGCTCAATACCATGGGTGGCGACATTGAGGCAGGCTTGGCTATCGCGGAGATGATCGCCGGAATGCGCAAGCCTACCGTGTCCCTGGTGTTGGGCGGTGGGCACTCCATCGGCGTACCGCTGGCAGTGGCGGCCAAGGAGTCCTTCATCGTCCCATCCGGGGCCATGACCATCCACCCGGTGCGGCTCAACGGGTTGGTCATCGGGGTGAGCCAGACCTTCCACTACTTCGAGCGCATTCAGGACCGCATCTGCGATTTCGTCACCCGCAACAGCCGGATCAGCCGGGAGGACTTCGAGAATCTGATGCTGAACACCGGGGAGATGGCCGCCGATGTGGGCAGTGTGATCTACGGTGCGGAGGCGGTGGAGCTGGGTATCATCGACCATCTGGGAGGCTTGTCCGACGCGCTGGCATGCCTGCATCAGCGGATGAGGGAGGAAAAGGAACGGCAGGAGCTGTGAGTGGGAGAGCGTCCTTGCGGACGCTCTCTTGCCTTTTGCGGCGTTTTCTGGTATAGTCAAGAAATCGGAAGTTTTCCCGGAGGAGGCGCGCTTTATGAAAGAATTCACCATCGGGCCCAACGACGCGGGCCAGCGGCTGGACCGCTGGATGGCCAAGACCTTGCCCCTTCTCCCCGTTCCGCTGGCTCAGAAGTACATCCGGCTCAAACGGGTGAAGGTGAACGGCAAGGGCTCCAAGCGGGACGTGCGGCTCCAAACAGGGGATTTGCTCCAACTGTACATCAACGACGAGTTTTTCGAGAAACCCACCCGGGAGAACGCCTTTTTGTCTGTGTTCAAGCCTCAGTTAGAGATTTTGTATGAGGACGAGCACATTATGCTGCTCAACAAGCGCCCGGGCATGGTGGTCCACCCGGACGAGCAGGAGCGAGTGAACACCCTTATCACCCATGTACAGGCGTACCTGTACCAGAAAAAGGAGTGGTCGCCCTACCGGGAGAACGCCTTTGCCCCGGCCCTGTGTAACCGCATCGACCGCAACACCGGGGGCATCGTCATCGCCGCGAAAACCGCCGAGGCTCTGCGGGTGATGAACCAGAAGATCCGGGACCGTGAGCTGCAAAAGCTGTATCTCTGCGTGGTTCACGGAGCGATGAAGCCCAGGGAGGGGCAGTTGAAGGGGTACATTTTGAAGGATGAGGACAGGGCCCAGGTGAAGGTGTGCGACAAGCCTGTCCCCGGCGGGAAAACGGCGGTGACGCTGTACAAGACGCTGAAGATACGAAACGGCCTGTCGCTGGTGGAGTGCGATCTTATCACCGGGCGGACCCACCAAATCCGCGCCCAGTTCGCCGCCGCCGGCCACCCTCTGCTGGGGGACGGCAAGTACGGCCGGGAGAGGGACAACAAGCGGTTTGACCGAAAATTCCAGGCACTGTACTCCTACAAGCTTCGGTTTGAGTTCACCACCGACGCGGGGTGTTTGGAGCACTTGAACGGCCGGGAGTGGACAGTGGAGAGCGTGGACTTTGTGGAGGAGTATTTTCCGGAGGAGTGACCGCGATGACCTATGAATTTTTGAAGCTGAGGGAACATCCCGAGCTGCTGGAGCAGGCGGCGGGTTGGTTCCACGCAAAGTGGGGCGTCCCCCTGGATGCCTACCGGGAGAGCATGGCGGAGTGCGTAAAAAATGCGGGCGCCGTGCCCCAGTGGTACGTGGCGATGGATGGCGGGGCTATCGCCGGCGGTCTGGGCGTCATTGAGAACGACTTCCACGACCGCAAGGACCTGGCGCCCAACGTGTGCGCCGTCTACGTGGAGGAGGCGTACCGCTGCCGGGGTGTCGCGGGGGAGCTGCTGGGCCACGTCTGTGAGGATATGGCGGGGCTGGGTGTGGACACGCTTTATTTGCTGACCGACCACACCTCTTTTTACGAGCGGTACGGCTGGCAGTTTCTGTGCATGGCCCGGGGGGACGGGGAGGATGAGCCGTCCCGGATGTATGTCCGCCATTGGAGCGCGTGATGTGGGGCCTGAAAAACCATCGGATGGGCTTTGATCCATGGGGACTGGGGCTGTTTCTGCTCATTATGATCCCCAATTTTGTGTGGTTCGCATTCCCCGCGCCCAACGACGTTTTGCGGGGAGAGTCCGTCGTGCCGGTGCTTGACGCTGTGGGACAGATTTTTCAAATTGGCATAGTGGCGGCGCTGTGCGGGGTGGCCAACTCAGCGGGGGGCAGGCCCATGAAGCGCGGGTTTCGGGTGGGCGCAGCGGTCTGCGTCATATTGTATTTCGTTGGCTGGGCGGCTTACTATGCGGGGATTGCTGGTGCTGCCGTAGTTTTTGACCTTTGTGTTGCCCCCTGTGGGGCGTTTGCGCTTTTTGCGCTGGGGCGGAAAAACGCGCCCGCCCTGCTGGCGGCGGCTGGCTTCACGGTCTGTCATCTCATTTCTACCTTCGTCAATTTTATCCTATAAAAAATTCCCGGCGCGGTCTGAATGACCGCGCCGGTTTTTGTGCATGTTCGTTCTGTTGTCGAGCGTAAATCTTACAATTTTAAGTACGTTAGTAACGGTGTAAAAGTTCTTTTTCGGTTCTTTTTCTTTCAAGAAAAAGGAACAACAAATGGGCCTTATTCAGGCAAGGTACACCGCTTTGCAGGCGGAATAGGTCATGTAGCAGTCCAGCTTGGACACTGTCTCAAAGGGGGCGTGCATACTCAGCACGGGCACGCCCGCGTCCAGGGTGTCGATGTTGCGGTTGGCCATGTAGCAGGCCACGGTGCCGCCGCCGCCCTTGTCGGTAGCGCCCAGCTCGGCCATCTGCCACAAAATGCCCTTGTCGTCCAGCAGGCGGCGGACATAGGCCACCAGCTCGGCCCCGGCGTCGGAAGCGCCGCTCTTGCCCCGTGCGCCGGTGTATTTGCACAGCCCGACGCCGTAGTTTACCCGGGCGGAGTTGTTCTTCTCGTATACGTCGGAGAAGTTGGGGTCGAAGGCCGCGGTAACGTCGGTGGACAGGCAGAAGGACTTTTCCAGGCACACCCGCAGGGGCACCTTCTGGGTGGCGCACAGATCGCCCATGAACGTCTCGAAGAAACCGGACTGCATACCGCTGACGCCCTCGGAGCCGATCTCCTCCTTGTCCGCCAGCACGCACACGGCGGTGCGGACGGGGACGCCGTCCAGGTCCAGGAGGGCTTTCAGGGCGGCGTAGCCGCACACCCGATCGTCGTGGCCATAGGCCCCGATGAGGGAGCGGTCGAAGCCGATGTCCACGGCGTTGAAGGCGGGGACGGCCTCAATCTCGGCGGAGATGAAGTCCGCCTCCCGGATGCCGTAGTGATCGTACAGCATCTTCATTACCGCCAGCTTCACCCGGTCGCTGCCGTCATCGTCCTTCAGGGGGCGGCTGCCCACCAGGATGTTCAGGCTCTCGGCGGGGATGGCCTCGCCCAGGGCCTTCTTGGACTGCTCCGCGCCCAAGTGGGGGAGCAGGTCGTCAATAGTGAACAGGGGGTCGCCGGGATGGGAGCCCACGGCCACATTGAGCACAGAACCGTCCTTCAGCGCCACCACGCCCCGCAGCTCCAAGGGGATGGTTACCCACTGGTACTTTTTGATGCCGCCGTAATAGTGGGTCTTGAAGAAGGCAAGCTCATTGTCCTCATACAGCGGGGCGGGTTTCAGGTCTAGCCGGGGGCTGTCGATGTGGGAGGCGGTGATAGACACGCCCTGGTCCAGGGGTGCGGAACCCACCACGGCCAGGTTGACGGCCCGACCCCGGTTTACCCGGTACACCTTGGAACCGGGGTGGAGCTCCATGCCCCGCTCAAGGGGGACGAAGCCCGCAGCCTCGGCCAGCTCCACCGTGTAGTCCACGCAGGTGCGCTCGGTCTTGCCCCGGTCCAGGAAGGTCTTATAGCCCTCGCAGTAGTCGAAAATGGCCCGTTCGGTGGCTTCATCCACCACATCCCAGCCGTTTTTCTTCTGGGTCAGCAGCGCCTCCCGCAACTGTTGACCCGGTGTTTTCTCTTCCATTTCATTTATCCTCCTTGATTAAGAATTTGTTTCAGCAGCGCCTGCGCCTTGGCCTCAAAAGCGTCCCGGTCCCCGTCATTGCGCAGGGTATAGGTACACCGCTCCTCGAACCAGGAGGAGGGCTTCTGCGCCGTCACACGGGAGCGGGCGTATTCCTCGGAGATGCCCTCCCGTGCCATGATCCGGCGCACCCGAGCCTCCGGCCGGGCGGTGACCGCCACGGTGACATCACACAAATCGCCCGCGCCGCTCTCCAGCAGGGCGATGGCGTCCAGGGCGACGGCGGGGCGGTCTTCGGTCCGGGCCCGGGCGATGAACCGCTCCAATTTGGCGACGATGTGGCGGTGGGTGATGGCGTTCAGGTCGGCCAGCGCGGCCTGGTCCCCAAATACAATAGCACCAAGTGCCTTTCGGCGCAAGCCCCCATTTTCATCAAAAATCTCCCTGCCGAACCGGCTCTTTAGCTCACTTTGCATGGAAGCGCTGGTGCGGAGCAATTGGTGATACACCGCGTCGCAGTCTGCGACAGCTCCTCCCATCTCTTTTAAGACGTTGAGGACGGTGGTTTTTCCAGCCCCGGTGGGGCCGGTGATGCCGATCACCGTCATGAAAGCGCCCCCTGTCCCAGCACAGCCTCAATTTTTTCCCGGCCCAGCCCGCCCTGGCGCAGAATGCGGTATGGGGAGGCGGTCAAATCCAGGATGGTGGATTCCACCCCAACCGTGCAGGGCCCGCCGTCCAGCACCGCGTCAATGTTCCCACCAAGCTGGGCCAGCACGTCGTCCGCCGACTTGGGGCTGGGCTGCCCGGACAGGTTGGCGGAGGGACAGGCCAGCGGACGGCCCAGCGCTTTGATGACCGCCAGCGTATCCGGGTGGTTGGGGCAGCGCACCCCCTGGGTCCCGCCCCCGGCGGGAACGATAGGGGGCAGGGTTCCCTTCCCCCACAGGATCATGGTCAGCGGTCCCGGCCAAAACGCCTCCGCCAATTGATATGCGTCCGCCGGGATGTCCCGACAAACAGTCTCCACCATGGCCATCCCGTCCACCAGCACGTTCAGCGGCTTGGTCTCGGGACGGCCCTTGGCGTCGTAGTTGGCCTGTACGGCATCCTCCTGGGTGGCGTCGGCGGCAAGGCCGTATACCGTCTCGGTGGGGAGGGCCACCAACTTGCCCTGCCGGAGCAGAGATGCCGCCTGTTGGACGTCATCACTTGTCAGATATAGAGTGTTCACGCTGTGTTCCCCGCTTTCTGAGCTTGATGGTGCAATAGACGGCCAGCGCCAACATGACCAGGAGCGTGATCCCGGTCAAAACCGCCTGTACGGCGATTTCTCGGCAGTTTTCGACCAGATAATAGACGCCGTCATAGTCAGGGTCGAGCACGTCCGGCAGGTGCTGAACGAGATAGGAGCAGAAGAGGTACTCGAAGAATGCGAGGACCACCGCGACCGGCCAGCAGACTGTACAGCCAACGGTGAGACGGCTGCGTTTGGGTAGCTTCCTGGCGAGAAGGATGGACAGCGGCAGCAGGAGCAGGAGGGGAACGCCGAGAAAGGATGCCAGCGCCCCGGCGATTTCAAAATCCTCCGCCAGATGCAGATTATAGCCTGCCTCCCAGTCATAGCCGTACCGGAGAACGTCCGGCAGGAGCTTGAAAAGCCACCAGAGGTCGGCCAGCTCCAAAAGAGCAAAAAACGCTGTGGCCAGCCAGCATAGGACGCAGCGGATCACGCTGCCGGTTTCTGCCACATCCTCACCGCCCACCGCCCTTCGCCGGGCCTGTGCATTCTGATCGGGACCGGAGTTCAGAAGCTGCCCCGGGCGTTCAATGACATAGTCCGCCCCGGCGCCCTCCAGCTCCGGCCTGTCCCGGAAGCCCCACAGCACGCCCACCACCGTCAACCCGCCGTTTTTGCCCGTGTGTACATCCACGTCGCTGTCGCCTACAAACAGGGTGGTTTCGGGTTTTGCTCCGATTTCCTTCATCATGGCGTGGAGCAGGGTGGGGTCTGGTTTCAAAGGCGCGTCGGGAAGCGCGCCCTGCACGTACTCAAATACGCCGGGGAAATAGTGCTCCACCACCGGCCCCGCCAGGGCATGGGCCTTGTTGGACAGCACCGCCATGTGGACTCCCGCATCCTTTAGTGCCGCGAGAAGCTCCGGTATGCCGGGATAGGGGGCGGTCTTGTCCTCCTTATGTTCGCCGTAATAGGCGGAAAACTCAGCCAATGCCCCGGCCAGCTCGTCCTCGCTCAGCCCGTCCGGGGTGAAGCGGGAGACCAGATTGGGGATGCCGTTGCCCACCATGCGCTTAAACTGGCCCACCGTGTGGGTGGGCCAGCCGTGGGCGGCGCAGACATGGTTGCCCGCGTCCGCCAGGTCGTCAATGGTGTTCAACAGGGTGCCGTCCAGATCGAAAATAATATGGGTATACATGGCGCTATCCTCGTTCGGCAAGCTGCTCTGCCTGACGGGCGGTGGTCAACGCGTCGATGATCTCGTCCAGGTCGCCGTCCATCACCGCGTCCAGCTTGTACAGCGTCAGCCCCACCCGGTGGTCGGTGAGCCGCCCCTGGGGGAAGTTGTAGGTCCGGATGCGCTCGTTGCGCATACCCGTGCCAACCTGGCTGCGGCGGTTTTCTCCATACTCGGACTCCACCCGCTCCCGCTCCCGGTCATACAGGATGGAGGCCAGCAGCCGCATGGCCTTCTCCCGATTCTGGAACTGGGAGCGCTCCTGCTGGCACTCCACCACAGTGCCCGTGGGCTTGTGGATGAGGCGCACGGCGGAGGAGGTCTTATTGATATGCTGTCCCCCCGCCCCGGAGGAGCGGAACACCTGCATCTCCACGTCGGCGGGGTTGATCTCCACGTCCACCGTCTCCATCTCGGGCAGCACCGCCACGGTGACGGTAGATGTGTGAACCCGCCCGCCGGATTCCGTCTCCGGCACCCGCTGGACCCGGTGGACGCCGCTCTCGAACTTCATCCGGGACCAGGCGCCGTCCCCTTCAATGGTGAAGGAAATCTCTTTCACACCGCCTAATTCCGTCTCATTGGCGGAGTTGATTTCCACGTTCCAGCCCCGGCCCTCGGCATACATGGTGTACATCCGTGTCAGGGAGTGGGCGAACAGGGCGGATTCCTCGCCGCCCACCCCGGCGCGGATCTCCATGATGACGTTTTTGCCGTCATTGGGGTCCCTGGGGAGCAGGAGCACTTTGATTTCGCGCTCCAAACGCTCAATATCCTCTTTCGCCTGGGCCAGCTCCTGCTGGGCCAGCTCCTTCATTTCCGGGTCGCTGAGCAGCTCTTCCGCGTCCGCCAGGTTGCTCTGAGCGCGGCACAGCGCCCGGTAGGCGGTGACCAGCGGCTCCAGCTCCTTCTGCTCCCGGTTCAGTTTGGACACTAAATCCGGGTCACTGTAGGTCTCGTTGGCGGCCAGCCGGGCCTCCAGCTCCTGGTAGCGCAGCTCGATATTTTTCAGGTTTTCCGTCATGGCTTCACCTAATTTCCCTTTATCGGTCGAAGAGGAAGGACTTCACCAGGGCCAGCGGCTCCCGGAAGAACATCTGGACCGCCGACGGCGTGTGGCTCACCGGCGCGGCCAGGGTGGAGATGTATTGGTCGTTGTATACCTCATCCCGCAAAATACCGGTGCGTACCCGGTCCCAAAGCATCTCGATGCGGGCCAGATGGAATCCGCTGGACACCAGCAAAACATCATCGGTGACGTCCCATCCCTCTTGCTGCATGAGGGCGAAGGTGTTGTTGACGTTCTGCCATGTGTTCCGGGACTTGTCCTCCATGTAAATATTCGCCTCGTCCACCCCGTGGGCGGCGAGGTAGTCGTACATCCCCTGGGCCTCAGAGATGTGCTCGTCGTCTCCCTTGCCGCCGGTGACAATGATCCTGATGTCCGGGTGTTCCTCCCAGTAGTCCAAAGCGGTGTCCAACCGGTCCTTGAGCAGAATGGATGGACCGTCCCGCCGCATTTGGCAGCCGAAAATGACCATAACCTCCGGCCGGGGGTCATCCATCACCCGGTCCCGGCTGTGGACGGCGATGACGATCTCCAGCGCCCCGAACAGAATCAGGCCCAGCCCCAGCAAAAGCAGCAAGGCGGCCAGCCAGCGCCGCTTTTTGTTCTGGGGGCTGTTGCCTTTATAGTGGCGGTAGCCCTTCATATTGTCTGCACTGTTCATCCCCGGGCCTCCTCCAGTTCCGCCGCCAGCCGCTCCCACTCCGCGTACAGGTGTGCCAGCTCGTCCTCCACCGCCTCCCGTTCTTTGTACAAGTCCTGGAGTTTGAGGTAGTCGGACGCGGCGTACTCCGCCTCCTGGGCCAGCTCGTCCAGCCGGACCTCCGCCTTTTCCACTGCCCGCTCGGCGGCGCGGACCTGCTTTTCCAGCTCCTTGGTGCCGCCGGGGCGCTTGGGTTTGTCCTCTTTGGGTTTTTCCGGCTCCACAGGGGCGGCTTTGGCGTTTTTCAACTGCTCCTGCCGCTCCCGGAAAGCCCGGAATTCGCTGTAGGTGCCCCGGAAGTCGGTGATCTGCCCGTTTTCCAGCATCCAAATCCGGGTGGCAAACTTCTCAATGAAGTAGCGGTCGTGGGAGACGAACAGCAGATTGCCGCCGTACTCCTCCACCGCCTCCTCAATCCACTCCCGGGAGTCGATGTCCAGGTGGTTGGTGGGCTCGTCCAGAATAAGCAGGTTGATCCGGCTGTCCATCAGCATACAAAGACGAAGCCTCGATTGCTCCCCGCCGGACAGGGCGGACACCTCTTTGAACACGTCCTCGCCCCGGAATTTGAAGGAGGCCAAGCGGTCCCGGGCCTCCTGGGTGGTGCAGTTCTGGGCGTACAGCATGGTGTCCACCAGATTTCGGTCGGGGCGGTCGAAGTGGATGATTTGTGGCAGGTAGCCGATGCGGATGGAGGGACCCAGGTAGATGGACCCGGAATCCGGCGCCTCCTCGCCCATGATAATCTTGATAAAAGTGGATTTTCCGGTGCCGTTGTCCCCCAAAAGGGCGATGCGCTCCCCACCGGTCACGTCCAGATTGATGTGGTCGAACAAAGTGCGCTCCCCGAAGGATTTAGACAGCTCCGTCACCACCATGGCCTCGTCCCCGTGGAACTCCCGCTCGCCGAACCGAGTGGCCAGCTTGCGCTCCTTGGTGGGCTTGTCCGTGGTGCGCATGCGCTCAATGCGGC
Organism: uncultured bacterium; assembly: GCA_947571605.1. Classification (GTDB taxonomy): domain Bacteria; phylum Bacillota; class Clostridia; order Oscillospirales; family Oscillospiraceae; genus Enterenecus. The sequence goes on along the minus strand of CANOYV010000022.1, from coordinate 7,781 downwards.
GCTCCATGTTGATGGCGCGCTTGTACTGCTTGTCGTTACCCTTGAAGGCCCACATGCGCATCTGCTCCGCCGCGGCCTCCAACTGGTTGATTTTTGCCTGCTCCTTTTCGTACTGCTTCAGGCGTTCCTGATAGCGGCGTTCCTTCTCCTCCACATAGAAGGAATAGTTGCCGGAGTACAGTTCCGCCTTGCCGTCCTGGATTTCCGCCACCCGTTTGACCACCTTATCCAAAAACCAGCGGTCGTGGGAGATGGCCAGCACGGTGCCCTTGAACCGCTCCAGATAGCCCTCCAACCACTCGGTGGCGTTCAGGTCCAGGTGGTTGGTGGGCTCGTCCAGCAGGAGGATGTCGGTGTCCTCCAGAATGAGCCGGGCCAGGTTGATGCGGGTTTTTTCTCCGCCTGACAAAGCGTCAAATGGGCGCGAACGCATATCGGCCCCAATGCCAAGGCCGTTGCAGACTTTATTTAACCGTGTCTCCGTGTCGTAGCCGCCCCCCAGTTCAAATGCGGCGGTGAGCTTGTCGTACCGGGCCATCACTTGGGGGTCGGCGTTCTCTCCCATCCGGGCGGCCAACTCTGCCAGCTCCCGTTCCATGGCGTGGAGGGGGGCGAAGGCGGTGTCCAGCACGTCCCGGACGGTGTAGCCCTCGGGGTAGACGGGAATTTGGGAAATCAGCCCCAGCCGCTTTCCAGGGGCGATGGCGATAGTCCCCTCGTCGGGGTGGACCTGCCCGGTCATCATGCGGAAAATGGTGGTCTTGCCCGCGCCGTTGCGGCCCAGCAGGCCCACCCGCTCCCCCTCGTCGATCTGGAGGGAGAAGCCGTCCAATATCCGTTTGCCGACCTCGAACTCTTTGACAAGGCCGGTCAGATGTATGTCAATCATTGGTAGAAATCTCCTAAATGTGTGCTAAACTGCGCGACCTCCTTATTTGGGTATGTTCGCCAATAGGAAGTCTACGATTTTCTCAAAGGCCATGGAGCGGGAGGCCTTCACCAGGATGGTCGCACCGGCCCGGAGCTCCCGGGACAAGGCGTTCTTGGCCGCGTCCAGGGTGGGGAAGTAGTCGGCTTGTTCCAGCCCCGCATCGCGGGCGCCCTCGGCCATGAACCGGGCCAGGTCGCCTATGGCGATGAGCCGGTTGGCTCCGGACTGGGCGAAGTAGCCCCCCACCGCCCGGTGGAATTGCTCGGAGCCGGGGCCAAGCTCCTTCATATCGCCTACCACGGCCACCTTGCGGCGCTTTTGGCCCGCGTCGCCCAGCACCGCCGCCGCCGCCCGCATGGATTGGGGATTGGCGTTGTAGGCGTCGTTCAAAATCACGATGTCGCCCTTGCAGCGGATGATGTTCATCCGCATCTTGGTGGGCAGGAAGGCCCCGATGCCTCGGACGATCTCGTCTGGGGCCATGCCCAGCGCCTCCCCCACGGCGGCGGCCATCAGGGTGGGGTAAATCATATGACCGCCCAGGGCGGGTATGTCCGCCTCAAACTGGCTGAGCGGGGTCTTGACACGGCAGTTGAGATGGCCTGCGCCGTCGCTGTTCAAATCGCAGGCGGTATAATCCAGCCCTTCGCCGCCGCCCACAAACACTGTGCGCTGGGGTAGCGTGCCCCGCAAGGTGGCCAGCATGGGGTCGTCCCCGTTGAGGACGGCCAGACCGTCCCTTTTCAGATGGGGGAATATCTCGCACTTGGCGTGGAAGATGTTTTCCCGGCTGCCCAGGTTTTCAACGTGGGCGTCGCCGATGTTGGTGATGAGGGCCATGTCCGGCTCCACCAGCTTGCCCAGATAGTCGATCTCCCCGGCGTGGTCCATGCCCATCTCCACCACGCACATCTGATGCTTCTTTTCCAGCTTCAGCAGGGTGAGGGGTACGCCGATGTCGTTGTTGAAATTGCCCTCCGTCTTGTGGACGCAGAACTTGGCTCCTAAGACCGCCGCCACCATGTCCTTTGTGGTGGTCTTGCCCACCGAGCCGGTGATGGCCACAAAGGGGATGGGGAACAGCTTTTTATAATACCGGGCCAGTTCCCACAAAGCGCGCTGGGTGGAGCGCACCTTGATGTAGAACTTACCGGGCAGATAGCTCTCCCGCTCCCGGGCGGTGAGACAGCCCGCCGCCCCCAGCTCCAGGGCGGAGTTGATGAAGGAGTGGCCGTCGAACCGCTCCCCCTCCAGGGGGATGAACAGGCAACCAGGCTCGATCCTCCGGCTGTCGGTGCTCACTTCATCCACAACGGCATCCAGGTTGTGGAACTCCCCCAGTAACGTGCCGTTCACGGCTTCCAGCAGTTGTCTCAGTGTCAGTGCCTCCATCCATGACGCCCCTTTCCGCTCTCTATTTGCTGATTATAATCCGGCGCTACGGGCCGCCAGCGACGCGGTGATGATCCGCTCGCACAGCTCGCCGTAGCCGATTCCCGCCGCCGCCGCCTCCTGGGGCAGCAGGCTGGTGGGGGTCATGCCGGGCAGGGTGTTGATCTCCAAAAACCAGGGGGTGCCGTCCTCCGTGACCATGAAGTCGGCGCGGGAATACACCGACAGCCCCAGGGCGCGGAACACGGTCAGCGCCGCCTCGCCCAGCCGTTTTTCCCACTCCGCCGGGATGGGAGCGGGGGTGATCTCCTCCGCCGCGCCGGGCTGGTACTTGTTTTCGTAGTCGTAGAACCCCTTTTTGGGGATGATCTCAATGGAGGGCAGGGCGCGACCTTCCAGAATACCAACCTGGATTTCCCGTCCGGCTATGTACTGTTCCACCACGCACACGCCGCCAAAGGCTAGCCCATCGGTGAGGGCGGAGGACAGCGCCGCTTTGTCGTGGACGATGGACACGCCGATGGACGACCCGGAGGACACTGGCTTCACCACGCAGGGCAGCTCCAAGCGGTCGGCGAGGACGGGAATATCGTCCGCACGGTAGCGTATCAGCTCCCACTTGGGCGTGACCACCCCCAGCGGGGCCACGATGCGCTTGGTCAGATCCTTATCCATGGCGATGGCGCTGCCCAGATGGCCCGCGCCGGTGTAGGGGATGCCGAACAGGTCCAGCGCGGCCTGGACTTTGCCGTCCTCGCCGCAGGCGCCGTGGAGGGCCAGGAACACCACGTCCGCACGCCGGCACAGCTCCAGCACCCCAGGGCCGAATTGGCCGTCGCCGCCTCCCGTGCGGGCGGCTTTTACCTCCTCCAGGTCGGGAGCCTGGCGGCCGATTTTGGTCAGCTCCATTGGGATGGGGGAGCTGAACAGGGACTCGGGGGACTCCTGTGTGCCCAGGTACATATCAATAAAAGCGACCTCATGTCCCCGCTCCCGCAAAGCGGCGCATACCTTGCACCCGCTGGACAGGGACACGTTCCGTTCACTGCTGAGCCCGCCGGCCAAAACAACAATTTTCATCATGATGCTCCTTACCGTTTGCCTATTCTACTCCTATTTTATGCTTGAATGCAAATTATACCACAACCGGACGGGAGAAACAAGAGGCAACAGGCAAAGCAAAGCCCCCGCGGACTGCGGGGGCCAAGGTTGCGGTAGAACTCACAGCAGATTGGCCAGGGGGGCGGCTTTGCGGGACCTTTTTGTGGTGTTCCTCCTCATAATATATTCGTCAGCGTAGGAAATTCCGCTTCCACCAAAAGCCCAAGCTGGGTGAGCAGCCGGGCGTTGACGGCGGCGTACTCGGCGGGCTGTTTCTCGCCGCCTTCCAGAAAGGCCAGGGCTTCGTCCATGGAGATCTGAATGGCATCGGTGTCGGCGTGGCGCAGGGTGATGTGGAGATAGCGCTCGTGGTTCATCCACCGGTCCTTGACCTGGTGGGTAAGGCGGGTGGCCTCGTCCCAGTTCTCCCGCTCCACCTGCTCTTGGGCCTGGGTGAGCAGGTCAGAGAGCTGTCCGGTGAACGTGTCCAGATGCCAGACGTGAAGCCCGGACAGCGCCGCCATCAGGGCGATCAGCCCGACGGAGACATACAGACGCCTCATGATTTTGCCTCCTTTCTGGGAACACAGTAGGTATTGCCGACCTCGTCTACAGTGAGCAAAAACGCCTGCCGGAAGGAGTGGAGCCCGTGGGCGGCAAGCTGCTTTTCCAGCCAGACGTCTTCGTAGCCCGCCTCCTTCAGGTTGTGCTCCAGCAGCCGGCCGTCGCTGACGAGAACCACGGGAAGTCCGGTCTCCTGGGTGGTCACGCCCATCTGGGCGGCGGTGACCGGCTTTTCAGCGGCGTAGGGCAGTACCGACAACTGGCCGTTGGTCTCAAGCAATGCGAACTTGATGGACTTGAAATCGGCATAGCCCTGGATACGCAGCTCCTCCATCAACTCGTCCAAGGTGAGGCGGTTCTTCTTCAGCTCAGCCTCCATGACCTGCCCGTTCTCCACAATGATAGAGGGCTTGCCGCACAGCAAGGTCCGGAATTTAATGGACCGGGTACACAGCACGGAGATGATGGAGGACAGCGCCAGCAGCACTACGATGGGGATCAGTCCGGACAGCAGGGGAATGCCGTTGTCCTGCATGGGGACGGAGGCCAAGTCGGCGATGATGAGGGTGAGCACCAACTCGGAGGGCTCCAGTTCGCCGATCTGGTGCTTACCCAGCAGCCGGATGCCTGCGATGATGAAGAGATAAAGTACCACGGTGCGTATGAGTACTACGAACACAAAAACACCTCGTTTCTGGGAAATTAGGCAAAAAAGGGGCCCCCGCAAAACCGTTTTTTGGTTTTGTGGGGCGAGGAGGAGTAAGGGAGCGAAGGCCGTTTTAGCCGCTAGGCGGAAACAAATTAAGCGGACTTTGCGACGACGTCATTTTGCCCTTGAGATGGGATGGATATGCCACCGGTTTGTCCAAAACTCCAATTTTCGTAAGAACGGCAAAAAGCGGTTGAGATATTCTTGATTTTTGAGGGTAATATCGGTAAAATAGACGAAGTAAATAGAAGGTGGGATGCAGGCTTGAAAGCGACTTTGATTTTGGCCAACGGCACGGTGTTCCGCGGGGACGCTATCGGCGCCATGGGGGACCGGGTGTGCGAGATGGTGTTCAACACCTCCATGACCGGCTACCAGGAGATTTTGACCGATCCGTCCTATGCGGGCCAGGGCGTTGTAATGTCCTATCCCCTCATAGGCAACTACGGCGTGAACCAAGAGGACAACGAGTCCGTCCGGCCTTGGGCGGAGGCGCTGGTGGTGCGCCGTCTGTCCCCGGTGGGCAGCAATTTCCGCTGTGAGGACAGTCTGGGCAATTATTTGCGTGAACATGATATTGTGGGCATTGAGGGAGTGGACACCCGCGCCCTGACCAAGCTTCTCCGCAGCCAAGGGACCATGAACGGCATGATCACCTGCGCGGAGCATTTTCATATCCGGGAGGTGCTGGACAAGCTGGCGGCCTACCGGGTGTCCGGCACCGTGGAGCGGGTGACCCGGGAGCAGGTCCAGGTATATGCCCCTGTTGGGGACCTGAATTACCGGGTGGCGCTGATGGATTACGGCGTCAAACAGAACATGATTGAGTGCCTGCGGAAACGGGGCTGTGAGGTGACGGTGTTCCCGGCCCACACTCCGGCGGCGGAAATTCTGCGGGGTGAGCAGGAGGGCGCGCCCTATGACGGCGTGATGCTGTCCAACGGCCCCGGCGACCCGGCGGACAATGTGGACATCATCAAAGAGGTCCGGGCGCTGCACGAGTCCAACATCCCAATGTTTGCTGTGTGCCTTGGGCACCAGCTTCTGGCCCTGGCCACCGGCGCGAAAACCCACAAAATGGTGTTCGGCCACCGGGGCGGCAACCACCCGGTGAAGGACCTGGAGACGGGCCGCTGCTTCATTACCAGTCAGAACCACGGCTACGTGGTGGACGCGGGCACGGTGGACCCGGCGGTGGCCCAGGTGTCCCACGTCAACGTCAACGATAACACGGTGGAGGGGCTGAAATACAAGCGGCCCAACTGCTTTACCGTCCAGTTCCACCCCGAGGCCAGCCCCGGCCCGGAGGACACGGAATACTTGTTTGACCGCTTCATTGCCAGCATGGGAGGTGACCGGTAATGCCGAAAGACAGCAGCATTAAAAAAGTATTGGTGCTGGGCTCCGGCCCCATCGTCATCGGCCAGGCCGCCGAGTTCGACTACGCCGGCACCCAGGCCTGCCGCGCTCTGAAGGAGGAGGGTGTGGAGGTGGTGCTGGTCAACTCCAACCCCGCCACCATCATGACGGACAAGGATATTGCCGACCACGTGTACATCGAGCCGCTGAACGTGGACAGCGTCACCCAGATCATCCAGATGGAGCGGCCCGATTCCGTCCTGCCCACCCTGGGCGGGCAGACGGGGCTGAACCTGGCCATGGCCCTCCATGAAAACGGGACTTTGGAGAAATTCGGTGTGCGCCTGCTGGGCACAAGCCCCGAGTCCATTCACAAGGCGGAGGACCGCCAGGGCTTCAAGGACTGCATGGAGTCCATCAATCAGCCCTGCGTCACCTCCGATGTGGTGGAGAGCGTGGACGGGGCCGTGGCCTTTGCCGAGCAGATCGGATATCCCGTCATTGTCCGGCCCGCCTACACCCTGGGCGGCACCGGCGGCGGCATCGCCTACGACGAACCCTCCCTCCGGGAGATCGCCGACCGGGGCATCCACCTGAGCCGGGTGGGCCAGGTGCTCATCGAGCGGTGTATCGCCGGGTGGAAGGAAATCGAGTTTGAGGTAATGCGGGACTCCGCCGGGAACGTCATCCAAATTTGCTCCATGGAAAATTTGGACCCTGTGGGGGTCCACACCGGCGACTCCATCGTGGTGGCTCCCACTCAGACCCTGGCCAACCGGGAGTATCAGATGCTACGCTCCGCTGCCTTGGATATCATCACCGCTCTGGGCATCGAGGGGGGCTGCAACTGCCAGTTTGCCCTGAATCCCGATTCCTATGAGTATGCCGTCATCGAGGTCAACCCCCGTGTGAGCCGTTCCTCAGCGCTGGCCTCTAAGGCCACGGGCTATCCCATCGCAAAGGTTGCGGCCAAGATTGCGCTGGGTTATACTTTGGATGAGATTCCCAACGCTGTCACAGGGAAAACCACCGCCTGTTTCGAGCCTACCTTGGACTACTGCGTGCTAAAAATTCCCCGCCTGCCCTTTGACAAGTTCACCACTGCCAGCCGCACCCTGGGCACCCAGATGAAGGCCACCGGCGAGGTTATGGCTATCGCCAACTCCTTCGAGGGGGCGCTGATGAAGGCCATCCGTTCCCTGGAGCTGAACGTGCGCGCACTGCGCCTTCCCAAGCTGGACGAGTACTATACCGATGAAATTGAAGACCTGCTGGTGAATGTGGACGACGAGCGGCTGTTCGTGGTGGCGGAGGCCATCCGCCGGGGTGTGTCTCCCAAAAAGATCAACTCCATCACCCGGATGGACATCTGGTTCCTGAACCGGTTCAAAAACATCATCGACATGGAGCAGGCCCTCATCATGTGCAAGGGGGAGCCGGACGCCGACGCCCTGCGCCGCGCCAAGGAGATGTGCTTCGCCGACAGCTATATCGGCTGGCTGTGCGGTATGGAACAGAAGGACGTAAAGGCCCTGCGGGAGCGGTACGGCATCGTGCCATCCTTCAAGATGGTGGACACCTGCGCCGCCGAGTTTGACGCGGAAACGCCCTATTATTACTCCTCCTACGACGGAGAGAACGAGGCGGACACCGGGGATTCGGGCCGGAAAAAGGTGCTGGTGCTGGGCTCCGGCCCCATCCGCATCGGCCAGGGCATCGAGTTTG
>CANOYV010000021.1:0-35375 GCA_947571605.1 uncultured bacterium | reverse complement strand
AAGATGGATAAGCCGGAGGCCAACCCCGAGCGCATCAAGCAGCAGCTCACCGAGTACGAGCTGGTGCCCGAGGAGTGGGGCGGCGAGACCATCATTTGTCCCATCTCCGCCAAGACCGGCATGGGCATCGACACCCTGCTGGAGATGGTCACCCTCACCGCCGAGGTGCAGGAGCTGCGGGCCAACCCCAACCGCACCGCCCACGGCGCGGTGATCGAGGCCCGGTTGGACAAGGGCCGCGGCCCCGTGGCCACCCTGCTGGTGCAGAACGGCACGCTGAAGCAGGGCGACGTCATCATCGCCGGCATGGCGGTGGGCCGTGTGCGCGCCATGACCGACTACCGGGGGAACAAAGTCACCGAGGCGGGCCCCTCCGTGCCGGTGGAGATCATCGGTATGGGCGAGGTCCCCGGCGCGGGCGACGACTTCCACGCCGTGGCCGACGAGCGCATGGCCCGGGAGCTGGTGGAGCAGCGCAAGGCGGAGATGAAGAACGCCACCACCGGCGCGGCCAAGCAGAAGGTGTCCCTGGAGGAGCTGTTCAGCCAGATTCAGGCGGGCGAGATGAAGGACCTGAACGTTATCGTCAAGGCGGACGTGCAGGGCTCCGCCGAAGCCGTCAAGGCCAGCCTGGAGAAGATTTCCAACGAGGAGGTCCGGGTGCGGGTGATCCACTGCGCCGTAGGCGCGGTGAACGAATCCGATGTGATGCTGGCCACCACCTCCAACGCCATCATCGTGGGCTTCAACGTCCGCCCGGACAAGAACGCCGCCGAGTCCGCCGCCCGGAACAAGGTGGATATGCGGATGTACCGGGTGATCTATGACTGCATCAACGAGATCGAGGCCGCCATGAAGGGCATGTTGGCCCCCAAGTTCAAGGAAGTCGCCCTGGGCGAGGCCGAGGTGCGCAACGTGTTCAAGATCACCGGGGTGGGCTTCGTGGCCGGGTGCTACGTCACTGACGGCAAGGTGGCCCGGAACGCTCAAATTCGTCTCGTCCGGGACGGCATCGTCATCCACGAGGGCGTGATGAACTCCCTCCAACGGTTCAAGGACAGCGTGAAGGAGGTCGCCCGGGGCTACGAGTGCGGCATCGGAATCGAGAAATACAGCGATATCAAGGAGGGCGACGTGATCGAGGCCTTCGTGATGGAGCAGATCGAAGTATAATGCGCAGGGGCGGGCGGCTTCGCCCGCCCCGTTTTCGCGGAAAAGGAGCCGAACAATGCTTCAAATCATTCCCCTTGGCCCGGAAGAAAAGGGCCGGGAATTGACCTTTCATTACAGGACAGACTATTATTATGACGTTACGATTCAGGAAGGGCCAGAGGGATGGCGAGCCGCCCTGGAGCGACGCCCTTTCGGCCAAACCGAGGAGCGGGAATTCAAGGACCGGCTGCTTGGCGACTGGCTGGAGGAACCACAGCTCTTTGGCGCAGAGCAAAAGGGGCAGACCGTGGGCTATCTGGAACTGAGCCACGAACGCTGGAATAACCGGATGCGCATATCGAATATTTGGGTGGCAGACGCCGTCCGGCATCGGGGAATCGGAGGCCGTCTGATGGAAACCGCCGTCTCTGCCGCCCGGAAGGCGGGGGCCAGGGCACTGGTGCTGGAAACTCAAAGCTGTAACGACCCCGCCATTCAATTTTACCGCAAACATGGATTTTCCCTGATTGGCTTTGATCTGACCGCCTATTCCCAAACCGACGTGGAAAAGCGGGAGGTGCGGTTGGAACTGGCCCGGGCTTTGTAATCACAATCATTCCACAAAAAAGGAGAACGCTATGCCAAGCAATCGCATCGGACGTATCAACGAGGAGATCCAGCGGGAGATGTCTTCCCTGATCCGCACCGTGAAGGACCCCCGGGTGGCGGACGCGGGTATGGTGAGCGTCACCGCCGTGGAGACCACCCCCGACCTGAAATACGCCAAAATCTATATCAGTGTGCTGGACAAGTCCGCCTCCACCCAGACGCTGAAGGGGCTGAAATCCGCCGCCGGCTACCTGCGTCGGGAGCTGGGCCAGCGGCTGAACCTGCGCAATACCCCCGAGCTCACCTTCGTGCGGGACGACTCCATCGACAAGGGGGCCCACATCCTGGACCTGCTGCGGGACCCCGAGGTGGTTAAGCCCGCCAACCCGGCCAATGCCCATATCATTTTGGACGAGGAGGACTGAGCCATGGACTATCGTGAAGCGGCCCAGTTTTTAAAGCACCATGACAACTACCTGATTTTGACCCACAAGCGCCCCGACGGGGACACCATTGGCTGCGCCGCAGGGCTGTGCCGCGCCCTGCGGACGCTGGGCAAGACCGCCTACGTGCTCCCCAGCCTGGACGCCACCACCCTGCTGGCGGGCTATCTGGACGGCCTCGCCGCCCCCGAGGGCTTCCGGCCGGACACCGTGGTCAGTACCGACGTGGCCACGGTGAATCTGCTGCCGGACAATGCTCAACCCTACAAGGAGCGCATCAACCTGGCCATCGACCACCACCCTTCCCAGGAGTTTTTTGCCAAGGAAACCTGCCTGGAGGCGGACAAGGCCGCCTGTGGTGAGATCATCTGGAAAATCTGCGGCGCGCTGGGTGTGATGAGCGCCGACGTCGCCATCCCGCTGTATGTGGCGGTGTCCACCGACTGCGGCTGTTTCGTCTACGCCAACACCACCCCCCACACCCATAAGGTGGCGGCGGCGCTGATGGAGCAGGGCATCCCCTTCCAGGCCCTGAACAAGAAGCATTTCCGCACCAAATCCATGCGGCGCCTGAAGCTGGAAAGCCTGATTTTGAAGAATATGCACCTGTATCATGACGGTACGGTGGCGGTGGCTCCCATCTCCCTTGGCATGATGGCCGAGGCCGGGGCCACATCGGAGGACACCGATGACCTGGCAGCTTTCCTGGGCCAGATCGAGGGCGTCCTCCACACTGCCACCATCCGGGAACACGAGGGCGGCGAGTGCCGCATCTCCGTGCGCACCAGAGCCGACCTGCTCAACGCCACAAAGGTGTGCGCCCGGCTGGGGGGCGGAGGGCACAAGGCGGCCTCCGGCTGCACCGTCAAGGGCACGGTTGCCGAGGCGGAACGGGCCATCCTGGCCGCCATTGACGGCCAGCTCTCCCAGCCCACCCAGGACTGAAAAGGAGCTTTCTCTTATGCCAAACGGCATCATTATCATTGACAAGCCCGCCGGCTGGACCTCCATGGACGTATGCGCCAAGCTGCGGGGGATGTTCCATGAGAAGCGGGTGGGCCACGCCGGGACCCTGGACCCCATGGCCACCGGTGTGCTGCCCGTGTTCATCGGGCGGGCGACCAGGGCGGTGGAGTTTGCTGCCGATTCCGAAAAGGAGTACATCGCCGGGTTAAAACTGGGCGTAGTCACCAATACCCAAGATACCACCGGGGAAGTGCTGGAGGAGCGGTCTGTGACGGTCGCCCGAGAGGACGTGGAGCAGATCCTGCCCCGGTTCACCGGCCCGATCGAACAGGTCCCGCCCATGTATTCCGCCATCAAAATTAACGGAAAAAAGCTGTACGAGCTGGCCCGAAAAGGCAAAGAGGTAGAGCGCAAGCCCCGTCCGGTCACCATCCATGCCTTGGAGCTGTTGGACCGGGCAGACACGGGGGGGGATTTCTCCCTGCGGGTGGTATGCTCCAAGGGGACATACATGCGCACCCTGTGCCACGACATCGGACAGGCCCTGGGCTGCGGGGGCTGCATGAGCTCCCTCCAGCGTGTGAAGGCTGCGGGCTTTACTCTGGCTGATTCCGTTACATTAGAGACCGTTCAGCAGGCGGTGGACCGGGGGGAAGGAGAGTCCCTCCTGCTCCCGGTGGATGCCTGCTTTGCCGGAGTCCCGGTACTGGTGCTGAAAACCACCGGAGCGGAGAAAAAAATACGCAACGGCGCGGCCCTGACCGTCTGCGGCGTTCCGGACGGAGAGTACCGGGTGTACGGCATGGACAAGACATTTTTGGCCCTCGGACGGGCGGCGGGCGGGACGCTCGCCACCGTCAAGAGCTTTTTTGAGGTGTAATCGCCAATGGATAATCAACGTAAAGTTATCGCCCTGGGCTTCTTCGACGGGGTACACCTGGGCCACGGGGCGCTGCTGCGCACGGTGGGGTCGCGGGCCAGGGCGCTGGACGCCGTGCCCTGCGCCTTCACCTTTGACCGCAGCCCCGCCGCCGCGCTCACCGGGAAAGCCGTCCCCCTGCTCAGCGGAGTGGACGACCGGGGGGCGCTGATGCACGAGCTGTACGGCATCCGGGAGGTCATTGTGGCCCCCTTCGACGTGATGCGCCAGATGGACTGGCAGGATTTTGTGGCCCAGTACCTCCAAAAAGAGCTGGTCGTGGTCCATGTGGTGGCCGGGCACGACTTCCACTTCGGCTACAAGGGAGAGGGCAATCCCCAGCGGCTGACGGAAAAGTGCCGGGAGCTGGGCATGGGTTGCGATGTGATTCCCAAAGTGGAGATCGACGGCGTGACCGTATCCTCTACCTATATTCGCACCCTGGTGGCGGAGGGCGACATGGAGCGGGCCCGGCGGTTCCTGGGCCACCCCCACACCCTGTCCGGCCCGGTGGTCCACGGCAGCGGGCTGGGCCGCACTCTGGGCACGCCCACCGCCAACCTGCTGGCGCCGGAGGGGGCCATCGCCCCCGGCTTCGGCGTGTACGCCTCCCGGGTGGTCCTGCCCGGAGGAGAGACCCGCCTGGCCGTCACCAATGTGGGTGTGCGCCCCACGGTGAACACCGACCAGAACGCCGTGACCGTGGAACCGTGGATTCTGGACTACCACGGCGACCTGTATGGTCAGCGTATCCGGGTGGATTTCTACACCCGTCTGCGCCCGGAGCGCAAATTTCCCACGGTCCAGGCCCTGCGGGACGCCATTTTGGAAAACGCCCGGCAGACCCGAGACTATTTTGCAAACGTTTCGAGGTGACCGACTGTGCCCGCTACATTCATCAATATGCTTCTGATTCTCCTGGGAGGCGCGGCGGGGCTGCTGTTTAAAAATCTCATTAGCGACCGCCTTATGTCCATCCTCACCCACGCCCTGGGCCTGTGCGTGCTGTGCATTGGCATTGGCAACGCTATGGGCACTCGGGACATGCTGTGCGTCATCGTGTGCATGGTCGTCGGCACGGTGATCGGCAACGCTGCCGATATTGAGCGCCGCCTGGAGGGCGCGGGGGACCTGCTCCGAACCAAAGTGGTCGGAGGGGACGGAAACGACCGCTTCACCGAGGGGTTTGTGAACGCCTCCCTGCTGTTTTGCGTGGGGGCCATGGCCATCACCGGCTCCATTGAGGCGGGCCTCAACGGCAACTATGAGATCATCGTCTCCAAAGGCGTCATCGACGGGGTGACATCCATCTCCTTCGCCGCCACCCTGGGAATCGGCGTGATGTTCTCCGTCGTCCCGTTGCTCGTCTACCAGGGGGGCATCACCCTGCTGGCGGGCTGGGTGGGGCCGTACCTGCCCGACGCCGTCATCACCGAAATGACCGCCGTGGGCGGGGCCCTCATCATCGCCATCGCGGTGAATATGCTGGAGCTGGGAAAGGAAAAAATCAAGGTTGGAAATATGCTCCCCGCCATCTTCCTCCCCATTGCCTACATACCCCTGGCGGGATGGCTGTCGGCTTTGGCGGGAGGGTGAGCCATGGAGCCTGACATCATCTGCGGGCTGTTGGAGAAAATCCGGGCGCGGCCCGGGCTGTTCCTGCCCGAAAAGGACCTGGCCATGCTGAAATGCCTGCTGGACGGCTATGCATTGCGGGAAACGGAGCTTAACCCGGAGTATGGCAGGTCCGATGGGTTCTGGTGCGGCTTTCACCGCTACGTGGAGGACTATTACCACATCAGCAGCACCCAGGGCTGGTGCCGGATCATCGAATTTTTCTCCTCCAGCCGTGCCGGCGCTTTCGACACCTTTTTCCAGCGGTACGACGAGTATTTGGCCGCGTACCGGGAGGGTAAAACGCCCCCACCCCGGTTTTAAGGTATCCTGGAAATTGGTTGGACCACTTCAAAAGAAACTCTTGCAAAGACAGGAAAAAGGCGGTATACTAGGAAAAGAATATAGGGAACATCGTTCCCCTCCCCACGCGGCATGACCGGTCCATATACCCGGCTCCATCGCCGCACGCCTTTGTGCCGTATTTGTTAAAAAAATATCGAGCAATGCTGAGGGGGTCGGGAATGCCGTTCGCTGTTTTCCCACAACTTTATACATTTTAAGGAGGCAAACTGATGTCATTCGTCAACATTGATTTGCAGGGCGCTGTGGCTGTCCTCACCATCGACCGCCCCAAGGCCCTCAACGCCCTGAACCCCGAGGTGCTGGCCGATCTGAAGGCCGCCTTCGAGAGCATTGACCAGAACGCCGTGCGCTGTGTGGTCCTCACCGGCGCGGGCGACAAGAGTTTTGTGGCGGGTGCCGACATCGGCTCCATGTCCACCATGACCAAGGCCGAGGGCGAGGCCTTCGGCAAGCTGGGCAATGACATCTTCCTGGCCATTGAAAGCTTCCCCCTGCCCGTCATCGCTGCGGTCAACGGCTTCGCCCTGGGCGGCGGTTGCGAGCTGGCCATGTCCTGCGACATCCGCATCTGCTCCGACAACGCCATGTTCGGCCAGCCCGAGGTGGGCCTGGGCATCACCCCCGGCTTTGGCGGCACCCAGCGCCTGGCCCGTCTGGTGGGCATGGGCATGGCCAAGCAGATGCTTTACACCGCCCGGAACATCGACGCCGGCGAGGCCCTGCGCATCGGCCTGGTCAACGCGGTCGTTCCCCAGGCCGACCTGATGGACGCCGCCCTGAAGATGGCCAACAGCATCGCCAAGAACGCCCCCATTGCCGTGCGCGGCTGCAAGAAGGCCGTCAACGGGGGCGTGCAGGTCTCCATCGACAAGGGCGTGGAGATCGAGGAGAAGATTTTCGGCGACTGCTTCGAGACCCACGACCAGGTGGAGGGCATGGCCTGCTTCCTCTCCCGGGAGAAGCCCAAGCCCAAGGCTGTGTTCACCAATAACTGAGCGCAAGGGTAGACGCGCCGGTTCGGATGGACCGGAGTGAGGACGGAAGTCGGCGGCACAGGCCGACGGCTGTAGTCCGAATCGGAGGGAAGCCGAACCGAACAGCGCGTCCAACCCGAGCGTGACAACAAATCACAAAGTAAAAGTCAATTTATTTTTAGAAAGGAAGTTTTCATCATGAGCAAAGTTGGTATTATCGGCGCCGGTACTATGGGCCAGGGCATCGCCAAGGCGTTCGCCCAGAGCGGCTGGACCGTTGCCCTGTGCGACATCAAGCAGGAGTGGGCCGACGGCGGCAAGGCCAAGATTCAGAAGGGCTACGCCAAGCTGGTGGAAAAGGGCAAGATGGATCAGGCCAAGGTTGACGCCATTGTCAACGCCATCACTCCGGGCCTGAAAGAGGACCTGTGCGCCGACTGTGACCTGATCGTGGAGGCCGCTTTCGAGGACATGAAGGTCAAGCAGACTACCTTCGGCGAGCTGGACAAGATCTGCAAGGAGGGTTGCGTTTTCGCATCCAACACCTCCTCCCTGTCCATCACTGAGATCGGCAAGGGTCTGAGCCGCCCCCTGATCGGCATGCACTTCTTCAACCCCGCCGACCGCATGAAGCTCATCGAGGTCATCGCTGGCGCCAACACCCCCGCCGAGACCGTGGACAAGATCACCGAAATCTCCAAGGAGCTGGGCAAGACCCCCGTGCAGGTCAACGAGGCCGCCGGTTTTGTGGTCAACCGCATCCTGATCCCCATGATTAACGAGGCCGCCTTCATCAAGATGGAGGGCGTGTCCAACATCGCCGGCATCGACGCCGCCATGAAGCTGGGCGCCAACCACCCCATGGGCCCCCTGGAGCTGGGCGACTTTATCGGCCTGGATATCTGCCTGGCCATCATGGACGTGCTCTACAATGAGACCGGCGACAGCAAGTACCGCGCCTGCCCGCTGATCCGGAAGATGGTCCGCGGCGGCAACCTGGGCGTCAAGTCCGGCAAGGGCTTCTATGTCTATAATGCCGACCGCACCAAGACCGCCGTTGACGAACTGTAAGGATCGCGGCGCCGGCAGGGACTTTCCCCATTACCCAGTGTAATCCATAAAATTTCGACATTTTCCCGGCGAGGCCGTCCGGAAACAGAGAACAGGAATTTTATCCCACTAAAGAGTCCAGAGCGAACTGGTGTTCCGCTCTGGGCTTTTTGTGCATTTTTGCACAAATTTTCCATAGAAATATGTGGGAGTCCAAGCACTGGTGCTTCGAGCCGTCCCAAGGTTACCACATCTTGTACCCCTGTCGGATTTTGTCGAAATTCGTCGAACAGTTCCCCTTGAAACCAGTGATTACTCAATGGATAATGGAGATGAAAAAAGTGAAAGAGAGGTGATTTAAGGGCATGCGGGAACTATTTCTTAAAAGCGTGGAGCTGGTCGATTCATCCGGCGCAATCCGGCGTTTCGACTATTCCGTCCTGATCGGAGAGATGGATGTGGGCGCATACGCCTGTGAGAGCTACGGCGTAAAGGTAGCTGAACAGGGCGGCGAGCAGGCAAGTGTGGAAAACATCACATGCAGCGCTTCCCGCATCGACGAGCTCAGCGAACTGCTGACACGCAACGGCGTGACGCCGGCGACCCTGCGTGACGTTGTGCTCGATTGGCTTTAGCAAACTTTTGCCGTACCGTCCCACCAGTTCTAAAGATCTATGAGACATATTGTTCGATTAGCTCTGACTGCCCGACCGGTACTGAATATAGATCGCTGAAATTCAGCGCCAAGACGAGGGGGATAATTGCAAACCGTCCCATCAAGAAAAACAGATACAAAATTTTCCGGCCAGCAGCGTGAAATCTGCTGGCCACTTTTATGTGCAAGGGCTAGCTGGCGTTTTTCTGACGGCGTCAATATACCTGGGTTTGCGCTTCACCCGTTTGGCATTGCATCACGCTTTATGGGCATGTTTACGGATATGAAAGCTCCCCCTATGAAAGGCAATTTTTTCACCGCCTCTCATAAGGGGAGCATATCATTGGCCCCTTGCCTTTTTCATGACGCTATTCGTCCTTTAACGCCAACACTTGCTCCGCCACATCGTCCGCCAGCGCCGCCACCCGGTCGAAATCCACGTAGGGATTATACAGCTCTTCCAGCCGGTCGTGGGCGGCCTTGGCCTCCTTCAGGCCCGCGACACCCTCGCCCAGCAGGGCGGTAGCCACCCGCTTGGTGAAGCGCAACCGTGGCCGGTTCAGCCGGTACACGTCGCTGTCCGCCATGGCGTCCAGCCGCAAACGGCGATAGGCGTGATGCGGCCAAGGGTCCTCCTGGGCAGAGGTAACAAAAGCCAGGGACAGGGTGGGAAAGATCACATGGGCCAGCCGGTCGGGAGCCATGGGGTCGGGGCATACCACGGCGTCGTGGCCCGCGGCCAGCCCAGCGGCGAGAATGGGACTAAGCAGGTGATGGGACAAGCCGTAGCCGTCCGCCAACTCATACACCCGGTCCGCCTGGGCGGATACCGTATCCCACAAAGTAAAAGCTCCCTTGTGAGTGACGGCGGCGATAAAGCGCTGATCGGCGTGCCCTTCCCCCGTCGCGGGTCTTTTCAGCTCCCGGCCGATGATACCCGCCGCCCGCTTGGCCAACTTTTGCCGGACCGCGTTCGTATCCAGCAGTTCGGTCATGTCCCGGCGCAGTTCCCCCGCCGCCCCCAGACAGCGGTAGACCCGCTTGTAGTGGCCCTGGTACTCCGCCGTTGCCGCGATCAGGTCCTGTTTTAGGGGTTGGAGCCCCGGACGGTCATAAAAACCGCTCAGGTCGATGTATCGTTCCACCGCACCGGGACATTGGGGTTCCACCACGTGGGGGGTGGTTACGTTAGGACATTACGGGGGTTTGTTCCTTTTTCTTGAAAGAAAAAGGAACCGAAAAAGAACTTTAACCGCGAAACTTCGTTTCGCTTTGGGGCTATATCAGAATTTCCAAGTGATGGACACGTTCTGCTTGCCTGTGTCCGGGTGCTTCTCACTGATTTCAATTTTTTCAATTAGGCCAACCACCAGCTCCCGGGGGACAGTTTCCAGCTTGAGCAACTCCTGCGCCCGCTCCATCAAGTCGCTCTGCTGTTGGTCGTCCTCTCGCTGGGCCAGCTCTTCCCTGATATGTGTCAGCCGCCGCTCCAAGCAACCTTTTTCATCCAGGAAGGACTGGTTCAGCTCCACGAATTGGCTCTCACTGATGATCCCTGCCACCTTATCCAAGTACAGTGTTTTGAGGGCTTGACTTCGTTTGTCCAGTTGGGCGGTTAGGGCTCTTTGCTCCTGCTCCAATGCTTCCCGGCGGGTGTCCTTCTGGGGCTGGAGGTCGCTGGGATCCAACTCATAATAGGTCTGGACGTAGTAGCGGATGCGCTCGGACACCAGGTCGATAAGCTGATCCAGCCGGACGGAGTGGCGGGTGCAGAGGCGCTGCTTCCCGCTGTCGGCGTACAGCTTGCAGCGGAGATAGGACTGCTTGCCGTTGGAGCATTTGCTCATGGTGGAGCCGCAGTCGGCGCACTTCACCAGCCCGGACAGTAGGTGGGCCTGGCCGGAACCGTCTGTTTTTGTGCGCAGCTTCAAGGAACGCTGGACGGCGTCGAAGGTGGCCCGGTCGATGATGGCCTCGTGGGTGCCCTCAACGCGATACCACTCGCTTTCCGGGGTATCAATGATGACCTTGGATTTGTAGCTCACCTTTTTCCGGCGGCCCTGGATCATCACCCCAGTGTACATCTCATTGGTGAGGATACGGCCCACCGTCACCTTGTTCCACAGGCCGAAGTCGTTCTTCATGGGGTGGTTGCAGGTCCAGCCCCGTTCGGCCTTATAGCGGGTGGGGTTGGGAATGCCCTGCTGGTTCAGCAGATAGGCGATGTTCTGACGGCCATGGCCCTCCAGAGATAGCTGGAAAATCTGCCGCACCACCTCCGCCGCCTCCGGGTCTGGGATAATGTGGTTTTTGTCCACTGGGTCTTTGCGGTAGCCGTAGATAGGGAAGCCGCCGATGTACTTGCCCTCCCGCCGCTTCAGGTCGAACACCATGCGGACGTTCTCGGATAGATCCTCCAAGTACCACTCGTTCACCAGGCCGTTAATCTGGCGGGCTTTCTTGTTTCCCTTCACTTCGGTGTCGGCGTTGTCCGCCACGGCAATGAACCGGATGCCCCAGATGGGGAACAGACCGTGGATGTACTTCTCCACCAGTTCCATGTCCCGAGTGAACCGGGATTGGGTCTTACAGAGAATAATTTGGAATTTCTTCTGCTTAGCCGCCTGGATCATGCGGTTGAAGTCCGGGCGGTCGCTGTCAATGCCGGAGAAGTCCTCATCGCAGTAGATCGCGTAGATGTCCCAGCCGTGGTCAATGGCGTAGTGGGTCAGCAGAGATTTCTGGTTCTGGATGCTTTCGGACTCGGGCTGATGTTTGTCCTCATCCTCCTTACTCAGCCGTGTATAGATCGCGCAAAGGATTTGTTACACCTCCTCAAAGGCGTAACTGCTCGGTACTATGATACCGCAAGAGCAGTCGGGCCGCAAGGATTTATTTGAAATGCCTGCGCCGATAAAACGATGCAGGCATCATTTGCAGAGTTCTTTTGTGAGCCAGGCATTGACAGCCTGACGGATAGTTTGATTAGGTGGAACGGTGCAGGGCGAATGGTGTTCGGTAATGGATAATGGATGATTTTTCATATATGTTGTCTCCAAATAATTTTGTTTTTTATAATATGAGAAATGCAGGCATTTTATAACAAAATGTCTGCATTAAAGATTTTCGTATATAAAGCCAAAAATACACATTGTTTGTCATTTAACTAAATATGATAAAATAACTATAATCTGTCAAAATTTGTTGAAGACTATACGTGGAGGGTTTTATGAGAATACTAATTGTTCAGCTCAGCGATATACATTGTAATAAGCGGGAACCGGGAAGTACCGCAAAAATAGAAGGTGCTGTTGCGGCGCTCAAAACTTTAGGACAATTTAATGGAGTAATTTTAGTCTGTTCCGGTGATTTGACAAATACTGCTGCACAAAATGAATATAAGTTTGGAAAGCATATAATGGGTAAGTTCCTCAGTTTATTGGGTAAAACATTCGATTGTGGATGGATTCCGACATTAATAGTTCCTGGTAATCATGATATGGTTTTGAGTGAGCAGGATAGAGATATTCATACAATACTGAAATGGAACAAGGAAGAACATTTGCAAGAAGAACTTGCACGGATGGAAGATTTTTTTGAATATGCAAATAGCAAAAACTGTTTTAGAGAAGATAGAATTTGTGATAATAGAATACTTGAAATGGCAGGATTAAAAATACAATGCTGCCTTTTAAATTCAGCACCATTTTCTACGCGCCAACCAGATGATAAACAAGTGCATTTTCTTCCAGAAAGGATCCAGAATCAACTGTATCGCGCGGAGACTTGCGATTTAAAAATAACAGTTATGCATCATAGTTATGAATGAGTTTTAATATCCAGTATCAAGTGAGTAGAATAACGCTGATCCTCAGCGGCGGGGACAGGCCGATCACCATTGACGATATTCTGCTGGACGAGATTGAGGAACACTTTGAGAGTACGGTTTCCCACTGTGCGGGGTGTTCACCGTTGGTTGCGGACGCTCCACCAAGAAAAGGAAGATACGCTTTGCGTATCTTCCTTTTCTTTCCTTTTCGGCCATTGGTCGCTTCGGATCGGCTTTCTTCACCGAAATGTGTAGTGTTCCGCCTCGGGCCGCCATATAAGGATAACTTATCAGTGTGTTACCGTACTTGCTTAACCACACGTTCAATCAACCGATTAACAGTTTCTGGTTTATCCGTATTTGAATTGTGCCCCGCATTTTTTATCCATTCCAACGGGATGCCGGTGTCTCGATGCCAGGCTTTATTATATCTAATGCACGAACCGGCATGATCGTTCTCGCCACAGATTAACAATGCAGGACATTTGATTTTGTACGGCAAATTCATTTCCATAGCATTTGCAAGAATTTTGAACCCATGACCAGCTATCTGGGCATAGCGCTTTTTATCCCCGTCGTACACCATCATGATGTCATGCATCAGTTTTCTTCCGTATTCAGATACCGCGACTCCGTTCGTCCCAGACTTTAACAGGAGCTTCCAGGGATAGTAAAAGTAAACCGGTTGCATCCGTTTTAATAACCAAAGTTCTATTCCCGTTACATACTTTCTTTGCAACGGGGCCGAATCAATAGAAACAAATCCCCTCAAACGGTCAGGGTATAATTCGGCATATGCCTGCCCAACATAGCCGCCCATAGATTGTCCCACAATAACAGGTTTTGTGATGTTCTCCTGCTCAAAAATTCCGTTCAACCATTTTGCCTTATCAAACAGATCAAAGTCAAATTGAAACGGCCATGAGGCTGCATGGGCCGGGGCGTCCCATACAAAAACATTATACCTGCTTTTAAAATATTCAATTTGTTTGTCAAAGAGTCTGTGGTCTGCCGTCAATCCCGGTAAAAAAACCAATGTCGCAATATCGGCGCCAATAATATGAATCCAATAATGAATGGCGCCTGATGATGTTGTATATGTTTTTTCGATCATTTGCTCATCTCCATAAACCTAAAATTCTTGGTTTTATTATAGCGCAGCCCATCTTGGATTTCAAGCGGCCTGTCGTGCAAAAAGAGGTATTGCCATTTCCATCAAGGGGCTTTATAATGGAAAAACAGAAGGCTGAATGTAGGGCCGAAATATATACCGGTCTGGAACCGATCAGGAAAGGGGACGCGCAAAATGACCAACGAGATAAAATTTGACGTGACCGCCCTGGGGGAGCTGCTCATCGACTTTACGGAGAATGGGCTCAGCGGCCAGGGCAACGGCCTGTTTGAAGCCAATCCCGGCGGGGCTCCCTGCAATGTGCTGGCTATGTTGAAAAAGCTGGGCCGGTCCTGCGCCTTTGTGGGCAAGGTGGGAGAGGACATGTTCGGCCACCTGCTCCGGGACGTGGCGGTGGAGGCGGGTATCTGCATGGACTACCTGGTGTTTGACAAAGAGGTGCGCACCACCCTGGCCTTCGTCAAAACCTTCCCCAACGGGGACCGGGACTTCTCCTTCTACCGCAACCCCGGCGCGGACATGATGCTCACCGGGGACGAGTTGCCCTTGGATGTCATCGCCGATAGCCGAATCTTCCACTTCGGCACCCTGTCCATGACCCACGAGGGGGTGCGCCGCGCCACCTGTAAAGCCATCGACCATGCCAGGCAGGGCGGGGCGGTCATCTCCTTTGACCCCAACCTGCGTCCGCCCCTGTGGAGCAGCTTGGAGGACGCCAGGGAGCAGATCGAGTACGGTCTGGCCCGGTGCGACGTGCTGAAAATCGCCGATAACGAGCTGGAGTTCATGACCGGGGAGACCGACTTCGACCGGGGCGCGGCCATCCTGCGCTCGAAATATCCCAACATCCGCCTGTTCAACGTCACCGCCGGGGCGGACGGCAGTTACTCCTACTACGGGGACAAGCGGGTATTTGTGCCTTCCTGCAAGCTGGGGGGCGTCATCGAGACCACCGGCGCGGGGGATACCTTCTGCGCCAGCGTGCTCAACTTTGTGTTGGACCACGGCCTGGACGGGCTCACCGAGGCGGATCTGACCGAAATGCTCCGCTTCGCCAACACGGCGGCCTACCTGGTCACCACCCGGAAGGGAGCCATCCGTTCCATGCCGGAGCGGGAGCAGGTGGAGGCGCTGCTGAATTGAACAAAGGCCGGGACCCGACGGGTCCCGGCCTTTCCGATTTTTTGTGTCTGCGCTCAGACGGACAGCCCCCGGTACACGTTGTACACGCAGATCAGCACGATGACGGCCATCAGGCCGATGAACAGCCGGTCCACCAGCTTGTTGTCCATCCGCCTGTTCAGCATACGGCCCACCACGCCGCCGCCCACGCCGCCGCCCACCATCACCAGCAGCACCGGCCAGCGGAAGGCGGGCACCGTGCGGGTGACCAGGGTGGACAGCAGGCTGGCCAACTGGCTGAACAGGATGATGTACAGGCTGTTGGAGGCGGCGGTCTTGGTGTCCATGCTGAAGAAGAAGTACAGCACAACCAGGTTGATGGGTCCGCCGCCGATGCCCAGGAAGCTGGACATAATTCCCAGGCACAGCCCGATGGCAACACAGGGGGCCGGGGCGGTGACGCTGTGGGTGGGGATACGGGCCTTGTTCAAGGTGTAAGCCAGGGTGCCCAGGGTGATGACCCCCAGACAGGCCGCCTGCACCGCGCCCACCCGGCCCTGGTTCTCGAACAGGGACCGGACCAGGTCGAATAGCTGCTTGCCCGCCAGACCGCCCAGGGCCGCGCCGATAGCCAGCGGAGTGCCCGTCTTCACATCCACGCCGCTGTCCCCCTTGGACAGCGCCCGGGTGACGGAGTAGCAGCTCATAGACAGCACCGTGCAGCCGGATAAAAAGCTGATGGTGGACACCGTTTCCAGCCCCAGCATGTCCAGCACCGGTTTGATGACCACCCCGCCGCCGATGCCGCAGATGGCCCCCACGATGCTGGCCAGGAAGCTCACCAGAAAAAATACCGCCATAAAAATGCCCCCTTCTTCGTTTTACCAAAACGCTGCGCGCTTCTCACGGCTCCCGGTCCCCACGGAAGCCGGTATAATTCTCCGTAACCTCCAGCACCCGGTACACGTCCAGCCAGGACTGGAAATCCGGCTCCTTGGCGCAAATCAGCTCCCGGAAGGCCCGCCAATCCGCGTTTGCGTTTTCCTCCTCCCCCAGGGCCAGGTGGCGCAGGGCCCGGGACAGCTTGAGCACATACTCCCGGTGGTAATCCAGCGCCGCCCAGAAGGGGGTCTGCCAGCCATGGAGCGTCCGGTGGGCGTCCAGGGCGGGGGTGAAGTCCAGGCACAGTTCCCGGACGGCCTCCATCCGGGAGGCCATGGCCCCGTCCTCCCGCCCGCCCTTGCCGTTGACGTAGTCGGTGCTGCTCAGGGTGGAGAGCTGGAACAGGTGGTCCGCCACGGCGGGCCAGTCCGGCCCGTAGGCGGCGGAGAAATATTCGCCCATCAGCTCGTTCACATCGGCGTGCTCGTCCAGCAGCGTGCGGCCAAGCACGTAGTTGGGGAAGAAGTTGGGCAGGCCCGCCCGCAGCTCCTGGCAACTGACGTAGCCGTCGAGGCCCAGCCGCCGGAGCCGCTTCACGTCCCCGCTGATGACCCGGGCCAGCTTGATATAGCCGAGATCGCCATAATGGGCCCGGCCCAGAGGATAGTCGTAGACGAAACTGTCCCCGGCAAACTGTTTCTTCCAGCCACGGAGGAAGGCCAGGTTCTCCTCCAGGCTGGTTGGCAACTCGATCCGGTTACGCTGGTAGGCCGGAATATCGGGCAGGTTTCCCACCGCCGGATAGGACTGCTCAAAGGTGCGGCTGATGGGGGCGAACATGAGCACAAACCGGCCGGGATTGGAGAGCCGCGCCTTCACCGGCGGCCACAGCAGCTCCTGGTACAGCAGGAACACGATTTTGGCAGGCAGCCCCTGGGCGGTCAGGCGGCGGTCGATCTCGTTCAGCAGCTCCACGTACTGGTCGGAGAGGGTGGTGGCCCGGCAGCCCGCGCACTCGCACACGTTGTTGTACTCGTCCGCCAGCCAGACATGGAGGTAGTCCACATGGGGATGCGCCTGGGCGTAGCCCGCCACCTGGGCGGCGAAGGCATCGACCGCGTCCCTGTTGTGGAAGCACAGGTTGGTGTCGGCGGGCATGCCCTTGTACAGGTCCCGCACGCCGTTTAGCTGGGCGGCAAGGGGACGCTTGTCCTCCGCCAGCGGCCTGGGGTCCGGGTCCCAGGACTGGGTCTCGTACCCCAGCGCCTCCCCCGTCCAGCCGTGGCCCACCTGGTGGAGCAGCAGGTCCCGGCGCTTCAGCTCCCGCTCCGCCTCCTCCGCCCAGGCCGACACGTCCGCGGGGGAGAAGGGCTCCGGCTGGCGCAGGGGGTTTCGTTCGTGGAGATACCAGCGTTTGAAAAAGGCGTAGGGAGTTTTGAATTGCAGGAAAAAGCCGTTGTACCCCACCTTGGGCAGCCAGTCGATGAAGTCCAGCAGGTTTTCCCGGCTGTCCGCTCCCTCAATGCACACTCCCCGGTGGCGGAAGGAGGCCGTGACCCGGTAGTTCATGGCCAGGGCGTCCGGGGAGACGGCCGGGACCACCTCCCGCTCCCTTCCCGGTCCCAGAAAGCGGCAGCCCAGCCGGCGCAGGTAGTCGTACGCGCCCAGCAGCACGCTTCGAGGGCGGTTGCCGGTGACCGTGACGCGTCCGGGAACGGCGCGTACCTGGAACCGGTCCGGTCCGTCCTCGTCCCGGCGCTCCTCCAGCGCCGCCTGGATGGACAGTTCCCCGGCGACGTTCCGGGGAAGCATCCGGCCCAGATATGCTTTCAGCTCGTCGCCCGCCAGACGGACCGCAGGGTGGTCGCCGGGCCGGTCAAATACCTTGATGTTCAAACGCTCTCCTCCTCTCAAAAAGAGGTCCTGTGAGGCGGACTGCTGTGCCGCCCCACAGGACCCGCTTCTATTCTACCACAATGAGCCGCGTGACGCAAGGAACGAGTCGGAAATCATCCGGATCCTGTTTCGAGGGATAAAGACGCTTGACATTCCGCTGATATTTGAGATAATAGAGCGGTAAAAACAAGAGGAGGGCGGCGGCACGGAACGACTGGTGGCCGTGGACGATGCACGAATATTAGAGAAGTAAAAGAGGCTTTCATTATGGAAATCATTGAAAATCAACGGTTTGACCAGGAGCGTGCGCTGTATGGCCGCTCAGGGGTGACGGTGCGCGGCTGCGCGTTTGACGGACCGGCGGACGGGGAGAGCGCTTTTAAGGAGTGCGACCATGTGACGGCGGAGGACAGCTTTTTCAATCTGCGCTATCCCTTCTGGCACGATCACGGGTTGACCATACGCAACTCAGAGATGACGGAGCTTTGCCGGGCCGCCCTGTGGTATTCGGACCACATTTCCATTGCCGGGAGCAAGCTCCATGGCATCAAGGCCCTGCGGGAGTGCGCCGGCGTTTCCATCGTTGACAGCGATATTATCTCCCCGGAATTCGGCTGGTCTGCAAAAGACGTGGAGATGCGGAATTGCACCGCCGAGAGCGAATACTTCTTTATGCGGGGAGAGAATCTCGCCTTTTCCGATGTCCGCTTCAAAGGGAAATATTCGTTCCAATACGTCAAAAACGCCCGTTTCCACCACTGCGCCTTTGACACCAAAGACGCGTTCTGGCACTCCGAAGGCGTCACGGTCACGGACAGCACCGTCAAGGGGGAGTACCTGGCCTGGTACTCCCAGGGGCTGACGCTGATCCGCTGCAAGATCATCGGCACCCAGCCATTGTGCTACTGCAAGGGGCTGAAGCTCATCGACTGCGAAATGGTGGACACCGACCTTTCCTTCGAGAAATCGGAGGTGGAGGCCGTCGTCACCACGCCCATCGTCAGTGTGAAAAATCCCCGCTCCGGTACGATTACCGCCCCGTCCGTGGGTGAAATCATTATGGATGACCTGGAGGCGCGGGGAAAGGTACTGACCTGTGAACAGGAGAAGGATACTTGCGCGTAAAGGGCCTGTCACAGCCAGTACCGCCCCGCCGCCGTCAGCTCCAGGGAGCCGCTCCCAGGGATAAACGTGGTTTTGAGGACGCCCACGCTCTTTTCCTGAATCGCCGCAAGAGTCTGTTTCTCCCCAAAAATTCAGGATTTCCCGCCCTTGAGGGCCTTCATCCGCTTCTCATGGTTTAAAATCCGCTTGCGCAGACGCAGGTTCTCCGGCGTGACCTCCAGCAGCTCGTCGTCCGCCAGGAACTCCAGGCACTGCTCCAGGCTGAGTTGCTTGGGGGGCACCAGCCGCAGGGCCTCGTCGGAGCCGGAGGCCCGCATGTTGGTGAGCTGCTTCTTTTTGCATACGTTGACGGTGATGTCCTCCATCTTGGGGCACACGCCCACCACCATGCCCTCGTATACCGGCACGCCCGCGCCGATGAACAGCGCGCCCCGCTCCTGGGCGGCGAAGAGGCCGTAAGTCACCGACTCGCCCGTCTCGTGGGCCACCAGGGAGCCGGTGTTGCGCCGCTGGATGTCGCCCTTGAAGGGGGCGTATTTCTCAAATACGGAGGCCATGATGCCCTCGCCCTTGGTATCGGTGAGGAACTCGTTGCGGTAGCCGAACAGGCCCCGGGAGGGCACCAGGAACTCCAGCTTGGTGCGGCTGCCGATGGGGTCCATGGACAGGAATTCGCCCTTGCGGGCCCCCAGCTTTTCCATGACGGCGCCCACGCTGTCGGCGGGCACGTCGATGACCACCCGCTCCACGGGCTCGCACTTTTTGCCCTCCACCTCCTGGTAGACCACCCGGGGGGGCGACACCTGGAACTCATACCCCTCACGGCGCATGGTCTCGATGAGGATGGACAGGGACATCTCGCCCCGGCCCGCCACGTTGAAGGCGTCGGTGGACGCCTCCATCTCCGTGACCCGCAGGGACACGTCCTTCAGCGTCTCCCGGAACAGGCGGTCCCGGAGCTGGCGGCTGGTGACGTACTTGCCCTCCCGCCCGGCAAAGGGGGAGTCGTTGACGGAGAAGGTCATCTCCAAGGTGGGGGCGGAGATTTTGACAAACTCAATGGGCGCGGGGAGGGAGGGCGCACAGACCGTGTCGCCGATGGTGATGTCGCCGATCCCGCTCATGGCGACGATCTCACCGGCGCCGGCCTCGGTAACGGGGGTGCGAGCCAAACCGTCGAAGGTGTACAGGGCGGTGGCTTTGGCCTTTTTAGGGGGCTCGTCCTGCTTGTGGTAGTTGCACACCACGATTTCCTGGTTTTGCTTCACCGTGCCCCGCTCGATGCGGCCTACGGCAATGCGGCCCACGAACTCGTTGTAGTCGATGGAGGACACCAGCATCTGGAAGGGAGCCTCGGGATCGCAGTCCGGGGCGGGGATATAGTCCAGGATGGTTTCGAACAGGGGGATCAGGTCGGTGCCCGGCACGTCCGGGGAATAGCTGGCGGTACCCTGCCGCCCGGAGCAGAACAGGGTGGGGGATTCAAACTGTTCGTCGGTGGCGTTCAGGTCCAGCAGCAGCTCCAGCACCTCGTCCATAACCTCGTGGATGCGCTGGTCGGGGCGGTCAATCTTGTTCACCACCACGATGACCTTGTGGCCCAGCTCCAGGGCCTTGGACAGCACAAACCGGGTCTGTGGCATGGGACCCTCGGCGGCATCCACCAGCAGGATGACACCGTTGACCATCTTCAAAATGCGCTCCACCTCGCCGCCGAAATCGGCGTGGCCCGGGGTGTCAACAATGTTGATTTTGGTATCCTTGTAATGCACGGCGGTGTTCTTGGCCAGGATGGTGATGCCCCGTTCCCGCTCCAGGTCGTTGGAGTCCATGACCCGGTCCACGGTGGCCTGGTTCTCCCGGTAGATGCCGCCCTGCTTGAGCATCTCGTCCACCAGGGTGGTCTTGCCGTGGTCTACGTGGGCGATGATGGCGATGTTGCGTAATTTTTCATTCTGCATATCCGTACCCTCTATCTGAGTTTTAGAATCGTTTTCGTTAAACGCAAGATAGTATTATATCCTCAGTTTCCTGTGATTGCAACAGTCGGAAAACCAGAATTGCAGGACTTTTCAGAAAATTTCTTGTGCCGCATTGACATATGGTGAAAAATTGAGTACAATAAGTTGCGCTTGACAGCGGCATATGTCCGCGTAGCACGGGGAATAGGTCGTTTGGCTCTTAAGTATGCGCACTTCGTCCGCCAATAGCACCAAAAATTCTATAAGCGTCGTAGCTCAGCAGGATAGAGCGTCCGCCTCCTAAGTGATAGGTGACCTTTCACCTGGCAAGACAAAATTCCATACACGCCCCGATAGCTCAGATGGATAGAGCGTCCGCCTCCTAAGCGGAAGGCCGCTGGTTCGAATCCAGTTCGGGGTGCCAAAACGTCGATTTCGCTATGATTTCGGCGTTTTTTCTTTCATTTTGTTCTGATGTGGATTTGGGGCATTCCCCCGCTACGGAAGGGCTTACGACGCTCATTCCCGGGAGGAATCGAACGGTTTTGTCCCTGTTTGCTAATGAAAACGGGCATTTTGCTAATTTGCACTTTCGTGCCGTCCCGTGCAGTCTCATGCCCTCCTGTTACTTTGCGTACAAAATGGCTTTCAACTGACTTGCCAGTTCGGGGTTTTCCTGGAGCTGCGTCAACAGCTTTTGCAGATCTGTCCCCGGCTCCGGCTTCGGCGGGTTCAGATCCCGTTCCACCTGACGCATATCCGGATTGGCATAAAACGCGATCTCAAATTTCTGGGCGTTGATTTTTCGCTTCTCATCCAGAATGTGGGCGTAAACCTCGGTGACCATTTGAGCCTGGGCGTGTCCGGTATCTCCCTGGGTGGCCTTGATATCGCCATGGTTGAGCTTCAGCTTGTAGGTCGTACTGCTGTGCCGGAGAGAATGGAACACCACGTCCGGCAGGCCAAGGAGTTCATCCACCCCGTCCGGCGTGTACGGCTCCGTGAACGGGGGCGGGCCATCGGCTGCGGTATAGTCCACATCCAGGGAGACGGCGGGGAGATTCCTCTGCCGGGTGTTAATGGATTTGCAGCAGTTAAGCAGATGGTTTCGGATCACGGCTTTCAGCGGTATTGCACTCCAGGTGCTGTCCTTAATATACGGATATGACAAACGCCGGAGCGGGAAGTAACCCTCTCCGGCGTTTGCCGCGTTTACAGCATATTATCCACTGGACAAAAGTTGAGACAATTTTACCGCAAAGGCGGCTGCCTCCGCCTTGGAAACACCCCCGGTCGGATTAAAGCGTTGGCCCGCTTTGTGGGATACCACGCCCTGTTCCGCACACCAGGACACCTCTGTCACCGCCCAGGCGCTGATCGCCTCGGTATCTGCATATTGCGGGACGGCTGCGGGAGCGGAAACATTTTTCCTGCTCTTAACAAACCGATAGAGCATGGTCATCATCTGCTCGCGGCTGACCAGATCGTCAGGGCCAAAGCTGTCCTGGGAGTATCCCTGCACAATCTGCTCAGAAGCCGCCCATCGGATCGCCTCGGCGCTGGGTCCGCCGGCATCTACATCTTGGAAGCGCATCGCGTAGTTGACCACCGGCTTTCCGGCAATATTCCACAAAAGTTCCGCCGTCTGGGCACGGCTCATGGCACTATAGGGGGCAAACGTATTCTTGGAGGTCTCGGTCATCCAGTTCTGCTTCAAAACCTGGTCCACCGCCTCGTGGTACCAGGCATCTCCGTCCAGGTCGGTGTAACTCGCCGACGGGCAGTTGTGGGCCGTTCCCTTCTGTGCGCGGAAGGTAAATTTGGTGATGGAGTGGGCCGGGAAAACATAGCGGAAGCCGCCGGTTCCCAAATCCTTCTGCGCGGCGGTGATGCTCACCGCGTTGGGCTGTTCCGGAGTATTGATCGTGGTGAATTTCTCTCCGTTATACTCAGAAACGTCTGTTACGCCGGTATGGGTGTAGCCCTTCAGCGTCACTTCTGTTTCAATGGCCTCCTCGGCATGGTTGTTAACCACGATCAGTGTCAGATCTCCGTTCTCATCCACTGCGCTGAGCACCTTGAGAATATCCAAACTCTCCGTCCTGGCGTTCTCCGCAGGGAAGTAGGGAAAATCAGCCTTGCCAAAATCGGACTGGGGGTCATATCCATTCAAGGGGACGGTGGGGTTATTTTCCACAACAGCGGCCACCTGGGTCTGTCCGCTCAAGCCGCTGACCATGGAGAAAGCCAACCCTTTGGGCGCGATGATGAATTTATCGCTGCCCAAGCGGCTGTACACCATGGCGTTGTACCGCCGGGCGGTGGGGGCGTCGGTGGTGTCCGGGTCATAGGGCATGTCGTTGAGCAGGAAGTTGCAGGCCACACCAAATCCATTGTCGATAAAGGCGATCAGTTCATCGGCACACATGATGCCCTCGGCCAGATTGAGATGCCAGTCGGTCTGCCCCTTGGGGAAATTTCCCTGGGCATGGCCATAGGCGCTCAGAATCAGTTCCGGCTTATTGTCCCCGGCGTATTGCGCCAACTTCTCCAACCGGACTGCCTCCTGCTGCATGGTCACCGTCACGCTGGCCATCTGCTGATAATAGTGCTCGGTAAAGTCGGCTACGTCCTTTCCAGGCTGATTCGCCGAAAGAGGATGGTAAGAGATACTGTCGTAGGGGTGGACACTGCCCATCAGCTGCATGAACTCTTCCCCGCTGATCTTGGCGCTGATGTGGACCCCGGGGAACTTTTCACGGATGGCGTAGTAGTAGTCCAGATAGCCCTCGTGCTCGGTCTGATAGGTAATCGTGATCTTGCTGTCCTTGGCGGGAATGGCGCCGTTGACCCCATCGCCGAAGGTGATGTAGCCCGTGTCATAATTCACTGCGCAGACGGACGCATCGGCTCCTCGTCCGCTCAGACTGTCTACGATGGTCCACTCCACGTCGTCCACATAGATGTGGCAGGTGCCGTTGTTCACGATGTCCACATAGGGCGCCCGCTTCTGCTGGTTGGCCGTACCGTCGCTGACGGCGGCGTTGGCGCTCAGGTCGTGGTAGGTAATGGTATTCACCTTGTCATACTGGACGATCCCGCCGAAGGCGTACAGGGCCTGGGCCTGATTGTCCTGCGTTACCTTGACCGCGGGCTCGTAACGGTCAGACAGCGAAACAAAACTGCCTGACCGCCATCCGTTATTCCAATCTTCTTCGTTGCCGATATCGACACGCGTCACGGCATAGGGTTTCTCATGACCGTAGGAGGCCCGCAGATTGGCCCAGTACTGAAGATCGGTTTCCGGATTTAGCTGCGAGAGGGGGGTGCTGTTGGCCGGCATGGTGGTGTAAGCCAGATACTGTAACGCCTCCTTGACCCCCAGCATATGGGAGTTGATACACAGATCCAGCGTCATTCCGCAGGCCTCGGCCATCTGGGCCATCTCATCCACGCCATAGTTCAGAATCTGCCCGGGATTGTTGGTGCGGGCATAGGTCAGCTTGCGCTGGCTGATGGGGCCGATGGCCTCCCGCCAGTCAAAGATCTGGCCGCCCATGGTGCCGCCGGGGTAGCGCAGTTCGGTGGCGCCCATGGTCTTAAGCGCCTCCACAAAGCCGGGATAGGGTTTACCCTCGGGGTCGGCGGCCCCTTCGCCCATGCGCCCCTGATTCTGGATTACGCCAAACAGTTGGGGGCTGATAGTCCGCAGGGACTGCCCCGGATCCACAGTGATGCGGACCGGTTTGGAGACCGGCTGCGCCGCTGCGGCGGGCAGGGCAAGGCCCAGTAGCATGATTGCTGCAAGGATCAGCGCGGTACATCTTTTCTTCATGTTGTTCATCCTTTCTATTTAATTTCCCTGCGCCTGGACGGCAAATCGCGCCGCACCACCGCGGGAATTTAACACGGCACCCTCTCTGAGGCCATGCGCATAGACAACGGTATCTCCCGGTGAAATCAGTTGGAAGGCAGGGTCCTCAATCAGTTCGCCGCCGGCAGCCGGTGGGGATGACCACGGCTCGATGCAGATAAATCCCGGTATTCCAGGCTTGCTCCACAGCACCAGGCAGCGGCTGTCCCGCGTATCTACACGCAGATATCGCCCCGTAGCGCGTTCCTCCAGTTGGACCCAATGGGAGCGCAGGTTTGGGTAGACAATCCGGCGGGATTGGAACATATCCCGCTGGATTGGGATGCTCTGCAACCTGGCCTCAAGGCCGCGCTCAAAGCGGATCAGGTAGTCCTCCGGTCCCAATCCATCGGAAAACGGGCAGCACAGTCCGGGATGATAACCCAACTGGGCGGGCATGGGCCGGCTGTCCAAATTGGTGACCGAAAAGATGACGCTCACTCCGTCGGCGCTGAGGGAAAAACGGGTGCGGAACGAAAAACTCCAAGGCCATTGGGTTTCCTCACCCCGCCAATCCAGGCAAAATTCCAGGAAGTCCTCTCCCTGGCAGACCAGCCGGTGCTCCTGTTCGCGCACAAAACCGTGCTGAGGGGCGGGGTATTGAACGCCTCGGTCCTGGAACAGGCCTCCCTTGAGTTTGCCGCACCAGGGAAAGCAGACCGGGGCGTGCCAAGGCCAGATATCCGTCTGCCCGGTCCACAGCAAATGGCGCTCCGGATGCCTCAAGCTGTGAAGATCACAAAGCTGCGCCCCATGGGTATCGGCTGCCAAAGCCATGAATCCATTTTGGATGGTATACTCCATAGGCATCCTCCTTTTCGATACACATCAGACGAGTTGATGAAAATCTTTGAGGAACACCTTCTCCGCCGGCGAAAGGCTGTCGGGATAGTTTACCAGCGCCGTCTCCGGTGGGAACATAATCCCTCTCCGGATGGGATCACCGCTTTGCTCCAGCCACTGTTCCAATTCCAACTCCATCTGGCTGGCAACCTGGCTGTAGTCCGGATCGTCAATTCGGTTGACCCGCTCCAGAGGGTCGCAGACCAGGTCGAACAACAGCCGCCGGGGCTGCGCATGACGGTAGAAGCCCGCCTCCAGGCGTAGGGACTTATCTGCGGAATCGTCACAGTTACAGGCCACAGGCCGCTCATAGGCACTGTAGCGGCGGATGTATTTGTACCGCGCCGTGCGGATGCAGCGCATGGGCTCATAGGCCACATGGAAGTTTACCTCCGCAAAAATGCTCCGGCGCACTGCCTCGGTACGTTTTTCCAACAGCGGGCACAGGGACACGCCCTGCAAACCTTCGGGCTTGGGAACTCCGGCCATCTCACACAAAGTGGGGTACAGATCCAGATGGGACACCAACGCGTCGGACACGCTGCCCGCCATGGGGTTGCCGGGGTACTTCACGATCAGGCTGATCCCGATACCGGAGTCATAGAGGGTGCATTTCATATCTGGGAAGGCCAGGCCGTGGTCGGTGGTGAAAATCACGATGGTATCCCGGTCCCGGCCGCTCTGTTTGAGGGCGTCCAGCACGATCCCCGCCGCCTGGTCAGCGGTTTGCAGGCTTTGAATAAACCCCGCCATATCCATGCGGTTTTCCGGCGTATCACAGATCTGGGGCGGAGTGGCCACATAGTTTGCCGCATTGGGGTCCGTCACCTCCGGAAATACCCGGTGCGTATTGAAAAGGCCCATGGACAGGAAGAAGGGGGCGGTGTGTTTCTGGCCCAGATAATCCGCGGCGGCCCGGGCATTACCCAAATCGAAGGACTCCCAATCCCGCTTGCACTTGCCCATAGAGTAGTCGGCGTCTCCCAATATCATCTGATAGCCCAGCGTGAGCGGATCCTCCGCCTCATGCTGAATGCCGCACAGGACGCTCTCGTAGCCATGGGCCGCGAACCAGGCAGCCATATGTGTCTCCGGATGAAAGAGCGCGAATCCCCGGTGGGCCAGTCCCCACATACCATTGGTGTGCGGCATGGTACCGGTGAGCAGTCCCGCCCGGCTGGGGGAGCAGGTGGGGCCGGTGCAGTAAGCCTGACGGAACAGTGTGCCCTCCTGGGCAAGCTGCTGGAGATGAGGAGTAGGCAGGCCGCAGCCATAGGGCTGGATATACCGTCCGGTGTCGTGGGTGTGCAGGTAAAGAATGTTCATGCTTATCACGTCCTTTCCTGTGGGCAGGCGGCTAAGATCGGTTCTCAAGGAAATGGCTGTACTCCGGCGCCACAGGGTCCTGCGACTGCACCATAAACTCCAGCAGAGCGGCCCGGAACGCCTGAATCTGTTCCTGATGCTCCGGTTGGTCAATCAGGTTGTTCAGGGCATCGGGGTCGGCGTCAAAGTCATAGAACTCCTCCCGGCAGCGATAGTCGAAGAAATTCGTCCGCTGGGCGATGTCCGGATCGTGCTCCCCCGCCGCTTTCATGGCTTTGTAGGTCAACCCGGTCTTGGCCTCGTTTTTGAACAGCGTCTGGCCGTCGGCCCAGGCGTTGAAAATGTAGCCAAAGTGCCGGCTTTGTATACACCGCATGGGGAAGCTGCCTTTGGCGGCGGTGGTGTTGAACTGGCTAAATACGGTGTCCCGCATGCCCTGCTCCTGTCCCAGAAGGAGGGGAAGATAACTTCTGCCGTCGGTTTGGAGTGCATCGGACAGCCCCAGTGCCTCCAGAATGGTGGCGGTATAGTCCACCCCGGCGATGTAGTGCTCCCGATCCCACCGTCCGGCCGGGATATGACCCGGCCAACGGGCAATAAAGGGGGTCTTGGTGCTGTTGAGGTAGCAGTTGGCCTTGGAAAATGGGAAGGCCATGCCGTTGTCGCTCATGAAGATAACCAGTGTATCCTGCGCCATGCCGGATTCATCCAAGGCGTTCAGCACAGCGCCCAGGGACTCGTCGCACCGGCGGCAACTGGAGTAGTACTGGGCCAACTCCCGGCGCACATCAGGCAGGTCGGGCAAAAAACCCGGCACCCAGGCCTCCTCCGGGCGGTAATAGCGGCTGGCATGGGTATGGAACCCAAAAAACCGGGTCAACTCATCTTCGCTGCCCGCAAAGGGACGGTGGGGGTCATGGGAGTTGGCCATGAAAAAGAAGGGTTTGCCCGCCTCTTTGGCTTCCTGGAAAAATTTCGCCGCCTCGCGGCCGTAGATGTAGGGGCTGCGGCCGAAACAGTTTTCCGGATTCTGAACGTTGTTAAAGTAGTCCCAGGCAAATTTGTGCACCGGCATACAGTGCTTGGTCTTGCCCAGAATCCCGTTGTAATAACCGTGCTCACGGAGAATTTCCGGCAGCGTCGCAACATCCTCCCGAATGGGGTCGAAGCCCAGCGCGCCGTTGTGGTGGGGGTACAGCCCGGTCAGCAGGCACTGGCGGGAGGGCTGGCACACGGCAATGGTGACATGGGCATTGTCGAAGCGGATGCCTTGGCTGGCCAGTTTGTCCAGGTTAGGAGAGATGTCGTCCACCGGGCAGCCAAAGCAATTGATCGTGTTGTAATTCATGTCATCCGCCAGCAAAAGCAGAATGTTGGTGGCCATAGAATCATTTCCTCCTCACGCGCCGGTGGTCGGCTTTTTGGTCAGCTTGCGGAACAATGCCTTCACGTCGAATTTCAGGCAGACGACAAAAATCACCGTCAGCACAATAAAGAACAGGCAGATGGGCCGCTGCAGGAAAATCTGGAAGCTACCGCTGGACATCACCAGGGATTTGCGCAGGTTGGACTCGGCCAGCGGGCCCAGGATATAGCCCAGAATCAGGGGGATGGCGGGAATTTTCATCAGCGAGAATACATAGGCCACCAAACCGAACAACAGCAGGATGTATACATTCGTCATACTGTTGGCGTCAGCGTAGGAGCCGGCAATGCAGGTCATTGCCAGCGCGGGAACCAGAATGGACAGCGGCACTTTGGTGATATGGACGCAGCCCATGCACAACACGCGGCCAACCACAAACATGAGAATGTTGGCAATGACAAGCCCAATGAGGATGGAATAGACGGTGGGACCATCCTCTTTGAACAGCAGCGGGCCCGGGGTCAGGCCGTGGATCATAAAGGCCGCCATCAGGGTGGCCGCTGCGGGTGCGCCAGGGACGCCCAAGGTCAGGGTGGGGATCAGCGCCGCGCCGGTCACAGCGTTGTTGGCCGCCTCGGGGGCCGCCACGCCCTCAATCGCCCCCTCGCCAAACTTTTCCGGCTCTTTGCTGATGCGCTTGGCGGAGTCGTAGGCAATCACCGAGGCCACGCCGCCGCCCACGCCGGGAATGGCCCCGATGACCACACCAATGGCGGATGACTGCAGCATCACCGGCAGGCACTTGATCAAATCCTTTCCAGTGAACCGGTCCTCCTTTGTGCGGTTGAGGGAGGCGGCGTTTTTGGCGTCATTGTTTTGGAGGATTTCCTCCACCTTTTCCAGAATGACAAAGACGGCGAACATACCCATCAGCACCGACGCCAGGCTCAACCCGCCCATCAAATTGTAGTTGCCAAAAATAAAGCGGGATTTTCCTGTCATGGTGTCCAGCCCGATCAGGGATACCAGGATGCCCACGCTGCCGCTGAGCAGCCCTTTCCAAAAGCTCTTGCCGCTGATCGCAGCGATGACGGACAGGCCAAACACCGATACGGCGAACAATTCCGGCGGGGCAAATTTGATGGTGACAACGGACACGAAGGGGGCGGCGACCAAAAGCACCAGAGCGCTGATCACACCGCCCACCGTGGATGCCACCATCGCGGTGATAATGGCTTGGAAGGGTCGGCCCCTCTGGCTCATCGGATAGCCATCCAGCACCGTCATGGCGGCGTTATTGGTGCCGGGCGTTCCGATGAGGATGGCGCTGATGGAGCCTCCGAAGCTGGCGCCGCAGAAAACGCTCAAAAGCAGCAGCATGGCGGGAATCGGCTCCATCCCATAGGTAAAGGGCAGACACAGGACGATGCCGATGTTGGCGTTCAGCCCGGGAACGGCGCCGAAGATAATGCCGATTGCCATTCCGATGAGCATGGCCGCCAGGTTGCTTACGGTAAAAACATTTTGCAGTCCGACCAAAAAGTTTTCCATATCATTACCTCCCTCACATCACGGGAAATGCACACCCAGCACGTGGGTGAACACCAGATAGAGCGCCACGGCGAAGCAAACGGCAACCGCGTAGTACAGGGGTTTCCGGCATCGGTAAAACAGCAGCGTGACCACGGCAAACACCACGGAGGGGATCAGGAAGCCGAACTTGCCCATGCACACCACGTAGGCGGCGAGAAGGACATAATAAATCAGTTTCATCCCCTGAAGCTTCACATCCACCGTTTTGTAATCCTCCCGGTGGAGCACCGTGCTGTTCACGATCAAGACAACTCCGACGATGCTGATCAGCACACAGAAAATCTGGGGGAAAAGTCTGGGATCTGTGGCCACACTGTTGCCGGCGGACCCGATTTGATAGGGAATGGCAAGCCAAATGGCCACAGCCAGGACTATACTGAAAATCCCGGCGCACAGGTTTGTCGGTATTTTTAACTTCATACGCGCCCTCCTTAAAACTCGGCCCCGGCGTCTGTGCGCAATGACGCGGGAGACACCGGGGCCGGTGATGCCACTATGCCCGGTTGGCTTTAACCGGCGGTTTTTTCATACAGTTCCTTGGCAATTGCCACGTTGTTGGCAATCATGGCGGCCACATCGGCGCTGGGGGTAGCGGCCAGTCCAGTCAGGTTGGCCAGATTGCCGCCCTTGGACTGATAGTCGGCCTGAAAATCAGGATTAGCAAAAACCTCCTGGAGTTTGTCATACAGATACTTCACAACGGCCTCGTCAGTGCCAGCCCGAATGGCAAAGAACTGCAGGCTGGGGATATCATAATCCTTGCCGGTCAACTGCTTGAGGGGGGGAACCTTGGTGCCGTCGGCGTAGGTATACTCTTCCTTCTCATACGTGAACAGGGGAATCAGGGAGCCGTCCTTCACATATTGCTCAGCCAGGGTCATGGAAGCCAGCGTCACGTTGGTCGTGCCGGCAATCACATTGACCAGACCCTCGGCGGCGGAGTCATGAGGGATGGTCTCGGCCTTCAAGCCCAGATCCTTGTAAAGAGCGGCCTGCATGAGGTAGTTGGCCACGCCTTGGCCGCCGCTGCCAAAGAGCAGAGTTTCGCTGGCGTCCCAGTTCTTCAGATCTTCAAAACTCTGAATAGGGCCGCCGGCCAAGGCAAAGACGCCGTTGGCCTCGGAGTTGTAGGCGGCGATGGGAGTATAGTCGTCCAGGGTATACTCCAAATCGTTGTACAGCGGGGAAACGGTGAAGATATTGGCAGGCATAAAAATAATCGTGTCGGTGTTGGGCTTCTCGGCCAGATACTGGGTCGCGGCCACCACGCCGCCGGAGCCGGCCTTATTTTCTACCACCACGTTGACTCCCATCGCGTCGCCCAGGTAGTCGGCAACGGCGCGGCCCAGCACGTCCATATTGCCGCCTGCCTTCACGGGAATAACCAGGTTCAAGGTACTGCCCGAGGGATATTTGACCTCGGAGACCGGTTCCTTGCTGGTGCCGACGGGCTGGGACGGGTTTGCCGACGGGGAACCGGATTCCGGTTTACAGGCGCACATCCCAATGATGCAGCACAGCGCCAAGGTCATTGCGAGCATTCTTTTCTTCATTATGACTTCCTCCTTTTGTTTTGGTACGGCCTTTTACATCCAATTTCAGCTCCGTTTTGGTCGTTTACACGCCCGGTCTGCCTTTCGGACCGCCTGCGAAGCGGTATATGTAAACGGATTCCACTCCGGATGCTGCTTCCCCAACTGGGTCAGGAGACGGTGCCGGTCCAGGCAGGCCCACATGGCCTGCTGCCGGTCAGGGGCGACGCCGCTTCCCATCAGCAGTTCCCGCAGATGATGGCACAACTCCGGGCTGCTGCCAGCCAGATTTTCCAGTTCATCCGGGTCCCGGTCGGTGTCAAAGAGCATATCATGCTCCGTCGTCTCTTCATAGCAGATCAATTTTTTCCCATTCTGATGGATCATGCGGCCAACGCAGCACTGCTGATCCAAAACGTCGTAAAACTCACTCACCGCATATCGGCCCGGCTGCCGCACTCCCTGCAAAAGCGGCAGCAGAGATGATCCGTCCGCGTCGGGAAAATCGGGAGCGCCAGTCAGCCGACAGAGGGTCGGCGCAAGATCCAGAATGCTTACAGATTCGTGGATGCGACCGGGAGTCAGACCACACCCGGCGAAAACCAACGGGATTTTGGCTGAGCGCTCAAAAAATGTCTGCTTCCCATACAGTTGTTTATAACCAATCTGATCGCCGTGATCTGAGAGATACACGAAAATGCCCCGCCGTCTGTTCCGCTCCAGGTAGCGCTGGAAAGCCGTGTAGATCTGCCCAAGTTGCTCGTCCATCTCCTCCACAAGGGCGTAGTAGGCGGCACGAAGTTCGATCACATCGCCGGCGTCCGCATATTGGATTTTCCTGTTTAGCGTTTCTACCGGAAAAGACGCCCGCTCTTCCCGATACGCTTTCCGCAGCGCGTCCCGGTAATGCTCCATGCGTTCAGCGTCCGCCACATAGGGGAAATGGGGCCCGTAGGTCCCCACCACCACCATCTGAGGCCGCTCGTAGTCCCGTGAGAGGTAGCCCAACGCATCGGCCACTACTTTCCGGTCGTATTCCCGGATCGGAGTGTCTCCGCTTCCAATCAACTCCAGGCACCCCTTTTGATTCATCCCCCGGGCAAAATCTCCCAGGTCAGGCCGAATCTGAGCAGAGTATCCCCAATAGCTGCCGGTGATATCCTGGCCCACACGCCGGGTAAAACCATGATGGAAATCCATCCCATTAAAGTGCATCCGCCCGATCAGGACGGAGTCGTATCCTGCCAGAGCGGTAAGGTGAGCGAAGGTAATCTCGCTGCTGCGGTAATCGCAGGCGTTGTTGAACATCTCCATCTTCGAGGGAATACGCCCCGTCATCAGAGAAGCCCGGGCAGGTGCGCACAAAGGGCAAGAGGTATAGGCGTTGTCAAATACCACGCCTTCACGGGCCAGCCGGTCCAGATTAGGCGTGCGGACGATTGGGTCTCCCATAAAGCCGGAGACTGACGCCGTGTGCTGATCACTGCAAAAGAGCAACACTTCACATCCATGAGTATCCACAGCTTTCCTCCTCACTCAGAGTGTTATCGTTAACATATCTTGATCGTAATAGTAGCGTTTTACGGGCGTGATGTCAATATATTTTATATATATTTGACGTTTTAACTATTTATACGCCCACATAATTGTATAATACGACTATAATTTTATGTTACCGTTAACACATCTGAATAAAACAGGCCAAAACAAATGTTGTTTGCTGCGCGGCCTTGTGTTATACTTGTATCATCATCTGGTCTGCTATGACAAAAACTGCACGCAGACAGCAGAAGAGGGTGAGCGGAATGTCAAAGATTACCATCAAGCAGATTGCAGCTGAGGCCGGCGTATCAGTGGGGACAGTTGACCGCGTGTTGCACGAGCGCGGGAAGGTTTCTTTGGAGAAAAAGGCGCGCGTCCTCGATATCTGCCGGCAATACGGCTATGAGCAGAACATTGTAGGCAAGGCCATGGCCATGCGGAAAAAGCAGCATATGGTTGCGGTTATGATAAACCCGCTGGATATGAACAGTTTTTCGGCCCAGATTTACCTCGGGATACAGGCGGTCGAGGCGGAACTGACCGATTATAATATTACCTTTGAATATCACGACTTGTGCCAGGGCTCTATTGACGAGCAGATGTCCATCCTCCGGCATTTGGAATCCCTTCCCCTGGCCGGGCTGATTATCAAGCCCATCGACAGCCCCTTGATTCAGCTGCAGCTCAATCGCTTCGCAACCCGGGGGATTCCCGTGGTTTTATGCACCTCGGACCTGGGCGGGGTCAACAAACTGTGCTTTGTCGGACAGAACCACTATCGGGACGGCCGCCTGATGGCCAATACGTTATCTAAATTCGCATCAGGCCCGCTGAACATCTTGATGGTGACCGGTTCTTTCCGGACAAACGCCCGTCGCGCCAGGGTGGACGGCTTCCTTTCCTATATGCAGGAACATGAGCGCCCTTTCCACATCTGTGACCTGTGCGAAATACCCTCTCAGC
The DNA here is from genome assembly GCA_947571605.1 of uncultured bacterium. GTDB lineage: Bacteria > Bacillota > Clostridia > Oscillospirales > Oscillospiraceae > Enterenecus. The sequence goes on along the minus strand of CANOYV010000021.1, from coordinate 1,602 downwards.
AGGATGCTGCCCGCCGGAGCATCCTGTCTGCACTGGACGCCCACCCGGAGGCCAACGCGCTCTATATCAACATTACAGAAATCGAACCCTGCCTGGAGGCATTGGAGTCTTATGGGCGTTTTCACGGCCTGCGCTTCTGCTTCGGTCAGCGCAAAAAGATTGGGCCGCTGCTGGCAGAGGGAAAGATCGACTTTGCCATTGAGGAATCTCCCTTTCAGCACGGTTACAGGTCTGGGGAGGCCATATTCAAATATCTCCTCAGTCAGGAGGTTCTTCCCCCCAAAAGCTGCCTGTTCTGCGGAAACATTTTGCTGGAGGAAAACAGCAGCGATTGATTCCGGCCGGACACTTTCAAGAAAGTATCAACACCCCCCAACGCCGGCGAGTTCCGGCGTTGGGGGGTGTGTCACTTTTTATTGAATTCGGGTGCGCTGCTCTGCCCGGGCAATTGTCAGGAGCCGCTCTTCGGAATAAGCAAAAAAGCGCTGAAAAGCGGAGCAAAAGTAATTGTGAGGCTCCGGTTCATTTGTCCAGTCATTTTTGCAGCCGCCGTTACACAGGACGCGCCAGCGGCAGCGCACACACTCGGCAGGTTTTTCCTGCCTCCATTGAAAAAACGCCCGCGCCGTTTCCCCCTGAGCCAGTTCTTCCAAAGAACTCTCACCCAACCGCCCCAATCTCCACCGGTCTAAAACAAAGAAATCACAGGGGTATACGCTTCCATCCCCCTCCACAACAAAATAACCGCCGCATCGTCCGCAAGTAGCGCAAGTACTGGGAGCATCACCCAGCAGCAGATGGACATAATCGTCGAAAAGACGTACACTGTGGTATTTCCCATCCTCCCAATCCTGATACCACAGGTCAAACAAACGGCACAGGAACCGTCCGTAATCTTCCGGCGTCAGAGAATATGGCATCTGTTCTCTGGGAGTGTCTAGTGGATCTAAGCAGGGAATAAACTGCAAATGTTCAAAGCCCAGCTTTTTTAGCTCCGAATAGACCCTGTCCGGATGGCGGGCACACTGGGCCGTCACCACACACAGCGCGTTGACCATCACCCCACTGCGCTGAAGCAGCCCCAAACCGCGCACGGCTTTAGTCCATGTCCCGCCGCCTGCCCCGTCCTTGCGGTACAGGTCGTGCAGATCCTTATAACCATCCAGGGAAATTCCCACCAAAAACCGGTTCTGGGCAAAGAATTCCGCCCAATCCCGGTTCAGAAGGACGGCGTTTGTCTGAATGGAGAAGCTTATCTCCACCCCCGCCGGACACAGGGCCCGCGCCTGTTCCACAAAGCGGCGGAAAAAGTCCAGCCCGGCCACTGTGGGCTCCCCACCCTGAAAGGCGAAGCCCACGGTCCCCCCTGGTTCTATGCTGTGGAACGCGTCCTCCAGCAGAACCCGAACGGTTTCCTGGGTCATGACACCCATGCTTTTCTCCGCCCGGTTGTTGGAAATATCATCATAAAAGCAGTATTGGCAACGCAAATTACACAGGCTGGATGCGGGCTTAATGAGAAAATGGATTGCTTTCATAATATGTCCCCTCGTATAATAAGATTTGCAGACGATTTATAGTGAGTCTGCTTAGGCCTTGTTT
>CANOYV010000020.1:0-37265 GCA_947571605.1 uncultured bacterium | reverse complement strand
AGCACGATGAAGCCCACCAAGGCCACCAAAGGGATTAACCAGCTCGGGAGCACACCGCCCCCGCCGATGCCGATCATCACCGTCAGCGCGCCGCCGGACAGCACCCCCTTGCCCCCCCGGAACTGGAAGGTGCAGGGGAACATGTGGCCGATGATACAGAACGCGCCCGCCCAGTATTCGGACAAAACCACCAACGCCGGAGAGATGCGTCCGGCAATAAACGTGGCAAACAACACCGCCACCACCGCCTTCAGCACGTCGCTGAGGATCACCACCGCCGTCAGCGGCCCGCCAAAGGTCCGGTAGAAGTTGGTCAGGCCCGCGTTGCCGCTGCCGTGCTCCCGGATATCGTCCCGCAGGATGTAGCGGGACACCACCACCGCTCCGTTGAAGCACCCCAGGAAATAGGATACAACGGCCACGCCTACGGCCGCGATTGCCAGCCAGCCGGGACTTACGCCGGCGGCTTCCAGCATACGAGACTGCATGGTCAATCCTCCTTGTCGCCCTTTTGGCGGATGGTGATGCGCACCGGAGTACCCGTCAGTCCGAAGGTGGCCCGGATCTGGTTCTCCAGGTAGCGCTGGTAGGAAAAGTGAAACAGCTTGGCATCGTTGCAGAAAATGACGAAGTGGGGCGGCTTCACCCCAATCTGGGTCATATAATAGATTTTCAACCGCTTCCCCTTGTCCGTGGGGGGCTGTACCCGGGCCTGGGCGTCGTTAAGCACCTGGTTGAGCACGCCGGTGGGGATGCGCATGGCGGCCTGGTTGACCACGTTGTCGATCAGCCCGAACAGCTTATCCACCCGCTGGCCCGTCAGGGCGGAGATGAACAGCACCGGGGCATAGGTCATATAGCTCAAGTCCCGGCGGACGTCCTCCTCCATGCGCTGCATGGTCTTGCCGTCCTTCTCGATAGCGTCCCACTTGTTCACCACGATGATACAGGCCTTGCCCGCCTCGTGGGCCAGCCCGGCTACCTTGGTATCCTGCTCGGTGACCCCCTCCTGGGCGTCGATCATGATGACGCACACGTCGCTGCGCTCGATGGCCATGGTGGCCCGGAGGACGGAGAACTTCTCCACCCGGTCGTCCACCTTGGACTTTTTGCGCATCCCGGCGGTGTCGATGATGAGGTACTTCTGCCCATCCTTTTCCAGATAGCTGTCCACCGCGTCCCGGGTGGTGCCCGCCACGTCGGAGACGATGACCCGCTCCTGGCCCAAAATGCGGTTCACCAGGGAGGACTTGCCCACGTTAGGCTTGCCGATGATGGCCACCTTGACCACGTCGTCCGCCTCTTCCTCCTCGTCCGACCGGGGGAAAAACTCAAAGCAGGCGTCCAGCAAATCGCCGGTGCCGTGGCCGTGGACGGCGGAGACGGGGTATGGATCGCCCAGCCCCAGGTTATAGAATTCGTACATCTCCGGGTCGTTGTGGCCGGTGGAGTCCATCTTGTTCACCGCCAGCACCACCGGCTTCCGGGAGCGCTGGAGCATCCCGGCCACCTCCTGATCGGCGGCGGTCATACCGGTGCGGATATCGCACACAAACACGATTACCGTGGCGGCGTTGATGGCGATCTCCGCCTGCTCCCGCATAAAGGACAGAATCTGGTCGTCGGTCCCCGGCTCAATGCCGCCGGTGTCCACCAGGTCGAAGGTCCGGCCCCGCCACTCCGCCTGGGCGTACAGCCGGTCCCGGGTGACGCCCGGGGTATCCTCCACAATGGACAGGCGCTTGCCCGTCAATTTATTGAACAGCATGGACTTGCCCACGTTGGGGCGGCCTACAATAGCCACCAGGGGTTTTGCCACGGTAATTCCTCCTATCGTCAAGCTGCCCAGGGCTCCGGGCAATATTTCAGCCAATTATACAGTATATGTAGTATACCAAAGTCCCGGCAAAAAAGATAGGGGAAAAAGGGAAATTTTTCGGGGAGAAAGCAACAAAAAAGCCGCCGTATCACGGCAGCTTTTTTTGTTTCTCACTGATCGGCGGGGGCGACCTCACGGCCATTGTAGGTCATGCAGTTTTTGCAGACGCGGTGGGGCAGGGTGACGGTACCACACTTGGGGCAAGTGTTGATACCGGGAGTCTCCAGCTTCCACACGGAACTGCGGCGCTTGTTGCGGCGCTGCTTGGATACTTTACTCTTAGGGACGGCCATTCTTGACACCTCCTTATTGGTCAATGTCCGGGGACATACATCCTACTGGTCTGTTTCCTTCCGCTCCAGCAACTGGGCCAGCACGGCCAGCCTGGGGTCGATCTCCTTCTTACAGCGGCAGCTCTCCACATTCAGGTTCACGCCGCAGCCGGGACAAAGGCCCTTGCAATCCTGGTCACAGAGGTTTTTTGTGTCCATCTCAAGGAGGAATACCTCCCGCATCAGCTCGTCCAGCTCCAGCTCGCCGTCCGGGTTCAACAGCACGATGTCGTCGCTCTCCCCGTTGGCCAGCTCAAAGGCCAGCAGGGTCTCGTACTCCACCGCTTTCGCCCGCTGAAAGGGCTTGGCGCACCGGTCGCAAGCCAGCGACAGGACTGTGTCCAACCGGGCATTCAGCTCCAGGGCTCCGGCCCGGTTGCGCACCTGTCCCTCCACATGGACGGGCTGGGCAAAGGGCCGCGCCCCGTACCACTCCACATCGGACAAATCCACGTGAAGTCCAAAGGGCAGGACCGCGCCGGGCTGTTGGGCTAAGGGCTTCAAATCCAGTTTCATGGCACACCTCGCATAATGGCACGACTGGTATTATACTAGACCTGCCCGGAAATGTCAAATATTTTCCGCAATATTTTGTGTTTTTTTGAAAAGAAGCGCATAGCCGTCGTGAGCAGCGCGGATGGAACGGAGCGAGGACGAGCGCAGAACCGCGCAGCGGTTCGGAGACCAGTCCGAGTCGGAGTGAAGCCGCGCGTCGCGAACAGGCGCAGCGTGACAATGCGGTTTGCTTGGATTCAGCCCTTCAAAAATGCCTCCAAGCGGTCCATCCCCTTTTTGATGTTGTCCATGCTGGTGGCATAGGACCAGCGGACAAAGTTGGGCGCTCCGAAACCGGCGCCGGGCACCGCAGCCACCAAGCCGTGCTTCAGCAGGGCCGCCGCGAAATCGTTGCTGCTGCTGATAGGCTCGCCGTGAATGACGCGGCCCAACTGCTTCTCCACGTTCATCATGATGTAGAACGCGCCCTCGGGCTTGATACAGCTCACGCCGTCCATGGCGTTTACCCGCTCTACGATATAGTTCCGGCGCTCCTCAAAGGCCCGGCGCATCTCCTCCACGCAGTCTTGGGGACCGCTCAGCGCGGCCACGGCGGCGGCCTGGGACACCGAGCTGGGCGAACCGGTGGAGTGGCTGAGATAGTTGGCTATCACCTTGGCGATCCGCTCGCTGGACAGCAGGTAGCCGATCCGCCAGCCGGTCATGGCGTAGGACTTGGACACACCGTTGATGAGGATGGTGCGCTCCTTCATATCCTCCCCCAGGGAGGCGGCGGACACAAACTTCACCCCGCCGTACAGCAGGCCGTAATAGATCTCGTCGGAGATGACATAGATGTCCCTCTCCACACAAACCTTTGCGATAGCCTCCAGCTCCTCCTTGGAATACACCATGCCGGTGGGGTTGCCGGGGTTGTTGAGCACCAGGGCCTTGGTCCTGGGCGTGACGGCGGCGGCAAGCTGCTCCGCCGTCATCTTGAACCGGTTGGACTCCTCCGCCGTGACCACTACGGGTACGCCGCCCGCCATTTTGACCATCTCCAGATAGCTGACCCAGAAAGGGGCGGGCAGGATCACCTCATCGCCGGGGTTCACCACCGCCCGCAGGGCAATGTAGACGCAGTGCTTCGCGCCGCTGGTGACCGCCACCTGGGAGGGCTTGTAGTCCAGCCCGCAGTCCTCGCGCATCCGCTTGCACACGGCCTCCTTCAGCGATACCGTGCCGGACGCGGGAGTGTAGCGGGTTACGTTTTCGGCGATGGCCTGAGCCGCCGCCGCCTTGATATGGTCGGGAGTATTGAAATCCGGCTCGCCGGCGCCGAAGCCGATGACGTCGATGCCGTCCGCTTTCATCTGCTTGGCCAGCGCGTCGATGGCCATGGTGCTGGACACCTGCACTGCGGACGCGATTTGAGCAAGTTCTTTCAAGATAATCCCTCCAACCGTTATTTCCTGCACATTATATTCTTCATCTTGCAGATTTGCAAGCTTTTTCCGGACCTGTCCCAAAGTTTTTGCAATTCCAACAAAATCACATTGCATTTCTATTGAAAATCACCCCCGTCTGCCGAAGCGGACGGGGGCAAAAGATTCAACGGCGGGTGTTCTTGCGGTAGAGATAGTAAAGGCCCTTCACCAACAGGTCGTGGTCGTACCTGATCTCCCGCCTGCACAGCCGGTAAAGGGCCGGGGCACGACCGCCCGTAGCCACCACCGTGGCCGCAGGGACCCCCGCCGCCGCTTCCAGAGACTCGATCACCCGGTCGAAAGCGCCGCTGTAGCCGTACAGCACCCCCGCCCGCATGGAATCCACCGTGTTCCGCCCCAGAGGCGTGTCCACCTGGGCCATAGAAATCTGCGGGAGCTGCGCCCCATTCTGGGACAGGGCCTCCAGAGCAATATCAATGCCGGGCATGATGGCGCAACCCTCAAAGGCGTGCTCGCTCATATAGGAAAAGGTGACGGCAGTGCGGGAGTTGATGATAACGGCAGGGGTGGAATAGAGGGCGCAGGCCGCTACGGCGGAGGCCACGATGTCGCTGCCAAGCTGGTTATGGATCTCCGCTTTGATATTCAGCCCGGTTTTCAGCCCCGGCCCCACCACCAACGGAGGCTTCGCGGTGAGCCGCCGCAGGGTGCGGGCATAGGCGCCTGTGATGGGAGGGACCACGCTGGACAAAATGGAACCCGTCACCCCGCCCAGCTCCGCCCCATAGAGCCGGAATACCCCCATCAGGTCGATGGCGCAGCGGTCGTCGGTCATCTTGGAGTCCGTCCCCAGCTCCGACTGGAAGGACAGCGTCCCCTCCTCCGTGAACAGGGCGATGGTAGTACGGATGTTTCCGATGTCGATGGCTAAAATCATGTTCTCTCTCCCCTTCTCTCTATCCATTCAGTATGTCCATGACCTGCCGGTATTTGTTTTGATAAAGCTCCCTGCTCCGGGGCGATAGCTTTTGAAAGCTCCGCTCCAGCTTTTCCTTCACGAATTTCTTCCCTTCCTCCAGCTCCATGCCCCGCTCCTGGTAGGCCAGATACAGCAGGCTGGGCAGGCTGTCAAAATGAGAGACCGCGTCCGCGTCCGCCACGCACAGCTCCTCCACACTCTCCCGGTCCAGGGACACGCTGCCCCGGTGGCTGCGGATGCAGTTTTGCACCATCGCAATCTTTTCCGGCTCATAATCCCATTGTGACAGGATGCCCTGGGCCATCTCCACCCCATGGATGTGGTGGTCGGGATACAGGCTGTAATCGGTAACAGACGCAATATCGTGGAGCCATGCCGCAATCATCACAACCTCTTTGTCCGCCCCGTACCGCTCCGCCAAAAAAGCCCCGTTTTTGACCACTGCCTCAATATGATCGTACACGCCCATCCCAAATTGATTGGAGGGCTGCTCACAGCGGTGCCGGAGCTCCCCCCGCAAATAATTCAAAATATCACTTCTCATCTCTATTACCCCTTATATAATCTATTTTATCACGGGACGCCGCACATTGCAAGGAGACAATGGAACGGCCGGAACGTCTCCGTCCCGGCCGTTTGCTCAAATATTCTCTCGGATGATCTCGCCCATCCGCTTGGTCCCGATGGCGCTCTCCCCCGCCCGGGCAATGTCGGCGGTGCGCCAGCCGTCGGCCAGCGCCTTGTCCACCGCCGCCTCAATGGCGTCCGCCTCGGCGGCCAGATGGAAGGAATAGCGGAACATCATGGCCGCAGACAGGATGGTGGCGATGGGGTTGGCCTTGTCCTGGCCCGCGATGTCCGGGGCGGAGCCGTGGATGGGCTCGTACAGCGCCGGTGCGCCGTCCCCCATGGAGGCGGAGGGCAGCAGGCCGATGGAGCCGGTAATCATGGACGCCTCGTCGGACAGGATGTCGCCGAACATGTTCTCGGTGACCACCACGTCGAACTGCCCCGGGTCCCGTACAAGCTGCATGGCGCAGTTGTCCACCAGCACATCCTCATATTCCACATCGGAATACTCCTCCGCCAGCCTGTGCATCACGGACCGCCACAGCCGGGAGGTCTCCAACACGTTGGCCTTGTCCACGCTGGACACCTTTTTCCGGCGCAGGCGGGCCATCTCAAAGGCGCGGTGGCCGATGCGCTCAATCTCCCGTTCGGAGTAGGCCATCAAATCGGTGGCCTCCATGCCCCGGTCCTCGGTCTGGTACTTGTCCCGCTTGCCGAAGTAGATGCCCCCGGTGAGTTCCCGGACCATGAGCAGGTCGATGCCCTTCTCCGCCGTCTCCTTTTTCAGCGGGCAGGCCTCCGCCAGGGCGGGGCGCAGGGCGGCGGGGCGCAGGTTGGCGTACAGCCCCAAGTCCTTGCGGATGGCCAGCAGAGCGGTCTCCGGGCGCTGCTCGGCGGGCTTGTCGCTGCCCCACTTGGGACCGCCCACCGCCCCCAGCAGCACCGCGTCACAGGATTTACACAGTTCGGCGGTGCCGTCGGGGTAGCTCTTGCCCACCGCGTCGGTGGCGCAGCCGCCCAGCAGCACGTCCACATACTCGAAGGTGTGGCCGAATTTCTCCCCCACCCTGTCGATGACCTTCACCGTCTCATTGATGATTTCCGGGCCGATGCCGTCGCCCCGGATCAGCGCGATCTTATAGTTCATTTCGCCACCCCCCGGGCCTTCAGGGACCTCAGCAGCCCGCCATTGTCGATGATCCTATTGACGAACTCCGGGAAGGGCGCGGCCTGGAATTTTACCCCGGTGGTCTCATTGACAATGACGCCGCTCTGGAAGTCCACGCCCACCGCGTCACCAGGGTTGATGCCGTCCACCGCCTCGGGGCACTCCAGGATGGGGAAGCCGATGTTGATGGCGTTGCGGTAGAAGATGCGGGCGAAGCTCTTGGCTATGACGCACTTTACGCCGCAGGCCTTGATGGCCAGCGGGGCGTGCTCCCGGGAGGAGCCGCAGCCGAAGTTGTTACCGCCCACCACGATGTCGCCCGACTCCACCGTGGAGGCAAAATCGGCGTCGATGTCCTCCATGCAGTGGGAGGCCAGGGACTTCTCGTCCGGATTGTTCAGGTACCGGGCGGGGATGATGACGTCGGTGTCCACGTTGTCGCCGTATTTATAAATTTTCATGTTGATTCCCCTCCCTTAAAGCGTTGCCGGGTCGGTGACTACGCCGGTGACGGCGGACGCCGCAGCCACGGCGGGACTGGCCAAAATAATCATGGAGCTGGTGGGCCCCATGCGACCTACAAAATTGCGGTTGGTGGTGGAGATGGCCCACTCGTCGTCGCTGAGCACGCCCATGTGCCCGCCCAGGCACGGCCCGCAGGTGGGGGTGGACACCACCGCGCCCGCGTGGATGAAGTCGGCCACCAGGCCCTCTTCCATGGCGTCCAGGTAAATCTGCTGGGTGGCGGGGATGACGATGCACCGCACCCCAACCGCCACCTTGCGGCCTTTGAGGATAGCGGCGGCCTCCCGCAGGTCTTTCAAGCGCCCGTTGGTGCAGGAGCCGATGACCACCTGCTGGATGGGCTTGCCCGCCGCCTCGTCCACGCTCTTGGTGTTGGAGGGCAGATGGGGGAAGGCTACCGTGGGCCGCAGGGCAGACAGGTCGATGGTAACCTCCTGCGTATATTCCGCGTCCGGGTCGGCCTGGAACGCCTGCCACTCCCGGTTCACGCGGCCCTTTAAGTAGGCGATGGTCTTGTCGTCCACCGGGAATATCCCGTTCTTGGCCCCGGCTTCGATGGCCATGTTACAGATGGCGAAGCGGTCGTCCATCTCCAGGGAGGCAACCCCCTCCCCCACAAACTCCAGGGACTGGTACAGCGCCCCGTCCACCCCGGTCATGCCGATGAGGTGGAGGATCACATCCTTGCCGCTGACGTATTGGCCCAGCTTGCCGGTTAGCGTCACCTTGATGGCGGAGGGCACCTTGAACCAGGCAAGGCCCGTGGCCATGCCCGCGGCCATATCGGTGGAGCCCACGCCGGTGGAGAAGGCCCCCAGCGCACCGTAGGTGCAGGTGTGGGAATCGGCCCCGATGATGACCTCGCCGGGGGCGGCCAAGCCCTTCTCCGGCACCAAGGCGTGCTCAATGCCCATCTGGCCCACGTCGTACAAATGGGTGATGGCGTGCTCTTTGGCAAACTCCCGGCAGGCGGCGCAAAGTTGGGCGGATTTGATGTCCTTGCAGGGAGTGGAATGGTCCAGCACGATGGCGATCTTGTCCCGGTCGAACACCGAGGACAACCCCGCCTTTTGAAACTCCGTGATGGCCACCGGAGTGGTGATATCGTTCCCCAGCACCAGGTCCAGCTTGCCCTCGACGAGTTGGCCGGCCTCCACCCGGTCCAGCCCGGCGGAACGGGCCAAAATCTTCTGGGTCATGGTCATGCCCATGGAATGATTCCTCCTTGTTTCGATTTTGTGCATTCATTATGCCAGAACTTCGCCGGGAACAATGTAAACTATGATACAATATAAAATCAATCACCGTTTCCCTGCGGACGGGGAGTTTCAGACGACAGGAGGCGCATTTTATGGCTGCTTGGGACCTTCTTACCGATGGCCGCAGCCCCCGGAACTACCGGGCCGGACAGATGGTCTATCTCCAGGGAACCCGCCCGGAATGCTTCTACTACCTGGTGTCCGGCTCGGTGCGCAGCTTCATCAGCTCCGGCTCCGGGGAGGAGCGGGTACTGGCCGTCCACCGCTCCGGGGATTTGATGGGGGAGGCGTCCTTTTTCGACGGCTGTCCCCGGGTCACCTCCGCCATGGCGTTGGAGGACTGCCGGATTCTCACCATCAACCAGGCGCAATTGGACGCCGCCTTCCAGCGCCATCCGGAGCTGGCCCTGCCTATGCTCCAGTACCTGGCCCGCACGGTGCGGATGCTCTCCGACCATGTGGAATCCTCCTCCCTGCCCGCCCGTCAGCGGGTGGCGCGGTGGCTGCTGGGCCAGCCCCGGCAGAACGGCGGCGCCATCCCGGCCACCCACGAGGACATCGGCCAGGCGGTGGGCCTGTCCCGGGTGACGGTAAGCCGGGTGCTGGGGGAGCTGGCCGCGCGGGGACTGGTGGAGCTGGGCTACCGGTCCATTGCCATCCTGGACTGGGATGTGCTGGAAAATTTGGCTTTTGATGTCTGAAAAAGCGCCCGGTGCTCTCACACCGGGCGCTTCCCTCATAAAATAATACAAATCAGCCCTCCGGACCCCTCGTTGATGATCCGCTGGAGGGTCTCCCGCAGCTTCTCCCGGGCCTCCTCGGGCATCCGTTTCAACTTGCCGTTCAGGTCCTCCCCCACCAGCTCGTGGAAGGAGCGGCCGAAGATATTGGAATCCCAAATCTTCCCCGTGTCCCCCTCGAACTGCCGGAGCAGGTAGTCCACCATCTCCTCCGACTGCTTCTCCGTACCCATGATGGGGGAGACCTCCGTCTTGATGTCCGCCCGCATCATGTGGATGGAGGGTGCGCTGGCCTTGAGGCGCACGCCGTACCGCCCGCCCTGCTTGACGATTTCCGGTTCCTCCAGGGTCATCTCCTGGGGATCGGGCATGACAATGCCGTAGCCCGTGGCCTCCACCTGCTGGAGCGCCCCCTCCACCTTCTCATAGCTGCGCTTCATGGCGGCCATCTGGGTAAGCTGGTCGATGAGGTCGCCGTCGTCCCGGATCTCCAGTCCGCACCGCTCAGACACGGTGGAATAGAACAGCCCCCGGGGCAGCTCCAGCGTGGCGGTGACCACCCCGCTGCCCATGTCCATCCGGTTGAGGACGGCGGAGCTGACCTCCTCCCGGTCGCCCATGGCCAGCACCGCGCCCTCCGCGTCCCGCAGGCGCATGAGTCCCGCCGTCTCCTCCCGGATCATGGCGTACAGCCCGCTCTTGATGGGGTGGTCAAAGGGCAGCACATCCACCCATGGGGGCAGGAACAGATCCATCTGCTTCAGCGGGAACTCGTGGAGCACCGCCTGGATGATCTCGCTCACCGCCCCCTCGTCCAGGGTCAGGCAGTTGGCGGCCAAACAGGTCACGTCGTACCGCTCGGCGATATCCGCCTGGAGGGTTTGGGCCCGCTCGCCGTAGGGCTGGGCCGAGTTGAGCAGTACCATGAAGGGCTTGCCCAGCTCCTTCAGCTCGCCGATGACCCGCTCCTCCGCCTCCAGGTAGTCCTCCCGGGGGATGTCGGTGACGGAGCCGTCGGTGGTCACCACAATGCCGATGGTGGAGTGGTCGGTGATGACCTTCCGGGTGCCGAACTCCGCCGCCTGGGTCATGGGAATCTCGTGGTCGAACCAGGGGGTGGTGACCATCCGGGGCTGCTCGCCGTCCATCTGCCCCAAAGCGGAGGGCACCATGTAGCCCACGCAGTCGATGAGCCGGACAGAGAACACCCCGCCGTTCTCCATGGCCATCTCCACCGCCTCCTCGGGGACGAATTTGGGCTCGGCGGTCATCACCACCCGGCCCGAACCGCTCTGGGGCAGCTCGTCCCGGGCCCGGTCCCGGAGAAAGTTGTTCTCGATCTTGGGCAGCACCAGGGTCTCCATAAAACGCTTGATGAAGGTGGATTTCCCTGTGCGCACGGGGCCCACCACGCCGATATAGATGTCGCCCTGGGTGCGCTGGGCGATATCCTCATACAGTTTGTTTTCCAAAGCTGAACCCTCCTCACGCATACTCAATCTCATATGTATGGGGCTCGGCCGGAAAATATGACCGTGCCTTCCGCCGCCTCCCGCTTTCTTTACATCATCCGCAGAATCTCCTTTTTCAGCCGGTCGATGATCCGCTTCTCCAGCCGGGAGATGTAGGACTGGCTGATGCCCAACTGGTCGGCCACCTCCTTCTGGGTGCGCTCCCGCCGCCCGTCCAGGCCGAAGCGCAGGGTGATGATGGTGCGCTCCCGCTCCGACAGGCGGCTGACGGCGGTGAACAGCAGGTCCCGGTCCACGTCGTCCTCGATGGGCTTCTCGATGCTGTCGCTGTCGGTGCCCAGCACGTCGGACAGCAGCAGCTCGTTGCCATCCCAGTCGGTGTTCAGCGGCTCGTCCAGCGACACCTCCCCCCGGCGGTTGGCGTTCTTGCGCAGGTACATCAAAATCTCGTTTTCAATGCACCGGGAGGCGTAGGTGGCCAGCTTGATATTCTTGGCGGGCTGGTAGGTCTCCACCGCCTTGATGAGCCCGATGGTGCCGATGGAGATCAGGTCCTCAATGCCCACCCCGGTGTTCTCAAACCGCCGGGCGATGTAAACCACCAACCGCAAGTTGTGCTCAATGAGCCGGGAGCGAGCCTCGGGCCTGCTGTCCTCTTCCCCCAGGGCCGACAGCAAGCGGCCCTCCTCCTCCCGCGTCAGAGGGGCGGGCAGGGTATCGCTGCCGCCGATGTAGTGCAGCGAGCCGTGGAGCGGAATCCCCAGCCGCTCCAACAAGCGGCACAGGCGGAGATATGGTTCGATAAAAAGCATTTCAAAGCCCTCCTATGCGTTTCTAAATCAGCGCCTGATATCCGCCGCCATCGTCCACCGGCGTGGGGGACAAGGCCACCAGCAGCTTCCCCGCCGGCTTTCCGTCTACCGTCACGCCTTGGGAGCGGACGGCCAGCAGCATTCCGCACTCCACCCCCACCGCCCGGTAGGGGATCAGCCGGGCCTGGCGTGACCCGGCGGCGTGGCACCGCTCCAGCGAGGCAACGGGGTCCGAAGGGTCCGCCCAGCCGGGCAGCAAACCGGCCAGCGCCCGCCAGTAGGCCACCACCACCGGGCGGTTTGTGGCCGGGTCGGCCAGGCTGTGCCCGGTGTCCCGCAGGGCGGTGAGGGCGATAACGCCGCCCTCCAGGGCGATTTCCAGCCGGGCCAGCTCCCCCCCGTGCCGCCCCACCCGGCGGAAAAACAGGGACAGCATAAAATAACACGCCACAAACAACAGCAGGAGCAGCCGGATATCCAAAGGCGTGTAAAACACGCCGTGGTCCAGGGTCAGAGACACATTGCCCAGCAGCTCCAGCCCCAGCACCGCCCCCGCCAACGCGGCGGACGCGCCGAAAAACAGCACCGTCACCCGCAGCAAATGGGCCTCCCCCCCGTAGGCAGCGAGGGCCATCAACACCCCGCTTGCCAGCTTGCAGGGCCAGTGGGCCAGCCACTCCAGCCCCGGCAGAAACACCAGCGCCGCGTACAGCGCCCCGGCGGCGGCCCCCAGCCCGATGCGCCAGCGGATCAGCACCGCCCCCGCCATCCGGCCCGCCGCCAGCAGCAGCAGGTAGTTGGCGATCAGGTTCAGCAGGAACAGCAGGTCTATGTAAACCACCGTCATAGGCGGGCCTCCTCCCCCTCTCGTGAGTCTGTCCATCATTATAGTCTCTTTCCCCATCAAAAAAAGACGAAGCAAGTCCAAGGACAAATAAAAAGCGGCCCGCCGGATTTCCCGGCGGGCCAGCGTCCGCGATGTTTAAATCAGTTCGTCCAGCGCCTTCACCAGAGCCGCCATGTCCTCGTCCGCACCGATGCTGATCCGGAGCCAGTTTTCAATCTCCGGCTTGCCCCACCAGCGCACCAGCACGCCCTTTTCCCGCAGGCCGTCCAGCAGTTCCCTGCCGGAGCGGTCCGGGTGGCGGGCAAAGACAAAATTGGCCTGGGAGGGCAGGACGGTGAAGCCACGCTCCCGCAGGGCGCTCTCCGTCCAGGCGCGGGTATCCATCACCCGGCGGCGGATGGATTGGAAGTAATCCTCGTCCTCAATAGCGGCGGCGGCCCCCGCCTGGGCCAGGCGGTCCACGGTGTAGGAGTTGACGGAGTCCCTCACGCAGCGCAGGGCGGCGATGAGGTTCGCGTCCCCCATGGCCCAGCCCACCCGCAGCCCCGCCAGGGCCCGGGACTTGGAGGTGGTCTGCACCACCAGCAGGTTGGGGTAGCGGCCGATGAGCCCCACCGCGCTGTCCGCGCCGAAGTCCACATAGGCCTCGTCCACGATCACCACCACATCCGGGTTGGCGTTCAGCAGCTTTTCCACCGTGTCCAGCCCCACGGCGATGCCGGTGGGGGCGTTGGGATTCGCCAGCACCACGCCGCCGTTCTGTCCGCACAGCAGCTCAATGGGATCGGAAAAATCCGGGTTCATGGGCACTTCCCGGCGCTCCAAGCCGAAAAAGTCGGTGTACACCGGATAGAAACTGTAGGTGATCTTGGGGAACACCACCTCCCGGTCCGGGTCAAAAAACGCCTGGAAAGCGAATGCCAGGACCTCGTCCGAACCGTTGCCGCAAAACACCTGGCCGGCGTCCAGCCCCTCCCGGCGGGCGATGGCGGCGCGCAGTCCCTCGCACTCCGGATCGGGATAGAGCCGCAGGCTGTCCCCCGCCGCGCCGTTGATGGCCTCGACGGCCCTGGGCGAGGGCGGGTAGGGACACTCGTTGGTGTTCAGCTTGACAAATTGGCGTCCCTTGGGCTGCTCGCCGGGGGTGTAGGGAACAATGTGTTGAATCCGCTTGCTCCAAAACCGGTTCATAGGGCCGATCCCTCCCGCTTCACTTTCTTGACGGACTTCTCCGCCTTGACCCTGGGCGTCATCACCTCGTGGCCGCAGCCCAGGCACTTCAACTTGAAATCCATCCCCACCCGGAGCACCTTCCATTCCTTGCTGCCGCAGGGGTGGGTTTTTTTCAGCTCCAGCACGTCGCCGACCTGAATGTCCATGGGCATATCAGCCACCCTCCTTCCCTGTTCCCTTGATTTTTTCCCAGTACGCCTTGGCCGCCTGCTCCGTCTTGTTGGGGCCGTACTCGTAGTACACGTGGTCCTTGATGGCGTCGGGGAGGTACTGCTGCTCCACCCAGTGGCCGGGGAAGCCGTGGGGATAGAGGTAGCCTTGCTCCCGCTCAAAGCCCGCGCCGTCGGCGTGGACGTTCTGCAAGTGCCGGGGATAGTCCCCCGTCCGTCCCGCCCGCACGTCGGCCAAGGCGGCGTCGATGGCCGTCAGCACGCTGTTGGACTTGGGCGCGGTGGCCAGCAGGACGACGGCCTGGGCCAGGGGCAGCCGGGCCTCGGGCAGGCCAAGCTGAAGGGCGCTGTCCACACAGGATTTCACAATGGACGCCGCCTGGGGATAGGCCATACCCACGTCTTCGCTGGCCGAGCACAGGATGCGCCGGATGGCGGTGAGCATATCCCCCGCCTCCAGCAACCGGGCCAGGTAGTGGAGCGCCGCGTCCGGGTCTGAGCCACGCATGGACTTCATCAGCGCGGAGGCAATGTCGAAGTGGTCGTCCCCGTCCCGGTCGTACCGCATGGCGGAGCGCTGGGCCACCAGCTTAGCGTCCTCCAGAGTGATGGTGAGCGCGCCGTCCTTGATGCGGCTGGCGGTCATCAGCAGCTCCACGGCGTTCAGGGCCTTGCGCACGTCGCCGCCGCAAGAGGCGGCCAGGTGCTCCCGCACGCCGGATTCGCAAACCGCCTCCACCCCCAGTTCCTGAGCCTGGAGGGCGACGCCCCGGTCCACGGCGGGGATCAGGTCCTCCGCCGTCAGCATTTTGAACTCGAATACGGTGGAGCGGGATAGGATCGCGTTGAAAATGGTGAAATAGGGGTTCTCCGTGGTGGAGGCAATGAGGGTAATTTTGCCGTTTTCAATAAACTCCAGCAGGGACTGCTGCTGCTTCTTGTTGAAGTATTGAATCTCGTCCAGGTACAGAAGCACCCCATTGGGGGCCAGCAGGGTGCCCACCTGGTCCATCACGTCCCGGATATCCGCCAGGGAGGCGGTGGTGGCGTTGAGCCGCCGCAGGGTGCGGCCCGAGCGTTGGGCGATGATGTTGGCCACGGTGGTTTTACCGGTGCCGG
Organism: uncultured bacterium; assembly: GCA_947571605.1. Lineage (GTDB taxonomy): Bacteria > Bacillota > Clostridia > Oscillospirales > Oscillospiraceae > Enterenecus. Next base: position 22,217 of record CANOYV010000020.1, on the reverse strand, counting down.
AGGGGCCGTAGAACACCATGTTGGGAATCTTCCCGCTGTCGATCACCCGGCGCAGCAGGCCGTCCCGGCCCAGAATATGACTCTGGCCCAGCACCTCGTCCAGGTTCCGGGGGCGAATGCGGTCCGCCAGCGGCTGGTACATATACGGTCCCTCCCTTCCTTATATGTGGCGTTCAGTCTTTCCAGTTCCACCACTTGAGCTGTTCAGGGTTCTCAATCCGCCCCTCCGCGTATGCCACCGCAAGGCGGTACACATAGAGCACACAGCGGTCCACCGTACAGCCCTGCATGGCGCATTCCCGGGCGTACAGCGCCTCCGGATCCTTTCCCTTCAGGTCGTCCACCCGCCGGACGCCCAGAGCGTTCAGGTGGGCGGCCATATTTTTCCCCACGCCGGGAATGACAGTCAGCTCCGATTTCGGCCCCTTCGCCATCAGCGGTAGATGGGATACTTCGCCGTCAGCTCGGCCACGCCGGCGCGGATCTGGTCCGCCTTGGCCTCGAAGTCGGTGGCGGCCAGGGCGATATACTCCGCCACCCGGTCCATGTCCGCCTCCACGAAGCCGCGGCTGGTGACGGCGGGGCTGCCCACCCGCAGGCCGCTGGTCTGGAAGGGGGAGCGGGGGTCGCCGGGCACCTTGTTCTTGTTGGCGGTGATGCGCACCTCGTCCAGGCGGCGCTCCAGCTCCTTGCCGGTGAGGTCACCCATATCCCGCAGGTCGATGAGGGACAGGTGGTTATCCGTACCGCCGGACACCAGCTTCATCCCCCGGCGGGTCAGGCCGTCGGCCAGGGCGGCGGAATTCTTCACGATCTGCTCCTGGTACGCCTTGAACTCGGGGGTCAGCGCCTCGCCCAGCGCCACGGCCTTGGCGGCGATGACGTGCATCAGCGGGCCGCCCTGGGAACCGGGGAAGATGGCGGAGTTCAGCTTCTTGGCCAGCTCCTCGTCGTTGGTGAGCAGCAATCCGCCCCGGGGACCGCGCAGGGTCTTGTGGGTGGTGGTGGAGGTCACATGGGCGTAGGGGATGGGGGAGGGATGAAGCCCCGCCGCCACCAGGCCCGCGATGTGGGCCATGTCCACCCAAAGGTACGCGCCCACCTCGTCGGCGATGGCGCGGAAGCGCTGGAAGTCGATCACCCGGGGATAGGCGGACGCGCCCGCGATAATCATTTGGGGCTTGCACTCCCTGGCAATGCGCTCCACCTCGTCGTAGTCGATGACGCCGGTGGCCTCGTCCACGCCGTAGGACACCATCTTAAAATATTTGCCGGAGTAGTTCACCGGACTGCCGTGGGTCAGGTGCCCGCCGTGGTCCAGGTTCATGCCCAGCACAGTGTCCCCGGGCCGGCACAGGGCCATATAGACGGCATAGTTGGCCTGGGCGCCGGAGTGGGGCTGAACGTTGGCGAACTTGGCCCCGAACAGCTTGCACGCCCGCTGGATGGCCAGGTTCTCCGCCACGTCCACGCACTGGCAGCCGCCGTAGTACCGCTTGCCGGGATACCCTTCCGCGTACTTGTTGGTGAGCACGCTGCCCATGGCGGCCAGCACCGCCTCGGACACGATGTTCTCCGACGCGATGAGCTCGATGTTGTCGCACTGACGCTGGTACTCCGCCCGGATCGCCGCGCCCACCTCGGGGTCGTGCCGAGCCACAAAATCCATATAATCCAAAACCATGCCTGCTTCCGCCTTTCCAAATTTAGTCCCCCCATTATATCCTGTTTTTCCAAAAAGCACAACTGACAGGAGAAAAAAATCGGGGTCGCTTTTTTCTCCCGTTTGTGGTATGCTTGACGGAAAGAGGGGCGGAAACGCTCCAAACCAACCTCCGCATTCCGGTAGACGAAGGGTAAAAATTGTGGTATCCTTGACGACGAGGTGAGACAAATGGCGACCCAATCCGACGTGCGCGCCATCGTGGACGCGCTGAAAGAGCTGTACCCCGATTCCCTGTGCTCCCTGCAATACGAAAAGGACTATGAGCTTTTGTTCGCCGTGCGGCTGTCCGCCCAATGCACCGACGAACGGGTAAACATGGTTACCCCCGCCCTGTATGAGCGTTTCCCCACCCTGGAAGCCTTTGCGCAGGCCGATCCGGAGGAGGTGGGCGAGTACATCCATTCCTGCGGCTTCTTCCGGGCCAAGAGCAAGGATATGGTGTTGTGCGCCCAGATGCTGCTCAGCGAATACGGCGGCAAGGTACCCGGCGCCATGGAGGACCTGCTGCGCCTGCCCGGCGTGGGCCGCAAGACGGCCAACCTCATCCTCGGCGACATACACAACACCCCCGGCGTGGTGGTGGCGGACACCCACTGCATCCGCATCACCGGGCGGCTGGGCCTGACTGACGGCACCAAGGACCCGGCCAAGGTGGAAACCCAGCTCCGGGCCGTCCTGCCGCCGGAGGAGTCCAACAACTTCTGCCACCGGATGGTGCTCCACGGGCGGGCGGTGTGCACGGCCCGGAAGGCCAAGTGCGGCGAGTGCGTGTGCGCGCCCTGGTGCAAGTACGCGAAAACGGAATTCAAGGCGTAAAAGAGGCCCGCCCCGGCCAAGCAGACCGGGGCGGGCTTTCGCTGCAACTACGTTTGTTCAATTTTTACTGCCGTCTTCAATCATTTTATCCACCGTTTTGCCGTCTATGATTTGATATGCAGTCACCTGCCACAAGCCTGTGGTCTCCTCATACTCCTTTCGCTCCATGACAACCAGGAGCTTATCGCCGGGCGTAGTACACGCCGCCACCACATTGACGGAGTTTTCACCGTCAGAGAGGATCATATATTCAAATCCATTCTCTCTTTTTACGGTGATACCGTCCTCCATATTTTCGCTGTTGAATTTCTCCAAAAACGTGAACAACGTATCCTCCAGGCTAAAGGCCCCCGTCCTGTGCCCCTCGTCTATTTCGTGGAGTTCATGTTCCGTATAGGCCGGGAAATACGCAAGCAGCCGTTCGCCCAATCCCGGAGCCGCCGCTGTGGCCGCCGTCACCAGCAGGGCGGCCGCCGCCACGCCCACAACCACTCGTTTCCAGTTTTTCATCGGTCGTTTCCTCCTCGCGTCGTCCTGGAGGAGTTTTTGCAGCAGCTCCCGCTCCCGTTGCGGGTCGGGGGCCAGAGCGTCGAACATTTTGTTCAATTCACGCCTGTCCATAGCCTTCCTCCTCCAGCTTGAGTTTCAGTTTCCTCCGGGCCTGGGCCAGACGGGAGCGCACAGTGGAGGGATTCTCCGCCAGCATGTCCGCGATCTCTCCGGTGGCATAGCCCTGATAGTAGTGAAGATAGAGCACCAGACGCTGGGGCTTGGGCAGCGCCGCCACCTGGTCCCACACCGCCCGGTCCTCGGGCTGTTCCCAGGCGAGGGACTCCAGCGCCTCCTCCCCCGCCCGCCGGGTGCGCCACCAGTGCTTGAGCTGGTTTTTGCACTCGTTCCGGGCGGTGACGATGAGCCACGCCTTCTCATGCTCCGGATCACGGAAGGGCTCGGCCCGCTCCAACGCCTTGCGAAAAACGGTCTGGGCGGCATCCTCCGCGTCGGGCACGTTTTTCATCAGCACCAGGCAGATTTGATACACCATTTTGAACCGCCGCCGGTAGAGGCCGGCCAGCTCCTCCTGGGAAAGCGCTGCGCGCGCCATGGGAACCGCCTCCTTTCGTCTTTCTGCCTACTACACAATCGGCGGGGGCAAATTGTTGACACTTGGGGAAAATTTTTTAAAAAATGGGACGGACAGCTTCCGCCGCCCGCCCCGCAATACAGGACAATTTTACAGCCCCTGGCGCAGCTTTGCCGCCGTCAGGGTATTTTTCATCAGCATAGCCCGGGTCATGGGTCCCACGCCGCCGGGCACCGGGGTGATGCAGGACGCCTTGGCAGCGACCTCCCCGAAGCACACGTCGCCGCACAGCTTACCCGCCTCGTTCCGGTTCATGGCTACGTCGATGACCACCGCGCCCTCCTTCACCATGTCGGCGGTGATCAGGCCCGCTTTCCCCACGGCGGACACCAGGATGTCGGCGGAGGCCGCCAGCTCCTTCATGTCCGGCGTCCTGGAGTGGCACATGACCACCGTGCCGTTGGCGTGGAGCAGCAGCAGGGCCATGGGCTTGCCCACGATGTTGGACCGGCCCAGCACCACGCACCGCTTTCCCGCCGGGTCGATGTGGTACTCCCGGAGCATTTCCATCACGCCGCCGGGGGTGCAGGGCTGGAACACCGGCGCGCCGATGGTGAGCTGGCCCACGTTGTAGGGATGGAAGCAATCCACGTCCTTGGCCGGATCGATGGCCAGCAGCACCTCCCGCTCGTCCAGGCCCTGGGGCAGGGGGAGCTGGACCAGAATGCCGTCGATGTCCTCCCGGCCGTTCAGCTCACACACCAGGTCCAGGAGCTGCTTCTGCGTGGCCCCGGCGGGCAAGGCGTATTCCTCGCTGTAGAAGCCGCACTCCTCGCAGTCCTTCCGCTTGCTGGTCACGTACACACGGGAGGCGGGATTGTCCCCCACCAGGATCACCGCCAGCCCCGGCTTCCGGGGCAGGGCCCCGGCCTCCTCCAGAACGTTTTGCTTTACCTTGGCCGCCAGGGCCTTCCCGTCAATCAGCGTCGCCGCCATCTTGCCTTTCCCCCTTCTTTTCTTCCTCCGCCTCAGCAGGCTCTGCCGCGGGAGCAGCTTCCGCCGTCGTCCCGGCTTCCATCGCCTGAGCGGTTTCCACCGCTGCTTCAGTCGCCCCGCCCTTCACAAAGGGCGGCGTGGCGGGTCCCGCCGTCTTTCGCCGGAACACGTACAGCGCAACGGCAGTCAGCGCAGACACGATCCCCAGCATCTGGGAAGAGCGGATGCCCGTGCCGAAAAAGTACAGGCTGTCGGTGCGCAGGCCCTCGATGGCCGCCCGGCCCAGGCCGTACCAGATCACATAGCTGAGGAACATCTGGCCGTTGAACTTCCGCCCCCGCTTCATCAGCAGCACCAGCAGGATAAAACCCAGCAGATTCCACAGGGACTCGTACAAAAACGTGGGGTGGACACCCACCGTGCCATCCAGAATGCTCTGATAGGCCGCCTCCGACTCCAGCAGCCCGTCCCTCCACAGCTCGTTGGCGATGGACTGGGAGCACATCCGCCAGGGCAGGCCGGTGATGGAGCCGTAGGCCTCCACGTTGACAAAGTTCCCCCAGCGGCCGATCATCTGGCCGATGAGCAGGCCGTAAGAGGTGATATCCATGCCGCTCCAGAAGTCCACATGGCGCACCTTGCAGAAGATCAGGGCGGACGCCACCGTGCCGATCACGCCGCCGTAGATGGCCAGCCCTCCGTCCCAGAAGGCAATCGCCCGCAAAAAGCTGAAGGACCCGTCCGCGTTAAAGCATACGGCGGGGTTGAAGATCACGTAATAGGCCCGCGCGCCGATGATGGCCGAGGGCACCACCACAAAAATGGCGTCGGTGATCACGTCCGGGTCCATAGAAAACCGGGGGGCGCGCCACAGGCCGTAGGCCACCGCCAGCAGAAAGCCCATGGCGATGATGACGCCATACCAATAAATATTGTGGCCGAATACGTTGAATGCCACCCGGTTCAGCTCAAATTCCAGCCCCAGGCCGGGAAAAAAAACGGTGTTTGTCATGGTCATTCCTCTTTATATCTGTTTATTCCTCCGGCGCGATCACCGACAGGGCGCACCGCTCCTCCACAAACCAAGCCCGCAGCAGCGCCTCGCCGTGGCCGCGCTCAATGCTCTGGAACACTTGGGGGAAGCTGAGGTAATCCTCCCCGTCGAAGTGGGCCTCGGCCAGCTCGATGCAGGTGTCCTCCATGGAGTTGAGGCGGCGCACCATGGTCCCGTAGGCCGCCTTTTTCAGCCGGTCCCACAGCTCCTGGTCGATCCCCTCCGCTGCCAGGCGGGCGGCCTCGGCCAACACCTCCCGGCGCACCCGTTCCGGGTCCCGGCTCTCCCCCTCCGCCACGATGAAGGCACAGCCCGGCCCGTCGCTGTAAAAGCTGCCAAAGGAGCTGTTGAGCAGCCCCTGCTCATACAGGCGGTTGTACAGCGGCGCGGAGGGGCTGAACAGCACGTCGCAGGTCAGCTCCGCCAGCAGCCGCTGCCGCAGGCCCTCTCCCCTGGCCGCCGGAGTCCCCTTGAGCCCCAGGGTGAACAGCGGGATGGACACGGGCATGGTCCGGCGGGTGAACTTCTCCCCCACTTCGGGCCGCTCCGGACGGCCGTGGTCGGTCTCCGCCGCCGAAGTTTGGGAACCGGGCAGCACCTCCCGGGCGATGTCCGCCACCCGCTGGGGGTCGATGTTCCCCGCCGCGCACAGCACCATGTTGCCGGGCCGGTAGAAGGCCTTGTGGCACTGGTAAAGGGTGTCCGCCGTGATGTGGGAAATGGATTCCACCGTCCCCGCCACCCGGCCCCGGACAGGATGGTTCACGTACATGGCCTCCAGCAGACGGTAGTACGCCTCGTCGTTGGGGTCGTCCTCGCCCATGCGGATCTCCTGAGCGATGATGCCCTGTTCCTTGTCCACGCTCTCAGGGGTAAACCAGGGCACGGACACGAAGGACAAAAGGGTGCGCAGGTTGTCCTCAAAGCCCTCCACGCCGTCGAAATAGTAGCCCGTCATGGAGGCGGAGGTAAACGCGTTGGGGTCCACACCGTGGGCGGCCATGCGCTGTAGGGCGTTGCCGTCCTCGGTATCGAAGGTCTTGTGCTCCAGGAAGTGGGCTACCCCCGCCGGGGTGTCCAGCCAGTCGCCGTCCTCCCCCCGGAAGCGCAGGTCCATCCCGCCGTAGCGGGTGGCGAAAAAGGCGAACTGCTTGCCGTACTCTGGTCGCACATCCACATAGATATTCAGCCCGTTGGGCAGCACGCAGTGATAGACCGTCTGGCCCAGGGCGGTGTATTCCAGCTTGTCCATGGCGTCAGCCCTCCTTTCCCGTCAGGCGGTAAACGGTGTCCAGCTTCAGCTTCCGGGCCGCCTCCACCACCTGGTCCGCCGTCACGGTCTCCACCGCCCGGATCAGGTCCTCCCCCTCCCGGTCGCAGTGGAACAGCAGGCGGGTGAGCTGGTCGTCCTCCAACTGGCTCTGGCTGTCCAGGCGGCTGCGGAGGCTGTTGGCCACCGTGCGCCCGGCGGCGGTGAGCTCGTCCAGGGTGAACTCGCCCTTCCGCACCGCCTCCAGTTGAGCCAAAATGGCCTCCTGAGCCCGGTCGAACTGGGAGAACTCCACCCCGGAGGACACAACCATCAGCCCTTTGATCTTATCCAGCATGGACGAGGCGTAATAGCACAAACTCATCTTCTCCCGCACGTTGACAAACAGCTTGGAGTTGGCGCTGCCGCCGTACAGGGCGTTGCACACCAGCAGGGCGGGATAATCCCCGCTGCCCATGGTGACCCCGCCGGTACGAAAGCCCATGGCCAGCTTGCCCTGGGTCACGTCCATGGCGTCCGTCACCGTGCGCGTAGGCCCCTGCGGCTCGGGCGCCACCAGGCAATCCACCGGGGCCGTCCGCCCCGTCAGCAGCGGCGCGAAGGAGCGCCGGACCGCGTCCTCCACCCGCTCCACGGACGCAGCGCCGCCGTAGTAAAAGATCACCTTGGCCCCGGACAGCAGGGAACGGTAGGCGTCCCAAAGCCGCTCCGCCGTCATGGCACGGGCCGTTTCCCCGTCGCCCAGCTTGTCCACCGCGTAGGCCTCCCGGCCGCACATCTCCTGGATCAGCCGGAAGATGGCCCAGCTCCGCTTGTCGTTCATCCGGGCCTGGATGCGGTCGGCCAGGTTGGCCCCCTCCGACTCCACGTATTCCTCCCGGAATATGCCGTTCCGCGTAGCCGGGTTCAGCAGGGCTTCCCCCATGAGGGCAGCGGCGGGCTCCAGCACCGCCGAGCCGTCCAGAGCGTAGCGGTCGTCGATGAACCCGCACAGCACGCTGACGCACTGGCTCTCCCCCCGCTGGCGCACCCCGGTGCTCAACGACGCGCCGTATAGCGCGTCCGCTGCGGAGGACAGCTTCCCCATGTCCGGGTAGTGGCCGCTGCCCCGGTAGAGCACCTCCGGGATCAGCGCCCCAAAGGTGGCGGTGTCCGCCCTGAGCGGGATGGTGAGCGTCGCCGCCAGCAGGCCGGTTTTGAACTTATCTGTCTGGGTGACCGACAGCTCCACGCCGTCCGCCAGCCGTTTCCAATGCTGCTGCATAGCCTTCCTCCTATCGGCACAAACCTGTTCTGAATCAGTATTATACATCATCGCCCGCCGTTTGACACCTGTTATTTTGCCCGGAATGGAAAATTTTTTGAAGCATCCCTCAGATCAGGCTCATTCGGGCATTTTTCTCCTTGACTTTTTCCGAAATCTGTGGTATCATATCGCAATGTAAAGTCAATCAACTTTACACAACACCTGATAGTGGAGGCGGGGTTCCATGAAAAATCAAGCATACCGTATGGCCATGCTGTTTGATTTTTACGGCGATCTGCTCACCGAGCGCCAGCGGGAATTCTATGACCTCTATTATAACGAGGACCTGTCCCTGGCCGAAATCGCCGAGAACTACGGCATCTCCCGCCAGGGCGTGCGGGACGTCATTGTCCGGGCCGAGGCGGCTATGACGGAGATTGAGGACAAGACCCACATCATCCGCCGCTTCCAGCAGTCCAGGGCGGCCATCGACGCCATCAACAACGCCGCCGACCGGCTGCTCCAGTCTGTTGACCGGCGCAGCTACAACGACGCGATGCTGGATGAAATCGCCCGCACCATCAAGGAAAACGCGGCCAAACTGGAGCAGGAGTAACTGTTATGGCATTTGAAAGTCTCACCGATAAGCTGTCCAACGTATTCAAGCGCCTGCGCGGCAAGGGACGCCTGTCCGAAGCCGACGTGAAGGAGGCCATGAAGGAAATCAAGATGGCCCTCCTGGAGGCGGACGTCAACTTCAAGGTGGTCAAGAGCTTCGTCGCCTCGGTCACCGAGCGGGCCGTGGGACAGGACGTGATGGAGTCCCTCACCCCCGCCCAGATGATCATCAAGATCGTCAACGAGGAGCTCACCGCCCTCATGGGCGGCGGCGACAGCAAGCTGGCCGTTTCCCCTTCCCCGCCCACCGTGGTCATGCTGGTGGGGTTGCAGGGCGCGGGCAAGACCACCAACGGCGCCAAGCTGGCCGGGTTGATGAAGAAGCAGGGCAAACGGCCCCTGCTCGCCGCCTGCGACGTGTACCGCCCCGCCGCCATCAAGCAGTTGGAGGTGGTGGGCGAACAACTCGGCATCCCGGTGTTCCAGATGGGCCGGATCGACCCGGTGGACATCGCAAAAGCCGCCGTGGAGCACGCCAAAAAGCACGGCAACGACATGGTGTTCCTGGACACCGCCGGACGGCTCCACGTGGACGAGGCGCTGATGGACGAGCTGCGGCGGGTCAAGGAGGCGGTGAACCCCACCGAGATCCTGCTGGTGGTGGACGCCATGATTGGCCAGGACGCGGTCACCGCCGCCAAGGCTTTCGACGAGGCGCTGGACATTGACGGCGTCATGCTCACCAAGCTGGACGGCGACGCCCGGGGCGGCGCGGCCCTCTCCATCCGGGCGGTCACCGGAAAGCCCATCAAATTCGCGGGCACCGGCGAAAAGCTGGACGCGGTGGAGGTCTTCCACCCCGACCGCATGGCCGGCCGGATTCTGGGCATGGGCGACGTGCTCTCCCTCATCGAAAAGGCGGAGCAGAACCTGGACGCCAAAAAGGCCGCCGAGCAGATGGAGCGGCTGCGCAAGAACAAGTTCACCCTGGCCGACTTCTACGACCAGCTCATCCAGCTCAAAAGCATGGGCTCCATGGAGGACATCATGGGGATGCTCCCCGGCATGGGGGGGAAAAAACTGGACCTGTCCGTGGACGAGGGCAATTTGAAGCGCATCGAGGCCATCATCCAGTCCATGACTCCCTACGAACGGGAAAACCCCAACGTGCTCAACTCCAGCCGGAAAAAGCGCATCGCCGCCGGGTCCGGCACCCAGGTGGTGGACGTCAACCGTCTGCTCAAGCAGTTTGACATGATCCAGACCCTCACCCGGCAGTTCTCCAACCCCAAAAAGGCCAAAGGCCTGTTTGGAAAGTTCAGGGGCATGGGGATGCCCTTCTGAGGCAAGGTCTAAACGTTTCTTTTTTCTTTACAAAGAAAAAAGAAAGTCGCCGAAGGCCGTTGGTTCTGTCCCTTTCGGACATTTACCATAAATGAACGATTAACTTTGGAGGTGAATATACGATGGTTAAGATCAGACTGCGCCGCATGGGCGCGAAGAAGGCCCCCTTCTACCGCGTTGTGGTCGCCGACTCCCGCTATCCCCGGGACGGCCGCTTCATCGAGGAGATCGGTACCTATGACCCCCGGCAGAATCCCGCCGCTGTCAATATCGACACCGACCGGGCCCAGGCCTGGATCAAGGCCGGCGCTCAGCCCACCGATACGGTGCGCGACCTGCTGAAAAAAGCGGGCCTGTAATCGCAATCAGGAGGCCACATGAAGGAATTGCTCACTTATATCGCCCGCAGCCTGGTGGACGATCCCGACGCGGTGTCCGTCTCCCAGTACGAGACGCCCGCCGAGACCGTCCTTGAGCTCCGGGTCGCCCCCGGCGATATGGGCAAGGTGATCGGCCGCCAGGGCCGCATCGCCAAGGAGATCCGGGCGCTGATGCGCTCGGTGGCCCAGCGTCAGGGCAAAAAGCTCTCGGTTGACATCGTTGACTGAGCGGAGGAACAAAGCGGGGCGCTGCGCCCCGCTTGTTCTCATATTAAGGGGTCCCGGCAAAGCTGTCTTTCAGGAGGTAAATCCCTATGAACGAATTTCTCGACTGCGGCCAGATCGTCAACACCCACGGCGTCCACGGCGAAATGCGCGTCGTCCCCTGGGCGGACAGTCCGGAGTTTTTGTGCCGGTTCTCCACCCTCTACCTGGACGGGAAGCCTGTCCGGGTCACGGCCTGCCGGGTGCATAAGGGCAGCGTCATCGCCCGCTTCCAGGGGGTGGACACGGTGGAGCAGGCCATGGCCCTCAAGGGGAAACCCCTCCAAATCCGCCGCGCCGACGCCAGGCTGCCCGAGGGCTCCTTCTTCCTGGCGGACATCATCGGCCTGGACGTGGTGGATGAAAACAGCCGGAAGCTGGGCACACTGAAAGAGGTACTCTCCCCTTCCAGCCAGCAGGTTTACGTGGTGCAGGGGGAGCGGGAGATCATGATCCCCGCCGTGCCGGAATTTATTCTGGAGACCAACATCAAAGCGGGCTATCTCAAAGTCCGGCTGATTGAGGGAATGTAGCCATGTACCATATTGACATCATGACCCTGTTCCCCGATACTGTGGGCGACGTGTTATCCGAATCCATTCTGGGCCGGGCCCAGGAGCGGGACATCCTGCGCATCGACACCCACCAAATCCGGGACTACACCTTAAATAAGCAAAAGCAGGTGGACGACTACCCCTACGGCGGGGGCCGGGGAGCGGTGCTCCAGGCCGATCCACTGTACCGGTGCTGGGAGCACATCTGCGCCCAATATGAAAAGCGTCCCCACACCATCTACCTCTCCCCCTGCGGGAAAACCTTCACCCAGGCCGACGCGAAACGGCTGGCCTGGGAACAGGACCATCTGATCCTGGTATGCGGCCACTATGAGGGCATCGACCAGCGGTTCATCGACGAGTGCGTGGACGAGGAGATTTCCCTGGGCGACTTCGTCCTCACCGGCGGCGAGATCGCCGCCATGGCGGTGGCAGATGCGGTATGCCGGTTGGTGCCCGGGGTGTTGGCCGACGGATCATGCTACGAAAACGAGAGCCACTGGGACGGGCTGCTGGAGTACCCCCAGTATTCCCGCCCTGCAGTGTGGCACGGGCGGGGGGTGCCGGAGGTACTGTCCACCGGCGACCACGCCAAAATTGAGCGCTGGCGGCGGAAGCAAAGCCTCTTGCGCACCAGGGAGCGGCGGCCCGACCTGTACGGGAAGCTGGACCTGTCCTCCAAAGCGGATCAGAAGCTGCTGGCGGAGCTGGAGCGGGAACTGTCCCGCGTCCCCCTGTCCCAGCCGGTGGAGTGCCGTCCGGCGGAGGAACGGGACCTGGACGACATGGAGGTTATCCTGACCCAGGCAAAGGCGCTTCTCGTCCCCATCGGCCAGTGGAATGAAAGCTATCCCGCCCGGGAGGACTTCCTGGACGACATGGCCCGGGGCGAGTGCTATGTGCTTACCTGCGCCGGGGCGGTGGGCGGTTTCTTCACCCTCGCCACCCGGCCCGAGGCGGGCTATGCCGCCATCACCGACGGGAAATGGTCGGCAGACGAACCCTATGCCGTCATCCACCGCTGCGCAGTGGCGGAGCAGTGGCGTGGCTCCGGGCTGGCAGACCACATGATCGGCGAATGTGAGCGGCTGGCACTCTCCCTGGGGCTTGGATGGCTCCGGGTGGACACCCATAAGAAAAACAAGGCCATGCAGGGGCTGATCCGGCGGCACGGTTTCCAGTACCGGGGTAACGTCCTGGTGGACGCCCCCGAGGGGTCTGACTGCCGCCGGGTGGCCTATGAGAAGCGGCTGAGCAGCTCCCACCCGAATCTCAAAAAGGACGCCTGAGAATGGCCCGGTTCCCTTGACAATCCATATCCATATGATATAATCTGATTTATATGATTATATAAGGGGATTGTTTTTATGAGTTTTTCCATCATCGTAGACAGTTGCTGCGACTTAACCCCCGAAATGCGGGCCGATCCGGCCTTCCGTTCCATCCCCTTGACCATTCGGGTGGGCGGCAAGGACTTCGTGGACGACCAGAGCCTGGACACCAGCCTGCTCATCTACGCCATGGATCAGAGCCCGGAGGCCTCGTCCTCCTCCTGCCCTGCCCCCGGCGATTACCTGGAGGCCTACCGCCAGGCCGAGGGAGACATCTACGTGGTCACCCTCTCCGCCCTGCTCAGCGGCTCCCACAACAGCGCCTGGCAAGCCAGACAGATGTTCCTGGAGGAACAGCCGGAGCGCAACATCCACGTATTTAACTCCTGCTCCGCCTCCGCGGGCGAGGTGCTGCTGGCCCGGAAGGTACACGAGCTGGCCAAATCCGGACTTCCCTTTGACCAGGTGGCGGCCCAGGCGGAGAAGGTTGTGGCGGATACCAACACCCTGTTTGTGCTGGAAAACCTGGACAATCTGCGCAAAAACGGCCGGTTGACCCGCGTCCAAGCCATGCTCACCGGTGCGCTGCGCATCAAACTCATTATGGGTTCCACCCCCGAGGGGGAAATCTGCAAGCACGGGCAGGCGCTGTCCATCAAGCAGGCGCTGTCCAAGATTGTGGACATCATGGCGGGGGACCAGCGGCACATCGGAAAGGTGCTCTACGTCGCCCAGTGCCTGTGCCCGGACCGGGCCCAGCAGCTCTGGGAGCTGGCCCAGAAAAGCTGTCAGTTCGCCGGTGTGGTCATCACCGCCACCCGGGGGATCAGCTCCTATTACGCCAACAGCGGCGGGGTCGTCGTGGCCTATTAAGGATCGCCTCGGGGCGGATATGCGAGGTTTTACCGATGGACTTATGCGATATCAGAGAAATCAAAGCCCTGTTGGGCCGTCACGGCTTTCACTTTTCCAAGTCCATGGGACAGAACTTTCTCATCGCAGATTGGGTGCCCCGGGACATTGCCGACGCCGCCGGGCTGGATGAAGGCTGCGCCGTGCTGGAAATCGGCCCCGGCATCGGCCCGCTCACCCAACAGCTTGCCCGCCGGGCGGGCAAAGTGGCCGCTGTGGAGTTGGATTCCGCCTTGCTGCCCATTCTGACGGAGACGCTGGCGGACTGTCCCAACGTGGAGGTCATCCCCGGCGACGTAATGAAGCTGGATCTGAATGCCCTGATCTCGGGCCGGTTTACAGGCCTTACCGTCAAGGCTTGCGCCAATCTGCCCTATAACATCACCACGCCGGTCGTCACCAGGCTGCTGGAGGCGGGCTGCTTCCAGTCCGTCACGGTGATGATCCAGCGGGAGGTGGCGCGGCGGATCTGCGCCGCCCCCGGAGATTCGGACTGCGGGGCGTTCTCCCTGTTCTGCCAGTATCACGCCCGGTGCGAGCTTTTATTCGAGGTGCCGCCGGACTGCTTCCTCCCCGCCCCCAAGGTCACCTCCGCCGTGGTCCGGCTCACCCCCCGCGCCGCCCCCCCGGTGGACGTGGACCGGGACGCGCTGTTCGCCGTGGTAAAGGCCGCCTTTGCCCAGCGGCGCAAAACTCTGCTCAACGCCCTGTCCGCCGCCTACGGAAGCAGATTTTCCAAGGATGAGCTGCGGCAGATCATTCTGGACTGCGGCCTGTCCGAAACCGTTCGCGGCGAACGGCTGGGACTGGAGCAATTCGCCGGGCTTGCCCGGCGCCTTTGAGATAAAATGATGTGGGCGTTTCCAGCCGGAAACGCCCACATCATTTTCTAGAGTTGACTTCGGTCCTTGAGCCAGCTCGGCAAAGGCCGCATTTTGATGCCGGATACCAGGCCCATGGCGATGAACAGCGTCAGGGTGGACGAACCGCCGTAGCTGAAAAAGGGCAGGGTCAGGCCAATGACGGGCCCCAAGTACAGATTCATGGCCACATTGATGATGGTCTGAATCATCAGCATGGCGGCAATGCCCATAGAGATATAGGCGGACATATAGCTTTTGGCCCGGCGGGACACCCAGATGCACCGCAGGATGATGAGCAGCAGGATGAGCAACACCGCGCAGCAGCCGATGAGCCCGAACTCCTCCCCGCACACGGCGAAAATATTGTCGGTGTGCCGGGCGGGCAAGCTTCCCTCAAGGGATGATTGGGTCTGGGTGCCGTTGAGCCAGCCCATACCGGTGAGCTGCCCCGAGCCGATGGCCAGCAGGGTGCGGTCTTGCTGCCAGCCCCATTTATCCGGGGACAGGTTGTGGTCGAATACCACCCGAAAGCGCATGATGCGGTAGTCGTTCCAATAGTCGGTTCGGGGGAGGATAAAGTTCCACAAAAAGAGTGCCGCCCCCACCAGAGGGGCGCCTACGCCGATGAACCACCACTTGCTCACTCCGGCCACCCAGGCCATGATGATGAAGATGAACAGGTAGACAATGACCATGCCCCAGTCGCCGGACAGCACCGCCAGCGACCCGGCGAATACCCCGGTGAGGATCACATATTTGACCAGCGCCGGAAAGCGTCCCAGACCCCTTGGCCGCTCCTTGTTGATCATCCAGGCCAACACCACGATAAAGGACAGCTTGGCGATCTCCCCGGGCTGGAAGCCGAAATACTTGCCGATAACGGGGAGGAACACCCAACTCCGGTTGCCGGTGCCGTCATCCCGGCCAAAGGGCCTGATGAGAGCGATGACGAACAGCCCCAGCAGCAAGAATACCCACCACCACTTCTCCATCAAATACTCGATGTCGATGAAGGTGACCCACACATAGGCCACGATGCCCATGCACAGGAACATAGCCTGCTTTTGGGCGGAGGTGTGGAGGTCCTGGTTATACCGGGTGGCAGAGTAGATGAGCGCCAGGCCCATGAGACTGGCGCTGATGCACAGCGCCAGGAGGACCACGTCTCCCTTTTTGAAAAATTCCTTGAATATGCGCGTGAGCTGCAAGGCGTGAGCCTCCTCTCGGGCGAAAACTGCAAATTAGTATAGCACAATCAGACGGAATATGCTATACTGTTTTGAACGAGTTTTAAAAAACTTAACTTTATGACTGGAAGTGACCGCATATGGAATTTGTCACCCACAGCCGGGAGGAAACCGAGGCCCTGGGCGAACGGCTGGCAGGCACCCTGACCGAGGGCCGGGTGGTGGCCTTCACCGGCGATTTGGGCGCGGGCAAGACCGCTTTTGTGTCCGGCATGGCCCGGGCGCTGGGGGTGGAGGAACGTGTAACCAGCCCCACCTTCACCATCGTCAACGAGTACGAGAGAGGGCGGCTGCCCCTGTTCCACTTCGACATGTACCGGCTGGACAGCGCCGACGAGCTGTTCCACATCGGCTGGGAGGACTATCTGGCCCGGGGCGGCATATGCGCCGTGGAGTGGAGCGAGAACGTGGCGGAGGCCATTGAGGACGACGCAATCCGGGTATCCATCGTCCGCGGGGACGGGGACGACGACCGGGTGATTGACATCGAGGGGGTGGACCTGTGAAAATCATCGCACTGGAGAGCTCGGCCGTCACCGCGTCTGTGGCGGTAACCGAGGATGAAAAGCTGCTGGCCCAGTCTTTCCAGAACAGCGGGCTGACCCACTCCGCCACCCTGATGCCCATGGTCGCCGACCTGCTGAAAAACACCGGGCTCACCCTGGACGAGATGGACGTGGTGGCGGTGGCGGCGGGGCCGGGGTCCTTCACCGGGGTGCGCATCGGCGTGGCCGCCGCCAAGGGGCTGGCCTGGCCGGGGAACAAGCCCTGCGCCCCCTGCTCCACCCTGGAGTCCATGGCCTGGCAGTGCGCCCATGTGGGCGGGGAAATTTGTGCGGCTATGGACGCCCGCCGCAATCAGGTGTACTGCGCCCGTTTTTTCGCCGAAAACGGGAAGCTGGCCCGGATTACCCAGGACCGGGCTATGGGCCTGGACGAACTGGCCCAAGAAATTCGGGCCTCCGGAAGGCCCCAAACCCTGGTGGGAGACGGGGCCCTTCTGGTCCGGGCGGCGCTGGAGGCCCAGGGCCTGCCCTGCCTGCCCATGCCGCCCCACCTGATTTACCAAACCGCCTGGGGGGTGGCGCGGTGCGCCCTGCGGCTGGCCCAGGAGGACAAGCTGGTATCCGCCGCCGCTATGGCCCCCAGCTACCACCGGCTCAGCCAGGCGGAGCGGGAGCGGTTGGAGCGGGAAGGGCAAGGCTGTCCTTTTTCTTGAATGATAAACGTATCAATCGCCCGAGCCCCTTGTGGCGCTACGCTTCTTTGCGCACAACTCGGCAAACCGAACGGAGGATGGTTGTTTATGTCATGTGAAAAAATATCTCTATGTATGATGACCAGAGAGCTTTGCCATGAATTGTATAGGAGTTGGGAAAATGATCCCGATATATATATTGATATGGATTTATTTACCCCATATCAATATAACGAAAACGCAGTAAATAGATATTTTGACTCCAAGCAAAATTCGTCCCGCATTTTATTTGCCATTATGCGAAATGGCAGGCCAATAGGTGAACTTCAGCTAAAGCAGATAGACTTGGACGGTAAAGAGTGTACCCTGAGCATTCACATGCAAAATGATACTGTAAAAGGCCGGGGATATGGAACTTGCGCAGAGAAGTTGGCTCTCAAGTACGCTTTTGATGTCCTGGGAATGACAGCGGTAAATGCTGATGCAGTTATCAAAAATGTACGGAGTCAGCATGTACTTGAAAAAGTCGGATTTCAGCACATAGGAGAAAGGGACGGTTTTAAATATTATCGGTATGTGCGATAAGTTCCATGTTATCGAAAGGAGGCCCTTCCGTCCTTTGGCCCGTAGCTCATCCCCGCCGGGTAGAAAAAGTTTACCTTTTTGTCCGACAGCCCGATGCGCAGCTCGCGGCTGCGCACCACCTCGCCGTCCACCACCGCCACCAGCTCCTGATCGCTTTTGACGGTGACGTCATGCCCCTGACGGTACCAGATCAGATCGGGGTATTCCCGGTATTTGCCGGAGCCGTACTTCCCCACCAGCCGGAAGAAGGTCGCGCGGCTCACCTTGCGCACCACCAGCACCTCCAGCAGGCCGTCGTCAGGCATGTTGTCCCCCACAGGCATGAAGCCGCCGCCGTAGTACCGCCCGTTGCACACGCATACCAGGGAGGTCTCCCCGTCGAAATGGAGGTCCCCGCAGTCTACCACCGTAGGCACGCCGATGCCCTTGTGCAGCACGTTGACCACGGCGGAGATGGCGTAGGCCCCGATGCCGGTAACAAGGGGGAATCCGTTATAAGCATCCTTATCTGCGGCGATGCGGGCGTCCAGGCCGGTGCACACGATGTCAATGCCCAAAAAGCCGTTGCAGTCGATCAGGTCCATGGCGGTCTGGGGGCCCTTGGACAGGGCCTCCAGATCGGAGAAGCGGGCCCTGCACTCCTTGCCGAAAATCTTTAAAAAGTCGTTGCCCGTGCCGATGGGTACGTTGGTGACGGCCGCGTTGCCATACCCCGCCGCGCCGTTCACCACCTCGTTCAGGGTGCCGTCCCCGCCGCAGGCGTAGAGCCGCACAGGCTCCCCCCGCTCCGCCGCCTCCCGGGCGATGCGGCGGGCATCGCCCGTCTGCCGGGTGTAAATGATCTCACAGGTCATACCCAGCGCCTGAATCTGCTCCTCCAGCAGCCGGGTACTCTTTTTCTTTCCCGCCTTGGGGTTGATAATGAACATGTGCTTCATGGCCCCATCCTCCTCGCAAACTTCGCTCTGCTCCGTCCGCCTTCCGGCGGGCATACGCTTCACTTCGTTGCTCGTCGTCTCCAAAGTGGACCCGCTTCGCCGGACTCCGCTTTGGGACGGCTTTGCCGCCTTTTATATGCCGTACATAAACAGGTCGCACTTTATCATACCGTTATATAGCTTTCGCTTTTTGTCCGCAATTTTTCCAAAGGTCCGCTCAAACTCCGTATGGGAGGACAGCACGTTCACCTGCCAGCCTCCCGGCAGCGTCCGCACCGCCTTCCCAAAAGCCCGGTACAGCTTCTCCGCCTCTTTTTTCTCCAGCAGCCGCTCGCCGTAGGGCGGGTTGGTCACCACCCTCCCCTTGGGGTCCTCCCGGTGTAACCTGGCCGCGTCCGCCACCTCAAAACGTACCGCGTCCTCCACCCCGGCCAGCTCGGCGTTGTGGCGGGACAACGCCACGGCGGCAGGGTCGATGTCCCCGCCCCAGATGTCGTAAGCGCCGTGGAACTCGCGGTCCATGGCCTCCTCCGCGGCGTCCATCCACAGCTTGGAGGGCAGCCACCGCCATTTCTGGGCGGCAAAGGTGCGGTTCAGCCCCGGCGCCCGGTTTTTGGCGATAAGCGCCGCCTCGATGGGGATGGTGCCCGAGCCGCAGAACGGGTCGCAAAAGGGGTCTCGCCCCTTGTACCGGGACAGGGACACCAGCGCCGCCGCCAGGGTCTCCCGCAGGGGCGCGCCCATGTTTTGCGCCCGGTAGCCCCGCTTGTACAGGCTGTCGCCGGAGGTGTCCAGCATCAGAGCCGCCTGATCCTTTAAAACAGAGAACTGCACCTGGTATAAGGCCCCGGTTTCCGGCAGCTCCTCCAAACCATACACCGACCCCAACCTTTTGCACAGCGCCTTCTTCAGGATGGACTGGCAGGCGGGCACCGAGTGGAGCTGAGAGCTGATGGTATACCCCTTTACCGGGAAGCGGCCCTCCCGGGGGATGAAATCCTCCCAGGGCAGGGCCGCGCAGCCCTGGAACAGCTCCTCGAAGGTTTTCGCCTGAAAGCTGCCCAGGCACAGCAGCAGCCGGGCCCCAGTGCGCAGGTTCAGGTTGATCCGGGGGATGTCGGCGAGGCCGCCCTGGCACAGCACCCGGCCGTTCTCCGCTATAACCCCGGCCAGCCCCAGCTTTTTCAATTCGTAGGCCACTGTGCTCTCCACCCCCATGAGGGCGGGTATGACGAACTGTAATGTTTGATCCATAAAATGCTCCATCAAAAATTTTTTAAAAACCCCTTGACTTTATACCTGGTGAAAGATGTAGTATCATGTCACAGGGGCGGGAAATACTTTACAAACTCCAGTATAATGTAAAATGGAAGCGCTGGCAACAATAATATGTGCCAAAGCAAGAAAAACTTCTTTTCCTCCGCCCCGTTTTATGATACAATTTAGTGGAAGCGAGAAAGGAGTGTTGGCTATGCCGTTCGACGCGGAATCCATACAGAAAATCATATGGCTGGTGCTGCTGCTGCTCTTCGCAGCCAGCGAGGCCGTCACCGTGGGGCTGACCTCCATCTGGTTCGCCGCCGGGGCGCTGATCGCCCTCATCGCGGCGCTGCTGGGCGGAGCGATGTGGATTCAGCTCACCCTGTTCCTGGCGGTGAGTCTGCTGTGCCTGTTAGCGGTGCGGCCCCTGGCCAAGCGCCACCTGAATGACAAGGTGGTGCCCACCAACGCCGACCGGATTATCGGAGCCGAGGCCCAGGTCACCGAGGACATCGACAACATCCATGGCAAGGGGGCCGTCATCATCCGGGGCATGACCTGGTCCGCCCGGAGCGACGACGGAGGGCCCATCACCGCCGGGACCATGGTGAAGGTCCTGCGCATCGAGGGGGTCAAGGTGTTCGTGGAGCCCATCGCCGCCCCCATCCCCACGGGGGAGCCCAAGACCTGGTAAGGGAAAAAACACCAGTCGTACCCATCAGACAGAAAGAGAACTATTTTAAGGAGGTAGTCAAATGAAAACATTCGCATTGGCCGGCGCCATCGACCTGGGAGCCATCGTGGGCCCCGTCATCGTCCTGCTTGTCGTCATCATCATCCTGGGCATCCTGGCGTCCAACATCAAGGTGGTTCAGCAGTCCAAGGCCGTGGTCATTGAGCGGCTGGGCGCGTTCCGCACCGTGTGGGGCGTGGGATTGCACCTGAAGGTCCCCTTTATTGAGCGGGTGGCCAAGACCGTGTCCCTTAAGGAGCAGGTGGTGGACTTCGACCCCCAGCCCGTCATCACCAAGGACAACGTCACCATGCAGATCGACACCGTGCTGTACTTCCAGATTACCGACCCCAAGCTGTATACCTACGGCGTGGAGCACCCCATGAGCGCCATTGAGAACCTGACCGCCACCACCCTGCGCAACATCATCGGCGACCTGGAGCTGGACCAGTCCCTCACCAGCCGCGACCACATCAACACCCAGATGCGGGCCATCCTGGACGAGGCCACCGACCCCTGGGGCATCAAGGTCAACCGTGTGGAGCTGAAGAACATCATGCCGCCCCGTGACATCCAGGAGTCCATGGAGAAGCAGATGCGGGCCGAGCGCGAGCGCCGCGAGGCCATCCTCCAGGCCGAGGGCCAGAAGCAGTCCCAGATCCTGGTGGCAGAGGGCGAGAAGCAGTCCGCCATCCTCCGGGCCGACGCCGCCAAACAGGCCAAGATCATGGAGGCCGAGGCGGAGAAGACCGCCAAGATCCTGGCCGCCGAGGCTGAGTCCGAGGCCATTATGAAGGTGCAGCAGGCCACCGCCGACGCCATCAAGCTCATCAACGAGGCCGCCCCCGGCGAAGCCGTCATCAAGATCAAGGCCCTGGAGGCCTTCCAGAAGGCCGCCGACGGCCGGGCCACCAAGATCATCATCCCCAGCGAGCTGCAAGGACTGGCCGGGCTGTGCGCCAGCGCCAAGAGCGTGTTCGACACCGTGGAGCCCAATCCCCCCAAGAAGTAAACCGCCATGAAAAGCATCAAACCGGGCCGCGGCCCGTCCGGTATGAAGTTTCTAAACAGCATTTTCAGCATCGTGTTCGGCGCGATCTGGACGCTGATTGCCATCTTTATAGCCACCGGCGCTATGGTGGCTGGCGGCATGTTGGGCATCATTGCGATGATTTTTCCCTTGTTCGGGGTGGTGTTCATGATCAACGGCATCGTCCACGCGATGTATAACTACAAAAACGCCACCGGCAAAGACCGCTACTCCGAGTTTGACATCACAGAGGACGGCGAGGAGGGCGACCCCGGCCGGCGCTGGGTGAAGGGCGCGGAACCCTGGGACCAGCCCGGACAGTCCCGGCCTCCGGAGCGCGGGACAAGGTTCTGCCCCTACTGCGGAGCCAATCTCCAGGGGGACTTCCGTTTCTGCCCCAAGTGTGGGCGGGAGCCGCCGTCCTAAACCGAATAAAAAGAGCGTCCTTTCCCTCGGGGCAACTCCCGTAAGGAAGTTGCCCCGAGGGGATTCCAGTAAGTGAAAATCATTCGATTAGGACGGCGTAGCTTCGGCTACGCTGTCTTTTCCTTGCGCTTCTGCATGGAATTATAATAGGCCAGATATTCCCGTTCCAGCATTTCCGGCTCCGGCGCTACCCATAAGCCAATGGTGTTGTAGTGAATGTCCACCCTCTGATGCCGCTTGCCGTTCAGCTTGTCAGGCTTGGACACTACAATTTTGTCAATGAACTCATTGTCAACGCCAATTTGAAATTGTAAGAAAACGCCGAAGAAATTTTGTAGTTTT
>CANOYV010000019.1:0-40654 GCA_947571605.1 uncultured bacterium | reverse complement strand
TTTTCCTATTATCTCCCACTCCGCCATTTTTGTCAAAAGATTTTAAACAGACTCTAAGTAAACCGCACCCGCACCGACTGCCGGCCCCGCCGGGCCCTGGGCACCTGGATGTTCAGCTCCCCCAGCAGGGTGTTATCGGCACAGTAGAAGTTCTCCCCCTGATAGACCTTCACAGAGATGGTCTCCTGATCGTCATATACGGTAAAGTATTCCCCTTCCCGGCTGGAGGGCAGCACACAGTTGCGCTCAATGAGGGAAGACATGATGGGCCTATCCGGTTCCGCCCGGTTGTAGCTGGCAATGCCCAAGGTAAAAGGGCACACGTCGGTGAGCACCAGCTCCTTCAAATCCCCAGCCCGCTCCTTCATCCCCGCGCACACGCCCGCCCCCAGGGCGATGGCGGTGTCGGGAGAGCTACCTTTGGCGGGCTCCCGGCCCAGCAGCCGGGCCACATAGCGGCGCACGGACGGCATGTGGCTGGAGCCGCCCACCATCACCAGCTCATCCAGCTCGCCCATGGACATGCCACCGTCCAGAAACACCTTGCGTACCGGGGCGGCCAGACGGTGAAACAGGGCGCTGCATGACCGGATGAGCCACTCGTTGGTCAGCGTCAGCGAGGCGGCACTGATGGCCCCGTCGTCGATGGCCATGATGACCGGCTCCTGGGTGGTGAGGGCAATCTTGCAGATTTCCGCCTGCCGTACCAGCAGTTCCTCCTCCCGGTCGGACAGGGCCTCCATATCCACGCCCGTCTCCCTGCAAAACGCCTCGGCGATAGCCCAGTCGAAGTCCGTCCCGCCCAGTTGGTTGTCCCCGCACACGGCGGTGACGCTGATTACGTTCTCAAACCGCTCCACCAGGGACACGTCCAGCGTACCACCGCCCAAGTCGAACACCAGGCACACCTTGTCCTGGTCCCCCTCCGCAATGTGCGCGGCCACAGCGGCGGCAGAGGGCTCGTTCACCAGCCGCTCCACGTGCAGCCCCGCCAGCGCCCCCGCCCGCTTGGTGGCGGAGCGCTGGGCCTCGGCAAAATAGGCGGGAACGCTGACCACCGCCTCGGTTACCGGCTCGCCTAAATAAGCCTCCGCGTCCTCCCGAAGGCTGCGCAGCACCAGGGCGGACAGCTCCTCCGGAGTGAAGGAGTGATCGCCCAGTTGAAAGGTCTTTTTTGTCCCCATGTACCGTTTGAAACGGGCGGCCGTCCGCTCTGGGTGGGAGATCAGCCGGTCCTTCGCCGCACGGCCCACCAGAACGGAGCCGTCATCATCGACGCTCACCGCGCTTGGGGTAAAAAATTCTCCGGCCGCGTTGGGTATAAGCTCGCTCTTCCCATTCCGCCACACCGCCGCCAAGCTGTTGGTGGTTCCAAGATCGATTCCAATGATTGCCATGCGGCATCCCCTCCCCGGATTATTTTCAGATCATGGCAGCGCGCAAACCGTCCAATAATTTGCGGTGCGATTGTATCACAGGCGCAAAACGCCGTTGTGATATATGTATGAAATCAAATATAATAGCTGCTTGCGGCTATTATATCATGGCGCTCCGGGGTTTACAACGTCTTTGCAACTAAATAAATATCAATCCGCCGCTTTCAAGGAAATTTCAATTTATTGCGACGCCCCGCGGGTCCCATTCCGGCCCGCGGGGCGTTTTTGCTCCGGTCACAGCTCTTTTCTGATCCGGTTCAGCGCATTTTTCTCCAAGCGGGACACCTGGGCCTGGGAGATGCCCACCTCGGCGGACACCTCCATTTGCGTCTTGCCCTGAAAAAAACGCAGGGCAAGAATGCGCTGCTCCCGCTCATCCAGCTTGCCGATGGCGTCATCCAAAGCGATGTGCTCCAGCCAGGCCTCATCGGTGTTCTTCTTGTCCTTCACTTGGTCCATGACACACACCGTGTCCCCCCCGTCGGAGTACACCGGCTCGAACAGAGACACCGGGTCCACAATGGCGTCCAGCGCCATCACCACGTCCTCCCGGCGCAGCTCCAGCATTTGGGCAATCTCGTCCACCGTAGGCTCCTTCTGGTGCTCCGCCATATACTTCTCCTTGGCCTGAAGTACCCGGTAAGCGGTGTCCCGCACCGACCGGGACACCCGGATGGCGCTGTTATCCCGAAGATAACGGCGAATCTCTCCCACAATCATCGGCATGGCGTTCCCGGGTTGAAAATAAAATTTTGTTAGGCCGATAGGTGGAATTTCAGCTTCACGTCGGTATAATCGGCGGAAATGGTCACGCTCTCCACAACGGATGCCAGGATGACCCGCCGCTCCTGAACGGACATATACGGCCACGCGTCCTGCACGCTCTCCAGCTTTTCATAGGCGCTCATGGCGGACCGGGTGGACGCCCCCTTCGCACGTTCCTCCTCCAACAGCCTGTTCAGGCGGCCAATCTCCTCTTTCGCGTCATGGATCGCGTCCAACAGGCAGCCGTCCCCACTGTCGCCGTACAGGCCGTACAGGCGGCGGAGCTTCGTCTCCGCCCGTTGAATCCGCTCCCGGAGCATACCGGTTACGCTTCCTGACTCCACGGATTTGCGGGCGGTTTCCAGCTTATCCCTGGACACCGCGAACAAGGTGCTCACAACGCCCTCCTCCACCTCCTCGGCAAAAGGAGCCGGACCGTCGCAGTTAGGGTCACGCACCAGATATTGTTTGCTTCGCTGCTGGGAGTAGCACACCAGCTTATATCCGGCCTTTCCCCATTTCATGTACCGCATTCTTGCCCCGCAAGTCCCGCAGCGGCACAGCCCCGTGAGCAGATGGGCTGTTTTGGTCACCAACTTTGCCGCAGAGCGCTCCGCGAGAAGCTCCATGGCCCGGTCATAGGTGTCCAGGGACACGATGGGCTCATGGAGTCCCTGATACTCCTCCCCTTTATATACAATATAACCCGCGTTGGATTTCCGGGTGATAATGTTGTAAATCAGCTTTTCGTATTTCAAGCCAACGCTGTCGGCGATAGCCTGCATGGATTCACCAGCCAGATAGCGGTCATACATATAGCGGACCATCTCCGCCTGTTCGTTGGGAACCAGGATGCCCTGTGCCGGATCATAGTCATAGCCGTAAGGCGTCCGCCCACCGCCTGGCCAGTACCCCTTCTCCACCCGCTTCTGCATACCGCCGCGGGTGCGCTCGAAAATGTTTTCCCGCTCCAACTGGGCAAACACGGACAGGATGCCCACCATCGCCCGCCCAAACGCGGTGTCGGTGTTGAAGCTTTCCATGATGGAGATGAACGCCACATTCGCCGGGATCATCACATCCTCAATCAGGTGCAGGGTGTCCTTCTGGCTTCTGCTCAGGCGGTCCAGCTTCACCACGATCACGTGGGTGATCTCACCGGCCCGGATATCCCGGACCAGGCGCTCCATCCCCGGACGGTCCAGGCTGCTGCCGGAATAACCGTCGTCCATATAGTCCCGCACTTCCCGAACATCGGAAAAAGTTTTGGAGTACGCCCGAAGCTTCTCCATCTGAACGTCCAGGGAATAGCCCTCGTCGGCCTGCTTGTCCGTCGATACACGGCGGTAAAGGGCCAACGTCAGCTCACCGGGAGCCTCCAGCGGCTGAAACATTTTTGACTTACTCATGATACCTCCCATCAGAAAAATTAGCCCTGGCCGCGAAGCCATGGGCTAATCATATCATCTCAGAGCGGCTTTTTCAATCGGCTGCCCGGACCTTTCATTTTTTTCCAGTCGCTCTCGCACCGTCGCAAAGACATGATCCATCGCGGGTGTCATAATCTGCATGGAGCGAAGCTGCTCCGGGGCGATCTGCCTGCCCGCCGGGTCGAAATATCTGAATTTCACCCACATCCCCTCCGAGCAGAGAATACCCATTATTGGAATCATTTAAACAGTCGGGCGCTTAATCCCGCAAGGGCATTCCTGATGGAAAAGGCGCATGGAATCCCCCATATGGGGCACACTAAGTAAACCAAAACCGCTGCGTTGCGGCAAGGCAATCCCACCAGGAGGTCGATTAAGATGGAACAGAAATTTTATGTCTGTAAGCACTGCGGAAATATTGTCGCCATGATTAAAAACGCCGGCGTCCCCATCATGTGCTGTGGAGAGCCGATGAAAGAACTCATCCCCGGCACCGCAGAAGCGTCCACAGAAAAGCATATCCCCGTGTACCAGGTGGAGGGCAACCGGGTGACGGTGTGTGTGGGCTCAACCCATCACCCCATGCTGGATGAACACTCCATTGAGTGGGTGTATCTGCAAACCAAGCAGGGCGGCCAGTACAAAACACTGCGCCCGGGCCACAGCCCGGAGGTCAGCTTCGCCCTGTGCGACGCGGACGAAGTGGAGGCGGCCTACTCCTACTGCAACCTGCACGGCCTTTGGAAAGGCTGAGCGCGCCTGGCGCCCACAAAACAGTAAACGGCCCCATGAAGCGCAATCGCTCCATGGGGCCGTATTGTTTCACTCAATGGCCGGACTGTAATCTCATTCCACACGCCCGGACAGTTTCTCCGAATACTCCGCCCGGAATGCGGCAAACTGCCCGGTATCCAAAGCATCTCGGATGCGCTGCACCAAATTGTTGTAGAAATACAGGTTATGCATCACCGCCAGCCGCATAGCCAGCATCTCCCCCGCCACGAACAGGTGGCGCAGGTACGCCCGGGAGAAATTGCGGCACACTGGGCAATCGCAGGCGGGGTCGATGGGCCGGTCATCCAGCTTGAAGCGCTCATTTTTGATGTTCACTGCCCCCGCCCAGGTAAACAGCTTTCCGTGGCGAGCGTTGCGGGCGGGCATGACGCAATCGAAGAAATCAATCCCCCGGGCTACGCCCTCAATGATGTTGGAAGGAGTACCCACGCCCATGAGATACCGGGGCTTGTCCGCAGGCATGTGGGGCTCCACCGCCTCAATGATCCGATACATCACCTCGGTGGGCTCTCCCACCGCCAGACCTCCGATAGCGTAGCCGTCGCAGCCGATCTTGGCCGTCTCCTTCATGTGCCATACCCGCAGATCCTCGTAGGTGGCCCCCTGGTTGATGCCGAACAGCACCTGTCCCGGGTTGACGCAGTCCGGCAAGGAATTCAGCTTGTCATGCTCTTCCGCACAGCGCTCCAGCCAGCGCAACGTCCGCTCACAGGACGCCTTGGCATAGTCGTAGGGGGCGGGATTCTCCACGCACTCGTCGAAGGCCATGGCCACATCGCTGCCC
This sequence comes from uncultured bacterium, assembly GCA_947571605.1. GTDB lineage: Bacteria > Bacillota > Clostridia > Oscillospirales > Oscillospiraceae > Enterenecus. Next base: position 35,444 of record CANOYV010000019.1, on the reverse strand, counting down.
AGATTGGACTGGATGCGCATGGACTCCTCCGGTCCCATAAAGATGCGCTTGCCGTCGATATGGGAGGAAAAGGCGACCCCCTCCTCCGTGATCTTCCGAAGCCCCGCCAGGGAGAACACCTGGAATCCGCCGGAGTCGGTGAGCATAGGCCCATCCCAGCACATGAATTTGTGGAGTCCACCCATCTGCCGCACCACGTCGTCGCCGGGGCGGAGATGGAGGTGGTAGGTATTGGACAACTCGATCTGACAGCCGATCTCCTTCAAATCAAAAGCGGAGAGAGCCCCCTTGATGGCCCCCTGGGTGCCCACGTTCATAAATACCGGGGTCTGCGCCACGCCGTGAGGGCAAACAAACTCCCCCCTGCGGGCCGCGCCCTCTGTTTTCAGCACTCGAAACATTGCGTTGTCCCTCACAGTCCCTTGAACCAAGTTTTCAGCTCCGCCTTGCGCTCCGGAGACAGCAGGCTCTTTTTCATGCCCGACACCGCTCCCGCCAGCGCCTCCAGTTGGTGTAGGCAGGCGCTGGGGTCCACCTGGGCGCGGATGCGCAGGAACGCCTCCTCCGCCCCCATGGACCGGAGCCGGTCCGGATCGGTCACGCCGGCTTTCTCCAGATTGTCCGCCAGCTTGGGTCCGATGTTGGGCAAGTCCGTCAGCCGTTCCATCCGCTTAAAAAGCGGCGACGCACTCAATCTCCACCCGCGCGTCCTTCGGCAGTGCAGCCACCTGATAGGCGGCCCGGGCGGGATAAGGCGCGGCGAAAAATTCGGCATACACCTCGTTCATGGCGGCAAAGTCGGCGATGTCCTTGAGCATGACGGTGGTCTTGACCACACGGGACATTTCCAGCCCTTCCGCCGCCAAGATATTCCTGATGTTGGTGAGGGATTGGCGGGTCTGGGTCGCGATATCCTCCCCGGCAAAGGCTCCGGTGGCGGGGTCAATGGGAAGCTGCCCGGACACATAGATTACATTGCCCCAGCGGACAGCCTGGGAATAGGGTCCGATGGCGGCGGGGGCGTTATCAGTATGGATGGCTTTGTTCATGATGATGACTCTCCTTTTCATAGTTGTGGCGGCGCTTTTCAAGGCCGCTCACCTGAGCGTGACGGTGTATTCTAACCTTTTCTCTTCGCCGGGAGCCAGCCGGACGACATGGGGCTTGTCCGCAAACTCACCGCTCTCGTCCTCATAGGCCGCGCAGCCGTGCCAGGGCTCCAAGCAGATGTAGGGGGCGTTGGCATGGGGCTGAGTCCAGAAGGCGATCATGGGGAACTCCCCAAACTCCATGTGAACCTCTCGGCCCCCGTCCTTGTGTCGCAGGGCAACGCCTGTGGAACGGAGCCCTTCAAAGATGAGGGTATCCACTTGGTCAAATACGGCGTGATCCAGGAGAAGGGTGTCGGTGTTCTCCAGCGCAGGTCCGTACCGTCCAACGGACAGCAACCCCTGACCTGTGGGAATCGTGGCCTTGATATCCTCCGCCTGGTCAAACACCAGCCGATAGTCCTCAAACCGTTTTCCCTCCTCCAGGGGGCAATTGACGCCGGTGTGGGCGCCCACGCAGAACAGCAGGTCCTCCTTGCCAGGGTTTCGCACCTCGAACCGGGTGGAAAACCCGTTGTCCACCAACTGGTGCCGCACCCGGAATACAAAATGGCAAGGGTAGCGCGCCAGCGTCTCCGGAGAATCACGCAGCTCCATCACCACATAATCCTCTCCCCGCTCCGCCACGGCGAACACGCTGCGCCTCGCAAAGCCGTGCCGGGCCATCTCGCAGGTTTTCCCATTGATGGTCACGCACCCATCCTTCAAGCTGCCCACAATGGGGAACAGGTTGGGGTTCTGGCCCGGCCAGGACTTGGCGTCGCCGCTCCAGATGTACTCAATGCCCTGCCCGTCCCGGAAGGACACCAGTTCGCCGCCTTTTGTGTTCACAACGGCAGTGTATGCCCCACGCTTCAGTTCAATTTTCATTCCCCGGTCCCCCCTTCCTTACCCCTCGGGCCACAGCTCGTCCGGGTACAGCCCCGCCTCCGTCATCGCCGCGATGGCAGAGGTGACGGTGGGCTTGTCCTCCCGGTAGGTGACGCCGTACCACTTGTCCTCGCTGAGCAGCACGTGTACCTGCGCCTTGCCCTCTCGGATGAGCCGGTCCACCACGCTGGGCAGGAAATACTCCCCTTTCAGCGGATTTTCCGCCAGCGCCTGGTCCAGAAACTCCGGGAACCGGGCCTCTGCCTCCTCCAGAAAGCTTCGGTCAAAGCCCCACAAATTCATGGACACCAGCGTTTCTCCGGAAATAGGCGTCCAAGTCTGGCCGCCGTCCTCGGTGTAGCGAGCGTTATTCCCGTCCTTTTCGATGGTGGTGCGCTCCTGTATGTCAATCAGCATCCCGTCCTGGTCCACACCGCACACTCCCCGGGCTACGGAGCCGTGCTCGGTCACCGTGTTTTTCAGGCGGTAGCCCACCATGGCGTACTGATAGGTCCGGCCGTTTGACAGGTGCTCGTACATCGTCTGAAACGCCGACCGGCCGTAATAGTCGTCGGCGTTGATGATGGCAAAGGGACCGTCCACCACATGCCGCGCCGCCAGCGCCGCCTGGGCCGTGCCCCAGGGCTTCACCCGCCCCTCGGGCACCGCATAGCCCTCCGGCAGGTCGTCCATGCGCTGGAACACATATTTTACATCCATGTGCCGTTCCACGCGCCGCCCCACCCGGGCCTTGAACTCCTCCTCAATCTCCTCCTTGATGACGAATACCACCGTTTCAAATCCAGCCCGGCGGGCGTCATAGATGGAATAATCCAGAATGACCTGATTATGGTTTCCCACCGGGTCCAGTTGCTTCAGGCCGCCGTACCGGCTGCCCATGCCCGCGGCCATAATGACCAAAACAGGCTTGCCCATTTCCCATCGCTCCTTTTGATTATATTTGCAGCACCCGCCGCTCAGATCAATTCCCACAGCCCTCGCGCACCGTCCGAAGACGCTCCACCGCCTCCTGCACCAGTTGGCTCATCCCCAGCTCCTTTGTCCCCACCACTATATTGTCGCAGTGGGCGATGGGCAGCAGGATACGCTTGGCCTGGCTCTGCCCCGCCGCCTGGGCCATGGCAGGGGTAATCTCGCCCAGCATAGCGTCGGCGATGACCACGCCAATGGGGGCCACGATGATATCCGCCTTCCGGCAATTCACCACCACGGCGTTCTCTCCCGTGGCCACGCAGTCGGCCCCGGCTTTCAGCATGGCGGAGGCCGCTAGGCTGTTGGTCCCCACCGCGGTCACCGTATCGCCGGGAAACGCCTTCTTCACGGCGGCTACCAACTGTCTGCCGATGCCGCCGCCCTGGGCGTCAATGATGAGAATATTCATACGTTCACCCGTCCTATACTCAATCTTTTTCTAAATATATCACAGCACCGGGAAAAAGTCACGCCTAAAATAGTCCGGATCAAAATTTGATGTTTTTTCATTGACCACAAAAAGGGCTTGCCAACGGGAAAAAATGTTTTATAATGATATCCATGAAACATACAGGGACAACTGTCCCTATCAGGAGGCGTTTTTATGTTTGATTTTAAATACTATGCGCTTTGCTGCTTGCCGAACCGGGCACCCACCTGTCTGGACGAGGCGGACATGGCCGCCGCCTACCCCACGGCCATGTGAGGCGGCATCCATGATGGAAACCATTCGGGCCCTGCTCCACAAGCACCGGGAGCTAATCAGTTACGTGTTCTGGGGCGTCATGACCACCGTGGTCAACTACGTGACCTACTTCCTGCTCACCGAAGGCCTCCGGGTCTATTACCTCACCAGCAACGTCATTGCCTGGGCTGTGAGCGTGCTGTTCGCCTATTTCGTCAACAAGCTGTACGTATTCCAGTCCAGAGATTGGGCCTGGCAGGTGGCCCTGCGGGAGCTGTGGCAGATGGCGGCCTCCCGGCTGCTTACCCTGGGCTTGGAGACGATTATCCTATGGTTCTTTGTGGACACGCTCCACTGCGGCGACGCCGTCATCCAGCTCACCGCCGGCATCTCTATCCACGGTGACGCCATCGTCAAGCTGGCTGCCAACGTTGTCGTTGTGGTGGTCAACTATGTGCTGAGCAAATTCATCATCTTCAAACAAAAGCCTAGCTGATAATCGCTCTCAAAACAGGCATACTACCTCCAACGAGGTGATGCTTTGTGAAATCCATCTGGGAAATGACCGCGCAACTGCCTGAATTTGCTCCCTTGCCAAGAGATATCCGCACCGACGTATTGGTCATCGGCGGCGGGCTGGCGGGTCTGCTGTGCGCCCATGAGCTGACCCGGGCCGGAATCAACTGTGTGTTGGTGGAAGCTGGACGGCTGTGCGGCGGGGTAACGAAAAACACCACCGCCAAGCTCACTGTTCAGCACGGCTTGATCTACCACAAGCTGCTGAAAGAGTTCGGCCTGAATCGAACCCGGGCCTATTGGAACGCCAATCAGGACGCGTTGCAAAAGCTCAGGGAGCTGTGCCAGGATATCCCCTGCGATTTTGAGGAAAAGCCCAACTACGTCTATGCCCTGAACAGCCGGAAAGAGCTGGACCGCGAGGCAGCCGCGCTGGACAAGCTGGGCTGTCCCGCCACGCTGGTAACCGGAACGGCCCTTCCCTTCCCGGTGGCGGGAGCGCTGCGGACCGACCGTCAGGCTCAGTTTCACCCGCTGAAATTCGCTGCCTGGATTGCAGAAGGCCTCAAAATATACGAACACACCAGGGTGCTGGAGGTCGAGACCGGCAAAGCGGTCACGGAGGCTGGAAACATCATCAAGGCGGACCACATCGTGGTGACCACCCATTTCCCTTTCCTCAATAAATTCGGTTGCTACTGGTTGAAGCTATACCAGAGCCGATCTTACGTTCTGGCCCTGGAGGGCGCGGCGGATGTAGAAGGAATGTATGTGGACGAGAGCGGCAAAGGACTGTCCTTTCGCAATGATAATGATCTCCTTCTGCTGGGGGGCGGAGCCCACCGCACAGGCAGACAGGGCAGCGGCTGGACCGGTCTGGAGGACTTTGCCCGCCGCCATTGGCCGGACAGCCGACCAGTGTGCCGCTGGGCCGCTCAGGACTGCATGACGCTGGACGGCGCGCCCTATATCGGCCCCTACTCCCCCCGCCTGCCCAAACTGTACGCCGTCACCGGTTTCAACAAATGGGGTATGACCTCGTCCATGGCCGCCGCTACCTTAGTGACGGACCTGATCCTGGGCCGGGACAGCCCATATCAGGAGGTCTTTTCCCCCTTCCGCTCCGTGCTCCATCCCCAACTGGCCGCCAACGCCGGGGAGAGCGTTTTTAACCTGCTCACTCCTACCCGTCCCCGGTGCCCCCACATGGGCTGCGCGCTAAAATATAATCCACAGGAGCACTCCTGGGACTGTTCCTGCCACGGCTCCCGCTTTGCTGAAGACGGGCAGTTGCTGGACGGCCCCGCCACCGGAAACCTGGTCCACGACCATACGAAGCATCTCAAAGTATAAAAAGCCCGCCTCCTCACTGTGAAGGAGGCGGGCTTTACAGTTTTTAGCCCGGAGGCCAGGTCATATCCCGGCCCGCCAGCACATGGAAGTGAAGATGGGGAACAGACTGCCCCGCCTGCTCGCCGCAGTTGGACACCACCCGGAAGTCGGTGACCCCCAACTCCTTTGTCACCTTGGAAATGACCTCGAAACAACGGCTGACGACTAGGGAATTACTACCGTTAATCTCCCCACAGGAGCCGATGTGTACCTTAGGAATCACCAGGAAATGGGTAGGAGCCTGGGGGTCGATGTCGTGGAACGCCACACATTTTTCGTCTTTGTAGATGATTTTGGAGGGAACTTCTCCCTTGACAATTTTACAAAACAGACAGTCTGGGTTTTGCGCCTGAAGCATGAGTCTACCTCCCTATTATTGATTTGGAACAACCGCGAAGAATTCCAGCGGACCATCGCTGTTGTTGATGAGGGCGTGGCTGTGTCCCTTGGGGCAGTAGTGGCACTGGCCCGCCTTTACCACCTCCTCGCTACCGTCATATTCCACCTTGCCTGTGCCGGACAGGATATAGATGATCTCGCTGCTGGTCTCGTGGGTGTGATAGCCGATGGAGGAGCCAGGGTCCAGCGCTCCCTTCAGAATCTTGCCCAGCTCGTCCACCCGCATCTGAGCGTGAATGGTCCCTTCCCCACCCAAAAAATTGGGGATATGGGTGGTCTCCATGGCAGTATAGTCCAGAATCATGACCTTTTCTCCCTTCAGACAGGCTTGAATTGGTTGGTCTCATGGTCATAGGCATAGCCCAGCCCAGCCATTGCTTTTGTTAGCTCCGCCTGGTCGCCGTTCAAATCATCGCACAGGGCGTCCAGGCTGGAATACTCATCCCGGAGCTTGGTATTCACATAGCTCAGCAGAATATTGGGGTCTTGCGGTATCATAGGATCAACCTCCCTGTTGGCGGTAAGCATGACAGTATGTGTACCTTGAACTTGAACAATTTCTCCCTCTTCTTCCGGGTGCACATAACCCACCGCGTCATAATATTCATCGGAAAAGTTCAGCACCGCCGGGTCAAATTTTTTCTGCATGGCCTTGACTTTCTTGAAAGGATCAACGGGGGTCAGGTCAAATTCCTTTACAATAGCAGACAGGGCTTTATCCTTTTCCTCGAAAAACTTTGCCTGGTATTCATTCTCCCGGGCTGCGGCGTCCTCCTCCGCCAACTCCTCATACTCCTTCCGGGTCATCCAATAAATCTGGCTCAGCGGGTTGGCATCCTGACAATAGAGGACAAATGAGAGGAACTCCCGGAAATCACCGGCCACCGGGAGAACATAGGTTCCCCGCTCCCCCATGGACGGGTCCACGCAGAACACCCGCTCATCTTCCGGCAGGAGGATGAAATGGATGCCGTCACAGCCGAGGCGGCCCACAAATTCCGCATCCATCGGAGTGCAGAAGTAAGCGAAGTCGTCCGCCCCGCTTTGGAGCAGTCCAATGGAATCAAAATCAATGTCTAGCGCCCGAAAGCGATTCAAATCGTCCCGCGTCATGGCTTACAGCCCCAGCTTCATGGCCACTACGTTGTCCACCATGGCCAGTGCGTTGTCCAGCATGAGCACGTCCTTGCCGCCGCCCATAGCGCTGTCCGGCTTACCGCCGCCAGAGCCGCCCGCAATGGCGCACACCTGTTTGATGATGTCCCCGGCCTTGACACCTTTCTTCACCGCCTCCTTGCCGCAGGAGCAAAGGAAGGTGATCTTACCGTCGTTGACGCTGGCCAGAACCGCCACCACATTGGCGTCCTTCTCCCGGAGCAGGTCGCCCATCTGGCGCAGGCGGGCGCCGTCTGCGTCAGGCACCGTGGCGGTGAGCACCTTCAGCTCGCCCACCTCATGGGCGCCGAACAGAATACGGTCCGTCTCCCCGGCGGCCTCCTTTGCCTTGAACTTTTCCACCATCTGGTGCAGGTTCTTGATCTCGCCCATGACGGCCTCCGCCTTCTCCCGCAGCTCGCCGGGTTTGGCTTTCAGCACTGCCGCCGCCTGGTTGATGCGCTCCTGCACCTCACCGAAGAAGGCCAGAGTCTCCCGGCCGGTGGTGGCCTCGATGCGGCGCACGCCGGAAGCTACGGAGAACTCGCTTTTAATACGGAAGGTGCCTACCTTGGCGGTGTTATCCAAATGGGTGCCGCCGCAAAACTCCACAGAGTACCCCTCGCCCATGTCTACCACCCGGACAGTGTCGCCGTACTTCTCCCCAAACAGGGCGATGGCCCCCCGTTGTTTGGCCTCCTCAATGGGCAGTACGTTGGTGCGCACCTCCAGGCCGTTCAGAATGGCATCGTTGACAATGCGGCCCACCTCGGCCACCTGCTCGGAGGTCATGGCCTCGAAGTGGGTGAAGTCGAAGCGAAGGCGGTCAGGCTCCACCAGAGAACCCGCCTGATGCACGTGGTCGCCCAGCACCTCCCGCAGGGCCTTGTCCAGCAGGTGGGTGGCGGAGTGGGCCCGCATGATGGCCTGACGGCGCTCCTTATTGATGGAGGCGTACACGGTGCCTCCCACCTTGATGGAGCCCTCGGTCATTTTGCCGTAGTGCATATACTTGCCGCCCTTGTTTTTCTGCACGTCGGTGACCTCAAAGCCCACCTTGTCGGCAAAGATCACACCGTGGTCGGCCACCTGGCCGCCCATCTCAGCGTAGAAGGGGGTTTTATCCAGCACCACAATGCCCTCCACGCCGGGCATCAGCTCCTCGGCCAGCTCGTTTTCCACCACCAGGGCCACTACTACCCCGGCGACAGCCTTGGCCGTGTTGGCGCTGTCATAGCCCACAAACTCCGTCTCGGGCACGTCCTTGCCAAACTCCACGCCGGCCCAGCCCAAATCGCCCAAGGCCTCCCGGGCCTTCCGGGCCCGTTGGCGCTGCTCCTCCATGAGCTGTTTGAACTCGGCCTCGTTCAGGTCCATCCCCTGCTCCTCCACCATCTCCAGGGTCAAGTCCACGGGGAAGCCGTAGGTGTCGTACAGCTTGAAGGCATCGGCGCCAGAGAAGGTTTTCTCGCCTTTTTTCTTGTAGCCGGTCAGCATCTCATTGAAAATTTTCAGGCCTCCGTCGATGGTTTTGGCAAAGTTTTCTTCCTCTACCCGGATGACCTTGGTGATATAGTCCTGACGCTCCCGCAGCTCAGGGTAGTGGCCCTCGTTCTCATGGATGACGGTATCGCACACGGTATACAGGAAGGGCTCGTTGACCCCCAGCAGCTTTCCGTGGCGGGCGGCCCGGCGCAGCAGGCGGCGCAACACATAGCCCCGGCCCTCGTTGGAGGGCAGCACACCGTCGCAAATCATAAAGGTGGCAGAGCGGATGTGGTCGGTGATCACCCGCAGGGACACGTCTTTCTCCTTCGTCTCACCGTAGTGGGCATGGGTGATCTCGGACACCTTGTTGGTGATGCTCATGACGGTGTCCACGTCAAACAGGGAGTTCACTCCTTGACACACGCAGGCCAGACGCTCCAGCCCCATGCCGGTGTCGATGTTCTTCTGCTTGAGCTCGGTGTAATGGTTTTCCCCGTCATTGTCGAACTGGGAGAACACCACGTTCCACACCTCGATATAGCGGTCGCAGTCGCAGCCCACAGTACAGCCGGGCTTGCCGCAGCCGTGCTCGGGGCCTCTATCGTAGTAAATTTCGGAGCACGGGCCGCAGGGGCCGGAGCCGTGTTCCCAGAAGTTATCCTCCTTACCGAACTTAAAAATCCGCTCCTCCGGGATGCCAATGACCTCGTGCCAGATACGGAACGCCTCGTCGTCGGCGGGAGTGGTCTCGTTGCCAGCGAATACAGAGGGATACAGCCGGTCGGGGTCCAGTCCCACCCACTCCGGGGAGGTCAGAAACTCCCAGGCGTAGGGGATGGCCTCGTTCTTGAAATAGTCGCCGAAGGAGAAGTTGCCCAGCATCTCAAAGTAAGTGCCGTGGCGGTCGGTGTGGCCAATGTTCTCAATGTCGCCGGTGCGGATACACTTCTGGCAGGTGGTGACCCGGTGGCGGGGGGGCTCCTGCTCTCCGGTAAAGTAGGGCTTCATGGGAGCCATGCCGGAGTTGATCAGCAGCAGGGACGCATCGTTCTGGGGAATCAGGGAGAAACTGGGCAGGCGGAGATGGCCTTTGCTCTCGAAGAACTTCAGGAACATCTCCCGCAGCTCGTTCAGGCCGTAGGGTTTGGGATCGTACATAGGGATTACCTCCGTATATGTTGATTTGTATGCTTACTAAAGGTCAAGGGCTTTCTTTTTTTCTTTGAAAAGAAAAAGGAAGCGAAAAAAGAAACTTTACCCTCGAAATTGCGTTTCACTCTAGGGATAGACCTCCTCGAACTCCTCGCACACCACGGGCATGGACGGAGAGAATTCCAATCCGGCTTCCGACAGCTCGTTCCGGAAAAAGCGCTCGTGGACGCGCCGCCAATAGGCCAGGGTTCGGTCGCCCTCCCCTTCCCGGTAGGCCTGTTCTTCGGACACCTGGTCAAAAGGCACGGTATACACCCGTGTGGTGCGGATGACGCACACCGCCTCGTCCCGGCTGTCCAGGATCACGCTATACTCCCCGACCTGGGGCAGGGGTTCCCTCTCCAGCTCGTACAGCGGCCCGGCGCCGGCGGTGGCAGTTTTCACACCTGTGCGGGTCAGCTCCGCCAGCTCGTCCGGATCAGCTCCATAGGCCCAGGGCTCATAATCCTCCCCGGCTGCGGGATTTACAGCCTTGCAGGCGGTCCACATCTCCTGATGGGTCATTCCACCCCTCCTTTGCAACAAAAAAGCCCCTGCCTGACTCAGGGGTGAAGCAGACGCTCCACGGTACCACCCTGATTTCCTCACGGCAAGGACGCTTATTCGTCCGGTAACGGAGACGGTCCGTCCCGCTCATCGCGGGAGGCTCGGGAGCGGCGCGTCCGCCCGCTTTGCGTGAGGGCTTCCACCATCCCCTCTCTCTGGTACGCGGCGCGTTGGACTTGACTCCGTCACAGCTCTTCTATTTTATCACATTTTCTCCCTTTGTCAATATAAAAAACCCCATGCGGATATGTGTGCGGGTATATGATTGCGCAGACTACCTTAAGGAAATCTTTCGATTTTCCCCTCTGGCTTCTTAACCCTTTTTCTATATACTATCTGTACCAACACAGGTAATACAATTTAAGGCGCGGAGCCATAGAGATCAGGCGCCACGCCCAACAGTCCGGAGGTAATGATTATGTCGATCCTGGAAGTCAATCATGTAAAAAAAGTTTACTCCACCCGCTTCGGCGGTCAGAAGGTGGAGGCCCTGGCGGACGTCTCTTTTGAGGTGGAACAGGGCGAATATGTGGCCATCATGGGCGAGTCCGGCTCGGGCAAGACCACTTTGCTGAATATCCTGGCTGCACTGGATAAACCCACCGCCGGGTCGGTGCTGCTGGCGGGACGGGAGCTGACCGCTGTTCGGGAAAAGGAACTTGCCGCCTTCCGCCGGGACAACCTGGGCTTTGTGTTTCAGGACTTCAACCTGTTGGACACCTTCAGCCTCCGGGACAACATCCTCCTTCCCCTGGTCCTGGCAGGAAAAAATTACCCGGAGATGAAGCGCCGCCTGGTTCCCTTGGCCCAGACCCTGGGCATCGAACCGCTGCTGGACAAGTACCCCTATGAGGTGTCCGGCGGGCAAAAGCAGCGGTGCGCCGTGGCCCGGGCCCTCATCACCCAGCCCCAGATCGTCCTGGCCGACGAGCCCACCGGGGCCCTGGACTCCCGTGCGGCGGACAGTCTGATGGACTTGTTCACCAAGATCAACCGGGCCGGTCAGACGGTGCTGATGGTCACCCACTCCACCGCCGCGGCCAGCCGCGCGGGCCGGGTGCTGTTCATCCGGGACGGGCGGGTATACCACCAGCTCTACCGGGAAAACCGCACCGATGGCCAGATGTACCGGCTCATCACCGAGACCCTCACCCGACTCACCGACGGAGGTGAGAAGCGTGCGTAACGGGCTTTATCCCAAACTGGCGGCCCAGGGGATGCGCCAGAACCGCCGGTTCTTTGTCCCCTATTTGCTGGCCCTGGCGGGACTCACCGCCGCCTTTTATGTCATGTGCGCCCTGTGCTTTGACCCGGGCGTATTGACCATGCGGGGCTTTGCCTATGTGCTGGTGATGATGCAGATCGGTATGATTGTGGCGGGGATTCTATCCACCATACTCCTGCTCTACATCAACAGCTTTCTGATGAAACAGCGAAAAAAGGAGCTGGGCCTGTACAACATCCTGGGCATGGGAAAAGGCAACATCGCCCTCATTCAGTGCTGGGAGAGCCTGTACACCGCCCTCATCGGCATTGTGGGCGGGCTGGTGCTGGGCGTGGTCCTCCACAAGCTGGCTACCATTGCCCTGGCCTCCCTGCTCCAGTTCTCCATCCCGTTCAGCTCCTCCCTGTCCCTCCCTGCCGCCATTGTCACCGCAGTGTTTTTCGGTGGGCTGCTGGCGCTGGCCTTGTTCCTCAACCTGATCCGGGTACGGGTGTCCAACCCCATTGAGCTACTTCATGACGGAAATGTAGGGGAAAAGGAGCCGCGGACTCGCTGGCTGCTGGCGGTGGTCGGCGCAGTCTCTATGGGTTCGGGGTATTTCATCGCCGTCACCACCAAGGACCCCGCCCTTGCCATGCTCTTCTATTTTCTGGCGGTCATCCTGGTCATCATCGGCACCTACTGCCTGTTCACCGCCGGAAGCATCGCCCTGCTAAAAATTCTTCGCAACAACAAGGGCTTCTATTACCAGACCAGCCATTTCATCGGCGTATCCGGGATGCTGTACCGTATGAAGCGCAACGCCGTGGGACTGGCCAACATCTGCATTCTGTCCACCATGGTGATGGTGATGATTTCGGGAACCCTGGCCCTCTACCTGGGACAAGGGGAGATCATCGCCGCCCAGTACCCCGCCAACCTCAATATGACCATCAGCTTTGACCCCAGCCAGGGGCAAAGCCCTGACCTCAACGGTGCGAAAGCGATGGTGGAGCGCTTTTGCCAGGAACAAACTATTCCCATCACCAACCTGAGCGCGGCGGAATACCTGCATTTCAACGTCCTGGCCAATCCGGACACCGTTCGCCTGGAGCCGGGGGCCCAGGGGGAAAACAACGACCGCCGCGCCCTCTACCTGCTCACCGCGGAGGGCTATGCCGCCCTCACCGGAAGGGATGCTCCCACTCTTCGCCCGGGTGATGCCGCGGTGTGCGGTCAGCTTCCCACCGGTTTTGGTCCAGAGCTCGTTGTACAGGGCGTCTCAATCTCCGAGGGCAGCGAGGTGGGTGCGCCTGCCAGCCTGACTGTCGTGGACACCCTGCCCGAAATTGAGTATTTCCGCACCACCTTTGACATGAACGAAACGCTGTGCCTTGTGGTGCCGGACCGGGCTGTGCTGGATGAATTTTGGGCCCTCCAAAGCGCCGCGCTGGACAACTACGCCGCCGACCCCACCGCCGTCCTGCTGGTGGACCTGGACTGCACCAACGACCAGGAGTTGGACCTGATGGATGCCTGGTCCGACGCCGTTATCAATGACCAGCAGTTTTTCGAGGGCACCGGGAGCTGGGAATACTGGCGGGTGAACAGCCGGGCCGAGATGGCGGTGGACGGCTATTCCATGGCCGGGGGCTTCCTGTTCCTGGGCATCATCCTGGGTATCATCTTTCTGATGGCCACCGTACTCATCATCTACTACAAGCAGGTGTCCGAGGGCTACGAGGACCAAGGCCGGTTCGAGATCATGCGCAAGGTTGGCCTGAGCCAGCGGGAGGTTAAGTCCTCCATCCGCAGTCAAGTACTCATCGTGTTCTTCCTGCCCATCGCCGTAGCCGCAGTCCACATCCTGTTCGACTTCAATCTGGTGGCTCGGATGCTGACCATGTTCGGGGTTCGAAACGTGCTCACCGTGGCGCTGTGCACCGGGGGAACTCTGGCGGCTTTCCTGGCGGTATACGCCGTGGTCTACCTGCTCACCGCCCGCACCTACTATAAAATCGTACGATGAATTCAAGTCCGCCTCCGAATCACCGGGGGCGGACTTTTTTGAACCTCCCCGCCTTTTCCCTCATAGAATGGGAGCAAAGGAGGGCATGACTATGAAAAACACCTGTCTGCTCGGTGAGGACTCAAAAACCTACCTATGCTGCTTTTATCAAATCTTAGATGAAATGATTCAGGGCATGACTACCGCCGGCCTCACCCAGAGCATCTCACACAACTTCATCGCCCAAATGATCCCCCACCACCGGGCTGCCATCCGGATGTCAACCAACATCCTTCGCTTTACTGAAAACAGCAGCCTCCGGCGGATCGCCCAGCGCATCATCGACCAGCAGACCCAGGGCATCGGCCAGATGGAGGAGGCCCTGGCCGCCTGTACTCAACTCACCAATCCCCAGATGGACCTGCGTCTCTATCAGCGGCGGATGGACCTGATCTATCGGGAGATGTACGCTCAGATGGGTTCCGCACCGGAAAACAACCGCCTGGGTTCTGTCTTTATGAGAGAGATGATTCCTCACCATCAGGGGGCCATTCAGATGGCCGATAACGCGTTGAAATACGATGTGTGCACCGAGCTGGTGCCCATACTCCGCTCCATTGTCATCCAGCAGCGGCAAGGCGTGGCTCAAATGCGTACTTTACTTCGGCACATGGATTGTCAAAGAGGGTAGCTTGCATTTCACGCATTTTTCTGCTATACTATTTGTTCACGGCCTTTCCGGCCTTGAAGTACTGATAGAGAAAGGAAGTGACGCCCATGTGGGCGGAACAGAGCGTATTTTACCACATCTATCCTCTGGGCTTTTGCGGAGCCCCCTGGGAGAACGACGGCGTCCAGGCCAGCCGCATCGGGAAAGTCGGCGCCTGGGCAGAGCACATAGAAAAACTGGGGGCAAACGCCCTGTACCTAGGCCCGGTGTTTGACAGCGACCGCCACGGCTACGACACCCGGGATTACCGCAAAATTGATTGCCGCCTGGGCACCAACGAAGAGTTTGCGGAGGTCTGCCGGACCCTTCACGACCACGGCGTCAAGGTGGTGCTGGACGGGGTGTTCAACCATGTGGGCCGGGGCTTCTGGGCTTTCCAGGATGTGCGGGAAAAACGGTGGGACTCCTCCTATAAAGATTGGTTTCTCATCAACTTCGACGGCAACTCCAACTACGGCGACGGCTTCTGGTACGAGGGCTGGGAGGGCCACTACGAGCTGGTGAAGTTGAACCTGCGCAACCCGGCGGTGGCGGATTACATTCTAGACACCATTCGCTTCTGGGTCGAGCAGTTCGACATCGACGGCTTGCGCCTGGACGTGGCTTACTGCCTGGACAAGGATTTCCTGCGCCGCCTGCGCTGGTTCTGCAACGAGGTGAAGCCCGATTTCTTCCTGGTTGGCGAAACCCTCCACGGGGACTATAACCAGTGGGTTGGAGATGATCTGCTTCACTCCTGCACCAACTACGAATGCTATAAGGGGCTTTACTCCGCCCTCAATTCCATGAACTTGTTTGAGATTGTCCACAGCCTGAAGCGGCAATTCGGCCCCGAGCAGTGGACGCTGTACAAGGGCAAGCACCTGCTGTGTTTCGCCGACAACCACGACGTCACCCGGGTGGCCTCCATCCTGCAAAACCCCGCCCACCTGCCCCTCATTTATGGCTTGGTATTCGGTATGCCCGGCATCCCTTGTCTGTACTATGGCAGCGAGTGGGGCGTCAAAGGAGATAAATCCCAGGGCGACGAGGCCCTGCGGCCTTGTTTCGACCACCCGGAGTGGAACGACCTCACCGACCGGATCGCCGCCATGGCAAAGGCCCACAGGGAGAGCGAAGCCCTGTGCTGGGGGGATTTCAAAGACCTGGTGCTCACCAATAAGCAGACGGTATTCCAGCGCTGCTCCGAGCACGAGCGGGTGCTGGTGGCGGTGAATGCCGACAGCCAACCCTACTGGGCCCACTTCGACGCCGGGTGCGGTCGGGCGGTGGACTTGCTCACCGGGCAGGAGCACGACTTTGGCGGCGGCAGCGAATTGCCTCCCTACAGCGTATTTTTCTGGAAGTGCGAGCACTAAGGGAAATCTCTGGGATCGGCCATAAATTTTTTAAATAGCAAAAAGCCGACGCGGCCTGAACGCCGCGCCGGTTTTTTCGTCGATACTTATTCCGCTTATTGGGGATTGAGGGTGTAGTTAGGCGCTTCCTTTGTAATATAGATATCGTGGGGATGGGACTCTTTCAGGCCTGCCGCAGTGATCTGGGTGAACTGCGCCTTGGTGCGCAGCTCCTCGATGGTGGCACAGCCGCAATAGCCCATGCCGGAGCGCAAGCCGCCCATCATCTGGTAGATGGTCTCGGACACCGGCCCCTTGTAGGGGACGCGGCCCTCCACGCCCTCGGGAACCAGCTTCTTGTTGTCCTGCTGGAAGTACCGGTCTTTGGAGCCCTTTGCCATGGCTCCCAGGGAACCCATGCCCCGGTAGACCTTGAACTGACGGCCCTGGTACACCTCGGTCTCGCCGGGGGACTCCTCACAGCCCGCCAGCAGCGAACCCAGCATGACCACGTTGCCGCCCGCAGCAATGGCCTTGGCGATGTCGCCGGAATACTTAATGCCGCCGTCGGCGATAATCGGCACGCCATACTCCGCCGCCACCTGGGCCGCGTCGAACACGGCGGTGACCTGGGGCACGCCGATGCCCGCCACCACACGGGTGGTGCAGATGGAGCCGGGACCAATTCCAATCTTCACGCAGTCGGCCCCCGCCTCGATGAGTGCCCGGGTGCCCTCGGCGGTGGCCACGTTGCCCGCTACCAACTGCACGTCGGGGTACAGGGACTTGATACGCATGACGCACTCCAGAATGTTCCGGGAGTGACCGTGGGCGGAATCCAGACAAAGCACGTCCGCCCCCGCCTCCACCAGGGCGGCCACCCGGTCCAGCACGTCGGGGGTAGCGCCGATGGCGGCGCCCACCAGCAGCCTCCCCTGCTCATCGCGGGCGGAATTGGGGTAAACCTGGGCCTTTTCGATGTCCTTGATGGTAATAAGCCCCTTCAAGTGGAACTGCTCGTCCACAATGGGCAGCTTCTCGATCTTATGCTTACGGAGGATCTCCCGGGCCTGGTCCAGCGTAGTGCCCTCGGGAGCGGTGACCAGGTTCTCCCTGGTCATCACGTTGTCAATGAGCTTGCTCATGTCGGTCTCGAACTTCATATCGCGGTTGGTGATGATACCGATGAGCTTGCCACCGTCGCAGATGGGCACGCCAGAGATCTTGTACTTGGCGCACAGCTCGTCCGCCTCCGCCAGGGTGTGGCCGGGGCCCAACCAGAAGGGGTCCGTGATGACGCCGTTCTCGCTGCGCTTCACCATGTCCACCTGTTCGGCCTGCTGGCCGATGGACATATTCTTGTGGATCACGCCGATGCCGCCCTCACGGGCCAGGGCAATAGCCATGCGGAACTCGGTGACCGTGTCCATAGCCGCGCTCATCACCGGGATGTTCAGTGTGATCTTTTTGGTCAACTGAGTGTGCAGGTCCACCTCCGCTGGGAGCACATTGCTCTCCGCAGGGATGAGCAGCACGTCATCAAAGGTAAAACCCCGCTTGCCAAACTTGTGATTCCAATCAATCTGCGCCATATTCCATCCTCCAATCATCAAATTTTTCCTATTTTACGCTTTGAAACGGCCTCTGTCAAGATAAACAAACCACAACGTCATTTTTCGGCACTTTTGCCCATGAAAACTCACGGACAAGCTCTCCGGCTGTCACTTTTTCCGGGCAGTCCAACAGACCCGCATAGCAAGCCAGCAGCCCCGTCAGCTCCTCCGGTGAGTACCGCTCCCGCAGCGCGCCCATATCCAAGTCATGGTCCCGTTTGGCCAACCGCCGCCCGTCGGGGGCCAGCAGCAAGGGCGTGTGGAAAAATTTCGGCGGCTCATAACCCAACACCTCATGGAGCCACATCTGTCGGGGCGCGGAGCACAGCAGATCCCTTCCCCGTACTACATGGTTCACCCCCATGAGCGCATCATCCACCACCACCGCCAATTGATACGCAAACACCCCGTCGGACCGGCGCACAATGAAATCACCGCAGTCACGGGCCAGATTCTCGGCATAGAGGCCGCAATTTCCGTCCTCCAGGGCGATCTCCAAGTCAGGGCACCGCACCCGCCACGCCGGACGGCGGCCTCTACGCTTTAACTCCACCCGTTCCTCCTCTGTTAAGTGAAAACACTTGCCGCTATATACCACCGCACCGTCGTCCCGGTGGGGGGCGGAAGCAGCCATGCGCTCCGACCGGGTACAGTAGCAGGGGTAGACCAGCCCCATTTCCTCCAGTGTCCGAAACGCCTCCTCGTAACAGGCGGTGCGGCGGCTCTGCATATAGGCCGGCTCCAGCCCGCCCTCATCCCAGTCAAGACCCAACCAGCGCAGGTCGTCCATGAGCTGCCGGGCAAATGACCGGCTTGTCCGCTGGGTGTCCAGGTCCTCGATGCGCAGCACCAGCTCTCCCCCGTTGCTGCGCACGTCCAGCCAGGCCAGCAGCGCCGCCAGCAGGTTGCCCAGATGCATCCGCCCGCTGGGAGTGGGCGCAAAGCGGCCCCGTATCTTCATATGCCATCCCCCTGTCAATCAAAAAATGTGAGCTGCCGGTCCCCATAGCCCAAGTTGACCGCCCGGATGATGGATTTCATCTCGTACAAAATGCCCCGCTCCCGGCAGGCCTCGGTAAATACCTTCCACAATGACCTCGCCCTTGGGCTGGCGCACTGATAACGGTCCCCATACCGCCGCAGATAGCGCTCCTTCAGCCCCTGGCCGGGGAACGCACGCTCCAGGCCATCCAAAAAATACTCCCGCTGGCCCTGGCGCATGGTGACACCGAAAGAGGGATAAATAAATTTCGCTCCTGCCCGGGCCGCCGCCTCTACCACCGCCAATACGCTGTCGTCGCTGTCCTCCAGAAAAGGCAGCACCGGCATGAGCAGCACTCCGGCAAACAGTCCCGCCCCGTTCAACCGCTCCAGCGCCGCCAGGCGGCGGCCGGGGGACGGCGCATGAGGCTCCAGCTTCGCCGCCAGGGCCTCGTCCGTCGTGGTGACCGTGAGCTTGCAGATCACCGGGGAATGGCTTTGAATAGAGGCCAGAATGTCAATGTCCCGCACAATCAAATCACTTTTTGTGGCAATGGCTACGCCGCAGTCGTAAGCGTCAATGAGCTCCAGCGCATGACGGGTAAGCTCCAACTCCTTCTCAAAGGGATTATAGGGGTCGCTCATGGCCCCCGTGCAGATGAACGCGGGGCGTACCTTCCGGGCCAAATCATCCCGCAAGATACGCAGCGCATCCGCCTTGGCCCGCACCTTGTCAAATTCCCCGGTCTGGTAGCAGTCGCTGCGGCTGTCGCAGTACAGGCAACCGTGGCAACAGCCCCGGTAAATGTTCATGGTGTGGTCGGTGCCGAACCACTCCGCAGACTGGCTGCGGTGGAGCAGGTGCTTGGCTGGTATATATTCCATCTTCGCTTTTCCCTCTCGCCGTCAGTGTAAATCCGTCTCTTCAGATAGGCGCAAACCCCTCCCGGCCAGTGGTCGGAAGGGGCATACGCTACCGCTTATTGAAAATGCGGAATATATCGTCGAAAGGGTCATCCTCCACCGGCTCGGCGGTGGATTCGGACAAGGGTTTCGGAGGCGTGATGGGACCCACACCGGCGGGAACGCACTTAGGCTTGTCCTCTGGAACGGCCTGGGGCTTGGCGGGAGCCTGAGCCGCAGCCTGAGCGGGCTGCTGCTCCTCTTCCTTCTCAGGCACAGGATTGTCCACTGTGCCAAAGCCGGTGGCAATGACCGTGACCCGCAACTCGTCCTCCAAGGTGTCGTCAAAGGCGGTGCCCATCATGAACAGGGCGTCCGGATCAGCCACTTCCTTCACCATGTCGGCGGCCTGCTGCACCTCTTCCAGCCCCATATCCAGCGGGCCGGTGATGTTGACGATGATCCCCTTCGCCCCCTGAATAGAGGTTTCCAGCAAGGGGCTGTTGATGGCGATGCGGGTGGCCTCCTCGGCTTTGTTCTTGCCCGCAGCCCGACCCACGCCCATGTGCGCCAGCCCAGCGTCCTTCATCACGGCGGTGACATCGGCGAAGTCCAGGTTGATGAGTCCTGTGGTCTTGATGAGGTCGGAGATGGACTGCACCGCCTGCCTCAGTACATCGTCGGCAATGGCGAACGCGTTGGCAAAGGTGATCTTCTCATCGGTGGCATACTGGAGACGGTCATTAGGGATGATGACCAGGGAGTCCACCTTCTGCCGGAGTTCCTCAATGCCTTTAGCGGCCTGTTCCATACGGCGGCGGCCCTCAAAGTTGAAGGGCTTGGTGACCACACCCACAGTGAGGATGCCCTTTTCCTTGGCGATCTCCGCCACCACGGGGGCGGCGCCGGTACCGGTGCCGCCACCCATACCGGCGGTGACAAAAACCATGTCCGCCCCTTCCAGCAGGGCGTTGATCTGTTCCTTACTTTCCTTGGCGGACTCACGGCCCACCTCGGGGTTGGCCCCGGCGCCCTTTCCACCGGTGAGCTTCTCGCCAATGGCCAGCTTCTGAGTCGCCTCGGAGGCGTTAAGGCACTGGCGGTCGGTGTTTACCGCGATAAACTCCACGCCCTGCATCCCCGCGCGGACCATGCGGTTCACCACATTATTACCGCCGCCACCCACGCCGATCACTTTTAATACGTCCTCGTGGCTGGCAGTGGAATCCATTACAAAAGCCATACCTGTGCCCCTCCTATGTAAAACCAATGATTGCAATTAAAATAAAATACAAAACTACATCTCATTGTATTGTAACCTTTTTTCTCCACGGGGTCAATAGAAAATCGTAGTTTTTTGCCGCATGTCAAAATCTTAATCCGAATCCGGCCGGAACCGGGCCCGGCCTTCCAGCACCGTCAAATCCAACAATCCACCCTGTCCCTCCAGGATTTTCCCCTCTTCCAATCCCTTCGCCAGAGCGCTCCGCGCCAGTTGAATATAGTAATTATAGTCCCCGCCACGGGGCAGGCGCAGGCGATAAATGCCGTAATTCAGTGTCATGGAGGTAGTGGCCGAGCAGTCCAGCGCAGTGCACTGGGTCAACATTCCTTGCTGCTCCAGCACCGCCAACAGCTCCTTCACATAGCCCAGAGTGAGCTGTTCCTCCTCCGCCGCCTGAAGGATTCCCCCGGCGTAGGCCCCCACTGCGGTCAGGCCGGTGATCTGGATAACCTGAATGGCGCCGCTGTCCTTTTCCAGCAGCTTTCCCTGGGAGGAAATGAGCCAGCGGCCCTCGGCGCTGTCCACCGACGCCGCCGCCACCCGCTCCGTCACCTTGATAATCAGCCCGTCCGGATACACCGGACGGATGGCCACCCGCTCCACGTAGGGCAGCTTGGTCTGGATCAGCGCCGACACCCGCATGGCGGGCAGGATGATGAGGTTATCGCCCTGCTGGATGCCGGAGGCCTCGATAATCTCCTCGGCGGTGTATCGCACATTGCCCGCCACCTGGATGGCGTTCACCCGGAAGAAGACGATACACGCCGCCACCAGCGCCGCAGCCACCAGCAGAACGGACAGCACCTTATACAGGCCGCTGAACCGGCCCCGCCGCCGGCGGGGCCGGCTGTGTCTGCGCTGTCGTGCCACGGTATCATCTCCGTTCTGATCTATCTGAATGCCGCTTTCGGCGGCCGGTATTTATTCCTCTCTTCGCTCCACCCGGGCGCCAAGGCTTCGCAGCATCTCCTCCAGCCCCTCATAACCCCGGTCAATGTGGTTGAGGCCGGACAGAACCGTGACACCTTCCGCCCCCAGTGCCGCCGCGGCCAAGGCTCCTCCGCCCCGCAGATCAGACGCCTCCACCCTGGCTCCGTGAAGCCGCTTCACCCCCCGGATCAGGGCCACCCGGCCCTCGGTGGTGATGTCCGCCCCCATGCGGATCAGTTCAGGGACGTGGCGGTAACGGCTGTCGAACATGGTTTCCACAAACAGCGTGCACCCTTGGCACGCGGCCAGCGCCGCCATAACAGGCGCCTGGGCGTCGGTGGGGAAGCCGGGATAAGGGGCCGTGCGGATGGTGGGCACGCCTTTCAAAGGAATGTCCCGGTCCCTGGCCAGCTCTACGTACTCCAGCTTGCTTTCCACCTTGCATCCCGCCTGATGAAATACGGACAGGACGGTGGCCAAGTGCCTCCAGTCCACCCCGCTCAGGCGGACTTTCCCCCCTGCCGCAGCAGCAGCGGACAGAAGGGTGGCCGCCACAATGCGGTCGCCCATGACGGTGAATTCCCCGCCGGACAGGGGGCGACCTCCCTCCACCGTGATGGTGGAGCTGCCCGCTCCCCGCACATCCGCTCCCAGACCGTTCAGAAAATTTTGTAGGTCAACGATCTCCGGCTCCCGGGCGGCGTTGGAGATTGTAGTGGAATTCACCGCTCCCACGGCGCACAGCATGGCATTCTCCGTGGCTCCCACGCTGGGCAGAGCCAACTGTACCTCGCCCCCCTGTGGTCGCCCCTTGCAGTGAATGCCCCGGTCCTCGCTCACCTCACACCCCATGGCCCGGATGGCGCTGAGGTGCATGTCGATGGGCCGGGGCCCCAGCTCGCATCCCCCGGGATAGGTCAAATGCGCCTCTCCCGTCCGGGCAAGCAGCGGCCCCAGGAAAATGATGGACGAGCGCATGGCCCGCATCTGTTCCTCTGAGATGGCGCTCCCCGCCGCCCCGGTTGAGTCCACGGCAATGGTATGCCCCTCCTGCTCCACCCGGCAGCCCAGGCGGCGCAAAATGCCCAGCGCGGCAGTCACGTCGGTGAGCCGGGGACAGTTATAGAGCGTCACCGGTCCTTGAGCCAGCAGACAGGCCGCAAGTATGGGCAGCACACTGTTTTTCGCCCCGTGGACAGCCAGCTCCCCTTCCAGCGGCGTTCCGCCCCGAAGATACATCACACTCATGGCAAAGCCTCCCCATAGAAAGAAATCTCGCTTCATTCTATGTGGAGCAGCGCATCCTTGCTATTTTTCCAATAAAGCTATCAAATTCTCGTAAATATCCTGGGCCGCGTTGGGGGAAGCCAGCTCTTTCAGCGCCTTGCCCATAGCCGCCCGGCGGCCGCCGTCAGACAACAGCGCCAGGGCCGCGTCGTACAGCCCCTCGCCGGTACAGTCCTTTTCCTCAATGAGCTCCACCCCGCCCCGGTCAGACAGCACCTTGGCGTTTTTGAACTGGTGATTTGCCGCCACAAAGGGAGACGGCACCAAGATGGCGGGCTTTCCCAGCGCCGTCAGCTCTCCGATGGTGGACGCCCCTGCCCGGCAAATTACCAGGTCGGCCGCAGCCATCACCACCGGCATGTCGTCGATGTAAGGGCGCACCTCGCTGTTGGAAACGGGTACGCCCCGTTTTTTCAGCTCGGCAGTCATGTCCTCGTAGTCCCGCCCGGCGGCGTGGATATAGTGGAATCGGCGGCCTTCCGCCGACCAGCGCTCCACAAAGTCCACCGTGCGCTCGCTCATATGCCCCGCTCCCTGGGAACCCCAGAAGGAGATAACCAGGGGCTGGCTGTCCAGCAGACCCAGCTTCAACCTGGCCTGTTCCCGGTTCAGGGAGAAGAACTCACCCCGGACGGGGGTGCCGGTGACGGCCACTTTTTTGGCCTCCTTATAGTAGGCCGCCGCCTCAGGAAAGCCCACCATGACCAGATTTACCTGATTGGCCAGCGCCCGGGTGGTCAGCCCCGGATAGGCGTTGGACTCGTGGATGGCGCAGGGAATCCGCCGTTTTGCCGCCGCGTGGACGGCGGGATAGGAGGCGTAACCGCCCGTGCCCACCACCAGGTCCGGCTTGAATTTTTTGAGGATGTCCATCGCCTCGTGCTGTCCCACCGGAAGCTTGAAGGCGCTGCTCACATTGTGCTTAAGCACCTTGAAGCTCCAGGCACGCTCAAAGGTGGACACCTTCACCGTTTTGATGGGGTAACCCGCCTGGGTCACAAGCCGCTGTTCCATTCCCCGCTCCGCGCCCACGAACATAATCTCACAGCCGGGATGACGGGCCTCAAACACCTGGGCCACCGCTAAGGCGGGGTTCACATGCCCCGCCGAGCCGCCGCAGGTAAATATCACTTTCATACCGTCCTCACATCGTCGAAGCGCAGTCCGCTTGGCTTCGTTTTCGCCAAAGGCGGAAACGAAGCCCACTCCCTTGCTTCCCCTCTCCCCGAAAAGCCAAAGGACGGCTTCGCGGGGGCCCCCGTTTGTCTCATAGGTTTCATTCTCTTGCCTCCGCCTTTCCTCTTATTCCGCCTTGGGCGCAACAATTTGCCGTGATACGCTGAGCACCATGCCCATTTCCGCCAACTGAATGGCAAGGGCCGTGCCGCCGTAGCTGAAAAACGGCAGCGAGATGCCCGTGGTGGGGATGGCGTTGGTGGCCACCCCGATGTTCAGGAAGGTCTGCACCGCCAGCAGGGAGATGATGCCCACAATGAGCAGCGTCCCGAACCGGTCTCGGGCGTGGAGGGCCAGCCAATACCCCCGGATGATGAGCAGGGCAAACAAAGCCATGATGACGATAGCGCCCACCATACCCAGCTCCTCGCAGACAATGGCAAAAATGCAGTCGTTGTGTTCCTCTGGAAGAAACAGGTATTTTGACCCGCTGTTGCCCAGCCCCTTTCCCAAAAGCCCCCCGGAACCGATGGCAATCATGGACTGGATGGGCTGGAACCCAAGATTCCGAGGGTCCTGGAAAGGATCCCGCCAGATGGTAATGCGGTTGGTCATATACGTGGTCTGGGTGATGATGTAGGCCAGCGCCCCCACCACCAGCGTACCGCCGCCAAGGAACCAGTACAACTTGATGCCGGAGGCGAACAGCACTGACGCCGCCGCCACCGTGATAAGGATCATGCCGGACATGTGGGGCTCCTCCTTCAGCAGGATCAATACCACCACCAGGACAACCCCATAGGGCACCAGCTCCAGCAGTCCCACGCGGTCCAGCACCGCACAGATACGCCCGGTGAGCGTCCGCTTGCTCCACTTCCTGGGCAAACCAACCTGCCCGCTGCGTTTGGAAAGCCCGGCGGAAAAAAACATAATCACGCCTACCTTCGCAATCTCCGAGGGCTGGAAACGCAGGCCACCCAGGTTAATCCATCGGCGCACGTCGCTGTTTCCGGCGGTCCGGCCCAGGGGGGTGAACACCAGAATCAGCAATATGATCGAGACGAGCAAGGCGGGCACCGACATCCAGCGGAACTGCTGATAGTCGATCTTGGAGATGACGAACATGGCGAACACGCCCAGCATTGCAAACCCGAACTGCCGATTGAAGTAGTACAGTGGGTCGCCGCCGGTGTACACATCTGGGTCCAGATCGTACATGGCGGAGACGTAGGAAGCAGACAGCACCATGATAAGCCCGATAGCGGTCAACAACATCACCAGCGCCAGGAAGGGCAGGTCGATGGGGCCCCGAGCCAGCTTCTGTTCAATGGTCAGGTCCCGCTTCGCTTTTCTGGCCATGGGTCTCATCCCTTTCCTTTGAAAATCCAGACTGCAATCCTAAATGTTGTCACGCTGCGAAGCGGCCAAACCACTCGGTCGCTTCTCCGCGCTCAGATGGCGTAGCGGTACATGACCCCTACAAATGCCAACAGGCAAAACGCCACCGTGATGCCCGTGAAAGTGAGCACAATGCGCACCTCGCTCCAGCCCCCCAACTCCAGATGGTGGTGGAGGGGCGCCATGCGGAAAATGCGTTTTCCGTGGGTGAGCTTGAAGTAGCCTACCTGGAGGATATCGCTCATGGTCTCGGCGATGTAGATGACCCCCACCGGCACCAGCACCAGAGGCGCATCCAAGGCAAAGGCCATGGCGCACACCGCGCCACCCAAAAACAGGGACCCTGTGTCCCCCATAAACACCTTGGCGGGGTAGAAATTATACAGCAGGAAACCCAACAGTCCCCCCGCCAGCGCCCCGGCAAATACGCTCACCGCGCCAAACTCCCACCACTTCGACAGCACGGCGAAAAACACCGACACCGCCATGGTCACCGATCCGGCCAGGCCGTCCAACCCGTCGGTCAGGTTTACCGCGTTGACGCAGCCCACCATGACAAAGGCGGCAAACACCAGATACACCGCCCAGTTCAGCGGCAACGTCACGTTGACAAAGGGGATGTACAAGTTAGGCGTCAGGTGGTGGCCGCGCCGCAGCAGAGCCAGAAACGCGATGGATGCCGCCAGTTGAAGCAGAAACTTCCACCCGGCGGTCAGGCCGGTGTTCTCATGCTTGCGGATCTTGGCGAAGTCGTCCACAAAGCCGATGGCTCCGCACACCAGGGCAAAGGCCAGCACATACACCGCCGACCAGTCCCCCGCCGCCATATCCCGCCAGCCGAAGGCGACCACCACCACGATCACTGCAAGGATGAACATGATGCCCCCCATGGTGGGGGTCCCCTCCTTACGTTTGTGCCAGTTGGGGCCGATCTCCTTGATGGACTGGCCCGCGTGCAGGGCCCGTAGGGCGGGAATCAAAAACCACCCTGTCACACCCGAGATCACAAAAGCGGTCAGCGCCGCCAGCAGTATCCGCATTGTCATATCCTCCAAACTCTCCTCTTTTGTATTTTCGCCCCTCTAGTCGCTCAGTCTCACCGCGGCGTCGGCCAACGGCACCCCCAGGGCCAACGCCCCCGCCAGAGCCGCCAGATGGTCGTACAGCCGGGGCGGCTCCCCCGCCGGGACCCGGACCCGGGTCAGCTCACCGCCCGCCAGGGCCACAAACTCCAGCCTCTCCCCACGCAGGCGGACGTTTTTTGCGGTGAGATCGGCCTGCGGCTTGCCGTCGGAGTAAGCGTACACCCGGGACCGCATGGCCCCGGCCAGACGGCGGCCCTCCGGGTCGTCCAGGCCAACTACCGTCACGCCCGCCCGGCGGGACAGCGCCCACCGGACGGCGGCGCAGCCGCTGAGGGTTTTCTCCGCCGGACGGTCAAAGTTTTCCACCACCACCGCCCGGCAGGGCCCCTCATACAACGCCGCCTGGCATGGAGTGAGCTCCACCACCGGCCCGGGCAGCAGCTTGCGCAGCAGCCCGGCGGTCAGCGTGCCGCCCTTCCCCACCACGGCCACGGGAGCCTCTATTCTACTACTAACGGTCTCCATATTCAATGTCGCTTACGAATCTTACCTCCACCACGGTGCCGGGAGACACCATGGTTCCCGCGTCCACCGACTGGGCGGCCATCACCGCTGTGGAGTCGGAGTCCACCACGCCGGTCGCCTTCATAAACAGGCCCGCGTCCTCCAGCTTTACTTTGGCCGCCGTGGGGCTGAGTCCGGTCAAGTCGGGCGTCTCCACCTGGTCCGCCGGGGCCTCGTCCCCCAAGTACAGGATCACGTTGGACCCGCCGGGGATATACGCCCCCGCCGCCGGGACCTGTGCGGTGACGGTGCTGCCCGTACCTACCGTGCGGCACTCGAAGCCGGCGCTTTGCAGCGTGCCCTTGGCTACCGTCAGCTCCTGGCCGATGACCCGGGGCATCATGGTGTCCGCACCTGCCAGCTCGTTGGCGCTGTACTGCTTTTCAATACCCAGATAATCCAAAATGTTGGCGATGAGCGCCCCCGCCATGGGGGCGGCGATGTTGCCGCCGCTGATGTAGGTGCCGCCGGCGGTGTAACTGGACCCGGGGGCGGAACGTTTTGGGGAATCATACACCAGCAGCACCAGCACCTGGGGGTTATCCGCCGGGGCAAAGCCCATGAAGGAGCACATTACGTCCGGGTTGCCCCGTTCCTTTTCCGAGGTGCCCGTCTTGCCGCCGATGGAGTAACCGCTCATGCTTGCGTTGTGCCCGGACCCTTTGGGATCTCCCACCACCTGCTCCAGAATGCCCCGGACCTTGTCGGAGGTGGACTCGCTGATAACCTGCCGCACCTCCACGGTCTCGTGGTAGAAGGTGGTGTTGCCGTCCCCATCCGTGATGGACTGCACCACGTAGGGCTGGAGCAAATGCCCGCCGTTGATGACGGCGCCGAAGGCGGAGATCATCTCCAGCGGCGTCACGGTGAAGCGCTGGCCGAAGGAGGAGGTGGCCAGCTCCTGGGAGGCGTTGATGCTTTTGAAGTGCTCCTCACTCCAGAAGAGGCCCTTTTCCTCCCCGGACAGGTCGATGCCGGTCTTTTCCCGCAGGCCGAAGTCCGTCCAATACTTCCAGGTGGTCTCCGGCCCAATCTCCTCCGCAATGTCCATCAGTGCTACGTTGCAGGAGTTCATTACCGCGTGGGTGAGGTCCTGCTGGCCATGGCCGGAGTGCTTGTGGCAGTTGATAGGCTTCGGCCACCCCGGAAGCTGCTTGGAGCCGCCGCAGAAATAGGTGCTGTCCATGGAAATGGCCCCCTCCTCCAGCCCGATGGCCACGGTGATGGGCTTGAACACCGAGCCGGGCTCATAGGTCTCCGTCAGCACCCGGTTGCGCATCTGCTGGGTATAGGCGGCTTTATACGCTTCGCTATACTCCTCGCTGTCCGCCCCCTTTTCCTCGGCGACGGCTTCCAGCTCCTTTTGCAGGTCGGCGTTGATGATCTTATCGTAGTTGTTGGGGTCGAAGTCCGGGCTGCTGGCCATGGCCAGCACCGCCCCGGTCTGCGGATTGATAACCAGGCCGAAGGCACCCTCCTGCACGTCGTAGCTCTCAATGCCCTCCGCCAGGGTCTGCTCCAGCATGGCCTGGATGCGCTCGTCTATGGTCAGGTGGACGTCATAGCCGTTCTCCGCGTCAAAATACATGTCATAACCGGAACTCATCTCCATACCCCAGCCGTTTTTGGAGGTAACCACCTTGCCCAGCTCGCCGGACAAAACGTCCTCGTACCTGGCCTCGATACCCATGGCGCCCTCTTTGTTTTCACCGCTGTTCTTATTCTGGCTCATAAAGCCCAGTACGTGGGAACCCACAGAAGAAAAAGGGTAATACCGCTTGCTGCTCGGGGTGAGCTGTAGCCCGGCGGACAGCTTCTTTTCGGCGATAAACTGCCGGACCTTCTCCGCATCCTCCTCCTCCAGCTCATAATACAGCACCTCATAGGCGGAATTGATGCGCTCAATCCGGGTCCAAAGCCGCTCCTCGTCGTAATCAAACAGATCCACAATACCGTCCACCACAGTCTTGCGCAGGTCGTAGAGGGCCTTTTCATAGGCGGCCTCGTCCAACTTCCCGTTTTCGTCCGTATAGTTGTCCTTGTTGACGGAACCATAGACTCCCATGGGGGACAAAATCAGCTTATAGACTGTGGCGGACATGGCCAAGGCCCGGCCCTCCCGGTCATAGATGGTGCCCCGGTTGGCGGCCACGGAGACGCTCTTGGTCTGCTGGTTGGCCGCCCGGCTCTCCCATTCCTCCTGCTCCACAATCTGGAGCTTGTAGAGCTGGGCGATCAGGGGCAAAAACATGCCGATACCCAACACCGCCATCAAAAAGATGGTGCGCCGGAACAGGCTTCTGTTGTTTTTCCCGTAGTCACTTCGGCGGGATTTGCGATTGAGGTCCTGCATGGACTGACGCTCCTAATTCAAAGATTGCGGTCGAAAACGTTTCGACAAAGGGTTGATCGCTTGAAGAAGGGCGCGGGAACTGTTCCATTCCACACGCCCCTCCTGCGGGTAACACCGGATCGGCCCAGGATGGGCTGGCGCTTCCCTATCTCTCTATGGGTCAATGTATGTGCCGGGACAGGCCGCTTATACTATTCACCAATAAAAATTATATAATTTTTATTCCGTCAGCGAAGCTAACGGAACACCGCCACCAGGCGGTGCCGGCGAAGTCGTACTGTACTGGTCTTCCTAAAATCCATATGGATTTTGGGAACCACGGCTTTGCTGTGATATCAAAATCAGTATTATGGCAGCAAACCGGCGAAAAACCGTTCCGCCCGCTGGAGCACGCCGGACAAGCCGTCCCCCGCTCCGTCGCAATACACCACGCTGTCCCCATCGGACAGGTCCAGGTACACCGTCTGGCTGGAACCGGGCTTCACCATGGTGCCGTCGGAGAGGAACTTCTTTTCGATGGCCTCCAGGTCAAACACCAGCTCGTATTTGGCCTGAAGGGTGCGGTTTTCATCCTGGAGGTCGGCCAGTTGGGCGCGCAGGTCCACAATATCGTTGTTGGCCACCGCCAACTTGGCACAGCTCACCACGAACAAAAACGCGCTGACCAGCACCGCGAAAATACCCACCACGGCAAACAGCGACACTGCTCCCTGAGACCGAACCTGGACGTCAGGCCGGATCGCCGGACGCTTGCGGGGGCGGGCCTGCTCCTGGCGCCGGGGTTCGGGGCGGCGCACGGTGCTGCCCCGCATCTGCTCCCGGCGGGAGGGGGCGCGGGCAGGCTCCTGGTCGTATTCCGGCTGATAGGCCACGCTGCCGTATGTCCGATACCGTCTTGCGTTGTCTGTGTTCCGTCTGCGTTCAGCCATAGGGCAACACTCCTTCGTACTTGGTACTTGGTCCATGCCCCACAATGCTGTCCGCAGGGTCTGGGTTCAGAACTTCTCCGCCACCCGCAGCTTAGCGCTCCGGGCCCGGGGGTTTTCGTTTACTTCACGTTCATCCGCCACAATGGGCCGTTTGCCCACCAGCCGGACCTTTGGCGTCTTACCACACACGCACACCGGGAAATCCGGCGGGCAGGTACACCCTTTCGCCCATTGGGCATAGGCGGTCTTGACCAATCGGTCCTCCAAGGAATGAAAGGAGATTACAGCCAGCCGGCCACCGGGATTCAACGCGTCCAGCGCACTGTCCAGCAGCCGCTCCACCTCGCCCAACTCATCGTTTACCGCGATGCGGATGGCCTGGAATGACCGCTTGGCGGGGTGTTGTTTTTCGCGGCGGGCCTTGGCGGGCATGGCGCTCCGAATCAGCTCCGCCAGTTGGCCCGTGGTTTCAATGAGAGCCTGTTCCCGCTCCCGGACGATGGCCGCAGCGATGAGGCCGGCATACCGCTCCTCGCCGTACTCCCAGAGGATTCTCCTTAGCTCCTCCCGACTCCAGCCGTTCACCACGTCCCGGGCGGTTAGTGGAGCGGATTGATCCATGCGCATGTCCAGGGCCGCGTCCTGGAGGTAAGAGAAGCCACGGCTGCCGTCGTCCAATTGCGGGGAGGACACCCCCAGATCGAACAGCATCCCATCCACCCCGCTCACTCCGAGGCAGGCCAGAATCTCTGTCAGACCGCCGAAGTTTCCCCGCACCAGGGTCACCTTGTCCATATATCCCGCAAGGCGTTCCGGGGCGGCGTCCAGGGCAGCCTGATCCCGGTCTATGGCGATGAGCCGTCCGGTTGTGAGCCGCCTGACGATCTCCAGCGAGTGGCCCGCCCGGCCCAGAGTGCCGTCCATGTAAATTCCGTCCGGCTTGATGCCCAGACCGTCCAGGCACTCTTTTAAAAGTACCGGTTTATGGGTGTATTCCATATCAAATCCCCAGGTTTCTCATCAAGTTGGCAATGGTCTCGGGATTGAGTTGCTGCTGCGTTTTGGCCTTCCAGTTATCCGCACTCCATATCTGGGCCCGGTCATTGTTGCCGGTGACCACCACGTCCCGGTCGATTTTGGCATAGTCCTTCAAATAGGAGGGAATCTGAAACCGCCACTGCTTGTCCACCTCACACTGCTGGGCGGAGGCGAAGAACAAATCCATGGCCGCCGCGTCGGTGGTGGACAACTCGGATACGCGCTGCCGCAGCTTATCCCAGGTCTCCATGGGGTAGAGGGTCAGGTTCTCCTTCACCCCCACGGACAGATAGAAGGTGGAGCCCAGCTTGTCCCTGAGTTTGGCGGGCACGATAAGGCGACCGGCGTTGTCGATGCTGTGCTCGTAAGTGCCAGTCATCCTGTCCCCTCCATTTCTCTCCGTACTATAGTGAATTTACTCCAATTTACTCCAATCCGTTTTTAGTATACCGTACCCTCCCATAAATTGCAAGAACTTTTTTTCGGTGAATTCGCCCATTTTCCGGTAAATCTTTGTCAAAACAAGTCGAACAGCCATTCGCCAAAAGTTCCGCATTCCCTTGTCTCAGGCGGGTTTGCGCCCTCGCGCACGCACGACAAAACCCCCGCCGCAGTAAACTGCGGCGGGGGTTCCCCTGCCAATCTTTTTACTTAGGGCCTATTTATCACTCATCCGCCTCAGCGTCATACATCCGGCTGCCGCCGGAGGAGCCCATAGAGGAGCGGTCGCCTCCGCTCCCCATGCCGGAGCGGAACTGGTTGTGTACTTGCCTCATCTCCGCGTGGGCGGCGGCCAATGCGTCCTCGGTGCGGCGCAACAGGTCCACGCAGTATTCATTAGTCTCCCGGCAAGTCTTTTTGGCCTCTTCGTCGGCGTGAGCCAGTACCTCTCTGGCTTTCTGCCGGGCCTGAATCATCACAGGCGCCTCACTGACCTTCTGATTGGCCTCGATCTCCGCCCGCTTGCGGATCTCCTCCGCCTCCCGCTTGGCGGAGGCCAAGTACTCATCCCGCTTGTTCAGAATCTTTCGGGCCTCGGCCAGGTCCACCGGGAGCTGCTTCTTGGCGTCCTCGATGATATCCAGCGCCTTGTCCCGGTCAATCACACACTTATCGCTGCTGAACGCGGCATTCTTCGCCTCGTCGATCATATCAAACAGCATATCCAACAGTTCGTCTACGGCTGTCGCCATGCGTCATCTCTCCTTTTTCATGTGTAGGCCGTGTCGCCTTCAGCACTAATCCCGCCCGCGCTCCATCACCTTAGCCCGCACCTGGTCGATAATCTGCCGGGGCACAAAGTCGGACAGGTCTGCCCCGTACCGTGCCAATTCCTTCACTACGGTGGAGCTGAGAAACGCGTATTTCGGCCGGGTATAGAGGAATACTGTGTCCAACTTGGGGTAGAGCTTGGCGTTAATCATGGCCATCTGAATCTCCGCCTCATAGTCGGACACCGCTCGCAAGCCCTTCACCAGCACCCGGGAGCGATTCCGCTTCGCGTATTCCGCCACCAGCTCACGGGAGCAGTCTACCTTCACATTGGGCAGATCCTCCGTAACCTCCCGGATCAGCTCCACCCGCTCCTCCGGGGTAAACAGCCCGCTGTCCTTGGCGGAATTGACGCTCACACAGACAATCAACTCGTCGAAAATGGCGGCGGCCCGCTTGATGATGTCCAGATGGCCCAAGGTCACCGGATCAAAGCTGCCGGGGTAGATGGCGCGTCTCATTGGTTCGCCCTCCTGCGGTACAAGGTGAATTTGATCTTGCCGTAGCGGTACTCTCGCCTCTTTTCATAGGGCTCGGGGAGCTCTGGAAGGACGTGGTCCGCTGGACTTTCGCACACCATTATACCATTTTCCACCACGATGTCAATCGTTGTGATAAGCTCCAGCGCCCGTTCCAGATTTCCCGAGGCGTAGGGCGGGTCCAAAAAGATAAGCCCATACTTCCCACCGACCCGGCCGAGAAAAGCCACGAAATCCTTCTCGTGACAGGCGGAGCGGTCTTCAAAGCCGCAGGTTTTGATATTTTTCCGGACCACCTTCAGCGCAGCGGGGGCACTGTCCACAAAGTCGCAAAAAGAGGCTCCCCGGGACAACGCCTCAATGCCAAGCTGTCCGGTTCCGGCGAACAAATCCAGCGCCCGCCGCCCCTCAATGTCGAACTGAATGGCGCTGAACAGCCCCTCCTTCACTCTGGATGTGGTGGGGCGGGTATCCAGGCCGGGCAGTTCCTCTAAGTGGCGCCCCTTGGCCAGACCTGTAATCACTCTCATGGCATCTCGTCCTTTCCTTGCGGGTCATTTGGCTTGTGAAAATGGGTGTACACCGCCTGGGCGGTGTTTTTCGGCACTACCGCAGCCAGTTCCTCTAGCGTTGCCGCTTTGACCGCCTTTACGCTTTTAAACGCCTTCAAAAGCTGCGACTTTCTGGCGGGTCCCACGCCGGGGATGTTGTCCAGCGCCGAGCCCTTCAAATGGCCCGACTGTTGCTGGCGGTGGAACTCAATGGCAAAGCGGTGGGTTTCCTCCTGGATGCGACCCACCATGGCGAACAGGGCCTGATTGGCCTGTATGCCGATCTCACGGCCATCCCAGGCCACCAGGGCCCGGGTGCGGTGGCGATTGTCCTTCACCATGCCATAAACGGGAACGTCCCCTACACCCAGCCTGGACATGGCCTCCTGCGCCGCCCTTACCTGCCCCGCTCCACCGTCCATCAGCAGCAGGTCGGGTTTGGCGGAAAACTTCTCGTCCCCGTCCAGATACCGGCGGAACCGCCGTTCCACCACCTGCTCCATAGAGGCGTAGTCGTCGGCATGGGGCATATCCTTTAATTTGAAATGGCGGTAGTCCCGTTTCAGCGGCCTGCCGTCGATGTGGACGGTCATAGACGCCACAATGTCCGAGCTACCCGTGTTGGAGATATCAAACGCCTCGATTCGATGGGGCGGCTCCTCCAGTCCCAGCATAACACCCAGGGCTTCGGTGAGCTTGGAGCGGCGCTCCTCCACGCTGGTGGCCCGGAGCACCTCTTCGGCGGCGTTCTCGTTGGCCAGCTTGACCAACTCCATCTTGGCCCCCCGCTGGGGCGTGAGCACCTCCACCTTGCGACCCACCGCCTCGGTGAGCATACGGGCCAGCTCCACCTGCTCGTCGATGTCGCAGGGCAGCAGAATCTGCCGGGGAAGCTGTCCCCGCCCGCCGTAATACTGCGCCGCCAGGGTGGACACGGTGGTCTGCTCGTCTTCCATGGGGACTCCCAGCAGCTCCCAATCCTTGGCTGCCAACTCGCCGTCGATGTAGTGGAGCACCACGAAGCAGCTTTTTGCCTCTCCCCGGTGGTAGCCCACCACATCGGTGTCCGCCAACGACCCAGCTACCGCCTTCTGCCGCTTGCTCAAAAGCTGGATGGCCCGGATGCGGTCCCGAACCTGGGCGGCTTTCTCAAACCGCAGCTCCTCCGCCGCCAGCTCCATCTCGGCAGTAAGCTCGTCCACCACCTCGTCCAGCCGGCCCTCCAGCAGCCGCACCGCCTGGTCAATGGAACGGCGGTACTGACTCTGATCCATCTCCGGGCGGCAATAGCCGTCGCATACGCCCATATGGAAGTTCAAGCAAGGGCGCTCCTTACCGATATCCCGGGGGAACTTCTTGTGACAGGCAGGCAGGCGCAGCGCCTCCCGCAGGGCGTCGATGATACCATAGCTGGCCTGACGGCCCCCATAAGGGCCGAAATACCTGGCCCCATCCTCCTCCACCTTGGAGGTCAGGGAAAACTTGGGATAGTCCCCCAGTGATACCCGGATATGGGGATAGCCCTTACTGTCCTTGAGCAGGATGTTGTACCGGGGCTGGTGGCGCTTGATGAGGGCGCACTCCAGCACCAGGGCCTCGAACTCCGATTGCACCACGATGACGTCGAAGTGGTCAATCTGACTGACCATGGCCCGGGTCTTCTCATTGTGCCGGGATTGGTCCTGAAAATATTGGCTGACCCGATTTTTCAGGGCCTTGGCCTTGCCCACATAGATAACCTCGCTGGCGGCGTTCTGCATAATGTACACGCCGGGCTTCAAAGGCAGGGCGTGGGCTTTGTCCCGTAACTCTTCAAATGTCAACCAGGGCCACCTCCCCTATGCGCTTCCAATTACGCTTTGCCTGCTCACGACGGCTCAGCGTTTCTTCCCTGTCACGCTGCGAAGCAGCCAGGACGTTCGGTCGCTTTCCCTCCGTCTCGGCCTGGTCTGCGGG
>CANOYV010000018.1:0-42083 GCA_947571605.1 uncultured bacterium | reverse complement strand
GGCCCGATTTGTGCGCCCTTTCAAGCTGGGGAGCCCATAGGCGAGGCGGTATGGAAGAAAAACGGCGAGATCGTCGCCCGGGTTTCGCTGGTGGCCCAGAACGGGGTGGAGCTGGACGTGCGGAGGCCGTTGGGTTTTTGGGAACGGCTTTGGGCGGGCCTGCGTGAAGGGGCATGACCTTTTGAGAAGGGAGAGGCGGCAGTGGAGGAACGGCTGCAAAAGCTGCTGTCGGCGGCGGGGGTGTGCTCCCGCCGCCGGGCGGAGGAGTACATTCTGGCCGGACGGGTGACCGTCAACGGCCGGACGGCCCGGCTGGGGGACAAAGCCGATCCAGGCCGGGACCGGGTGGAGGTGGACGGCGCGCCGCTGTCCGCTCCCGAGGGGCATACTTACATCATGCTGAATAAGCCACGGGGATATGTTACCACTCTGTCCGATGAGAAAGGACGCAAAACGGTGGCGCAACTGGTGGTGGACTGCCCCGTCCGGGTATGGCCGGTGGGACGGTTGGATATGGATTCGGAGGGGCTTCTGCTGCTCACCGACGACGGCGGGCTCACCCACCGGCTGACCCACCCCGCCCACGAGGTGGAAAAGGAGTACCGGGTGTGGGTCAGCGGCGACATAGAGCGGGCTTTGCCCGTTCTGGAGGGACCTGTGTGGTCAAACGGGGAGGAACTTACCGCCGACCGGGTGGAGCGAACGGAGGAGAACACCCTCACTGTGGTGATTCACCAGGGCAAGAACCGACAGGTGCGCCGCATGTGCGCCGCCGCAGGGCTGGAGGTGAAGCGCCTCCTGCGGGTTCGAGAGGGAGAAGTTCGGCTGGGCGGGCTGAGGCCGGGCCAGTGGCGGCCTCTGACGGCGGCGGAGCTGCTGAATTTGCAGGACTGAGCGGAAAATCTTTCAAAACCTCTTGCAATTCCCCCGGCAAAACGGTATGATATTGTCTGCTGGACGCGTTCGGACGCGCTTTTGGAGGACAGAAAGAGAGTAGGGTTGAATTGCCATGAGTCGTGATATTTTGACTGTGATTCAGAGCAGAATGGATACATTTTCCAAGGGGCAGAAGCTGATTGGACGCTATATCTTGGACAACTATGACAAAGCCGCCTTTATGACGGCGGCCAAGCTGGGTCAGGCGGTGAAGATCAGCGAGTCCACTGTGGTACGCTTCGCCGCCGAGTTGGGCTATGACGGTTACCCGGCCATGCAAAAGGCCATGCAGGAGATGATCCGGGGAAAGCTCACCACGGTGCAGCGCATTGAGGTTTCCTACGACCGGCTGGGTTCTCAGGATGTGCTGGACAAGGTGGTACAGTCGGATATTGAAAAGCTGCGCATGACCTTGAACGAGCTGAAACGGGATGACTTTGACGGCGCGGTGAACGCCATCGTAGGCGCCAGGCGCGTCTATATCCTGGGTGCGCGGTCGTCGTCGGCGCTGGCTGATTTTCTTACGTTTTATTTTAAACTAATTTTCGACAATGTCTGCCAAGTACAGGCCAGCTTGGCCAGCGATATGTTTGAACAGATGCTCCGGGTGGGAGAAGGCGACGTGGTCATCGGTATTAGCTTCCCCCGGTACTCCACTCGTTCCGTGAGGGCCATGGAGTTTGCCAGAGATCAGGGCGCTACGGTAATCGCCATCACCGACAGCGAGATGTCCCCGCTGTACGACACCGCCAGCTACCGCCTGCTCGCCAAGAGCGACATGGTCTCCTTTGCCGACTCCCTGGTGGCGCCCCTGTCCATCATCAACGCGCTGATCGTGGCGGTGGGGCGGAAGAAGTCCGCCGAGGTCACCGCCACCTTTGAACGGCTGGAGCGCATCTGGGACGAGTATCAGGTGTATGAAAAGGTAGAGTATGGGAACAAGTAGGGTTGTGGTGGCCGGAGGCGGAGCGGCAGGCATGATGGCCGCCATCACTGCAGCCCGGACCGGAGCGGCTGTACTGTTGCTAGAGCCCAATGAAAAGATGGGGCGCAAATTGTACATTACGGGCAAGGGGCGTTGCAACGTCACCAACAATTGTGACCGGCAGGAGTTGTTGGCGTCTGTTCCTCGTAATGGAAAATTCCTTTATAGCGCTTTTTATCAGTTCAGCCCGGCGGATACCATGGCGTTTTTTGAGGACTTGGGAGTGAGGCTGAAAACGGAGCGGGGGAACCGGGTGTTTCCCTGTTCCGATAAGGCCGCCGATATTGTGGACGCGCTGTTTTTTGAGCTGCGCCGCCAGGGGGTGGAGATTCGGCAGGACCGGGTCATCGGCCTCAATGCTCAGGAAGGGCAGCTCACCGCCGTAGAACTGAAGAGCGGTGGGTGGTTAAAAGACTGTAAGGCATTTGTCCTTGCCACCGGAGGAGCTTCCTACCCTCGCACAGGTTCTACGGGAGACGGCTATGGCCTTGCCCGGTCTGTGGGCCATACAATCAAGCCGATCCGCGGCTCGTTGGTGCCGCTGGAGTCGGACGCCTCCTGCTGTGCCAAGCTCCAGGGTCTATCGCTGCGAAACGTGGATTTACGGGTGAAGGACGAAAAGGGGAAAACCGTATACCGGGAGCAGGGGGAGTTGCTGTTTACCCATTTTGGGCTGTCCGGGCCGCTGGTGCTGTCCGCTTCCGCTCACATGGATTTTTCCAGGCACCGCTATACCGCCCATATTGATATGAAACCTGCCTTGGACGAGCAAAGGCTTGACGCCCGCCTTCTTCGGGATTTCGAGGAGCGGGCCAACCAGGATTATGCCAACGCCTTGGGGGGACTTGTTCCCCGAAGCATGATTCCGGTGCTGGTGGAACGCACCGGTGTGACCGGAGAGACTAAGGTCCACGATATCCGGAGGGAGCAGCGGCGCCGGCTCTTGGATGCTTTGAAGAATTTTACGATCCCACTGGCTGGTCCCCGTCCGGTGGAGGAGGCGGTGGTTACCTCTGGCGGCGTGGCTGTGGGTGAAGTTGACCCCAGGACCATGGAGTCCAAGAAGGCAAAGGGCCTGTTTTTTGCCGGGGAGCTGCTGGATGTGGACGCCTATACCGGCGGCTTCAACCTCCAGATTGCCTGGTCTACCGGCTATGCCGCCGGGGTTGCTGCGGCGGAGCGGGTAAATTGTATGATATAAGGAAGGGTGTATCGCCATGAATCACCAAAGCATTGCCATTGACGGCCCCTCCGGGGCTGGAAAATCCACCCTTGCCAAGCGGCTGGCTCAGGAGCTTGGGTTCTTCTATGTGGACACTGGGGCCATTTACCGTACAGTGGGGCTGGCTGCCCGCCGCCGGGGGATTGACCCGTCGGACGCGGCCAACGTGGAGGCGATGCTTCCGGGGCTGACCATCACCATGGGCTACGGTAAAGATGGTCTCCAGCATATGTTCCTGGACGGGGAGGACGTAACTCAGGCCATCCGGGAAAACGAGATATCCGTCTGCGCCTCCAAGGTGGCCGCCATTCCGGCGGTGCGGGACTTTTTGCTGGAAATGCAGCGCAAAACCGCCCGGGAGCACGACGTCATCATGGATGGGCGGGACATCGGCACCGTGGTGCTGCCCCAGGCGGATGTGAAGCTGTTTCTCACCGCCTCGCCGGAGGCCCGGGCGAAGCGTCGTTACAAGGAGCTTTTGGAGCGCGGCCAGCAGGCCGATTTCGATCAGGTGCTCCGGGAGGTGATTGAACGGGACCGCCGGGATATGGAGCGGGAGACCGCGCCCCTGCGTCAAGGGCCGGACGCGGTGTTGGCGGATACCACTGGACTGGACCTGGAGGGGAGCTTTCGGCTGCTCCTGGGGTTGATCCGGGAGCGGATCGGCGGTAAGGAGGGGCAGGAATGAGGAACAAGGTTTATTCCGTACTCTACCCCGTGATCTGGATTTTTATGAGGATTTTCCACCCCTGGAACGCGGTGGGGGTGGAAAACATTCCGGAGGGTGCGGCGCTGATTTGCGGGAATCACTCTACTCTGGGCGACCCGCTGTATGTGGTGTGCTGTATGGGCGGAAAGCGTCAGACCCATGTGATGGCCAAGGCGGAGATTATGAAGTGGCCGGTGGTGGGCTTCCTCCTGAAAAAGGCGGGGATCATCGGCATCAACCGGGGCAAGTCCGACATGGCCGCAGTGAAGGAATGCTTGCGGGTACTGAAAAACGGGGAAAGGCTGCTGATGTTCCCTGAGGGCACACGGGTGAAGGACGGGGAGAGCTCCGGGGCCCACACCGGAGCGGCCATGTTTGCCACCCGTACCGGCACGCCTCTGGTCCCAGTCTACATTTCACCCCAAAAGCGGATTTTCCGCAAGACCACGGTGATATTCGGCTGCCCATATCACCCGGAATTTGAGGGCCGCAAGCCCTCCGCAGACGACTATCAGCGCATTGCCGACGACCTGCTGGCCCGCGTCAACGCTCTGGGGGAGCAAGCGGCATGATCGTCCGGCTGGCAAAGACGGCGGGGTTCTGTTACGGCGTGCGCCGGGCGGTGGATATGGCGGAAAAAGCCGCTGCACAGGGCCCGGTCTATCTGCTGGGCCACATTACCCACAACGACCACGTGATCCGGCGGCTGGAGAACATGGGGGCCGTCACCATCTCCGCCCCAGAGGAGGCGCCCGAGGGTTCCACCGTCCTGATCCGCGCCCACGGAGAGCCGGACGGGGTGTATGGAGCGCTGGCGGCCCGCGGGTGCAGGGTGCTGGACGCCACCTGTCCCAATGTCACCCGCATCCACGATATTGTCCGGGGCGCGGAAGCTCAATGCCGGGTCCCCGTCATCGTGGGGGAGGCGGACCACCCGGAGATTTTGGGCATCTTAGGCTGTACCGTGCATGGGATTGTGGTTTCCGGTTGGGAAGAACTGGAACAATTATTTCAAAAATCGTTTGATTTTTCTGCTTTGCCCCTGACATTTGTGTCTCAAACCACGGCCATATTGTCAAATTGGGAAAAAATCGTGGAAAACACAAAAAAAGTGTGTACAAACGCGGAATTTTTTGATACAATATGTAATGCTACGTCCAGGCGCCAATCAGAAGCGCTGGAACTGGCCGGTCAATGTGACGCCATGATCGTCATTGGCGATCAGAAGAGCTCCAACACCAGGAAGCTCACCCAATTGTGTTCCAGCCGTTGCCCCCTGGTGGTGCAGGCGGAGCGAGGAGACGAACTTGACCGGGAACAGTTCCTTCAGGTTGGCACGCTTGGAATCACTGCCGGCGCATCTACGCCGGAGTGGATAATAAAGGAGGTCAGCAACAAAATGAGCGATGAAGTCATGGAGATTGAACAGTCCTTCGCGGAGATGCTGGAGGAGTCGTTCAAAATTTTGAATACGGGGGATAGGGTCACTGGCACGGTCGCGGCAATCACGCCCACCGAGATCCAGGTTGAGTTGGGCGTTAAGTATCCCGGCACCATCCCCCTGTCCGAGCTGAGCGACGACCCGGACGTGAAGGCAGAGGAGATCGCCAAGGTGGGCGAGGAGATCGAGGCTATCGTCATGCTGGTTAGCGACCGCGACTGTGTGGTCAAGCTGTCTAAGAAGCGTCTCGACGCGGACAAGAACTGGGAGACCGTGGAGAACGCTGTGGAGAACAAGGACGTGTTGGAGGGCATTATCACCGAGGAGAACAAGGGCGGCTTGGTGGCCAGCGTCAAGGGCATCCGTGTGTTTATCCCCGCCTCCCAGTCCGGTAAGCCCCGTGGGGCCGACCTGTCTGAGATGGTCAAGACCCGGGTGCAGCTGCGCATCACCGAGGTGAACCGCGCCCGCCGCCGCGTGGTGGGCTCCATCCGCGCCGTGGCCGCCGAGGCCCGTGCCGCCGCTGCTGCCGCCATCTGGGACAATATTGAGGTGGGCAAGCGTTACAGCGGTACCGTCAAGAGCCTGACCTCTTACGGCGCTTTCGTGGATATCGGCGGCGTGGACGGCATGGTTCACATCTCCGAGCTGTCTTGGTCCCGCATCAAGACCCCCGCCGAGGTGGTCTCTGTGGGCGATCCCCTGGAAGTGTATGTCATCTCCTTCGACCCGGAGAAGAAGAAAATCTCCCTGGGCGTGAAGGATCACAGCCAGGAGCCTTGGACTGTGTTCACCAGCAGGTATTCTGTGGGTGATGTAGCCCCTGTCCGAATTGTCAAGCTGATGACGTTTGGTGCCTTTGCCGAGATCGTCCCCGGCGTGGACGGCCTGATCCATATCTCCCAGATGGCCGATCACCGGGTGGAAAAGCCCGGTGACGTGGTCAGCGAGGGAGAGACTGTGGACGCCAAGATCACCAACATTGATGAGGAGAACAAGAAGGTGTCCCTGTCCATTCGTGCGCTGTTGGAGTCCTCCCCTGTGGGGGACGACGTGGACGAGGATGAGCCCCCTGAGGAGGAGTAAGCTCCGATCTCGATTCCCAAAAGGCTGCCGCGCCTGCGGCAGCCTTTTTGTTAGACAGGTGGGAATATGATGAAACCAGATGTGGTGATTGTACCCTGTGCGGATTACGCACATGAGACGGCACGGACGGCCCTGAAACAGGCGCTGGCTCCTCTGGGAGGGTTGGACTGGGTGAATCCGGGAATGAAAATTGCCGTCAAAGTGAACCTAGTGGCCTCCGCCAAGCCGGAGGACGCAGTTACCACTCATCCCAGCCTGCTGTGCGCTCTAGTAGAGCTGCTGGTGGAGCGGGGGGCGGACGTGGTGGTGGGGGACAGCCCCGGCGGACTGTTTAACGCCGCTCGTGTGGGCAAGATTTATGTCGCCGCCGGAATGAAGGCGGTGGAGCAGTACGGCGGGCGGTTGAACCAGAATTTTGAGGAGCGGGAGGCCAAGTTCCCGGAGGGAAAGGTGTGCCGGCAATTCCAGTATACCGCATACCTGGACGAGGCGGACGTCATGATCGACCTGTGCAAGCTGAAGACCCATGGCATGATGGCCATGACCTGTGGAGCGAAAAATTTGTTTGGGACGATCCCGGGCACTAAGAAGCCGGAGTACCATTTCCGGTATCTGGACCCCAGAGACTTTGCCCGGATGATTGTGGACCTGAACGAGTATTTCAAACCCCGGCTCACCATTGTGGACGCGGTGGACTGCATGGAGGGCAACGGCCCCACCGGCGGCACACCCCGGCACATGGGCGCGCTTCTGGCGGGGGAGAGTACCCACAAGGTGGATTTGGTGTGCGCCGGGCTCATCGGACTGAAGCGGGAAGAGGTGCCTACCCTGGAGGCGGCGCTGGAGCGGGGGCTGATCCCCGCCTCAGCGGAAGAGCTGACAGTTGAGGGCGACCCCGCAGCATTTGCCATCCCGGACTTCCAGCGTATCGTCACTGGGAACAGCCACCTGTTCCAGGGAGATGGGAGCAGCGTCCTGAAAAAGATCAAGGGGAGGCTGATGCAGTGGGTGCTGAGCCAGCGGCCCCAGGTCGTGCCCGCTGAGTGTGTGGGATGCGGCGTGTGCTGGAACGTTTGCCCTGCCGACGCCATTACCATGAAGGGTGGCAAGCCCAGCATCAACCGAAAAAAGTGTATCCGTTGCTTCTGCTGTCAGGAGTTTTGCCCAAAGAGCGCAATGAAGGTACACCGTACTGCTGTGGCAAAGTTGCTGGACCGATAAGGAGGAAAGACTCTCGTGGATAGAATTTTGCTATACCGGCCTGACTTGGAGGAGCTGGACTTTCGACGGCGCCTATTGGCCGATACTGAGACTATGGCATACAATCATGCATACGGCGGGACCATCGACTTTCCGGCGGAACGGTGGGCGGACTGGTATTCCAGATGGGTGGCGGACGGTACGGGAAAGCGGTTTTACCGATACCTGTACCATGAAGCGGAGCGCGCCTTTGTCGGAGAGGCAGCGTATCATTTTGACAGTGAGTTCGGTGCGTACGTCTGCGACGTGCTGGTGTCTGCCCAATACCGGGGCCGTGGATTCGGAAGGGCAGGCTTGAAGCTGCTTTGCGCGGCCGCAAAAGCTAACGGCGTGAAGCGGCTGGCAGACAACATTGCCTTGGACAATCCCTCGGTAGAGTTGTTCCTCAGCGCCGGATTTTGTGAGCGTTTTCGCAATGAAGAATATATCCTGGTGGAAAAAGAGCTGTAAAATGTGCGGGCCCTCAAACTGAGGACCCGCACGTTTTTTATTTTTAAAGGAGGAAGAGCTTCAGCAGCCAGGGGACGAACCCCGGCGCGCCCGCACAAGCCGCGTCGATAGCGGCCTGTGCGGCGGTCAGGTCTTCTCCCCTCAGCCCCGCCAAGGGGAGAAGGATGGTCTGAGCGCCGTCGGCTTCTGTGCCGATGGCAAGCGCTCCGGTGGCAATGCTGCCTACGGCCACCTTGGAGGCTCCCACAATTCCGCCCGCAGCGTAAACACCCACTCCTACGCCACCGATGGACAGCCACCCCATCGCGACGCCGCCCAGAACGATCAGTCCTATGGCGACGCCGCCGATGGACACCGTGCCGATGGATAGCGCCCCCAGGGCCAGCAGCAACCCCAGGCTGACCCCGCCCAAGGTGAACAGGCCTGCCGCCACGCCGCCCAGTGCTACCACGCCTGTGGCAATGTCGCCCACTGCGATGATTCCACGGGCCCAATGATCGCCGTGTCCGACGTTGACGTGGACCAGAGGCAGGCCGAACAGGGTACGTTTGCTCTTATAT
The DNA here is from genome assembly GCA_947571605.1 of uncultured bacterium. Lineage (GTDB taxonomy): Bacteria > Bacillota > Clostridia > Oscillospirales > Oscillospiraceae > Enterenecus. The sequence continues at coordinate 33,434 of CANOYV010000018.1, read as the reverse complement.
TCGTAATGCCAACGCTCGGGGCGGCCATTGTAATAGTTATTGACAATGGTAGGCGTGGGCGGGGGAGTGGGTTCTTTACCCATCACCAGAAAATCCAGAGAAACCTTGAAATACTCTGCCAGTGAGACCAGGTTGTCCATGTCCGGGCGGGATGTGCCCGCCTCCCATTTCTGCACTGCTTGGCGGGTGACGCTCACCAGGTTGGCTAGCTCCTCCTGAGACAACCCAGCCTGACGGCGCAGGTCAAATAAACGCTCTCGAAAATCCAATCTGTGATACCTCCAAAGAAAGACTGTACGCGGCCTTTGTACAGCTTTATCTTAGCAAAAATCAGTGGGTATGGCAACCAAAAGTGAGATACAATTTGACAACCGCGGGTTGCGTCAACCAAATTTTTGCCGAAACAGGGAAGAACCTTGCTTTTTCTTCCCGTCCATAGTAAAATGAAACCATACTATAATATAATGAGGTGATTCCAGTGGACAACAGAGCCATTTTAGCCGCGGTGGACCACACCCTGCTCACCCAGACGGCCACTTGGGAGGAAATCCGTCAAATTTGCGATGACGGAGCTGCCTACGGCTGCGCCAGCGTATGCATCCCGGCCAGCTATGTAAAGCAGGCGGCGGACTATCTGGGGGACAAGCTCCCGGTATGCACCGTCATTGGCTTCCCCAACGGCTACTCCACCACCGCTGTTAAGGTATTTGAGGCCAAGGATGCCATCGCAAACGGGGCCAAGGAAATCGACATGGTCATCAATATCGGCTGGGCCAAGGACGGCCGGTGGGACGACCTGCTGGCCGAAATCAAGGCCGTCAAAACCGCTTGCGGCGGGCTGGTGCTGAAGGTTATCATCGAGACCTGTCTGCTCACCCATGAGGAAAAGGTAAAGCTGTGCCAAATCGTATCGGACAGCGGGGCGGATTATATTAAGACGTCCACCGGCTTTTCCACCGGCGGGGCCACACGGGAGGATGTGGCGCTGTTCAAGGCCAACGTGGCGTCCCATGTGAAGATCAAGGCGGCGGGAGGCATTTCCAGCCTCCAGGACGCGGCGGATTTTCAGGCGCTGGGGGCGGACCGGCTGGGCACCAGCCGTATCGTCAAATTGGTAAAAGGGCAGGAGGCCCAGGGCTATTGAGCCGTGCATTTTGTTGGCATTTTGTAAATTCTTCGTGTACAATGCAAATAATCCTTGTGTTTTGTCGCTAAAGGCGATATAATGGGCATGTCCGAGGGGCAGGAGTGCAGATATTGAGTTCCCGCCTTTCTGAGGACGAGGAGTGAGGGCGGCATAAGCCGTCCGGAAAAGATGAAATGAAGAAAAGAAAGGAATGTATGCGATGAAAAAGCTCTTTGCGATGCTGCTGGCTCTGGCTATGATGGTCGGCCTGTTCGCTTGCAGCAGCAACAATCCCGGCGGGGATAGCAGTCAGGCTCCCTCCCAGGGCACTGAGGAGAGTGCTGCACCCAGCGAAACTGGCGAGGAAAACACCGCCCCCGTGGACGTAACCGACCCCAACGCCATCGCCGACGATCCCACTTCCGCCGATGGTACTTACGAAATTGCCATGATTACCGACGTGGGCGACCTGAAGGACAAGTCCTTTAACGAGGGCACTTGGAACGGCGTGAAGCTGTACGCTGCCGCCAACAACAAGACCTACAAGTACTACCGTCCCGCCAACGGCAACGAGGCCACCGACGACGACCGCTATGACGCCTATATCGCCGCCATCAACGCCGGCGCCAAGGTTATCGTGGCCCCCGGCTTCCTCCAGGCTGGCGCTATGCGCAAGGCCGCTGCGGAGCACCCCGAGGTCAACTTTGTATTCATCGATGGCTTCCCCCTGACTGAGCGGGACAGCCAGGACGATCCTGGCGAGGTCTTGGCCAACGTGGCCGGCATCGCGTTCCAGGAAGAGCAGTGCGGCTATCTGGCCGGTTACGCCGTGGTCAAGGAAGGCTTCACCAAGCTGGGCTTCTCCGGCGGTGGTGGCGGCGACAACCCCGCCTGCTGCCGTTACGGCTATGGCTACGTCCAGGGCGCCAACGCGGCTGCCGCTGAGATGGGCGTAAACGTTGAGATGCGCTATAGCTGGGAGTACGGCTCCAATTTCTCCGCCTCTCCCGACCTGCAGAACATGATGCAGGGCTGGTACACCACCGGCACTGAGATCGTATTCGCCTGCGGTGGCTCCATGTTCAGTTCCATTTCCGCCGCCGCTGCCGCCAATGACGGCTATGTTGTGGGCGTGGACGTTGACCAGTCCTCCCAGTCCGATACCGTGGTTACCTCCGCTATGAAGGGTCTGGAGCAGTCCGTTAACTTCGCTCTGGACAAGCACTTCTCCGACAAGTGGGCCGACGTGGGCGGTACTGGCACCTCTCTGGGCGCCAAGGATGACGCTGTGGGCCTGCCCACCGCCACTTGGTCCATGAAGCAGTTCGCTGTTGCGGATTACGAGAAGCTGCTGGCCGGTATCAAGGACGGCTCCGTGTCCGTGGATGCCGACTACGCCAATCTGGAGCAGAGCTATTCCAACCTGACCCTGACCACCGAGTAATCCTTGTTTCCCCAAGAGGAGGGCGCATATGCGCCCTCCTCTTTTTTCTGTGCAAATTTGATAAATTTCTTGTGTTTTCCCGCCTGGTGCTTTATAATAGATTTACGTTCGGCATTGAACTTTTACGCGAGGAAAAGGAGGCGGGAGGAGAGCTATGGCAACAGAAAATGTCATTGAGATGCTCCACATTACCAAAGAGTTCCCAGGCATCATCGCCAACGACGACATTACGCTTCAGCTCCGGAGGGGGGAAATCCACGCCCTGCTAGGGGAAAACGGCGCCGGAAAATCCACGCTGATGAGCGTACTGTTCGGCCTGTATCAGCCCGAGGCGGGCGTCATTAAGAAAAACGGCCAGGAAGTGAAAATCAACGACCCCAACGACGCTACAGCCCTGGGGATCGGTATGGTCCACCAGCACTTCAAGCTGATTGAGGTGTTCACGGTGCTGGACAACATCATCCTGGGCGCGGAAACCACCAAAATGGGCTTCTTGCAAAAGAAGGAGGCCCGGGCCAAGGTGGAGGCGCTGTCGGAGCGTTACGGCTTGAAGGTGAATCTGGACGCCAAGGTGGAGGACATCACGGTGGGGATGCAGCAGCGGGTGGAGATTTTAAAGATGCTCTACCGTGACAATGAAATCCTCATCTTTGACGAACCAACTGCTGTTCTCACGCCCCAGGAGATCGACGAGTTGATGGCCACCATGAAGGAGTTTGCTAAGGAGGGCAAATCCATCCTGTTCATCTCCCACAAGCTCAACGAGATTATGGCGGTGTCCGACCGGGTCACCGTGCTGCGCAAGGGCAAGTACATCGGCACTGTGGACACCAAGGACACGGATAAGCAGTCCCTGTCCGATATGATGGTGGGCCGCTCCGTCCAATTGGAGGTGCAGAAGGGGCCCGCCAGACCCGGCGAAGCGGTGCTGTCGCTCAGGGACTTCTGTGTGCCCTCCAAGGCCCACAAGCGCAATGCGGTCAATCGCGTCAGCTTTGATGTACGGGCGGGGGAAATCCTGTGTATTGCGGGCATCGACGGCAATGGCCAGTCCGAGCTGATCTATGGCCTGACGGGGCTGGAGAAGAGCTCCGGCGGCACTGTTACCCTGTGCGGGGAGGACATCTCCCATGCTTCCATCCGCCACCGGGGCGGAAACATGAGCCACATCCCCGAAGACCGGCACAAGCACGGCCTGGTGTTGGATTTTACCTTGGAACAGAACCTGATACTCCAACGCTACAAGGAAAAACAGTTCCAAACCAACGGCTTTATTAATCAAGGCGCAGTGCGTGAGTATGCCCAGCAACTCATTCAGCAGTATGATGTGCGTTCCGGCCAGGGACCGGTGACGATTGCCCGGTCTATGTCCGGCGGCAACCAGCAAAAGGCTATTATCGCCCGAGAGCTGGACCGGGAGAAACCGCTGGTGGTGGCCGTACAGCCCACCCGCGGCCTGGATGTGGGCGCAATTGAGTATATTCACAGCCAACTGGTGGCGGAGCGGGACAAGGGCCGTGCGGTGCTGCTGGTGAGTCTGGAGCTGGATGAGGTGATGAACCTGTCCGACCGTATCCTGGTGATGTATGAGGGCGAAATCGTGGGCGAGTTCGACCCGAAGCAGACGGATGTTCAAGAGCTGGGCCTGTATATGGCCGGGGCCAAGCGCATGGAAATGAACGGGAAGGAGGAGAAGGGCGCGTGAGTGTGAAATATCCGAATCTCGTCCAAATTTACACCGGAGAGGAGGACGAGGACGCATGAAGGAGAAGTGGTCAATTTTGATGGAAAAGGATGGGGCAAAAACGGTGGTGGCCTCGCTGCTGTCTATCCTCATCGGCCTTTTGGTGGGTGGTGTAATTGTGCTCACTGTGGGGTTGGCGAACCCCTCTCTGGGGGCCAGCTCCGTCTGGGACGGCATCAGGCTGGTGCTGGGCGGCATCCTCAGCACGGGGCGGGACGCCGCAGGTAATCTGACCTTTGGCTTTAACCCTGCCAATATGGGCAATATGCTCTTCCGGGCCACGCCGCTGATCCTGACCGGGCTTTCGGTGGCGGTGGCATTCAAAACGGGATTGTTCAACATCGGTGCACCGGGGCAGTATCTCATGGGCACGGCCGGCACGCTGATCGTGGCACTGAGTATCCCTACCTCGTCTGTGCCCTCTCCCGTGGTGTGGCTGCTGGCGTTCCTGACCGGCATTCTGGCAGGGGCGGTGTGGGGGGCCATTCCGGGCATGGTGAAGGCTTTGCTGAACATCAATGAGGTGCTGGCCTGTATCATGACCAACTGGATCGCCGCTAATTTGGTGACGTGGATTTTCTCCGACAGCGTTTGGCAAAATATGGAAGAAAATGGCAAGACCGGCTACATTTATAAGACCACCCATAACGGAGTGGAGACAGCCAAGTGGGGCCTGGACACCATTTTCCCCGGGTCCCAGGTAAACTGGGGCATCATCATCGCTATTGTGATCGCCGTCGCAGTGTACATTTTCATCAACAAAACCACAATGGGCTATGAACTGGTGTCTTGCGGCAGTAACCGCCACGCAGCCCGGTACGCGGGCATCAACGATAAGCGCAACATCGTGCTGTCCATGGCTATCGCCGGGGGCCTTGCGGGGGCGGCGGCATCCCTGTATTACCTGTCCGGCAACACGGAATTCTTCTGGTCCACCTACCAGTCCCTGCCCGATGCGGGCTTTAACGGCATTCCGGTGGCTCTGCTGGCGGCCAGCAATCCCATTGCCATCATCTTTACCGGTTGCTTTATGTCCATGCTGAACATTGCGGGACAGCAGCTCACCAACCTGACCGCTTACAACGAGTATATCACCAATGTGATTATTGCCGCCATCGTCTACCTGAGTGCATTCTCTTTGGTGATTAAAATGTTGCTCAGCAATCGGAAAAAGCATGTGGCTACAGTCAGCAAACCCCCCGTGCCCGCCGCCATGACGGAAGACAGCGGCCAAGCCACGGATGATCAGGCTGGGAAGGGAGGCGAGGAGGCATGACATTTCTGATTCGCCAGACTTTGATCTATGCAGTCCCGCTGATGGTTGTGGCCTTGGCCGGAGTGTTCGCCGAGCGCAGCGGCATCATCAACCTGGCCCTGGAAGGCATTATGATCTTTGGCGCTTTCATCGGCGTGCTGTTTGTGAACATTGTGCAGAATACCGGCGCTTTTGACGGAGCCAAGGCGGCGGGAAACTGGATGGCGCTCCAGGGATTTGCTTTGGTTGCCATGGTGGTGGCTGCGGCGGCGGGGGCGGTATTCTCACTGCTGCTGTCCTTTGCCTCGGTGAACCTGAGGGCGGACCAAACCATCGGAGGTACGGCGTTGAACCTGATGGCCCCGGCGCTGGTGCTGTTCTTCATCCGCATCATTGCCAATCAGAACACGCTGTATATGGCCGGGGGAGACGCTCCGTCATGGTTCATGCTTCGTAAGACCAATTTAGGCTTTGGGCGGACCGAGGATATGGGATTCCTGGGGGAGACCTTCATTAACCAAGTCTATCCGGCCACCTATGTGTGCATCATCGTGTTTGTGGTACTGTCCATTCTGCTGCACAAAACCAAGTTCGGGCTGCGGCTGCGTTCCTGTGGTGAAAATCCACAGGCCTCGGATTCCTTAGGCATCAACGTGTACAAGATGAGGTATGCGGGCACCACCATCTCCGGCGCTTTAGCGGGCATGGGCGGCTTTGTATACGCTCTGACTACCGCCAACTGTTCTGCCAACGGTGACGTGGCGGGCTTTGGATTCCTGGCCCTGGCCGTCATGATCTTCGGCAACTGGAAGCCGCTGAACATCGCCGGCTCGGCTCTGCTGTTCGGCCTGTTCAAGTGCATTGCCGCCTCCTATACCAGCATCGACATCAACGGCGACGGTATCTTCATGCTGGCGCAGATCGGCATCAGCCCCCATGTCTACCGTATGCTGCCCTACATCATCACCCTAGTGGTGCTGGCCTTCACCTCCCAAAAGTCCCGCGCCCCCAAGGCGGAGGGCATTCCCTACGACAAGGGCCAGCGCTAATCCTAAACAAAAAAGAACGAGCCCACCGAAAGATTCCGGCGGGCTCGTTCTTTTTGTTGCAGTTGATTTAACGCTTGCTGCGGAGGGATTTTAACGCGTTCTTGCGCCGGAGCAGTTCCTCTTTGGCCAGCGTGGCGGCGGCAAGAATGTCTTCCTGACTGATCGAGTATTTTCGGCTGGCCCTCATGGTACTGTAGGCATTGCGAAAATGGCGGCTGTATTTCTCCAACTGGGCCACCTGCTCGCTGTATCGCTCCCGCAGGGCGGCGGCGCTGTCCTCCAGCTTGTTGCCCAGTTCGGCCTTGCCCAGAGCCAACTGTAGCTGAAGTTCCTGCCCCAGTTGGGTGACGCTTTCCACGTGCATAGCGACCAAGACAAGATTGCGGACGGTGAGGGTGGCATCCACTGCCAGCAGTGACAGAAACGCGCCGCACAGCATGAATTCAAGCCATATGGGCAGATCCTCGATCAGGGCCTGGATGGGCGGATGGATAAAGAAAATGACGATGTAAGACAGGACGCCCCAGGTTAGGGCCACCCACAGGCACACCCGGCCTTTCAGATTGAAACGGTACTGGGAGTAGTCCCAGTATTTCACGTGGGTGGTGACCTCCAGCGCCCAGCCGACCAGATACTCCCAAGAGGTCATGACCGCGACAGCTACAATGTAAAAGATCACCAGATTTTTCTTCAGCGGAGTAAAAAACAGGATCATCAACGTCACCCCGCCGCCGTAGATGGGGCAGATGGGGCCGTACAGGAAGCCCCGAGGCACCAGCCTGCGCTCCAGAATGGAGCAGTAGCAAGTCTCCATCACCCAGCCAAGGAAGGAATAGAGAATGAAGTAGAGGAACAAATTGGAGAGGGGAAATCCCATGAAGGTCAAGATCAGTCACTCCTGTCATCGTTGGTGAGCAGTACCCCCAGCAACCCGTTATAGACCCGGTCCGGGTGGGCCAGGAAGCCATCGGCAATCCGCTGGGCGTCCTCCCGGGTGGGGGCAAGCAGGGTGAGGGAGAGCAGGCTGCCTTTGTCGTCGTCCATGGACAGACACACATCGAAGCCCTGAGGCTGCTCTGCCACCTGGGCGCGCACCTGAGCTTTGCGCTTCAACGCCTGATTGAGAGGGGACAGCCGCCTGTCACACCGCTGGCGGATGACGGGGGAGAGGCTGGTTTCCCCGGCGGCGCAGGCTCGTCGGCCCTTATCGGTGATGGCGTAGATCTCACCCTGTTGATCCAAATGTCTACTGTCCGTCAGCTCGGACACCGCCTCGGCGAACTGGAAATAGTCCACGCCTGGGTCGCATATCGATAGGTCGGTGAGAGTGGCAAAGTCGATGGGAGCGGCCACCCGGTCCATAATGTAGAGCACCAGCAGCTTGGTGTCCAGCTTGTCGTGGATGAATCCGGCCATGGACGCGCCCTCCTTTGTATCCGCTTACTATTTTCTTTATTATATCCAATCGCCGAAGAAATGGCAAGGGGGGATTCAAACAGTTAGCCCCGGGTGACCAAGGCTTGGTAGAGCTGGACCAGATAAGACCAGGTAGCCCGGTCCAGTACGCCGGTGATGGGAAGTCCGGACAGGCGCTGGATTTCCCGGAGATTTTTGGGGGTGTCGCCGTCGTTGCAGCTATTCATCTGACAGGGGGTGAAATTGGTCATCACCTTGGTTAGAGAGACGAACATAGCCTGGACGATGAGCATGGGTTCGCTTTCCACGCCCTCGGCGGCGGTATAGGAGCCGCTGGGCAGTACATTCAGCGGAGGAGGGCAGCCATAGAGCAGTTCGGTCTTGAAATAGGCCTCCCGGATGGCGTTCCAGGTGTTCAGGTCTACCACACCGTTGACGGGAAGGCGGTACTCTCTCTGAAATACCATGACGGCCTCCAGGGTGCGTTCGCCGAACATGCCGTCTACCGCAAGTCGGATCAGGCTATCGTTGTGGATGGCGAGCTGGTCCAGCATGTACTGGAGGGAGCGGACGGGCTGGCCGCTGTGCTGAGCCTCGTTCAGTTCAGGCGTGCTGGTTTCATTCATAATATTTTCCTTCCTTTCAGGTGTCCGAGCTTCCATAGGTCAGGTTGTAGCCCGGGAACTGACCCGCCTGTACTGACTGCCGGATCTGCTGGGTCCCGGTGGGCAGGTCGGCCCCGGCTAGGGCGGTGCGGGCGATGCCCAGATATTCGTCATAGATGCGCTGCCAAGTGGCTTGGTTCACGATACCGGTGACGGGCATGCCGAACCGGCTCTGGACCGCGTTGACTGCGGCGGTGGTTTTGGGGCCGAAGATACCGTCGATGGCCAGCACGGGCACGCTGGTGTTGAACTGGCCGATGATGGAGATAAAGTATTGCAAGGCGGAGACGGAGATTCCGGTGCTGCCCTCCTGGAGAGTGACGCCGGTGGCGGGACCCTGAATCTGGGTGTAGGGCTGGCCCTCGCTCACCAGCTCCGACAGGTTGGTGACCCCCACGTAGAGGAACACCAGCTTATACCAAGTGGCCTGGCCCACGATTCCATCCGGGGTGAGATTAAATATGCGCTGGAACTGCTTCACCGACTCCTCGGTCTGGGCACCGAATATGCCGTCCACCGGGCTGATGCGGGGAATGGCCGGGTAGTTGCGGGAGATACGGTTGAGCATAACCTGGAGCACTGTGATGTAGTTGCCGGAGGAACCGTTTTGCTGGGGATAGCCGGGGTAGGAGTAGGCGATGTCCCGGATGGGGGCGTTGGATACCAGCTCGATGTTGTTGCCGTAATAGTGGCGAAGAATCTCGATGTAGGTCCTGCCTTGGCGGGCCAGGGCCTCGCTGCCCCACTGGGACAACCCGTCGCAGGTGACGGTGGTACCATTGCAAAATCGGGTGGACAAGGGTTCCACAAAACCCTTACGGCGTATGTAGGTGGTGAACAACTCATCCACCAGCTTGGCCACATTACCAAAAATGCTGCGGCCCTTGATGAATTTTTGGTCGTTCATGGTGGAGCCAGTGATGTCGAAGTCGTAGCCCCGGCTGGGATAGTACTCGGTATACACTCTATTGAGGGCAAAGGACACCTGAGCTAGGATATTTGCTCGGAGAGCTGCCTCCTGCCAGGTAGGGTAAACCTCACTGGAAGCTACATTTTTGATATAATCGGAGAATGAAACGGTGACGTTTTCCGCCCACTGGTCAGCCGGACCGGTGTGAACGGTGATGGTCTGGGGAATATAGGGCGTAACAGTAATAGGCATGGGAACCTCCTTGCTTGGCGCTGTGACGCATCACAGAGGCTGCGGGGTGACCACCACCGGTTCGGCGGAGTCGCTGCTTCCAGCGGATTGGGGAAGGGGCAGGGGAACTAGAGGGACGTTTTGCACCGTCTCCACTCCGGGGAATACCTGGAGCTGCTCAAAGGTGGCCAGGAAATATTCGGGATGTTCCACCACCAGGGAATAGTTGGAGAAGGGCGTGGACTGCCCTGGGCTCATGCTTAGAGCCTCGTCGGGAGCTTCCAGCACAAAGGGCTTGGTACCGCCGCTCTCGTCGGTGGTCTGGATGGAAAAAACCTTGTGGCGACCATCCTGCCCGCGGCCGGAAATGATGACTGTGGCACCGGACACGGGCAGTTGGGCTTGGGAGGTAAAAGTCCGGACGATGAGGGAACCGGTTTGAGGCATGAAAGATTCCTCCTTAAAGCGATATAATACAGCCTATGCGGATGGGGGCGGTATTGTGATTTCGTATTGTGATTTCGTATTGTGATTTCTTTTGGAATCAATTTGACAAATAAGCTGAGATGAGGTAAAATAAACTGATGAACTTTGAAACGAGGAACGGTTGCGTGATGAAAAAAGACAAGATATCTTCTGCGGTCATCCGCCGCCTGCCCCGGTATTACCGCCACCTGGACGAGCTGCTCCGGACCGGGACCGTGCGTATCTCCTCCAGCTCGCTGGCAAAATCCATGGGGCTCACCGCCTCCCAGATCCGGCAGGACCTGTCCTGCTTCGGCGGCTTTGGGCAGCAGGGCTATGGCTATAATGTGGAGCGGCTTCGGAGCGAAGTGGCCGATATTCTGGGCATGAACCGGGACCATACGGTGGCCATTCTCGGTGTGGGAAATCTGGGCCGTGCTCTGATGGAGAACTTTCCTTTTACATCCAACGGATTTCGCCTGGTGGCCGCCTTTGATGTGGATCAAAAGCTGGTGGACACCCAGCTCTGCGGCACCCCGGTATACCATGCAGACACACTAGAGGACTATTTAAAAGCGAACCAGGTAAGCGTATGCGTGCTTACCGTTCCGGCAGGGGCGGCGGAGATCATGGCACGGCGGGTGGCGGCTTGTGGCGTGGCAGGCATCTGGAATTTTACCAATGTGGAATTGCCCCAACAGGATATGGCGGATGTGCAGATTGAGGACGTTCATTTTGCCGACAGTCTGCTTACCCTGAGCTATATGATTTCCGAGGAGGCGCCATGAAAAAAAAGCTATTGGCTGGCGCACTTGCGTTGGCCATTCTGACAGGCGGCACATTGCTGGCCTCCGCCGGCAGCCAAGCGCAGGTGTTGGTCTCGCTAAGCTACCTCACCGGAACCTTCTGGAATGATTTAAAATCCACGGTCAAGCAGGAAGTGGACCGGGATACCACTTTCATCTTGAACGAGGCGGTGGCCCAGGCGGGGCAAAATGGAAGCGTATCTGGGTTTGCCGTGCGAACGGGGGCTAATGGCGACGTGATTGCCGGGACCACCGGCTCCGGCCTGATCTGGACGTCTGGGAACGGCATGGTGCGCGCCGGAACGCTGGTGGATACCACGGAGGGCGTGGAGATGAGAGTTGGCGGCGCGTTGACCCCAGGGCACCGCTACTTGGCCGGGACCGATGTGACGCTTGTAACGGCCTCTGACTCTGTTCAGTGGATGGAGGAGGGGCAGTGGACGGTGACCACTGGGGAACCGGTGGACCCGCCGGTATCCATGCCCTTCGCCGATGTGGCGCAAAACGCTTGGTACTATGATGATGTGGCCTATGTGTATGAGCACGGGCTGTTTGACGGTGTTAGCAGTACCAGTTTTAGTCCATCCGGTAAAATGCAGCGGTGCATGATGACCACGGTGCTCCACCGTCTGGCAGGAAAGCCTCAGGTGAGCTATACCGCTCTGTTCAGTGACATTCCGGACGGACAGTGGTACACGGCGGGGACTGTCTGGGCAGGCCAGCGGGGCGTGGTGACCGGGGTGGGGGATAGCAAATTCAACCCCTTCGCCAATGTTACCCGGCAAGAGATTGCCGTAATTCTCTACCGCTACGCCCAGCAGACAGGCTATGATGTAAATCAGTTTGCGGATTTGTCCCGGTTTGGGGACAGCGGGACGGTGGCCTCTTGGGGCAGGGAAGCCATCTCCTGGGCAGTGAGCGCAGGCATTCTTAACGGGAACAACGGTTTGCTGTTGCCCGGAGGCGACGCTACCCGGGCGGAGGTGGCCGCCATGCTCCATCGCTTCGTGGTTTGGAGTGGAAAGTAAAGTATAATCCGCCGTCAGACGTCTCTACGTTTGACGGCGGATTCGTGTGAAAAATTTTTTAGAAAAAGTAAAAAAACACTTGCATTTCTTGGAATAGTGTGGTACTATAAATAAGCTGTAACGTAAGCATGCGGCTGTAGCTCAGCTGGATAGAGTGTTTGGCTACGAACCAAAAGGTCGGGGGTTCGAATCCCTCCAGCCGTACCAGAAAAAGAACTGAAACCACGGGTTTCAGTTCTTTTTCTTTTCAATTTATATGCCACATACACAATTGTTCGACCGTTAAAAAACAAAAAATACCTGCTTTTGAATTCGTTTGCCCGGCACATACTGAGTCACGGGGAACATGAAGAAAAAGTAGGAGGCATGTATGATGAAGCTGAAGTATTACGCTCTTTCCGCGGCTCTTGTGATGGCTCTGGCTCTGACGGGCTGCTCCGCCAACCGGGTCAACGACAGCGCTGCGCCCGAAACACCCACGAATGGCGTAACATCGGGCAATGGTGTTCAGAACAGTGCCGGTGTGGACAACGACATCCGGAACAGTGCCGGTGTGGACAACAGCGCCGGCATCGGCGACAACGATGCAATGCAGGGCGGCGGTGCGGGAGGTACCAACGATTTGGACAACGACGGTCACCCTGACGGCAGCGCAGGAGGCGCTGGCGATAGCTCTGGAAATAGCGCCACCGGAACAAGCCGAGCAGCGAATGACATTGGACGCGCGGCGGGGGATCTGGCCCGGGGCGCCGGTAACGTGGTCCGGGATGCGGGCAATGCCATCGGCAACGCCGCCAACGATGTTGGCAACGCTATGCGCTAAACGAAGCAGGGCGGCTGGGGATACCCGGCCGCCCTGTGGTTTTTTGTTGGAGCTTGATGTGAAGCCTGCCCTTGAAATGACGCGTCCACAAGACCGCAAAGCAGCGCATTTTTTTAGAGCTCCAGTCCAATGTACTTCTCCATAGTGTCCAGATGACCTATGCCGCCAGACTCCTCGCCAACCTTGTAAAATCCATGAGATTGATAGAACTTTTTCGCCCATTCATTCTCTGGAGCGCAGCGCAGCCGTAAGACTTGACGTCCCATATTGCGGTAGGTACATACCGCCTGCCCCAGCAATTGGACGCCCAAGCCCTTGGAGCGAAATTCCGGCGCTATATAGAGAAAGGGCACCCGGCCAACCTGCTGATCTGCCTCGTGCCGCCAGTCCATCTGGAGCATGCCCATGGGGGTGTCGCCAAGTAGGGCCAGCAGAACGCAGTTTTGATCCTGTACGCTATTTTCCTGGGCTACCGCCAAAAACTTGTCCCCGTCGAATCCATCCATGGTGCCGTGGCTGGCCTGCCAGCCATCCCGGCGGGCCGCTAAGTATTGCTGGTTCTCCTGGGGCAGAAGTAAGGGACGGAAGCGAATCGCATTGCGCTTCATCCCCGAGATGCCGTAGGCGGTGCTGGCCTTAGGAAGTGCGACGGTAGTTGCCAAGTGGCTGTCATCATTGTAATAGGCTACCTTGATTTGGCCGTTTTCCGCCTCCAATTTGGCTACGCCGGTATTATTTGCCAACGGCAGCGTTCCCATCTCACTTACATCGAGACCCAGCCACACGGATAGCCCTGCCCGGATGGCACAGCCGTGGGATACCACTGCCACCGTCTGGTCCGGATGGGTGGCAGCGATGCGCTCCACTGCTGCTTGGACGCGTCGGCGGACCTGGGGAAAGGTCTCGCTGCCTTCTACGCTCCAGGCGGGGTCGCAGTGGAGGAAGGAGGTCAGACTGTCCCGGTGGTCGTGGAGAATCTGCCCCCACATCACATCCTCCCAAACCCCCGCGCCAATCTCCCGTAGATTGGGGTCAATCCGCAAGGTGAGGCCTCTGGGACGATAGATTGCTCCGGCGGTGGCCATAGCCCGATAGAGATCGCTGGAATAAACCGCGTCAAAGTGGACGCCGTCAAACCGCTTTTCCAAGGCCTTGACCTGCTCCCGGCCCTTGAGGGTGAGCAGGCCGTTGTACCAGCTATGGCAACGGCGGTATAGATTGCCCTCCGCTTGGCCGTGACGGATGAGATATATGGTGGTCATATGATGCTCCTTCTTTCTGCGCTACCAGGGTTTTACACTGCTGGTCAGCTCGCGGACGGTATTCATCCCCTGCGTTGTGGCGATTTCAGACAGCCCGTCCCGGACTTTTAATGGGGCGTATGGGTCAGCGAACAGAGCGGTGCCCACCGCCACAGCGGACGCCCCCGCCAGCATAAGCTGGGCGGCGTCTCCGCCGGTGGACACGCCGCCCATGCCAAGGATAGGCAGCTTGACCGCAGAGGCTACCTCCCATACCATGCGCACAGCAACAGGGAGGACGGCGGGGCCGGACAGTCCGCCGGTATTCATTTTCAAAATGGGTCGGCGAGTGTACACGTCGATGCGCATTCCCCGCAGGGTGTTGATAAGGGACAGCGCGTCAGCACCGGCGTCCGCCACAGCTTTGGCGATTTCGGTGATGTCGGTGACGTTGGGAGATAGCTTTACCATCACTGGGACCGTAGCGTGGCTTTTGGCCAGTTTAGTGACCTCCGCCGCCAAATCAGGACGGGTACCATAAGCCAATCCTCCCGCCTTTACGTTCGGACAGGAGATGTTGACTTCAATCATGTCCACCCCGGCGGCAGACAGCTTTTCGCACATGATGCCATACTCCTCCGGAGAATTTCCCGAGATGTTGGCGATGACCTTTACGTCATGTTGGCGTAGAAAAGGCAATTCGTGCGCAATGAACGCGTCCACGCCGGGATTTTGCAGACCAACGGAATTGAGAATGCCCATAGGAGTTTCGGCGATGCGGGGGGGAGGGTTACCCTCCCGCCTGTGAAGGGTTAAACCCTTACAGCAGATGCCGCCCAGCTCAGACAGGTCAAAAAATCGGCTGTACTCCCGTCCGAAACCGAAGGTGCCGGAGGCCACTACCACGGGATTTTTGAGGGTGACGCCGGCTAGGTCCACACTCATATCGATACGGGAGATATCCGGTATCTTAGGGGGCGCGAAAACTTGCGGTAATTTTTGGCCGTTCCCGGCACATCCTACAATGATTTCAGACTCCTCACAATGAAGCTTTTGCCGCTCAGGCATCCCAGTCCACCTCCTCTGCGTCAAACACCGGGCCGTCCTTGCAAACGTGCTTCATGGTCCCGTCCTTCATGGGTGTGGCGCATACCAGGCAGGCCCCCACGCCGCAGCCCATGCGCTCCTCCATGGACACCTGGCAGGAGACGCCGAACTCCGTCGCCACCTTTGCCACGCTTTTCAGCATGGGCTTGGGGCCGCAGGCCAGAATATCTGTAAAGGTTTTATCCTTTGTAAGAATTTCCCGCACCTGAGCATCCACAAAGCCGCGGCGGCCCAGGGTGCCGTCGTCAGTGCAGAGGTATGTTTCCTCGCAGGCCTCCTGAAACCGTCCGACCACAGCGGGGAACGCCTTGTCCTTGGTGCGGAAGCCCAGCACTGCCGTGTGGGGCCAGGGCATCGACCAGCCGTACATGATGAGAGGCGGAACGCCGATGCCTCCCCCAACCAGCAGGTAATGGCGCTCTTTAATTTCGGCAAAATCCTCCTCTATCCCGGGCACATTAAAGCTGTTGCCCAAAGGACCCAGCACGTCCAGCTTGTCCCCGGTTCTGCGCTGGGACAGCCAGCGGGTGCCCTCTCCCCGGACCTCGAAGATCAGGGTGGCAAGATCCTCCGGGTCGTCCCATTGGGTGATGGCCACGGAGATGGGACGACGGAGCAACTGATTGTCGCCGCATTTGATATGCAAAAACTGTCCGCCCCGCAGAGCATGCTGCTCCACCATCTTTCCGACTTCCAGAACCATCCACCAGGTGGAGGCGTCCAACCGGGTCATCTCAACCACAGTACAAATTTGCTGAATCGGCATCATATTCCTCCAAAAGTCTAAAGCTCTTTTCTTTTTGCTACTTTTTCTTTCAAGAAAAGAAAAAGAATACCCTTACAGGATGGTCACATACTGTCGGATCTCGTCCCGCATCTTTTCTGCGGCGGCCCGGGCGGCCTCCTGGTAATCTTCGCCGTTTTTTCCAGTCTTTTGCCAGGCGCACATGATGGAGCGGGAGGCGTTGACAATGGCCCCCCGGCCCAGCTCGTCAAAGGCATAACGCACATCGGCGGCGGTGCCGCCCTGGGCTCCATAGCCGGGAACCAGGAAGAATACCCGGTCCAGGCGGCGGCGCAGTTCCTTGAGCACAGAGGGGTGGGTAGCGCCCACCACCGCGCCCAAGGCTTGAAACCCGCATTTTCCCTGAGTGCCCTGACCCCAGCGCTGGATCAAATCGCCCATGACGGTGTACACTAGCCGGTCCCCGGCCACGATGTCCTGGAGTTCCACAGAAGAGGGGTTGGAGGTCTTAGCCAGCACAAAGGCGCATTTGTCCCGCTGAGTGCAGTCTTTTAGGAAGGGCTTGATGGCGTCGGAGCCCATATAGCCGTTGAGGGTGACGCAGTCGGCATCAAACACGGGGCAGGTGGTTTCGCCCACCTGAGTGGTCCCCAGCCACGCTTCGCTGTAGGCGGAGGCTGTGGTGCCGATGTCGCCCCGCTTGATGTCGGCGATGACAAACAGGTCTTTGCTTTTTGCGTAAGCGATGATCTCCTCCAGGGCCTTCATGCCCCGCCAGCCCAGCATCTCAAAATAGGCGGACTGGGGCTTGACGGCGGGCACCACGTCGGCCAACGCGTCAATGAGGCCCTTGTCAAATTCCAGCACCGCCTCGGCGGCGGCCTCCAGGGTTTCACCCAGACGGTCGGTGTGCTTTTTCAGGATAAACGAGGGAACATACTCCACCCGGGCGTCCAGCCCGGCCACAGTGGGGTTTTTTTGGGCTTTTATTTTGCTCTGTAATATGTCAAACGACATGTGTCAGTCCTCCTGATAGATGATTTTTCCCCGGGAAATGGTGTATTTGACCTTTCCACGCACCGTCCGACCGTGAAAAGGGGTGTTGCGGCCCTTGGATGCGAATTGATTTTTGTCGATGGTCCATTCCGCATCTGGATGGAAGATCACAAGATCGGCGTCTCGGCCCATGCTCAGCATCCCCTTGTCCAGCCCCAGCAGGGCGGCGGGGGAGGCGGACATCAGTGCCAGCACCCGGCTCAGGGACAGCAGTCCGTTGTGATAAAGCCCGGTGAGGGCCAGGGCAAGGGAGGTCTCCAGCCCGACCATGCCGCTGGGGGCCTCGGGGAGGGGCTTCGCCTTTTCCGCTGCGGTGTGGGGGGCATGGTCGGTGACGATGGCGTCGATGGTGCCGTCGATGAGTCCGGCCCGGATGGCCTCCACGTCGGCTTGGGTGCGCAGGGGCGGGTTGACCCGGGCCATAGCGCCCTGACGGAGCACTTCATTCTCAGTGAGGATGAAATACTGGGGGCAGGTTTCGCAGGTGATACGCACACCCTGTGCCTTGGCCTGACGGACGATGTCCACCCCTTTTTTGGTGGAGATGTGGCAGATGTGGACGTGGGCCCCGGTTTCCCCGGCCAGCATTACGTCCCGCATGATTTGCAGCTCCTCCGCGATGGCGGGGCGGCCGGGGATACCCAGCTTGCGGGAAATTTCACCCTCGTTTACGGCGTAGTTCCGGACCATGTCCTTGTCCTCGCAATGGTCCAGCAAGGGAAGGTCCAGCTCTTTTGCTCGGAGCATGGCCTGACGAAGCAGGGCCAGATTCTGGATAGGGACCCCGTCGTCCGTGAGGGCGGGGGCGCCCGCCGCTTTCAGGGCGGCAAAATCGGTGAGAGATTCCCCCTTCTGCCCGGCGGTCACCGCTCCGGCGGGCAGAACATTTACTCCGGTGAGGGCGGCTTTTTCCCGGACTAGTTCCACGATTTCCGGACAGTCTGTGGCGGGCCGGGTGTTGGGCATGGCCACCAGGGTGGTGACCCCGCCCCGGGCCGCAGCGGCGCAGCCGGTGGCAATTGTCTCCTTGGCCTCAAAGCCCGGCTCACGCAGGTGGACATGCATGTCGACTAGGCCGGGGGCGACAACCAAACCGGACGCGTCCATAGTCTGCGCGCCGTCTGAGGATAGATTTTCGCCGAGCTGTTGGAACGTTCCGTTTTCAATGCGAATATCCAATCTCCCATCCACATCATGGACCGGGTCGATCACCCGGCCGCCTTTGATGAGCAGAGCCAAACTCATCCCTCCAAACCGTCAAATTTTGAGACTTTTTTATTATATAGTATCTTTTGGGGAAGCGCAACGGCTGATTTAAAAAGATTCCGGGGAAAAGAGAAGCTGAAATTGTGAAAAACGCAGCACCGCGGCCCGTCTGGAACAGGCCGCGGTGGGGATTCAACCATTGATTCCGTTTAGTTGGTAGAAATTGAGCGCCCACTCGATATATCCGACGGTGGGACGCCAGGTCAATCTACCGGTGACAAGCCCGTCCCGAGTGGTGAGGGAAAAGGATACCGCGCTGTCGGCCAATTCCCGGTAAATCTCCTGCTGCCCCAGCTCGTCCAGCCCGTGCATGATCTTCTGCTGGAAGCTGTCGTTGCCCATGGCGGACCCGCCGCAAAGGGCGTCATAGAAGCGTCGGATGGTCTCCGGGTCGGAGATGGTACTCAAAGCGATGCCGTGCCTGACGGTGATGGAGGCGATATCCTCCGCCTCGTCGATGCCATAGACAGCGAACAGCTCGTCTACCTCCTCGTGGGAGTCGGAGTCAAAGAGTATATAATTGCAGAACAGGGCGAACGCGTAGCCGTCGTCGGCATCTGTCACGTATACCGCCTGCTGGGGCCGCTGCTCACCCAATGGTCCGGTGGTGCAAACGCTGGAATAGGGAGCATATTGGTAGAACTCAATGGGACGCTCCCCGTCCCGCACCGCCGTGCCGATGGGCGCGCCCACCATATCCGCCGTGATCCGGCGGGGGAGCTGGAAGCGCTCCAGTGTTGCCGCTGCCTCGTCCATGTCCAGCACCTCATACATGGCCCCATTGAACTCGTAAATGCTGATCGGCCGGAGTACGTCGTCTTGGGAAATGCCGCCTTTCAGCATGACGATGCCCGAGGAGGCCAGGGCAACGACCAGCGCCAGACAGGCCGCCAGCGCGCCCCACCTGTGCCAGACAGGGGAGAGGGGCTTGGCCTCCATGGCCTCACTCACCTTTTCCGGGGAAATGTCCCCCAGCACCTGGAAAAAAACTTCTGCGGTCACAGATTATATCCCCTTTCTACCAAATAACGCTTCAGCTTATTCCGGGTTCGATTCAAAATCACGGACACACTGCCCTCTGTCCGGCCAAAGCGCTTGGCTATTTCCGAGACGGGAAGGGCAAACCAGTAACGGCACAGGAAAATCTGCCGCTTTTCCCGGGAAAGGCCGTCCAGAAAGGCCTCAACGGATCGGAGCAGCTCCCGCCGGTCCAGTTCACCCTCCACGCTTCCGCCGCCGGGCACGCAGTCCGCCAGCTCGTCCAGCACCAGCTCCATCTGTCCGCCGCCCCGCTTGTCCGCCCGGGCGGAGCGCCAACGGTCAAACGACAGGTGCCGAACCAGCTTCCCCAAATAAGCGGCCAGGTTGGCGGGACGTTGAGGCGGGATGGAGTTCCACGCCCGCAGGTAGGCATCGTTGACGCACTCCTCCGCGTCCTCGGCGCTGCCCACGATATTTTGCGCGACGGTTTTACAGTAGCCGCCGTATTTCCCGGCGGTCACTTCAATGGCCTCGGGGCTCCGCGCCCAGTACAGGGCGACGATTTCGCTGTCCTCCATGGTTATCCCCCTCTCGCGACGCGTCCTACCGGTATACACGGAAACGGCTCGTGTATCTTACAGGCATACGAAAATTTTTGTATGAAAAATCGCGGGCCCCTTTCGGAGTCCCGCGTCTGGTGCAAGTGAGCCTGTAAGCCGGGTTCTGTCATTTAAGACAGCCATCTATCTAGGCGCGCCGTTGCCGACACGCTCCAGCCGCCTCCTGAACACGGCCGGGCCGGCCTTGTGTGTTCCCACGGCGTTGCTCCGGATAGAGTTTACAGCAATGGGCGCTTGGCACGCCATTGGGTGAGCTCTTACCTCGCCTTTCCATCCTTACCAGCAGGCAGAGCCTGCCGGCGGTCTATTTCTGTTGCACTTTTCCTGGGGTCGCCCCCGGCGGGTGTTACCCGTTATCCTTGCCCTGTGGAGCCCGGACTTTCCTCACGGACGGCCTTTCAGCCTGGCCGCGCGGCTGTCCAGCTTACTTGCAAATTTAATTGTACTTCATCTTTAGGTGATTGTCAAATGAATTTAAATGGGGTATAATACCTTAGTATGCGCAATTTGCCACTGTAGATAAAAAATTCAAAACCGATGATTGGGAGGTTTGGCAATCAATGGAATCGGCATTGAAGGAATATTTTAATTCGCTGAAAGGGAAAAATGTGGCGGTCATCGGCCTGGGGGTATCCAACCTGCCGCTGGTGGAGGGTATGCTGGATGCGGGCATTCCGGTGACGGTGTGCGACAAGCGGCGGCGCAAGGATTTTAACGGTCTGATTGACTCCCTGGAGCGCAGGGGGATGAAAGCCGTTCTGGGTCCGGACTATCTGGACTGCCTGGACGGGTCGGACGTAATCTTCCGCACGCCGGGGCTGCGGCCGGACGTGCCCCAAATTGAGCGGGCCGTGGCAGCGGGGGCGGAGCTGACGTCGGAGATGGAGGCGTTTTTTGACCTGTGCCCCTGCCGGATGATTGCGGTGACTGGCTCGGACGGTAAGACCACCACCACCACTATCATCGCGGGGCTGTTGAAGGCGGCAGGGTACCGCACCTTCGTAGGGGGCAACATTGGACACCCGCTGCTGTGCCAAGTGGACGATATTCGCCCGGACGACATGGTGGTGCTGGAGCTATCCTCCTTCCAGTTGCTGACGGTGCGGCAGAGCCCCAGCATCGCCGTGGTCACCAATCTGGCCCCTAACCACCTGGATGTACACAAAGATATGGACGAATACGTCAACGCCAAGCGGAACATTTTCGCCTATCAGGACGGGAGCGACCGGCTGGTGCTCAACGCGGACAACGAGATTACCGCCGGATTCGCCGGAGAGGCCAGGGGATCGGTCACCATGTTCAGCCGCAGAAAAGTGGTGGAGGGTGGCGTGTACCTGCGGGACAAAACGGTGATTTGCGGCGGGCGCCCGGTGCTTGCCACCAGCGACATCCTGCTCCCTGGCCTGCACAACCTGGAGAATTACATGGCCGCCATCGCGGCGGTGGACGGCCTGGTACCCGACGAGGTAATCCGGGACTTTGCCCGCACTTTCGGCGGCGTGGCCCACCGCATTGAGTTGGTACGGGAGCTGGACGGGGTGCGCTACTACAACGACTCCATTGCCTCCAGCCCCAGCCGGACCATTGCGGGGCTGCGGTCTTTCAGCCAAAAGGTGATCCTCATTGCCGGAGGGTATGACAAGCATATCCCTTACGATGTGCTTGGGCCGGAGATCACCAGGGCGGTGAAGACGTTGCTCCTCACAGGGGATACCGCCGAAAAAATCAAGACGGCCACCCTGGCCACCCCCGATTACCGGGAGGGCGAGCCAGCTATCATAGACTGCGCCGACCTGAAAGAGGCGGTGGAGCGGGCCCATGCCCTGGCCAAGCCCGGAGATGTGGTCATCCTGTCTCCTGCCAGCGCATCCTTTGACCGCTTCAAAAACTTTGAAGAACGGGGCAATGCATTTAAAGGATTGGTAAATACCTTAAAATAATGGAAGGAAAAGAGGCAATGTCATAGTGGAAACGGAACAGATATTGGAGCGGCTATGTGCGGTTGGGGCGCCCTCCGGCTTTGAGGGGGCCGCAGTTCGGACGGCGAAGGATCTGCTGGAGCCGCTGATGGATGAGGTGTGGACGGACCGGTTGGGGAATCTCGTCGGGGTGCGCCGCTGTGGGAAGCCGGGAGCGAAAAAACTGCTGCTGGACGCCCATCTGGACGAGGTAGGGCTGACTGTCACCGGGATCAAGGATGGATTTTTGCGCTTTACAGCCAACGGGGTGGACCACCGGATGTTGCCGGATCGGGAAGTCACAGTGCTCATCAACCCGCCTTTGCTGGGGGTAGTGGCCTGCTTGCCGCCCCACGTGCTGTCGGCGGAGGACCGGGAGAAGGCCCCGGAGGTGAAGGACCTGTTTGTGGACGTGGGTCTGAGCCAGGAGGAGGCGGAGCGCCGCGTTCCCATCGGCACCCCTATGACCTACCGGGCGGCCTTTACCCGGCTGGGAAAACGCCAGGTGTGCGCCAAGGCGTTGGACGACCGGGCTTGCTACGCCGCGCTGCTTCGGACGGCGGAGCTGCTCCGGGGCAGCACGCTGGATGTGGACCTCTACGTGCTGGGCAGCGTGTGTGAGGAGACCAGCGGCGTGGGGGCAAAGGTGGTCACCCAGGCTATCGCGCCGGATTTCTGCGTGGCGGTGGACGTGACCCACGGCAGGACGCCGGACAGCCCCAAGGACGAGGCGTTCGTCATGGGCGGCGGGCCGGCGGTGGGCATCGGCCCCAATATGACCCGGTGGATGGCCCGGCGGCTGCTGGACAAGGGGGCAGCGGAGAATATCCCCGTTCAGAAGGAGATCATGGAGCGCAGCAGCGGTACCAACGGTTGGGGAATGCAGATCGCCAACGAGGGCGTGGCTACCGCCGTGCTGTCCATCCCGCTAAAGTATATGCACACCCCCGTGGAAGTGGTGGAGCTGGGCGATATTGAGGATGCCGCCCGGCTGCTGGTCGCGTTCACTGTGGGCCTGGGAAAGGAGGGAGCGCAATGATCGAGACGCTGAAAACGCTATGCTGCCTCTCCGGGCCGTCCTCCTATGAGGACCAGGTACGGGACTATATCCGAAGCCGGGTGGAGCCCTACGCCGACTCGGTGCGGGTGGACGCGTTGGGAAACCTGATCGTATTCAAGCGGGGCGCGAAGGCCGCAGGGAACAAGTTGATGCTGTGCGCCCACATGGACGAGGTGGGGCTGATTGTTAAGTCGGTCACCGATGAGGGCTATCTGAAATTCGGTTGTGTGGGCGGCATTGACCGCCGCATCCTGCTGGGCAAGCGGGTGACGGTGGGGGAGAAGGCCACTCCCGGTGTCATCGGATTGAAAGCCATCCATCTCACCACCGCTGAGGAGCGCAAGGATGTGCCTAAACTGTCGGACCTCTATATTGACATCGGGGCCAAGGACAAAGACGAAGCCCTGGCCCAAGTGGAACTTGGGGACGTGTGTACTTTCGTCAGTGACGCGGTGGAGTTTGGGGACCGGATGCTCAAAGCCAAAGCCATCGACGACCGGGTGGGCTGCGCCGTGATGGTGAAACTGCTGGAGGAGGACCTGCCCATAGATTGCACCTTTGTGTTTTCCACTATGGAAGAGGTGGGGACCCGTGGGGCTTTCGGCGCGGCCTTTTCTGTGACGCCGGAGGTGGCTCTGGTGCTGGAGGGCACCACCTCCGCCGATATCCCGGCGCTGAAACCGGAGCGGCAGGTGTGCTGGCCAGGAAAGGGACCTGTGCTGTCCTGGATGGACGGGGGAACCATCTACGACCGGGAGCTGTTTCAGCTTTTGAGGGACTTGGCGGAGCAAAACGGCCTGCCCTGGCAGATGAAGCACTACCTGTCCGGCGGAACCGACGGCCAGGCTATCCAAAGGACCAAGGCGGGGGTGCGGGTCACCGGGCTTTCGGCGGCGGTGCGCTATCTCCACGCCCCAAACAGTGTGTGCAGTATTACTGACGCAGAACAGATGCTTGCGCTGGCCCGGTTGTTCATCAGGGCCATGGCCGAGCGCTGACAGGAGGTTTTTGATATGGATATGATGAATGATTTGACCCGGCTTGTCTCCGCCTTTGGTCCCTCTGGAGCGGAGAAGGAGATTTCGCAGGTGATTGAGGAGTTGGCCCAGCCCTATGTGGATGAGATTTCCCGGGACACGTTGGGCAATCTCATTTGCCATAAAAAGGGGAGCGGTCCCAAAATAATGTTCTCCGCCCACATGGATTCCATCGGGCTAGTGGCCACCCACATCGGAGAGAAGGGGTTTGTCCACGTGGGCGCTCTGGGTGGCGTAGACCCCAAGGCAATACTGTATACCCCGGTGCGGTTCCAGAACGGTACAAAGGGCCTGGTCTGCCGGAATTTGGGGGTAGAGGTGGAGAAGCTGAAGGTCACCGACTTGCGCATCGATATCGGCGCGGCCAACCGGGAGGAGGCAGAAAAGTTGATTCGGGTGGGCGATCCGGCGGTGTACGCCACGCCTACCGAGCAGATGGGGAACCGGGTGGCGTCCCCCTATCTGGATGACCGAATCGCCTGTCTGGTGCTGCTGATGGCGATGGAGCGGCTGGAGGAAACGGACAACGACCTGTATTTCGTCTTTTCCGTCCAGGAAGAGGTGGGGACCCGGGGGGCCAAGACCGCCGCCTGGGCTATCGCGCCGGACTACGGCATCGCTGTGGACGTCACCATGGCGGACGACCAGCCCGGCAGCAAACATGCGGCCACCGCCCTGTGCGGGAAGGGCTCGGCGGTGAAGGTAATGGATCGCTCCCTCATCAGTTCTCCGGCGCTGGTGGAAAAGCTGATGGCGCTGGGGGAGGAGAAGGGGATTCCTGTCCAGCGGGATGTGCTCCAGTCCGGCGGCACCGACGCGGGTCCCATCCAGGCCACCCGGGGCGGCGTATGCGCCGGAGGCATCTCCATACCCTGCCGCTACATCCATTCGTCCACCGAGATGGTGGACCTGGACGATGTGTGCGCCTGCGTGAATTTGGTGCGGGCTTTTGCGGCCTCCAAACTGGAGAAATAAGAACAAACACAAGATAGGACGGTATCGGTCAATGAATTCTCCTTTACAGATATCAAAGCAGGTAAGCGCCCTGGCTGCCCAGGCGGAGCAGGGGTTGGAGGCACAGTTTTCCCGCATTGACGCCATTGCCCAAGTCAATACCCAGCGGGTGCTGGCGGCGTTTCAGGAGCATCGGGTGGCAGAGAGCTATTTCGCCGGTACCACCGGCTACGGCTACGACGATCTGGGCCGGGACAAGTTGGACGAAATCTACGCCAAACTGTTTGGGACGGAGGACGCCCTGGTGCGCATTCAGTTTGTCAACGGCACCCACGCCATCTCCTGCGCCCTGTTCGGGGCGCTGAAGGCGGGAGACGTGCTGGTGTCCGCTGTGGGTGCGCCCTACGACACCCTGCTGGGGGTGGTTGGGGCCGTGGACAAGGGACACGGTTCGCTGAAGGATTACGGGGTGGAGTACCGCCAGGTGGAGCTGGTTAACGACGCTCCGGACCCCGAGGGGTTGGCTCTGGCTGTGCGGGACCCGAGGGTGAAAGCGGTGCTGATCCAGCGCTCCAAGGGGTACGCCACCCGGGCGTCCCTGTCCGTGGAGGAAATCGGAAAGCTCTGCGCCGTGGTGCGGAAAAACAATATGGACGCCGTCATTTTAGTGGATAACTGCTACGGAGAGTTCGTGGAGGAGCAAGAACCTACTCATGTGGGGGCCGACCTGGTGGTGGGATCCCTCATCAAGAACCCCGGCGGCGGGCTGGCGCCCACCGGGGCGTACATCGCCGGGCGGCATGATCTGGTGGAGGGGGCCGCTCAGCGGCTGACCTGTCCCGGCATCGGCCGGGAGTGCGGGTCCACCTTGGGAAACAACCGTCTGCTGTACCAGGGGCTGTTTATGGCGCCGCACACGGTGGCCCAGGCGCTAAAAACCGCCGTATTTGCCGCCCGGCTCATGGAGCTGCTGGGGTACGAGACGGAGCCGAAGTCCGGCGCTGTCCGCCATGACATCATCCAGATGATCCATCTGGGCGGGCCGGAGGCGGTGAAGCGGTTCTGCAAGGGCATTCAGTCTGGGGCCCCAGTGGATTCCTACGTTACCCCAGAGCCCTGGGACATGCCGGGGTACGACTGCCCGGTCATCATGGCGGCGGGGGCGTTCATTCAAGGGGCGTCCATCGAACTGTCCGCCGACGCGCCCATGCGCGAGCCGTACACGGTCTATTTACAGGGCGGGCTCACCTATGAGTCGGGAAAAACTGGCATTCTGCTGGCGGCGGAGGAGCTGCTGCGGGCGTGAGTGCCCGTCTAAACAAATCTGAAATGGGGAGCGGCTGATATGGATGTTAAAATTCGGGCGGAACAGCTTAGGCGAACGCTGAACGAGTACAATTATCAATATTATGTACTGGATGCGCCCACCATCTCCGACTTTGAGTACGACAAGCTGCTTCGGGAGCTGGAGGATTTGGAGGCCGCACACCCGGAACTGGTCACCCCGGATTCCCCCACCCAGCGGGTGGGGGGCAAGGCACTGGACAGCTTCCAGCAGGTAACGCACCGAGTGCCGCTGCAAAGCCTCCAGGATGTGTTTTCCCCGAACGAGCTGTTGGATTTTGACCGTCGCGTACGGGAGAGCGCGGAGAATCCGGAATATTTGCTGGAGCCCAAGGTGGACGGGCTGTCTGTGGCGCTGGAGTACGAGAACGGTGTGTTTGTCCGTGGAGCCACCCGTGGGGATGGCCTGGTGGGGGAGGATGTGACGGAGAACATCCGCACCATCCGCTCCATTCCCATGAAATTGGAGAACGCCCCGGCGTCCCTCATTGTCCGCGGCGAGGTCTATATGCCCCGCAAAACCTTTGAGCGCCTTAACGAGGAGCGGGAGCTGCGGGGAGAGAACCTGTTTGCCAATCCCCGGAACGCCGCCGCCGGGTCCATGCGGCAGCTCGATCCAAAAATTGCCGCCGCCCGGGGGCTGGACATGGTGGTGTTCAACATCCAATATACCGACCACGAACCCTTTGAGACGGACAGCGCAGGGCTGGACTGGCTGCGCTCCCTGCGGTTTAAGGTCATTGATTGTCAACTGTCCGATGATATGGATCAAATTCAGTCCTCTATCTTTGAATTGGGGGATCAGCGGGAGAAATACCCCTTTGACATCGACGGAGCAGTTGTAAAGGTAAATTCCTTAACGCAACGTGATATACTTGGAGAGACGGCGAAATTTCCCCGCTGGGCGGCGGCCTATAAGTATCCGCCGGAGCAGAAGGAAAGCTTGGTGGAGGACATCGTGGTCCAGGTGGGCCGAACCGGCGTGCTGACGCCTAAGGCGGTAGTTGCCCCGGTCCGTTTGGCGGGTACTACGGTGACCAACGCCACCCTTCACAACCAGGATTTCATCACTGAAAAGGATATCCGCATCGGGGACACCGTGATGGTCCAAAAGGCGGGAGAGATCATCCCGGAGATCGTATCTGTGGTAAAAGAGAAGCGGCCCGGGGGAACGCAGCCCTATCTGCTGCCCACGGTCTGCCCGGTGTGCGGCGCGGCGGTGGCCCGGGATGAGGACGGCGCCCACATCCGTTGCACCGGGGCGGAGTGCCCCGCCCAGTTGCTGCGCAACCTGACTCATTTTGCCAGCCGGGACGCCATGGATATCGAGGGGCTGGGACCCGCAGTGGTGGAAGGGCTGGTGAACGCCGGAATCGTGAAGACCCCGGCTGACCTTTACCGATTGGACCGGGACGAGGTGGCCAAGCTGGAGCGGATGGGGAAAAAGTCGGCGGACAACCTGCTGGCCGCCATTGAGAAGTCCAAGCAGAACGACCTGTCCAAGTTGCTGTATGCCTTCGGCATCCGGCAGGTGGGACAAAAAGCGGGAAAGATCTTGGCCTCACGTTTCGGCTCTCTGGATGCGCTGGCCCAAGCCACAGAGGAGGAGCTGACTGCTATCGACGACATTGGCGGCATCACGGCGCAATATCTCACCGAATGGTTTGCCGCCCCACAGAGCCAGCACCTAATCTCGGCGCTGAAGGAAGCAGGGGTGAATATGAACAGCCAGGCCGCCCCGGTTGGGGACAAGCTGGCGGGAATTACCTTTGTGCTCACCGGGGAGCTGTCCACCTGCTCACGCAAGGAGGCGGGAGAAAAACTGGAGGCCCTGGGAGCCAAGGTGTCCGGTTCCGTGTCCAAAAAAACAGGGTGCGTGGTGGCGGGCGAGGCCGCCGGATCCAAGCTGCGCAAGGCCCAGGAGCTGGGCGTACCTGTGCTGGATGAGGAGCAATTTCTGATCCTGGTGGGCGAACGGGACGGTGACGGCGAGGCTTTGTTGGCCCGGTTGAAGAAATAGAAAAAGAGGGAATGACCTATGGAGATCAAATTCGCGGGCCGAATGGAGGATTTTCAGCCTGGTATTTTTAACGTACTGGATAACCGGAAGAATGAGCGGCTGGCGCAAGGCAAAATGGTGTTTAACCTCTCCATTGGTACACCGGACTTTCTGCCTGAGCCACATATCGTGGAGGCGCTGGCCCAGGCCGCCTCCGATCCAGATAACTACCGTTATTCGCTGGGGGAAACACCGGAGCTGACCCAGGCGGTTCAGGGCTGGTATCGACGGCGGTACGGTGTGGAGCTGGCCACAGATGAGCTGATGGCAGTTTACGGCTCCCAGGAGGGGTTGACCCATATTGGCTGGGCGCTGTGTGATCCCGGCGACGTGGTACTGGTGCCTGATCCGGGTTACCCCATCTTTGAGCTGGGGCCGTACCTGTGCGGGGCGGAGTGCGTTCACTATCCGCTGCTGCCGGAGAATCATTATCTGCCGGATTTGGAGCGCTTTGACCCTGTTCTGGCGGAAAAGGCCCGGTTCATGGTGGTGTCCTATCCCGCTAATCCTCTGGGTGTGGCGGCGCCGGATGATTTCTATCCCCGGCTCATTGCCTTCGCGAAAAAGTACCATATCCTTATCGTCCATGACAATGCCTACTCGGACATTATTTTTGACGGGCGGGTAGGGAAGTCCTTTCTGGCCTTTGACGGGGCGAAAGAGGTAGGGGTGGAGTTTAACTCCCTGTCCAAAACCTACAACCTCACCGGAGCCCGGATATCATTTGTGTTGGGTAACCGGGAGATTGTGAGGGCCTTTAAGCGCCTCCGTTCCCAGATCGACTATGGAATGTTCCTGCCCATCCAGCACGCTGCGGCTGCAGCCCTCAACGGTCCTCAGGACAGCGTAGCCCGAAATCGGGAGTCATATCAGGCCCGACGGGACGCGTTGTGCGGGGGGTTACGGTCCATCGGCTGGGATGTGCCGGACAGCCAGGGCAGCATGTTCGTTTGGGCGTCCTTGCCGAAGGGATACACAGATTCAGTGAAGTTTTGCTTTGAATTGTTGGACCGGACCGGGCTTCTGTGTACCCCAGGCTCCGCCTTTGGTCCGCTGGGAGAGGGCCATGTGCGCTTTGCGTTGGTGCAGCCGGTTTCAGTGATGAAAGAGATCGTATCTGCGGTGGACGCCAGTGGTATTTTAAGAGGTGGGAAATGACACAGAGGGGCAAAAGGAGAAATCAGAGCTATAAAAATAGGAGCCGGATCGGGGTGACAGCCGTCGCTTTGTTGTTTGTAGTGGCGTTGGCGGGGCTGGAGCTGTACATGAACGGAGATTTGAGCCTGAATAATCTGCTGGAGCAGCTAGGGTTGAAACCGCCCGCATCGGCTACGTTTACTCTTTCCGACATCCCGGAGTATTCTGGCGAGCCCTATGTGGTGCTTCAGGACAACTGGCCGGATTTTGATGCGGGCGACATGAACACCGAGGCGTTAGAGACCTACAGCGAGCTGGACGAATTGGGCCGGTGCGGTGTGGCCTATGCCAACATTTGCCTGGAGATTATGCCGACAGAGCCAAGAGGGGAGATCGGCCAGGTGAAGCCCACGGGTTGGCACACAGTAAAGTATGACTGTGTGGACGGCAAGTATCTCTACAATCGTTGTCATCTCATTGGATATCAGTTGGCGGGGGAGAACGCAAACCGGCAAAACCTGATTACTGGAACCAGGTACTTAAATGTCACGGGTATGTTGCCGTTTGAGAATATGGTAGATGATTATGTGGAGGAGACGGAAAACCATGTGCTTTATCGGGTGACGCCTATTTTTGATGGCGATAACCTAGTGGCCAGCGGTGTACAGATGGAGGCATTCTCTGTAGAAGACGAGGGGGAAGGTGTTTGCTTCAACGTCTTTGTGTATAACGTTCAGCCCGGCGTGTGTATCGACTACGCCACCGGAGAGAGCTGGGAGGAATGAATGAAGAAACCGCCCACCCCGAGCAGGGGTGGGCGGTTTGCCGAAAGTGGGAAGCTTTAACGGTCAAAGGCGGGGTTGGTAAAATAGATATTCTTCTGATCCAACCGCTCCTTAGCCAGGGCAATGGCCTCGCCAATACAATCAACATGAAGTGGATTACAAAAGAGCCGCCAACACTCTTTTTTGATGGAATTTTGACAAATTCACAACTTTTTTGCGCATTTATCAAAGTGCCATTACAGCCGTATAGCCTCTATTGGGGTTATGCGGCTATTTTTTTACGGATTCACAGCCTGTCAAGCGCAATTCACCAACTGTCAAGCAAAATCTGGTATTCTATCATTGTTGCGTGGAGGTGAACGCAACGAATGATTATCGAGTTGGGCGAAAGATTGAAAGCATTGCGGACAGAGAATCATTTGCGGCAGGATCAGGTTGCAAGGTTGGTGAATGTTGAAAAATCGTCTATCTCTATGTATGAGACTGGTATGCGCCAGCCCTCATATACAACACTTGTACGGTTGGCAGATGTTTTCAATGTTACCACTGATTATCTGCTGGGGCGTACAAATAGTAGCCCTGTTGATCTATCTGGCCTAACAGCCGCCGAAGCTGCAATGATTAATCAATTAGTTACGGCTATGACCGAAAAGAACAAGGAATTGGAGGTATTGAAACGATGAAGAAAGCAATCTTGATTGTACTTATGGCATTGATGCTGGTGATCCCTGCCTATGCAGCGGAGGGCGATCCTGCTACGGATCAATCTATCCAGCAGGAGCAAGAGCCTGTCGTTGTTGCTACACTGGAGGAATTGCAAACGGCTATTGATGTTGCAGAGGATGGAGATACAATTATCTTATCAAAGAAAATCATTCTGGATAATGTGTCGCTGATTTGTAAGAAAGACATAACAATAAAAGGAATTGCAGATAGTGATTGTTTTTTCTCCATTAGCGGGGAGTGTGAATTGTCTGGATTAAAGCTATTTTCAGATTGTAGTAATTTAACTTTTGCTTTAATAGAGAGTGGAAGTAACAAAGTTTGCAATGTGAAAATTAATGGCTGTCAATTTATTAGAAATGGAAACAATGATGTATTTAATAGTACATTTCTTATAAACATATTTTCAGGCAATGTTGAATTTAAAAATTGCGAATTCTTAAATGAAGAAAGTACAACATTGAGCATAAGTTCAGCGGCAACAGTAAACATAGAAAACTGCTTTTTTACTGGAACACATACATTGTTTGCTGGTGGTGCAATAAATAATTCTGGTCATTTAACAATCAATAACACAGAGATTGTTGATAATTCATCTGGTTTAGGTGGTGCAATTTATAATGATGGATCGTTGACTATTTCCAGTAGCATAATCAGAAGAAATATTGGGAAAAACGAATTTGATGTTGTCGAAGGAAATGATATATATTCCCGTGGAGTGCTTACTATTACGGATGAGCAGTCTGCGGATGAAGGATTTTATGAGGAAACCACAGGTGAAAAGTTGGCTTTACCATTAATGGACTATACAGGTATAGCAAGATTAACATATTTAACAGAGGAAGAAGCCGCAGAATACTTTCCACCAGAACAGTCGCCAGAAGGTGAGGACAAAGACAATCCCGCCGAAAACCCTGATAATACAGATCAAGATATACCGCAGAAGCCAGAGCAACCCCCGGAACAGCCTATAGAACCACCGAAGGATAATGCCACGGACGATCCCGCAGACACTATACCAGACACGCCACAGCAGCCGCAGGAACCCGCTGACGGTGGTAATGATTATACCCCTCCAGTAGATTACAGACCTTCACAGCGTCCCACAAGGCCCTCCACAAGCACGAAGCCAACAGGGGACAGCAAGCCACAGACACAGCCCGATACTCCCGCTCCAGCTAAACCACAGCTTGCTTGTAATGGAGCCGTAATTGATACATCAAGAACAGTTGTGTTGCTTGGTTATGGGGATGGCCTACTCCACGAGGATGATCCGTTGACACGGGCGCAGTTGGCAACTATCATTTATCGTCTGTTGGATGATGAGTCTATTGCCCTATATGGGAATGCACAGGTAGTCTTTGCCGATGTTGCCGCTGATGTGTGGTATGCTCAATATGTGAAGGTGATACAAGCAGCAAGGATTGTCAATGGCGTGGGCGGTGACAGGTATGATCCCAATGGCATAGTTACATGGGCGCAGGTACTTACTATCTTATCAAGATTTATGGAGCCGCAGGAATACGCATTGCAGCATATCCAGTATAGCGGCTGGGCGCAAGGAGCAATACAAACCGCCGTGGCCCTTGGATGGATCGAGGATAGCGCAGACTTTACGCCTGATGCAGTTATCAGCCGTGGGCAACTGGAGCAACTAATCAATGGTGTGTTGGCCTTGTATTGCTGACATAAAAAGGGACAGCCGCCGAGAGATCGGCGGTTGCCCTAAAATTACCACATATGTTTACAATCCTTACATTCATATTGTTTTCCGATTTTTGAACTTGCCAGTCCCATTAATTCCACAGAAATTGCCCTTGAAGTATTTGAAATCCTTTTTACATTGATAGAACCACATTTAGGACATTTAAAGATATGCGTAGATTGTGGTGTAGGTACAGTTTCAACAGGAACGCTACTTTTCTGTACTTCAAACTTTTGCTTTTTGAGGTCACTTATCCATTTTTCATAACGTTCAACAGTGTCATTTTTTAAACGTTCCTTATACCTATCCCAATTTTCATATTTGTCTAATGCACGATCATAGTCTGCTTTTATGTTTTTTCCATTTACATATGTGAATACGCCAAAAAAGCCACCGACAAAAAGACAGATAATACCTTCAGCTTCACCAATTAAAATATATAACACAGCAAGCAATAACCAGATTAACGCAAAAAAGCCGAAAAGCAAGACAGGCCAATTTGTTTTATCAAAAAGAAAACTGCTCAATGATGGTTTGTATGGACGGGGCATAACATCAATCTTTTCTAATTCTTTCTCAAGTTCATTTTGCAATCTTTCTTGCTTTTTCCGTTTCTCTTCATCGAACGTCTCTTTTTGCCTAGGCCTTGTTTGAAAAATAAATATTGCACAAATGATAAAGAAGTATAAAATAG
>CANOYV010000017.1:0-44573 GCA_947571605.1 uncultured bacterium | reverse complement strand
TTCCAGATCGCCCCCTGCTTCCGGGACGAGGACGCCCGGGGAGACCGCTCCCCCGGCGAGTTCTACCAGCTTGACATGGAAATGGCCTTTGCCAATCAGGACGACGTGTTCTCCGTGCTGGAGCGGGTGCTGCCCCCCATCTTCGCCAAGTACGGCAAATACAACGTTGCGTCTGTGGCCCCCTTCCAGCGCATCCCCTACCGGTCGGCCATGGACAAGTACGGCTCCGATAAGCCGGACCTGCGTATCGACCTGACCCTCACCGACGCCACTTCCCTGCTGTCCGGGTGCGGGTTCCCGCCCTTCGAGGGAAACACCGTCAAGGCCATTGTGGTCACCGGCTTCCAGGGCACCCGGAAACAGATCGACGGGCTGTGCAACGAGGTGGAGGTACAGTCCGGCAACAAGGCGTATTGGTTCCGCTACGACGAAAACAAGGAGATCGTGGGCGGCATCGCCAAGTTCGTCCAGCCCATCAAGGAGCAGGTGGTGGAGGCCCTGGGCCTTACCCCCGGCTGCTTCGTGGGCCTCACCGCCGGGAAGCTGCTCACCGCCCAGAAAACCGCGGGCGTGCTGCGCTCCAAGCTGGGCGCGTTCTGTCCCGGACACATGGATACCGAACGGTACGAGTTCTGCTGGATCGTGGACTTCCCCATGTATGAGATCGGCGAGGAGTCCGGCGAGCTGGAGTTCTGCCACAACCCGTTCTCCATGCCAAACGGCGGGCTAGACATCCTGCAAAAGGCCGCGGCGGGAGAGGTGGACCCGCTGAGCATCACCGCGTTCCAGTACGACCTGGTGTGCAACGGCGTAGAGCTGTCCTCCGGCGCGGTGCGCAACCACGACCCAGAAATCATGATCGAGGCGTTCCAACTGGTGCGGCTGGGCGAGGAGGACGTGAAGGCCAAGTTCCCCGCCATGTACAATGCCTTCACCTACGGTGCGCCGCCCCATGCCGGCATTGCGCCGGGGGTGGACCGGATGGTCATGCTGCTGGCCGGGGAAGACTCCATCCGGGAGATCATCCCCTTCCCCATGAACAAAAACGCCCAGGATATCATGATGGGCGCACCCAGTTTTGTGGAACAAAAACAGTTGGATGAGTTGAACATTGTTTGCACGAAGCAGGAAGAAGATTGACAGAAAGGTCCCCTCCCGGCTGGGAGGGGACCCTCACACTATCTACATCCGTTTGTCGATCTTCATCACTTTTCCAATATCCGAGTCGAACGCGGCCTTCCAGCCGGCGGTGAACGCATCACGGACCAGGTCAAACACGGCCTGGTTGGTTTTCTCACATTTCTCGTCATCCAGAAACTCAGAAAGAGCCTGGTCAAATTCAATTTCATTCATAATATCACCCTATCGTAGTGTATATGATCTAATATGAATTGTCAATATTAGATTGACTGAAATGCTATTATTTTGGCAGGTGATATTATGAAACCATTAAAAGTAAGAATCAGTATTACTCTTGACGATCCCATCTATCAGAGAATCAAAGGGCTGGCTGAGTATGACGACAGGTCCGTCTCCAGCTATATTAACCTGGCCCTCAGGGATCATCTGGAACAGTTGGAGCGGGAAACACAGAAATGGGAAAAGCGCCGGGAATAACCCGGCGCTTCCTTTATTTTAGCTTTTGCCATTCCCCCACCGCCAGCTCGTCACAGCGGTTGTTATATGGGTTGTCCGCGTGGCCCTTCACCCAATGAAGGTTTACCGTGTGCCGGGCGCACAGCTCCAAAAGCCTCTCCCATAAATCCGGGTTCAGCGCGGGCTTCTTGTCCGCCTTGACCCAGCCGCGGGCTTTCCAGCCCTTGGCCCAACCCTTCTCCAGCGCGTCAATCACATACTTGGAGTCCGAGTAGAGCTCCACCACACAGGGTTCCTTCAACGCCTCCAAGCCGCGGATTACGGCTGTCAGCTCCATGCGGTTGTTGGTGGTCTTGGCCTCGCCGCCGCTGAGCTCCTTTTTGTGCCCGCCGAACATCAGGATGGCCCCCCAGCCCCCGGGACCCGGGTTGCCGGAGCAGGCGCCGTCCGTATATAAAGTAACAGTTTTCATATCCCGATTCCTTTTCCTGTTTCAGTGGTTCTCCAGCGCAGCAGGAGATTTTTTCAGTATCAAGGATACATGAAATCGGAAAGGATGTCAAACACATTATAGCTGGACTATCTCCTAGGTATATCATCTCCTTTCCATCATAATACCATCTGACAGATTGTATTATAACATATTCCAATCTAAATTACAACCTTAAAATGTAGATTTACTATTTTTAAAGTTGTATTCATTTACTGTAATCTAGGTACAATATACTTAGGTGATACTGATGAAAATCAAGCATTACGATATATGGGTAAAAATAGGTCTAAATATCCTGCATTACCGAAAGGAACAACGTTTAACACAAGCACAATTAGCTGAATCCATTGGTTTAAGCTCCAACCATGTACAAAGATTTGAGAGTGGGGCCGCAGGATGCAGCGTTGATACACTGATTGATGTTGCCAACGCTCTCAATGTTCCCCTATATAAACTCTTTGAATTTAAAGATTAAAAAAGCGGACAGGCCTCCGGCCTGCCCGCTTTTCCTATTCTTCCGTCCCCTCCGCCTCAACAGAGGCCTCGTCTTCCCCTGGCTCCTTCTCCGCCAGGGACAGGGCGATGACCCGGTCGCCATCCTCCTTGAAGCGCATAACGATCACGCCCATGGTGGACCGGCCCGCCATGCGGATACCGTCCACGTCGGTGCGGATCAGGGTGCCGGACTGGGTGACCAACAGCAAGTCCTCGCTGCCGTCCACCACCTTGACCCCCACAACGGGACCGGTCTTCTCCGTGACCTGGTAGTTCTTGATGCCCAGGCCCCCCCGGTTGGTGATCCGGTAGTCCTCCACCGGCGTGCGCTTACCGTAGCCGTTCTCCGTGATGGTGAGCACCGCCTTGCCCGGCTTGGCCCGGGCCGCGCCGACAACGTAATCGCCCGCACGCAGGCGGATGCCCCGCACGCCCATGGACATGCGTCCGGTGGGCCGGACCTGGCCCTCCTCAAAGACCACCGCCATGCCGTCGTGGGTGGCGATGAGCAGGTTTTGACGTCCGTCCGTCTCCCGGACCTCGATCAGCTCGTCGCCCTCATCCAGGAGGATCACCCGAAGGCCATTGTTGCGCAGGCTGCGCAGGGCGCTGGCGTCCAGCCGCTTCACCGTGCCGTGACTGGTGAACATGGTCAGGTAGCGGGGTTCTTCGCCCTCGCTGATGTCCCGCGTGTGGATCATCACCGCCACCTTTTCGCCCTGCTCCACCTGAAGCACGTTGACGATGTTGGTGCCCCGGGCGGTGCGGCCCGCCTCGGGGATTTCATAGCCCTTTTTGCGGAATACCCGGCCCTTGTTCGTAAAGAACAAAATATAATCGTGGGTGGAGGCGGTGAACACCGTGTTCACATAGTCCTCCTCCCGGGTGGCCATGCCCTTGCGCCCCATGCCGCCCTTGCCCTGGGCGGCGTACTCACTGGCTGAGGTGCGCTTGATATAACCGTTGGCCGTCATGGTAAAGACGGACTGCTCCTCCTCAATCAGATCCTCGATGTCAATCTCGTCCGCCACGTCCTGGATCTCGGTGATCCGGTCGTCGCCGTACTTATCGCGGATGGCAACGAGCTCATCCCGGAGCACGCCCTTGAGCTTCTCCTCGTCGGCCAGAAGCTCGTTATAATAGGCAATCTTCTCCTCAAGCTCCTTATACTCGTTCTCCAGCTTTTCCCGGTCCAGGCCCTGCAAACGGCGCAGTTGCATTTCCAAAATGGCCTGGGTCTGGACCTCGTCCAGACCGAAGCGCTCCATCAACCGCTCCTTGGCGTCGTCGTAGCTGGTGCGGATAATGCGGATGACCTCGTCGATGTTGTCCTGGGCAATGATCAAGCCCTCCAACAGGTGAGCCCGCTCCTGGGCCTTTTTCAGGTCGTATTCGGTGCGGCGGCGGATGACCTGCTCCTGGAAAGCGATGTACTCGTCCAGGATGCTCCGCAGGGACAAAATGCGGGGCTGCTTCTGATTGTCCACCAGCGCCAACATGATTGCGGAAAAATTGGACTGCATGGCGGTCTGTTTGAACAGCTTATTCAACACCACCTGGGGGTTGGCGTCCTTTTTCAGCTCGATGACGATGCGCATACCGTTACGGTCCGTCTCGTCCCTCAGGTCGGAAATGCCATCCAGACGTTTTTCCTTCACCTGGTCGGCGATATTGCGGATCAGCTGGCGCTTGTTTACCTGATAGGGCAGCTCGGACACGATGATGCGGGTGCGGTCCTTCCCAAATTCCTCGAACTCGGTGCGGGCGCGCAGCACAATCTTTCCCCGGCCGGTGGCGTAGGCCGCCCGGATGCCCGCCCGGCCCATGATGATGCCCTTGGTGGGGAAATCCGGGCCCTTGATGTGCTCCATCAGGTCGGACAGGGTGGCGTGTTCGTTGTCCAGCACGCAAATGGTGGCATCAATGACCTCCCGCAGGTTGTGGGGCGGGATGTTGGTGGCCATGCCCACGGCGATGCCGTTGGAGCCGTTCACAAGCAGGTTGGGGAAACGGCTGGGCAGTACCTTCGGCTCCAGCCGGCTTTCATCGTAGTTAGGTTCCCAATCCACGGTATCCTTGTCGATGTCCCGGAGCATCTCGTTGGAGAGCTTGGACAGGCGCGCCTCGGTATAACGGGCGGCGGCGGGGGGATCGCCGTCCACGTTGCCGAAATTGCCGTGGCCCTCCACCAGGGGACACCGCATGGAGAACTTCTGGGCCAGACGGACCACCGCGTCATAAATGGAGGCGTCTCCGTGGGGGTGGTAATGGCCCATCACGTCGCCCACGCAGGTGGCGGATTTTTTGAAGGGCTTGTCGGAGGTCTGCCCGCCCTCGTACATGGAGTACAGGATGCGGCGATGGACAGGCTTTAACCCGTCCCGAACGTCCGGCAGGGCGCGGCCCACGATGACGCTCATGGCGTAGTCCTTATAGCTCTCGGTCATCTCCTTAACCAGCTCGGACTGTGTGATAACTTGATTGGGGAATGCAATATCCTCCGGTTTATAGCTTCTGTTGTGACCCATTTTGCGTCACCTCCTCAATAATCCACGTTCAGGGCGTACTTGGCGTTTTCCTCTATCCATTCCTTCCGGGGCTCCACCTTTTCGCCCATCAGGACGGTGAAAATCCGGTCAGCCGCCACCGCGTCTTCCAGGGTGATCCGGCGCAGGGTGCGGCGCTCCGGGTCCATGGTGGTCTCCCACAGCTCTTCCGGGTCCATCTCACCCAGGCCCTTGAAACGGTTGATGTCCACTTTGGCGTTGGGATTATCGCCCCGCATCTCGGCGGATATCTTGTCCCGTTCCGGGTCAGAATAGGCTACGCGTGTGGTCTTGCCGCGGGTGATCTTATACAGCGGCGGAACAGCGGAATAGACGTAGCCCTTCTCGATCAGGGGCCGCATATAGCGGAAGAAGAAGGTCAGCAGCAGGGTACGGATGTGGGCGCCGTCCACGTCGGCATCAGACATGATGATGATCTTGTGATAACGCAGCTTGTCGAGATTGAACTCCTCGCCGATACCCGCGCCCAGGCCCAGCACCAGGGGGTACAGCTTGTCGTTGCCGTAAATTTTGTCCGCCCTGGCCTTTTCCACGTTGAGCATCTTGCCCCACATGGCCAGAATGGCCTGGAAGCGGCTGTCCCGGCCGTCGATGGCCGAGCCCGCGGCGGAATCGCCCTCGACGATATACAGCTCGCACAGGGCCGGGTCGCGCTCGTTGCAGTCCTGGAGCTTGTCCGGCATCTGGCCCGACTCCAGGGCGGTCTTGCGGCGGACGGACTCCCGGGCCTTCCGGGCGGCCTCCCGGGCGCGGTTGGCCATGAGGGCCTTCTCCAAAATGGCCTTGCCCACCGCCGGGTTCTCCTCTAAAAACTGCTCCAGCTTGTCCGACACCACGTTGTTTACCAGGGTGCGCATCTCGCTGTTGCCAAGCTTGGCCTTGGTCTGGCCCTCGAACTGGGCCTCGGTCAGCTTCACCGAAATGACGCAGGTCAGGCCCTCCCGGCAGTCCTCGCCGGATACCTTTTCCTCGTCCTTCAACAGCTTCGCCTTTTTGCCGTAGGCATTGAGCACAGTGGTCAGGGCGCGCTTCAACCCCTCCTCGTGCATGCCGCCCTCCGGCGTGTGGACGTTATTGGCAAAGGAGACGATGATTTCGTTATAGCTGTCCTCGCTGTACTGCATGGCGACCTCCGCCATGGAGTCGTCCTTGGAGCCGGCCATATAGATGACCTGCTCATGGAGCGGGGTTTTGTTCTGGTTGATAAAGGTGACAAACTCCCGGATGCCGCCCTCGTAGTGCATGGACTCCTCCGCCTCCTGCCCCGGACGGCGGTCGGCCATAAGGATTTTCACCCCGGCGTTCAAAAACGCCTGCTCCCGCATACGGCGGTGAAGGGTCTCATAGTCGTACACGGTGGTCTCAAACATCTCGGGATCGGGCTTGAACACCACCTCGGTGCCCGTCTTTTCCGTGGCCCCGATCACAGTCATTTCCTGGGTGATGGCGCCCCGGGAGAACTTGACCTCGTAAATTTGGCCGTTCTTATGGACCCGGACCTCCATCCACTCGCTCAGCGCGTTGACCACGCTGCCGCCCACGCCGTGCAGGCCGCCGGACACCTTATACCCGCCGCCGCCAAATTTTCCGCCGGCGTGGAGGACGGTATACACCACCTCCAAGGCGGGCTTGCCGGTCTGGGGCTGGATATCCACGGGGACGCCGCGGCCGTTGTCCGTGACGCGGATCACGTCGCCGTCCAGAATCTCCACGGTGATGTGGTCACAATAGCCCGCCAGGGCCTCGTCGATGGCGTTGTCCACGATCTCGTACACCAGGTGGTGCAGGCCGGAGGCCGACGTGGAGCCGATATACATGCCGGGACGCTTACGGACAGCCTCCAAGCCCTCCAGAACCTGGATTTCCGACGCGCCGTACTCATGCTCCACCTGGGTGGAATTGTTCTGCTCGATGATATCAGACATAGGTTACCTCCATGGTTTGATGCTCAGTTATCGTAAATGGCGCCGCTCGACCCCCGTTTTTGCAGGGTGGCAGGGGTGAGCTGGGTGATATAGACCATAGGGGGCTGATCCCCCTCCTGGGTCAGGATGAAGGAACGGGGCAAGTCGTCCCCCACGGTGACGACACGGCCCTCCCGCTCCGCCTGTTCCAGAAAGCGGCGGGTTCGGAAGGACCAAGTGGTATTGTCCAGGTCGAATATGCCGATCACGTCCTGATTTCGTACCATAACGTTCTGGCCAAGATGCAGATACATCTAAAAATCCCCTTTTTTGATTCTGTCCGGCGTCCAGAATTTCAGCTTTGGCCCTGATTTCAGATTTCATATCAGTTTTCCCCCGCAGACACGGAACGCTTTTCCGTCCCGCAGCCGGGCCAGCTTATCCTCCTCGCAGCAGGTGATGAACACTTGGCCGGAGGTGATGCGGTTGAGCACAAATTCCTGCCGCCGTTGGTCCAGCTCGCTGAGCACGTCGTCCAGCAGCAGAACGGGCCACTCTTCCGCGTCGTGGTAGAAAATATCCCGGGCCGCCAGCTTCAGCGCCAGCGCCGCTGTTCGGGTCTGGCCCTGGGATGCGTAGGTTTTCGCGGCCTTTCCGTCAATCTCCACCGCAAGTTCGTCCTTGTGGGGGCCAGACAGGCAGGACCGGGCCGCGATCTCCGCCTCCCGGTGAGACTCTTGGTGAGCCATCAACTGGGGCAGGATGGTCTTTGGGGAGGCCTCCGGGTCGGTGACGGCAGACACCGTCTCATACCGCAGCCCCAGCTTCTCCCGGCCGCCGGAGCAGTCGGCGTGGATACCGGGGGCGGCCTCCAACAGTCGTTTGATGAAATGGGCCCGGTAGTGGACAATCACCGCCCCGCACTGGGCCATCCGCAGGGAAAAATCATCCAGCGCGTCCAGCAGGCCGGGAAATTGCTCGCTGTCCTTCAAAATGCGGGTTTTGTGCTGATAGAGGCGTTTATATTCCCCCAGCGCTTGGGCGTACCGGGGACGGAGCTGGCAGATACAGCTATCTAAAAACCGGCGGCGGGCTTCCGCCCCCTCCCGGATCAGGTACAGGTCCTCGGGACAGAACAACACAGTGTTGAATAACCCGGAAAGTTCACCGGCTGTTTTCAGCTTCACCCCGTTGGAGCGGAGCCGGCGCCGGGTTCCCCGGTGGAGGTCCGCCTCCAGGATCAGCTCCCGGCCGCGGCTGGTTACCGTGCCCTTTATAAACGAGTGGTCCTCGCCGTGGCGGATCAGCTCCCGGTCGTACCGGGCCCGGTGGGAGGAGGCGGAGGACAGGTAGGCGATGGCCTCCAACAGGTTGGTTTTGCCTTGGGCGTTCTCCCCCACAATGATATTGACCCCGGGATGAAATTCGGCCATCCCGTGGACATAGTTCCGGAAGCAGTCCAAGGTGATGTTGTTGATCGTCATTCCACCACGTACGCCCTGCCGTCCAGCTCCGCCCGGTCGCCGGGCCGGAGCTTTTTGCCCCGCATGGTACATACCTCGCCGTTTACCTTGACCTGGCCGTTCTGGACGGCCAGCTTGGCTTCGCCGCCGGTGTCCGCTGCCCCGGCGAATTTTAAAAAGGCGTCCAGCTTGATAAACTCCGTGTTGATTTGAATGTGTTCTTCCCGCATTGTTATCACTCCGAGGCCCGCAGACGGACCGGCAGCACCATATAGAGGAAGCTGTCCGGCTCCCCCTCCTTGGGAAGGATGAGACAGGGTGAGGTTGCCGTGTTCAGCTCCAGCCGTACCCGGTCGGCGGGGGCCCGCTTTACCGCGTCCATCAGGAAGCGGTTATTGAAGCCGATTTCCAGATTTTTGCCGTCTCCGGTGATGGGGCAGCGGTCGGCGGCAAAACCCATGGCGGTTTTAGAGGTGATGAACAGCGAGCCGTCCTCAAATTTGCAGCGCAGAGGGCTTTTCAGCTTTTCGTTGATAATCAGGGATGCCCGGGCGATGGACAGTTGGAGGTCGGAGGTGTTCGCTTCCAGGACAATGGAGCTGTTTTGGGGGATAGTCTGGCGGTAGTTGAGGAACTCGCCCTCCAGCCGCCGGGCCACCAGCAAAGTGTCGCCGATCTGGAAGGTGACGTGGCGGTCCCCCATGGTGACGACGGCGGGCTCGTCGGAGTCGGCGCAGATTTTCTCCACCTCGCCCAGGGCCGCGCCGGGGACTACAAAGGACAGTTTGCCGGGGGGGTCTTGGGCGGTCAGCTTCTCCCGGCGCAGGGCCAGGCGGTAGCCGTCTACTGCCACCATGGTGAGCCGTTCCCCGTCCGCCTCAAACAGTGCGCCGGTGTGGATGGGGCGGCTTTCGTTGTCGCTGACGGCAAAGATGGTTTGGCCGATCATGGCCCTCAGGTCCTTTTGGGTGATGGTTAGGCCGGAGCCGTCGCTGACGGAGGGCAGTTCGGGGAAGTCCTCGTCGCTGCTGCCCATTACATCGTAGCAGGTGGGTCCGCTTTGAAGGTGGACGGAACAATTGTCGGTCCGGACGGTGATTACGTCGTCGGGCATGTTGCGGAGCATTTCGCCGAAGAGCCGGGCGGACAGAACGATGGCCCCGCCCTCTGCCACGTCGGCGGAAACGTTGGTGATGATGCCGGTCTCCAGGTTATAGCCGCTGAAGTGAAGCCCGGTGGCGTCGGCCTCCACAAGAATTCCTTCCAGAGCCTGGATGGAGCTCTTGGGAGCAACGACCCGTCCGGCGGTGGTAACGGCGGATTGAAGGATGGCTTTTTCACAGGAGAATTTCATAGGGAGCGTCCTTTCTCCTCTCGGAGGGAGAGGGAAGTATTTTTTTCGTAGTAGTCAGTAGGTGGTGTGGAAGGTGTGGAGGGTTTGGAAAAGCGTTGCAATAGCCTTGTTTTGGCGTCCACACAAGGTTCCGTAAAGGTTCCACAGGGTAAGGGGAAAAACCGGGCTCCCGGCAAAGTTCCACAGGGTTCCACACCGCAGTCCGCAGAATTGTGGAACATATGGGTGCAGAACCGTCGTGAGTAGCACGGCAATTTTCGCGCTGCTTTGTTACGCTCGGATTGGCCGCACGACGGGTCGCTTTCCCTCCGACTCAGGCAAAACCCGCCTGCCGCTTTGCGGCGGCTGGGCTTTTGCTTTCGCTCCGGTCCAGGCCCCCCTGTGCGGCTATCCTCGTGCTTCTAATATGCCGAATTCACCGCGTTGGTGATATCCCGGATGATCTCGGTCATTTCGGGCTGTTCCTTCATGTTTTTCTCCACCCGGTTGATGGAATTGAGCACTGTGGAGTGGTGCCGCCCGCCGAACTGCTGGCCGATCTCCGCCAGGGATAGCTGGGTCATCTCCCGGATGATGTACATGGCCACATTCCGGGCGGTGCTGATCTCCTTATTCTGGCCCTGGCCCCGGATGGCGGAGGCGTCCAGTTCGTAAAACCGGGCCACCTCCTGGATGATGGTATCCGCCGAGGGGAGGAAGTTCTCCTTGGCCTTCAAAATGTCCCGTACCGCCCGGATGGTGGTCTCGATGTCTACCTGGGCCCCCATCAGCTCCTGGAAGGCCATGATCTTATTGACCACGCCCTCGATCTGCCGCACGTTGGAGGTGATGTTCTCCGCCACATAGGACAGTACGGGTTCCGGAAGGGAAATTCCCTGCTCCAGGGATTTGTTCTTCAGCAGGGCGACGCGGGTTTCATAGTCCGGCGGCTGTATGTCCACAGACAGGCCCTGCTCAAACCGGGTGCGCAGGCGTTGCTCCAGCCGGAGCATCTCGTGGGGCGGCCGGTCGGAGGTAAAGACAATTTGCTTCTTCTGCTCATAAAGAGTATTGAAGGTGTGGAACAGCTCCTCCTCGCTGGAGTCCTTGCCGGCGATGAACTGTACGTCGTCCATCAGGAACAGGTCCACCAGCCGGTATTTATCCCGGAAGCCCTGCATGTCCTTGCCGTGGCGGAGGTGGTCGATGAACTCGTTGACGAAGTCCTCGCTCTGGACGTACATGATGCGGTAGCCGGGATTGTCCTGATGCACCCGGTTGGCGATGGCGTGGAGCAAGTGGGTTTTGCCCAGGCCGGACTGTCCGTAAATAAACAGCGGGTTATAGGCGTCGCCGGGCTGCTCCGACACTTTTTTGGCGGCGGTGTAGGCAAAACGGTTGGTGGAGCCTACCACAAACCGCTCGAAGGTA
This sequence comes from uncultured bacterium, assembly GCA_947571605.1. GTDB lineage: Bacteria > Bacillota > Clostridia > Oscillospirales > Oscillospiraceae > Enterenecus. The sequence goes on along the minus strand of CANOYV010000017.1, from coordinate 33,291 downwards.
TACCGGTCCGCCCCGTTGTTTCCCACAGAAAGGGAGGGAGCCTGGCGGGCGTAGGCTTCCCGCTCCTCCGGGAGCAGCAGGGCCACATCCACGTCGAAGGAAAACAGCTCCTTCAGGGCCTTCTCTACATCGGGCTGAAAGCGGGTGCGGATGATGTTCCGGGTGAAGTCGGTGGGGACGCACAGCACCAGCCGGGTATCCTCCAGGGCGACGGCCTCCACCTCGCCGAACCAGGTCTCAATGGAGACGGCGGTCATGCTGCTCTCCATCAGGCTTTTTACTTTTTCCCACACGTCGGCAGCCGATTTCATGGGCAGCAGCCTCCTAATTTTCAAAATAAAATAACTAATCAATTATACCAAAAAAGGAAGTACGTTACAAGTGCTTTTCCCAATTCTTTATATTATAATGTAGGGGAAAAGGGGGGTATTTTTCCACAGAGCTGACAAAGGGCTTGGGAAGAACACAATATCTTGTGCTGAAAGGACAAGAAAAGAATATTGCCGATTTTTTGTTGACAGACAGGCAAAATCACGTTATAATCTTTGGTGCGCAATTATGCGTCAAGTTTGCCAACCGCGCCTTTCCAGGCGTTGTGGAGCGCGCCGCCCCGGGCAGGGAGAGCGTGCAAAATCATACAGGAGGTGTTCCCGCATGAAGCGTACCTATCAGCCCAAGAAGCGTCAGCGTTCCAAGGTCCACGGCTTCCGCAAGCGCATGGCGACCAGCAACGGCCGTAAGGTCCTGGCCCGCCGCCGCGCCAAGGGCCGCGTCCGCCTGAGCCACTGATGGCGCACACATCGGGATAATCGATACGACCGGGGCGCGGGAGTTTTTCCCTCGCCCCTAGGCGTTTATGCGCGGAGAAGTGGTCAGCGAGGGAGCTTGGACTGGAGCGAGGGCAAAAAAACAGGATTTGCGGAGCAAATCTGTATTTTTCCCGAGCCGGAAGGAAAGCGGCCGAGCGATCTGACTACTTCGCAGCGTAGCAACACCCTGCGATGGATTATCCCAAAATGGAGGTCCTATGAAACACACTGCGCCGCTCAAGGAAAACCATCTCTTCCGCCGGGCATACAACCGGGGAAAAACAGCCGCCGACAGCCGCTTGGCGCTTTACGTCCGGCGTAACGGGCGGCGGAATAACCGGCTGGGATTTACCGTGTCCACCAAGCTGGGCTGCGCGGTGGTGCGCAACCGCGTCCGCCGCCGCCTGCGGGAGATTTACCGCCTGAATGAGGACAGGCTCGTCTCCGGGGCCGACGTGGTGGTGGTGGCCCGGGTGCGGGCCGCCTCCAGCGATTACCACCAGTTGGAGAAGTCCTTCCTCCGGCTGGCGGACAAGCTGGGGCTGTTGAAAAAGGAAGGCCCGGAGTGAAAAGGCTGCTGCTGTCCCTGATCCGCCGGTACCGGCGGGACATCTCCCCCAACCGTCCCCCCTGCTGCCGGTTCATCCCCACCTGCTCCACCTACGCCCTGGAGGCGGTGGAGGTCCACGGGGCAGTCAAGGGCGGGGCGCTGGCCCTGTGGCGTATCCTGCGGTGCCACCCCTTCCACAGGGAGAAGGGATTCATCTACGACCCGGTGCCCCCAAAGAAAATCCGAAAATTGTAGGAGGCCAAGCATGGATATTTGGCAAATACTCATGACCCCGTTCAGTTGGCTGCTCAAGCTGTTTTGCGAGGTGTTCAACAGCTACGGCATCGCCCTGTTCCTGTTCACCATCGTCATCAAGGTCGTCCTCTTCCCCCTGAACCTGAAGGGCAAGAAGAGCATGATTAAAATGAACGTGGTGAACGGCCAGCTCCAGGAAATCCAGAAGCGCTGCGGCAACGACAAGGAGCGGTATAACCAGGAGGTCCAGAAGTTTTACGCCGAGAACAATGCCAACCCCATGGGCGGCTGCGGCTGGTCCATGATCCCCCTGATCATCCTGTATCCCCTGTACGCCATCATCCGCCGCCCGCTGAAGTACATGATGTGGCTGACTGAGGACGCGGTGAAGGCCGTGGCCGGCGCCGTGGGCTGGGCGGATTTCACCATCGGCGGCTCCAACGAGCTGATCCTGGCGTCCATGATGACTTCCAGCAACCTGGAGGCGGCCAAGACCGCCGCCGCGTCCACTGGAATCGCCGCCACCACCAGCATGTTTGTCATCAACTTCGACTTCTTCGGCATCAACCTGTCCGAGGTGCCCCAGCTCATGTTCTGGAAGGATGGGGTATCCTGGGGGTCCTTCGGGCTGTTCCTGCTGCCGGTGATCTCCGCGCTGCTGTCCGTGGTGACCATGCTGGTCACACAAAAGACCAACCAGATGAACAGGGACCAGGCGCCCCCTAAAATGAACCTGTCCCTGATTCTGATGGGCCCCATCATGTCGCTGTGGATCGGCTTCGCCATGCCTGCCGGTATGTGTATCTACTGGATCGCCAACTCCCTGCTGGGCATGGTGCAGGAGGTCATCTGCGGCCGCCTGCTCCGCAAGGATTATGAGGCCGCCCAGAAGGAGATGGAGGAGCAGGCCGCCAAGGCCAAGGAGGCCGAGAAGGAGCGCCGCCGCGTCGCCGCGGAGAAGAAGGCCGCCGCCATCGCCGCCGGCAAGGATCCCAAAAAAGCCCACCAGAAGAAAAAGCAACAGGAGCCCGGCGTGGACAAGTCCGCCAGCCGGGAGGGCCTGCGGGCCTATGCCCGGGGCCGCGCCTATGACCCCAACCGCTACCCCATCACCCCCTATTGGGACCCCGACAGCAAGTATAAGCCCAAGGAGGAGCCTGTGGACGAGAGCCCGCTCACCGAAGAGGAAAAACAGATCGTGGCCCAGTCCAATCCTGAGCTTGCCGCCCAGGGGTCGGCCGCGGAGAAGATGAAGGCTAATCGGGAATTTGCCGTTTCGGAGCAGGAAGTCACAGTAGAGTACAAGCTGGACGAGCCCGCCGGGGCCCCGGCGGAGAACGACAGCGGGGACTACGAGGAAGCCTACGCCGAGGACGAGGACAGCGGCGAAAACAAGTAAACATCTCCCAGTTCCATTCAACTCAACACCAGACAAAGGAGTGCAGTTTCGTGCTGAAATATATGGAATTCACCGCCAAGACGGAGGATGAGGCCATCGCCAAGGGGCTGGCCCACCTGGGCCTGGACCGGGACGACGTATCCGTTGAGATTCTGGAGCGCGGTAAGACCGGATTTCTGGGCATCGGCTCCGTGCCCGCCAAGGTAAAGCTGACCTACGAGGCCCCCGACGAGCAGCCGCCTGCCCCGGAGCCCGTGGCAGAGGTCAGACCCGCCCCCGCCCCCAGGACGGAGCGGCCCGCGCCCCGTGCCGAACGCCCCGCGCCGAAGGCAGTGCCAAAAGCCCAGCCCAAGGCGGAACCCGCTCCCGCCGCCCCCCAAGGCGAGCGGTTGGACGACGACGTGGCCGCCGCCATCATCAAATTCCAAACCGGCCTGTTTGAGCACATGGGCGTGGAGGCTACTCCCGTGGTCACACGAGAGGAGGATACCTATCAGGTGGTGCTGGAGGGCGAGAATATGGGCGCCCTCATCGGCCACCGGGGGGAGACCCTGGACGCCATCCAGCAGCTCACCGGCTACGCGGTCAACCGGGGCCGCAGCCACCGGGTGCGCATCCATGTGGACGCCGAGGGCTACCGTGCCCGCCGGGAGGAGTCGCTGAACCGCCTGGCTCGCAAGACGGCGGGCAAGGTGGTCAAGTACCGCCGGAACATTACCCTGGAGGCCATGAACGCCTATGAGCGGCATGTGATCCACACCGCGTTGCAGGACTATCCCGGCGTGACCACCTTCTCCACCGGCACCGAGCCAAACCGCCGCACGGTGGTGGCGTACGACCCCGGCAAGATGTAACCTGCTTTTTCTTTGAAAAGAAAAAGCAGGCAAAAAGAAACTTTTAGACTGTTACGAAAGCGTATATAATTTGTGGCGGTTCCGCTCGACCATAACTGTTTTAAAAGCATCCAGAAAAATATATTATTTTTTACGAATTCAGGGCCGGGCAGAAACGGATCAGGTTTTTGCCCGGCCTCAATAAAGGGCACAAAAATAGATAGAAGTTTAAAAGTTCTTTTTTTGTTCCTTTTTCTTTTAAGAAAAAGGAACAAAAAACTTGGAGGGATCAACATGGAAATCAGCGTACTTCGGCTGGGACAGATTGGCACCAACTGCTATATTTTCCGCAAAGAGGGGAGCGCCAAATGCGGCGTGGTGGATCCAGGCGACCAGGGGGAGCAGGTGGCCCGGTGGTTGAAGGACCAGGGGCTGGAGCCGGAGGCGGTGCTGCTGACCCACGGCCACTTCGACCACATCCTGGGCATTCCGGGCCTGCGGGGGGAGTGGCCCGACCTGCCCGTCTACTGCCACCCCGCCGACCTCGGCGAGGGCGGGACCACAGGCATATTCGGTCAGCGCTTCCCCACAGTCCGCTCCTTCGGAAATATTACCCCCTACAAAGAGAGGGACGTGGTGAATGTGGGCGGGATCAATGTGGAGGTTCTGGAGACGCCGGGGCACACCCCCGGCTCTGTGACGCTGCGGGCGGAGGACGTGCTGTTCACCGGGGACACCCTGTTCCAGGGCTCCATGGGGCGTACGGACCTGCCCGGCGGCGATGAGGCCACGATCATGAAGTCTCTCAAACGGCTGGGAGAGCTGGAGGGGGATTATCAGGTGCTCCCAGGCCACGAGGGTCAATCCACCCTGGAGCGGGAGCGCAAAAGCAATTACTGCCTCAAGGCAGCGATGAGCCGCTGATATGCGCATCTGGTTTACGGAACACAACTGGCCCTGGCATCCGAAGCGCTACCGGTTTCCCACCGAGCAGATGCTGCTCACCCTGTTCCCCGGTGAAAGACCGGAGTACCCGGAGACGCCCCCGGACATGGAGGGCGATCAGGGCGTTCTCATCGGCCTGAGCCGGGGGAGGGCCAAGGCCAGTATCAGCGTGCTGGTGAAGCGGGAGGGCCAGCTCCGGAACGGCGCGGCCCGCTTCCCCGCGGAAAAGCTGGACGGGCCCGAGGAGCAGGTGTACCACACCGTCTCCCACGCGCTGAAGCAGGCGTTTTACAAGGCGGGGACCGCCTTGCTGGGCTATGAGCTGCCCTGGGGGTCCCTCACCGGGGTGCGGCCCGTGAAGCTGCCCACCCGTGCCATGCTGGCGGGAAAAACGGCGAAACAGGCCCGGCGGGAGCTGGAAAAGGCGTACCGCGTCTCTCCGCCCCGGGCGGCGCTGGCGGTGGAGTGCGCCAAGGCGGCGCTGGATGTAAAGCGGACGCTGGGCAGGGACGGGATGGCGCTGTACATCGGCGTGCCCTTCTGCCCCACCCGGTGCGCCTACTGCTCGTTTATCTCCGCCGACGTGAAGCGCTCCCTGTCGCTGGTGGAGCCCTATGTGGAGGCGCTGTGCCGGGAGATTGAGCTGGCGGGGCGGCTGCTCCGGGAGCGGGGGTTACGGATCGGCTCCGCCTACATGGGCGGCGGCACCCCCACCACGCTGTCCGCGGAACAGTTGGACAAGGTGCTGTCCTGTGTGGAAAACTGTTTGCCCATGGAGCGCTGCGCCGAGTTCACCGTGGAGGCCGGGCGGCCCGACACCATCACCGCAGACAAGCTGGAAACGCTGAAGGCCCACGGCGTCCACCGCATTTCCATCAACCCGCAGACCATGGAGGACCAGGTGCTCCGGGCCGTGGGAAGGGTCCACACCGCCGGACAGATTGTGGAAGCGATGGGACTGGCGGGGCGGCACTTCGGCGGCATGGTGAACATGGACCTGATCGCCGGACTGCCCACCGACACCCTGGAGGGCTTCGGGCGGACGCTGGACCGGGTGCTGGGTATGGAACCGGCCAACGTCACCGTCCACACCCTGGCGCTGAAAAAGGGCTCCCGGCTCACGGAGGAGGGCGGGGAGCTGTGCCCGCCGGAGACGGTGGAGGCCATGCTGAACCTGGCGGACGGACGGCTTCGGGCGGCGGGATATGCCCCGTACTACCTTTACCGGCAGAAGTACATGTCCGGGTCCTTTGAGAACGTGGGTTGGGCAAAGCCGGGGACGGTGTGCGCCTACAACATCGTGATGATGGAGGAATTACAGAGCGTATTGAGCCTGGGGGCCGGGGGGATCACCAAGCTGGTGGATTTCGAGGAGAGGAAGATTGTCCGGTTGAACAATCCCAAGTACGCCAAGGAATATTTGGAGAGCTGGGATAAAATAGCCGCCGGAAAGCGGACCGCCGCAGAGTTCCAGGCAGCGCTGGCGCGGCGCATGTGATAGAGGCCCTGTCCAGGCAAAAAAAGGAAGCGCCGGCCTCGGCGCTTCCCTTTTTTTATGCAAACGGTAATTACTTTCTGGTGAACACCAGGGGGTACAGACCCATCAGGCTGCCGTCCTCCACACCCTCGCCGGTGAGCGTCAGGGTGTCGTTCTCCAGCGTGTAGGCCTCCAGGCCGGTGCCCTCGTCGTCGGTCAGGGACAGGACGCCGCTCTTGGCCTGGAAGGTGCCGCTACTCTCCATCTCGTCCATGGAGGACATCATGTCCTCTTTGTCGAAAGCCTCTTCCAGGAAGCCATCCAGAGTGTAGCCGGAGGACTCAAGGAGTTCATCCACGGTTATGTCAGCACCCTGGGCGGCAATGGTGTCTTCAAAATACGCAATGATGCCGTTCCGGAAAACCTCGATTACGTTGTCAAGGCTCTGCTCCAAAGCCGCCTCATCGGCGGAAAATGTATAGGTGCCGTCATCCTTGAAGGACAGGTTGACCTTGATGGAGAAAGTGCCAAGATCAAAGTAGCTCATCAGCTCATCATCGCCCAGGCCGGCTTTCAGCTCGTCGTTCATCATTTCGGTCATATCGACGGTGGCCACCCAGTCGCCCAGCAACGCTTCCTTGTCCTTGTTCCCGCCGCATCCTGAACAAGTCATCAGGATAGCGCACAGCAGGCCAAGGGACGTCAAAAAGGCCGCAATTTTTCTCAGGTTCTTTGTCATCATGTTCCAATCCTCTCTTACAAAAAATAGTTCCGGCAATCCGGCACAGTTCCATCCGGCCAAACAACCGGTAAATATTTTACTATTCCGATTTTTATTTGTCAATGACAGGTAAATTATTAAATTTTCCAAAGGACGCTTGACATTCGCAAAGCGGGCTGATATACTACTGACGCCGCTTTGAATGGGTAAGAAGAAGCGCGGAGAAGCGGGCAGCGAGGGAGCTTGGACCGGAGCGAGCTTTGCAAACCAAAGAAACGCGGAGCGGTTCTGTTTGTGAAGCGAGACGAAGGGAAAGCGACCGAGCGTCCTGGCCGCTTCGCAGCGTGACAACAAGTGGGAACAACTCCCCGCCCCCGACAGCGAGCCCGTAATAAAGGAAAGGCAGGTGCAGCTATGCACGCAATCATCGAGACCGGCGGCAAGCAGTATAAGGTGGCCGAGGGCGATACCCTCTACATCGAAAAGCTGAATGTGGAAGCCGGCGAAACCGTTACCTTCGACAAGGTGCTGGCCGTTTTGAACGGCGACAGCGCCAAGTTCGGCGCCCCCACCGTGGACGGCGCCTCCGTTACCGCCAACGTGGTGAAGAACGGCAAGGGCAAGAAGGTGCTGGTGTTCAAGTACAAGCCCAAGAAGAACTATCGCCGCCGCCAGGGCCATCGTCAGCCCTACACCAAGGTGGAGATCACCAAGGTCAACGCCTGAGGGATTCGGCGATGACCACCGTTACCTTCCACAGCGCCCACAGCCGCCTGGACGGCTTTGTGGTGGAGGGCCACAGCGGGTACGCCGAGGAGGGCTCGGATATCGTCTGCGCCGCCGTCTCCGCCGCCGTGGGGCTCACCGAGTGCACCATCAATGAGGTGATGGGCGTGGGCGCCCAGGTGAAGGCCAGGGAGAAGGACGCCCGCATCTCCCTCAAGCTCCCCGCCGCCTTGAACGACCCCAGCGACGATCTGTGCCAGACGGTCATGACCGGCATGCTGGTCTATCTCCAGGCGATGGCGGAGGAATATCCCGAAAATCTCATCGTCCTGCTGGATGATGATGACGAAGCGTGAGCTTAGGCGCACCCCGGCGGATGGACCGGAGCGGAGCGAATTGGCCGAAGCCGCCAAAGGCGGTGCGGGGCGATTTGCAAAGCCGGAGGGAAGCCGCTGGATGGAGCGCGCCCAAAGCCAGCGTGACAATGAACCTTTAACAGAAAGGACGGAAACGACTATGCTGAAGCTCAACATCCAGTTCTTCGCCCATAAAAAGGGCGGCGGCTCCACCAAGAATGGCCGTGACTCCCAGGCCAAGCGCCTGGGCGTGAAGCGGGCCGACGGCCAGTATGTGCTGGCGGGCAACATCCTGGTGCGCCAGCGCGGCACCCACATCCACCCCGGCATCAACGTGGGCAAGGGCAGCGACGACACCCTGTTCGCCCTCAAGGACGGCAAGGTGAAGTTCGAGCGCCTGGGCAAGGACCGCAAGCAGGTCTCCATCGTAGAAATTGCTCAGTAAGCCAAAAGCCGCAAGCGGGGAACCGTTTGCGGCTTTTTTCATGAAAAAGAAGCGTGCAGATATGAGAACGCGGTTACAACTTCAGGGAATTATTTTTATCCTCTTTGGAATGCTGCTGGTGCTGGTTGCCGTGGTGAACGACAACTGGGTACCCATGATGCCTCAGGGCATCGGCAGCGTCTTTTCCCTTGGTTTGGTCTGGCTGGGGCTGATTATGGGCATCCTGGGGGTGGCGCTCAGCCTTTCCAAGAATAGCGACGATAAATAACAGGAGGTCTTTATGGCCAATCAATTCATCGATACCGCCCGGATCACCGTCCGGGCGGGGACCGGCGGCGGCGGCGCGGTGGCCTTCCACCGGGAGAAGTACGTGGCCGCCGGAGGCCCCGACGGCGGCGACGGCGGCCGGGGCGGAGATATCATCCTGCGGGTGGACCCACATATGTCCACCCTGATGGATTTCCGCTATAAACGCAAGTACACCGCCGAGAACGGCAAAGACGGCCAGGGCAAGCGGTGCTCCGGCAAGGACGGAAACGACCTGGTCATCCGCGTCCCCCGGGGCACGGTGGTGCGCGACCTGGAAACCCGCGAGATCATCTGCGATATGTCCGGGGAAAAGGACTTTGTGCTGGCCCGGGGCGGAAACGGAGGCTGGGGCAACCAGCACTTCGCCACCCCCACCCGGCAGGTGCCCCGGTTTGCCAAGGCGGGACTGCCGGGGCAGTACCGGGAAGTTCTGTTGGAGCTGAAGCTGCTGGCCGACGCGGGGCTGGTGGGCTTCCCCAACGTGGGGAAATCCACCCTGCTCAGCGTGGTCACCCGGGCCCAGCCCAAGATCGCCAACTACCACTTCACCACCCTCTCCCCCAACCTGGGCGTGGTGGCCGTGGACGAGGGGACCTCTTTCGTGCTGGCCGACATTCCCGGGATCATTGAGGGCGCGGCGGACGGCGCGGGCCTGGGCCACGACTTTCTGCGGCATGTGGACCGCTGCCGCCTGCTGATCCATGTGGTGGACGTGTCCGGCTCCGAGGGGCGCGACCCGGTGGAAGATTTCGACGCCATCTGTGAGGAGCTCCAGCGCTGGTCCCCCGAGCTGGCCTCCCGGCGGATGCTGGTGGCCGCCAACAAGGTGGATATCATGGAGGACCCAGAGCTTTTGGAGAAGCTCCGCCGGCATGTGGAAGCCAAGGGCTGCCCCCTGTTTGAGATGTCCGCCGCTACCCACCAGGGGACCCGCGAGCTGATGTACGCGGCGGCGGCGGAGCTGGCCTCCCTGCCCCCGGTCATCGTGTTCGAGCCCACCTATGTGGAGCGGCCCCCGGAGATCGACACCTCCGACGCCCTGGAGATCGAACGGGACGAGGACGGCACCTGGCTGGTGGACGGGCCATGGCTGCGCCAGCTCATGGCCAACGTCAACTTCTCCGACTACGAGAGCCGCAACTGGTTCGAGCGGCGGCTGAGGGACGCGGGAGTCTATCAGCAGTTGGAGGATTTGGGCGTGCAGGACGGGGACACCGTGTGCCTGTACAATCTGGAATTTGAGTATCAACGTTAAGAGTTTTCGGCGACTTCCTTTTTTCTTTGGAAAGAAAAAAGGAAGCGAAAAAAGAAACTTTTATGGCCCTGTCCATGCGGACAGGGCCTTGTTTTACTTCATAGGTGTACTGATTGGATAGGCCCAGCCTAAGATATGCCCCTTGGGCAGTTCAAAACAGGTATCCCCTATTTGGTGAGAATAAGCGCCGTTTTCATAAGAAAAAAAGTCAAAGGAAATTTCATCCATGACGGGATCATAGAATTTTAGAAGGACATAGCGGGCGTTCTGCGGCGGCGTGTCGGGTGAACGCCAGGGTATAATCGTGATCTCGTCCATGCTCTGTATCCCCAAAATGTCCATCAGTTCCTGCTCCCGGTTTGCGTCATATAAAAGCTGTTCCGTGCCGTCCCATATCCGCATGACAAACTTCACCTCAAGACAATCATAGAGCATTTTGAGTTATAAGTCAATAGAGCAAAATGCTTTATCTATACTTTGTGTATACTTTCATTTTGGAAGGGGTACACAAATGGTGTATAGAAGGATTCGTGATTTGAGGGAAGATTCCGACTTGAAACAAAAGGTTCTTGCAGAATATTTGAACTGTTCACAAGTTTGCTATTCGCAGTATGAACTTGGTAAACGGGATATCCCCACAGAGGTTTTAATCAAATTGGCCGACTACTACGGGACAAGCATCGATTATCTTTTGGGCCGTACGGACGTGACGACGCCTTACCCTAATGCTCATTGAGCCGGGCCTCCAGCTTGGAGTATACGATATTCTGGCTGGAGTACAGCGAGTACCGCCCGCTGAGCAGGAAACTGAGGGAACAGGCCAGGGCGAAAAACAGCAGCCCTCCCCCGCCGAACAGCTCGATGGCCAAAAAGATGGACGCCAGGGGGCAGTTCACCACCCCGCAGAACAGCGCGATCATGGCGATGGCGGCGGAAAAAGCCGGGTCCAGCCCCAGCAACGGCCCCACCGCGCAGCCGAAGGTGGAGCCGATGAACAGGGTGGGCACGATCTCCCCGCCCCGGAAGCCCGCCCCCAGGGTCAGGGCGGTGAACAGCATCTTCAGCAAAAAGGCCCAGGGCACGCGGACCTCCCCCTCCAGCGCCAGCTCAATGACGCCGCCGCCCGCGCCGTTGTAGTCGCCGCTGCCCTCCAACAGGGTGAGGGCGATGACCAGCGCCGCCCCCGCCAGCGCCCGCAGGTACTGGTTGGGGATGTACCTTTTATAGAGATGCCCGGACTCGTGCATGAGCGCGCAGAAGGCGATGGACACCAGCGCCGCCAGCACCGCCAGCGCGCCGCATTGCAGCAGCGAACCGGGGCCAAGCTCCGGCACGCCGGACAGGTGGTACGCCTCGCCGGGCAGGCCCAGCGCCCGGGGGATGGCGTTGGCCGCCAGCGCGGACAGCAGGCAGGGAAACAGGGCGGCGTACCGGAGCTGGCCCACGTTCACCACCTCCAGGGAAAACACCGTGGCGGTGAGGGGCGTGCCGAACAGGGCGGAAAACAGCCCCGCCATGCCGCATTGGATGATGGTGTTGGTGTTGAGGTCCCCCAGGCGGAGCAGACGCCCGAGGCCCGCGGAAATGCTGCCGCCGATTTGCAGGGCCGCCCCCTCCCGCCCGGCGCTTCCGCCGGTGAGATGGGTGAGCACCGACCCCAGGAAAATCAGCGGGGCCAGCCGCAGCGGCGGGCGCTCCCGCCCACGGACGCTGGCAATGATCTGGTTGGTGCCGCTGTCGTTGGCCATGCCCGCGGTCCGGTAGCTGAACACGATGATGAGCCCCGCGACGGGCATACAGAACAGCAGCCAGGGATGGGCGGAGCGCAGAGCGGTGGCCTGGGCTACGCACCAGGTGAACGCCGCCCCCGCCAGGCCGCAGGCAATCCCCGTCAGCCCCGCCAGCACAAGCCATTGGGCCAGGGCCCGGACGGAGGGAAGAATGGCCAGTATACGCGCTTTGATTTGTTCCGTCATATCCACCGCTTCCTTTTGCCGCGTCAGCCGCGCTATCTGCTGATATTGTACCATCTGTGTCAAGCAGGGGAAAATTCCCGATTTATGGGAATGTGCCGCTAAATCCGCGGAGAATTTGCCATTTTGCCAAAGGTGGGAGAAAAAAGTTTGAAAAATTTTTCACAATACCCCTTCCCTTTGGCAAACCATTAGAGTATAATAATACCGCGCAAGCCAATCACCACCATAATTTTTTAAGGAGTGATACCAATGAGCATCAAAGTAGGTATTAACGGTTTTGGCCGCATCGGCCGCATGGTTTTCCGCGCCAGCGTGAATCATCCCGAGATCGAGATCGTGGGCATCAACGACCTGTGCCCCGCCGACTACCTGGCCTATATGCTGAAGTATGACACCATGCACGGCCAGTTCCAGGGCGAGGTTTCCTCCACTGAGAACTCCATCGTGGTCAACGGCAAGTCCATCCCCATCTTCGCCGAGCGCGACCCCAAGAACATCCCCTGGGGCAAGCTGGAGGCTGAGTACGTGGTGGAGTCCACCGGCCTGTTCCTGACCCAGGAGAAGGCCCAGGCCCACATCGACGCCGGCGCCAAGAAGGTCGTCATGTCCGCCCCCTCCAAAGACAGCACCCCCATGTTCGTGTGCGGCGTCAACCTGGACGCCTACACCCCCGACATGAAGTTCGTGTCCAACGCCTCCTGCACCACCAACTGCCTGGCCCCCATCGCCAAGGTCCTGAACGACAAGTTCGGCATCAAGGACGGCCTGATGACCACCGTGCACTCCACCACCGCCACCCAGAAGACCGTTGACGGCCCCTCCATGAAGGATTGGCGCGGCGGCCGCGCCGCTTCCGGCAACATCATCCCCTCCTCCACCGGCGCCGCCAAGGCCGTGGGCAAGGTCATCCCCGAGCTGAACGGCAAGCTGACCGGTATGTCCATGCGCGTGCCCACCCTGGACGTGTCCGTGGTGGACCTGACCGTCAACCTGGCCAAGCCCGCCAAGTACGATGAGATCTGCGCCGCCATGAAGGAGGCCAGCGAGGGCGAGCTGAAGGGCATTCTGGGCTACACCGACGAGGACGTGGTGTCCAGCGACTTCCTGGGCGATTCCCGCACCTCCATCTTCGACGCCAAGGCCGGCATCGCCCTGACCGACACCTTCGTGAAGGTCGTGTCCTGGTACGACAACGAGATGGGCTACTCCAACAAGGTGCTGGAGCTCATCAAGCACATGTACAGCGTGGACCACAAGTAATTTGCGGTCAAAACCGGAAACAAAAAGCGCCTCCTGGGCTTTCCAGGGGGCGCTTTTTTGCGTTAATCATGGGAGAAAGAGCATCAGGAGATATAGGACCAGAAGGATCAGCGGCGGGACGATTTTAACCCACAGGGGTTTGTCACGAATCCAGTCTATATAAGCGCCACGAATGTCAATGATCTCCCAAATCTGGTCTGCCACATCCAGCCAGGACTTTTTCATCGCGGCCCGCCTCCCGTATGGAAAAAGGAGAAGCGGGGATGTCCTCAGCTTCTCCTTTTATGTCATTGAATTTCGTAGTCCTTCCCGAACTTCAGGTCGGTATACCGCCGGGTGGCGTCCGGGTCCAGCTCGAACTCGTCCTGGGTCATGACGGGGACAAAGTCGTCCGGCAGGGGGGGCACGTCGTCATCCGGCCCCACGGCCACAAGGCGGGGCGCGGACTTCTGCTGGGGCGGGGGGGCCGGGGCGACGGCCTGCACAGCCTGCTGCTGCCGCTGCTGCTCCTCTTCCCGCACCTGGGCGTCCAACGCGGCCTTGATCTCGACGGAGGGATCGTCCCGCACCGCAGCGGCCATCTCCGGGGGCACCAGGTCCCCCAGGTTGGACAGAAACGCCATCTCCTCATCGTGGAACTGGGCCAATTTGCGCACATAGGCGGCGGTGGACTCCTGAGCCTTCTTCAAACGGTACTCCTCGGCGGTTACCGCCTTTTTCAACTCGTCCACCCGGGCTTGCACGCCGTGCTCCGCCTCGCTGACCAGTTCGGCCTGCTTCTTCTTGGCGTCCTCCACCAGGGAGTCCGCCATCTGCTGGGCGGCGAGAAGGGTCTTGCGCATGGTCTCCTCGGTGGCCCGGTACTCCTCCACCTTCTCGGAGAGCACCTTCAGCTTGTTCTTCAGAATGGCGTTGTCGTTATACAGCGTGGTGAAATCCTCGGTGAGCGCGTCCAGAAACTCGTCCACCTGGGCCAGGTTGTATCCGCCCAGAGTGGCCTTGGCAAAGGAGTGGCTGGCCACTTCCTGCGGTGTCATCATAGTGTTTCACATCCCCCTATATCAGAAATACAGGCCGTTGTTTTCCAGCTCGTCGATGAGATCCCCCAGGATCTCCACATTATAGGGGGTAATGATATACGTGGACAGGGCGACCTTCTTGATGGTGCCTTCGTTGGCGTAGGCCACACCGGACAAAAAGTCGATGAGCCGCCGGGCGATGTTCTTGTCCGTCTGCTCCAGGTTGAGCACCACCGTGCGCTTGTCCCGCAGATGGTCGGCGATTTCACTGGCGTTCTCGAAGCGGGTGGGGCTGACCAGCACCACCTGGAGCTGGGTGGTGGTGTGGATGTTGACCACCTTGTTGCTGCGGCGGTCGGCGTCGCGGTCGGAGTAATCGCGCTCCTGTCCGCGGGTGCGGTCGCGGGGGGCCTCCCGAACAGAGCTCACCGGAGTGAAGTCCTCCTCATACTCGTCCTCTTCTTCGTCCTCGTAGGGGCGGGCGATCCGTTTCAGTTCATCAAACAGGCTCATATCGACAATCTCCCTTCCATGGTGAATCAGGGAAGCAACCAAGGGTCAGTTCTTCCGGGGTGACACAGGCGGGCGGGGGCCGAACAGAGCGGAACCCACCCGGATGCAGGTGGAGCCCGCGGCGACAGCGTCCTGATAGTCGCCGCTCATGCCCATGGAAAGCACGTCCATATCTATGTTATTATCCATCATTTTCAGTCTTATGTCAACAGCCAACTGGCGTAAATTTTCAAAATGGGGAAGATTTTCTCCCGGACGGGTGGCTGCAGGGGGGATGCACATCAATCCCCGGAGCCGCACGCCGGGCAGTTTGGCGCACAAAGCGGCGGCGGGCAGCGCCTGACCGGGGGTGAAGCCGGATTTGGACTCCTCCCCCGCCAGGTTGATCTCCAGCAGGATATCCTGGACGACGCCAAGCTTGTCCGCCTGGGTGGCAATGGCGGCGAGCAGTTTTTCCGAGGACACGGAGTGGATCAGCTCCACCTTGCCCACGATGTACTTGACCTTGTTGGTCTGCAAGTGGCCGATGAAGTGGAGCGCCGCCCCCTCATAGGCGTTGTCCGCCAGGTGGGCGGTGAGTTCCTGCACCCGGTTCTCCCCACACACGGTGATCCCCGCGGCGACGGCCGCCCGGATGGTGTCCGAGGTCTGGGTCTTTGTGGCGGCCAGCAGGGTGATGGAGGCCGGGTCCCGCCCGGCGGCACGGGCGGCGGCGTCGATGTCCGCGCGGATTTGCCCAATATTCTCTCTCAAGTGCATATCACAATAAACCTCCAAGTTGCAGCTATGCCCCGCCTGTTCGCAACACGCGGCTTTCGTCGAAGCAAAGTCCGCTTGGCTTTGTTTCCGCCTTTGGCG
The DNA here is from genome assembly GCA_947571605.1 of uncultured bacterium. GTDB lineage: Bacteria > Bacillota > Clostridia > Oscillospirales > Oscillospiraceae > Enterenecus. The sequence continues at coordinate 17,585 of CANOYV010000017.1, read as the reverse complement.
AAAGCTGCGCCCGCTCCCTTGCCTCTCCTCTCTCCACAAAGCCAAAGGGCGGCTTTGCGGGGACCCCGGTTTTGGCAGTTCGGGTTCCGTCCGCGCTGCTCACGACGGATCAGCGCACGACTTTTCCATCATAGAGGCCCGAGGTATTCAAGATGACCTCGTCCCCCGCCCGCAGCCGGTCCGCCGCAGCAGGGTTCGCCGGGCGGACCAGATAGAAGTTGTCGTCGGTGTACAGAACCTCCACCTCCTGCCCCCACGCCTGGGAGCGGATGATGGTATACACCTTGTAGTGGTTCACCTGGCTGACGGTGCCGTCCTCGTTGGTGACGTCCTCCGTCTCCACCCGCAGGGCCTTCCGGGGGACGCGGATGCCCTCCAGGTCCTGAATGACCACGTCCACCGCCTGCACCCGGAGCATGGCGGTGTCCGCCAGGTTGGTGCGGCAGGAGAAGATGGTCAGCGTCCGCTCCCCGTCCAGGACCACCCGCTCCAAGGTCATGGGAATCTGGCCGTAGTAGTCGCCGGAAAAATTCAGCATATACTGGTATCCCGACTGGAGGCTGGTGTCGGTGCCCTCCAGCAGGGCGGCGTAGTACCAGGTGGAGTCGGTAATCAGCTTGCCAGCGGCGTTGGGGTCGGGCTGGTGCTGCTGGTGAAGCAGCTCGTCCAGGCCGTCGGCGGTGAGGTCGTCCAGCATGTCCGGGGTGACCACCCCCTCCCAGCCGTCCGCCACGGCGGAGTACACCCCGGCGACAGGGGCATACACGGTGGTGGACGCCTGGTTCAGGGAACGGTTCAGCTCCGCCAGTTGGGTGCGCTTGTCCAGGATGAGCTGGGACAACTGCCCGGCGGCGTTGGCGTCGCCGTAGGTGTAGTCCCGCTTGAACACCATGGAACGCAGGTTCAGCGCGGCGTCCTCCAGGTTGGTCAGGTCCCCCCGGGCGGCCAGGGAGCGCAGGGACACAATGGAGCTGATGACCTGGGCGTCCAGCCGGGCGGCGTCGGTGCTCTGGGCGCGGTCGGACAGGGCATACTCCAACTGCTCGATCTCCGCCTCCAGGGTGCGGATGGACTGCCGGGTGGTCAGTACGGAGGGGTCGCTGTACAGCAGGGCCACCGCGTCCCCTTTGGCGGCCTTGGCCCCCTCGGGTAGAATCTGGTCCATGTAGCCGCCGGAGCCAACCAAGGGGATCTCGGTGCGGATCAGGATGCCGGTTGCCTCCCGGCCCATGTCCAGGGAGTAGGAGTAGGCGTAGGCGGTGACGAGATCGCTTCTCCAGCCCTGGACAAAATAGATGGCCAAGTAGACGGCGACGCCGATGCACAGGATGGCGATCATGGCTTTGGTGGCGATGGTGCTCTCTTTCATGGGAAATCCTTTCTCTATCTAACGCGGTGTGGAACGTGCCGGGGCGTTACGTTTCCAGTTCCAGAGGGTGTTCCGGGGCGATGGTGGAAATGGCGTGTTTGTAGATAATTTGTTGCTTGCCGTCGGACACCACCACCACCACGTAAGGGTCGAAAGCGGTGATGACGCCCCGCATCTGGTAGCCGTTCATGAGGAACACGGTGACCCGGGCGGCCAGACGGCGGGCGGTGGACAGAAAAGCGTCCTGAATATTGGGCTGCTTGGAGACGGACACGGTGGATGTGAGACTCATGTAAATACACTCCTTTTCTTTAGAAGCGCGAGGATAACCGCGCAGGGAAGCTTGGTGCGGAGCAAAGGCAAAAGCCCAAGGCCCGCGATGATGTGGGTCTGGGTTTTACCAGAGTCGCGGCGAAAGCGACCCGGCCGCGCGGTCAATCCGGGCGTGACAACGCCGTAGATCACGCCTGGCGCTTGTGTGCATTTATCTTAATCCACAACCCTTGACAAGTTCTGTCGAAAAATCCAAGGCGGCGGAAAAAATTGGTATTTTTTCCCAGACATACCAATAGGCTTCCTTGTTCCGGCGAAACCAGGTGAGCTGGCGCTTGGCGTACTGCCGGGAGCGGAGCTTGACCTCCTCCGCCCCGTCCAAAGCCGGACGGTCCTCCAAAATGGCGGCGGCCAGCTCCTTATAGCCGATGGCCTGCATGGCGGTGCAGGTCCGGGGCACCCCGGCGGCCAGAAGGTCCCGGACCTCCCCCTCCAGCCCCCGGGCCATCATCTCGTCCACCCGGCGGCCGATGCGCTCCCACAAATCGGAGCGCTGGGCAAAATTCAGCGCGATGGTCAGCGGCGTGTAGCGGTTGGGTAGTTCCCGGCTTTCCCGGTCGTGCTGAGTGATGGTTTTGCCCGTGGACAGCCACACCTCCAGCGCCCGGATGGTCCGCTTCTCGTCGTTGGGATGGATTCGGGCCGCAGCGGACGGGTCCACTTGCTCCAACCGGGCGCGCAGGGCGGGCAGGCCCTCCGTCCGGGCCTGCGCCTGGAGCTGCTCCCGCAAGCCGCTGTCCGGTGTGAAGGGGGCGAATTGCCGCCCGGCGATGAGATGGTCGATATAAAGGCCCGTCCCCCCCGCCACAATGGGCAGCTTACCCCGGGCCAGGATATCGTCTACGATGGGGACCGCGTCCCGGACGTACCGGGCCACGGAATAGTTCTCTTCCGGGTCCGCCACGTCAATCATGTGGTGGGGGACGCCCAGGGTCTCGTCCGGGGTGGGCTTGGCGGTGCCGATATCCATGCGGCGGTAGACCTGCATGGAGTCGGCGGACACCACCTCCCCGCCCAGGCGCCGGGCCAGGGCGGCGGCCAGGGCAGTTTTACCCGAGGCCGTGGGGCCGCAGATCACCAGGATATTTGGTTTCACGCTCTCGCCTCCCGCCATGCGCCATGCGCACTGCCCATATTATACCGTAATTTTTTCAAGATTACAACCTCCTGCCCGCGGGCGGAGAGGTATTGACATTTATAGCCGGAAGCAGTTATAATTTAAATAAGATCGCCAAGTTGCCGCCCCGTGCCGGAGACAGGGCGCCCTTACCCCGACACATCTATGAAAAGGTGGAATTATCATGGGTTTTCTTTCCTCCCTGTTCGGACGTTCCGCAGAAACTGCGGTGAATAATAAAGCCGCCGAGCAAACAGGGCCGTTGCCGGAGCTGTACAACGGCATGACGCTGGACCTGGAGACGCCGGACGGCCAGCGTGTCCTCACCGGGCGGCTGGCGGGGTATAACGCCGGCGATACCACGCTGACCGTTGAGCGGCAGCCGGGAGCGCTGTCCCTGGCGCTCCGGGAGCCGGGGGCCTCCCTGGTAATCCGGGGGGTGGACGAGGGGATGACCCAGTTCTTCCTCAAGGGCACGGTGCAGGAGTCCACCCGGCTGGTTTGCCGGCTGAAGGACGTGAAGGTGAAAGTCATCTCCGAACACCGCACCAATTTCCGCCTCCAAATGGGGATACCCGCCGCGCTGCACTATGAGTCCGACGTCACCTTCAGCAACCCGGAGGTGTGTACCCTGGTGGATATCAGCACCGGGGGAGCTTGCCTGGAATCGGAGTACCTCCACGCCGAGGACGAGGTGCTGCGGCTGAAGATCAAGCTGCTGGACTATACCCCCATGGACTTTTTGGGGGAGATTATCCGGGTGGTGGAGTATGAGCCGGGCAAGTTCCGCTACGGCTTCCTGTTCGCCCAGTTGAAGGACAGCGAACTGACCGAGCTGACCCGGACGCTGTACAACCTCCAGGTGGGCAACCGCTCCACCTGGGTGCGCAGCTCGGAAGGGCATTGGTGAGTTATTTGACCGGAAGCAAGCGCCCGTCCCCCGGGGGATGGGCGCTTGCTTCGCGTCCGGCGGGGATTCGGGGCAGAAACTGTGTTCTACGGCCTTGCCCTGTGCATTTTTTTTTGATATAATACTACAATCATGCCCTCTGGATGGATTTGGAAAAGGAGGGCGAAACGCGGTTGAGGAGGCCATGGAATGGACAACATAATCCTCATCGGGATGCCGGGGGCCGGCAAGAGCACCGTGGGCGTGGTGCTGGCCAAGGCCCTGGGCCTTCGCTTCCTGGATGTGGACCTGCTCATCCAGGAGCGGGAGGGGGCCCTGCTCCAAACGCTCATCGACCAACGGGGCGTGGAGCGGTTCCTGAATCTGGAGCGGGACGCCATCCTGTCCCTGGACTGCCGCTATACCGTGGTGGCCCCCGGCGGGAGCTGCGTGTGCCGGGAGGAGTCCGTCGCCCACATGCGGCGGCTGGGTACGGTGGTCTACCTCCAGCTTCCCCTGGAGGACGTGGAGAGGCGCGTCCATAATATGGCGTCCAGGGGCATCGCCCTCTCCCCTGGCCAGACCCTGGCCGACGTATACCAGTACCGGGCCCCGCTGTACGAGCGGTGTGCCCATATCACCGTCCCGGCCGGGGGTCAGAGCCTGGCGGAGACGGTGGAAGCAGTGAAGGAAGCGCTGAGCAGGCGGCTGTGAGGGAGCTTGGAGCGGAGCGAGGGGAAAAGCCAGCCGCCGGGAAGCGGAGGCGAATTTTGCCCGAGACGGAGCGAAAGCGACCGAGCGGTCAGCCGAGCTGCGAAGCGTGACAACGCCGGGGCAGACTCCACGAGGACGGCTTCGTGGTGGGCCCCATAAGACAATTGAAGAATAGGACGAATAACAATGAATTTCCGAGACTTGGGGCTCACCGCCCCCATCCTCAAGGCCCTCACCCAGGAGGGCTACACCGACCCCACCCCCATCCAGCGCAAGGCCATCCCCCCCGCCCTGGCGGGCCGGGACGTGCTGGGCTGCGCCCAGACCGGCACCGGCAAGACCTGCGCCTTTGCCACCCCCATCCTCCAGCGGCTCAGCGGCCGCTTGCCCAAGCCCCGGGTCATCCGGGCGCTCATCCTCACCCCCACCCGGGAGCTGGCCATCCAGATCCAGGACAGCTTTGTGTCCTATGGCCGAAACCTGCCCTTGCGCTCCGCCGTTATCTTCGGCGGCGTGGGCCAGCAGCCGCAGGTGGACGCCATCCGGAAGGGGCTGGACATCCTGGTGGCCACCCCGGGCCGCCTGCTGGACCTCCACGGCCAGGGGCTGATCGACCTGTCCCACATCGAGATTTTCGTGCTGGACGAGGCCGACCGGATGCTGGACATGGGCTTCATCCACGATGTGCGCCGGGTGCTCAAGCTGCTGCCGGAGAAAAAACAGACCCTGTTTTTCTCCGCCACCATGCCCCCGGAGGTCATGGGGCTGGTAAACGGCTTGCTCCACGATTATACCCGGGTGGCCGTGGACCCGGTGTCCTCCCCGGTGGAGGTCATCAAGCAATCCCTCTATTATGTGGATAAATCCAACAAGACCAAGCTGCTGGCCCACTTGATGGAGGAGCGGCGCATCACCGCCGCCCTGGTGTTCTCCCGCACCAAGCACGGGGCCAACCGCATCGCCCAGGACCTGGTGAAGCGGGGCATCTCCGCCGCCGCCATCCACGGCAACAAGAGCCAGAGCGCGCGGGTCCAGGCGCTGAGCGACTTCAAGGCGGGCCGGGTGCGGGTGCTGGCCGCCACCGACATCGCTGCCCGGGGCATCGACATCGACCAGCTCCCCTTTGTGTTCAACTACAACCTGCCCGATGTGCCCGAGACCTACGTCCACCGCATCGGCCGCACGGGGAGGGCGGGCCACGAGGGGGAGGCCGTCTCCTTCTGCCAGTTCGACGAGAAGGACGAGTTGAAGGCCATTGAGAAGCTGCTGGGCAGGCCCATCCCGGTGGTGGAAAGCCACCCCTTTCCCATGGAGAATTTCGAGCCCCCCCAGAAAGACAAGCACGGGCGGCCCGTCAATTCCGAGGACGCGGAGGCCCGCGCCGCCGCCAAGGAGCGCCGCCGCCAGAGGGACGCAGTGAACAAGGCAAAGGCCGAAGAGCGCAAGCAGAAGGCCGCAGTAGCCGTTATCCAGCCCGCCCCCGCGCAGGCCGTTCCGGAGGAGGCGGACGCGCCCAAGAGGAAAAAGCGCCGCCGCAAGAAGGGCGGTCAGGAGACTCCGGCGGTAGAGGTTATGGCCCCTGTCCCAAAAGCGCCTCCGGCAAAGGAGGAGCCGCCGGCGCGGCGGGATAAGCCGATCGGAAGGGGCGTGCGGCAGGGACGGCTTCAGGACACCCTGCCCGACGACCCCGCCATACCTGTCACCGATTTCTACAAGCCCAACCCGCTGGACTCCGACATCATCATGGACGCCACCGCCCGCCTGCTGGCCCCCCGGCGGCCCGTGTCCCGGCCCCAGGCGCAGGCCCGGCCCCAGCCGAAATCCCAGCCAAAAAAGCAGGAGAAAGCCGAGGCTCCAAAGCCTGCCCGGCAGAAGCCCCGCTGCCAGGGCAAAAAACAGGGCGCGCCCGCGCCTGCCGCCAAGGAGCCCGTCCTGCCCCCCTCCCTGGCCGGGAAGAAGCGCCGCCGGGATGACCGGCCCCGGCCCATCGAGCCCCCCCCGCGCTCCGACCGGCAAAAGGACTCCACCCAGCACAAGAGCCTGATGCGGCCCTATTACCTCCATGACGACGACTGAGCGGGAGGGCGCGCCTCACAGGCGCCCGAGAAGAAAGCGCCGCCATCCCCTGCGGTGGATTGCCGGCCTAGCGGTGCTGGCCCTGGGAGGCTGGTGCTGGTTCCAGTGGCAGTGCTGGGGGCTTCAGGTCACCCAAACGGAGATAGCGCCCGGCGCGTTGCCGGAGGAGTTTGACGGGTACAAAATCGTCCACCTGTCCGACCTCCACGGCCACGAGTACGGACAGGGCAATGAGGAGCTTTTGAAGCTGGTGGCGGAGCAGAAGCCCGACCTTATCGTGGTCACGGGGGACGTGATCGACCAGGAAAGCCAGCTTGACATGATCCCGGCCCTGGCAAAAGGGCTGGCGGCCATTGCGCCGGCCTACTATGTCACGGGCAACCACGAGTGGTCCCTGGGGACGGCAAAGGTGAAAGAGCTGAAAAGCCTGTTGTCTCAGTGTGGAGTGGCTCCCCTTTCCAACCAGTACGAGCTGTTGGAGCGCGGCGGGGCGCGGATTGTGCTGGCCGGGGTGGACGACCCAAACGGCTACGCCGACCAGGAGACGCCGGAGGAGCTTTTTGCCGAAATCGGGGAGGAGGCCCCCGGCCTGTTCACCGTCCTGCTGGCCCACCGCAACGACCGCTTTGGGCAGTACGCCGCCGCAGGGTATGACTTCGTCCTGTCCGGCCACGGCCACGGGGGCATCGTCCGGCTGCCTTTTGTGGGCGGGCTGCTGGGCACCAACCGGCAGTTCTTCCCCGACTGGACGTCGGGCGTTTACATCCTGGGGGACAGCACGCTGTTCGTCTCCCGGGGGCTGGGGAACAACACGGTGCCCTTCCAGGGGTTCCGGCTGTTCAACCGGCCGGAGCTGGCGGTGGTGACACTGAAAGTGGAGGCGTGACGCCTTGAACTACGACGCAGGACAATTTGACATCGCCGTCATCGGCGCGGGACACGCGGGCATCGAGGCCGCCCTGGCCGCCGCCCGGATGGGGCTGAAAACGGTGTGCTTCACTATCAACCTGGACGCGGTGGGCAACATGCCCTGCAACCCGGCCATTGGCGGGACCGGTAAAGGCCACCTGGTCCGGGAGATCGACGCGCTGGGCGGGGAGATGGCAAAGGCCGCCGACAGGGCCTGCATTCAGTACCGGATGCTGAACCGGGGAAAGGGCCCCGCCGTGTGGTCCCTCCGGGCCCAGGCTGACCGCCGCCGCTATCAGGAGGTCATGAAGCATACCCTGGAATTGCAGGAGAGCTTGTGGGTCAAACAGGGGGAGGTGACGGAAATCCTCACCGAAAACGGCGGGGTTTCCGCAGTACGCACCGCCACCGGAGCCACCTACGCCGTCAAGGCGGCGGTGATCGCCACCGGCACCTATCTGGGCGGGCGCACCATTGTGGGGGAAATCGCCCGCGCCTCCGGCCCCGACGGAATGGCGGCGGCCCTGCCCCTGACGGACTGCCTGGTGGGGCTGGGCCTGTCCATCCGCCGCTTCAAGACGGGCACGCCCCCGCGGGTGAACCGCCGGAGCGTGGACTTTTCCAAGATGGAGGTTCAGCCGGGGGACGAGGCGCCCGTGCCGTTTTCCTTCACCACGCAGACGCCGCCGGACAACCGGGCGGTGTGCTATCTGACGTATACCAATGAAAAGACGCACCGGGTCATCCGGGACAACCTCCACCGATCCCCCCTGTTCTCCGGAATCATCGAGGGGGTGGGGCCGCGCTATTGCCCGTCCATCGAGGACAAGGTGGTGCGGTTCGCCGAAAAGTCCCGGCACCAGCTCTTCATCGAGCCAATGGGCCTGAACACCGAGGAGCTGTACATCCAGGGCTTTTCCTCCTCCCTGCCTGAGGAGGTGCAGGTGGAAATGCTTCACACCATCCCCGGTTTGGAACGGGCCGAGATGACCCGGTGCGCCTACGCCATCGAATACGACTGCGTAGACCCCACCGGGCTGCTGCCCACCCTGGAGTGCAAAAAGGTCTCCGGACTATACGGCGCGGGGCAATTCAACGGCTCCTCGGGCTATGAGGAGGCCGCCGCCCAGGGGCTGGTCGCAGGGATCAACGCGGCGCTGAAGGTCAAGGGAGAACCGCCCCTCGTCCTTACCCGGGGGGACGGCTACACCGGTGTGCTCATCGACGACCTGGTGACGAAAGGCACCAACGAGCCCTACCGCATGATGACCTCCCGGACGGAATACCGGCTGATCCACCGGCAGGACAACGCCGACCGGCGGTTGGCCGCCTATGGGCGCCGGGTGGGGCTGGTGAGCGATGAGCGGCTGGCGCAGATCGAGGCAAAATACGCCGCTGTGGACCGGGAGATCAAACGGCTGGAACACACCGGCGCGGCCCCCTCCCCCGAGCTGGACGGATTGCTGGCGGACAAGGGCGAGCCCCCCTGCCCCCACGGGGCGCGGCTGGCGGACCTGCTGCGCCGGCCGCGGGTGAGCTATGAGGATTTGGAAGCGTTTGACCGGTCACGGCCCGTCCTGTCCCCGGAAATCAGGGAACAGGTGGAGATTTCTGTGAAATACCAGGGCTACATCCATCGCCAGAACCGTCAGGTAGAGGAGATGCGCAAGCTGGAGGACAGGCCCCTCCCCCATGATGTGGATTACCTGTCCATCCAGGGGCTGCGGCTGGAGGCAAGGCAAAAGCTGGACAAAATCCGCCCGCTGAACCTGGGGCAGGCGTCCCGGGTATCCGGGGTGTCTCCGGCGGATATCACGGCTCTTATGATATATTTGGAAAGAGGGTGAGGGAATGGAGATTATCATCCATGAGCTGCCATCCTTTTCTGTTCTGGGCATAGAGGGAAGGGCGGAATCCGGCGATAACCCCGTTCCCGCCTTGTGGCAGGAGGCCAACGCCCGATTTGGAGAGATCGAAGCCCTGGCCCTGCGGGATGAAAGCGGCGCGCCTGTGGGAGTCTGGGGCGCGATGAGCGACCTGTCCCGTCAATTTATGCCCTGGACGGACGGGTTCAGCCGGGGGCTGTATCTGGCGGGCGTGCAGGTTCCAGCCGATACGGAGCCGCCGGAGGGTTGGACAAAATGGACGCTGCCCGCGTTCTCCTGCCTTCGGGTGAAAGTGGAGGGGGACTACGCCGCCGCTTTCCGGGCGGGACTGGACGAACTGGGGCGCCGGGGCCTTACCCTGGCCGGGGCGGTGCAGGAGTGCCAGCACCCGGCGGAGGGCGGGCAGATGTATTTGTTCTTCCCATTGAAACGACTGCGAGAGGAAGCGTCAATATGAGATTATTTTTGGCCGTTATCCTGTGCAAGGTTCTGCGGTTCGTCGGCGGGCTTATCGGCAAGGGCAGCTCCCTGCCGGGACAGTTTGCCCTGAAGGTGTGCCCCGACGTGCTGGGACGGGTGAAGCTGCCCGCCCACATCATCGCCGTCACCGGGTCCAACGGCAAGACCTCCACCGTGGAGATGATCGCCGCCGTTTTATCCGCGTCCGGGAAGCGGGTGGTGTATAACAAGGAGGGCTCCAACCAGATCGAGGGGGTGGCCACCCTCATTTTGTCCAATTGCTCCCTGGGAGGCAAAATGCGGGGGGATGTGCTGCTGCTGGAGAGCGACGAGCGCTACGCCCGGCATACCTTCCGCTTCTTCCACCCAACCCATTTCGTCATCACCAACCTGTACCGGGACCAGCTTACCCGCAACGGCCACCCCGAGTGGGTGTACGACGCAATCAAGCCCGCCATCCATCCCGAGACGACGCTGGTGCTCAACGCCGACGATCCCCTGGTGTCCTGCTTTGCCAGGGACCACGACCCGGACAAGGTGAAGTGGTTTGGGCTGGATGAGTGCTCGGTTGACACCCGCGAGCACCGGGGCGTCTATCACGACGGCGCACGGTGCCCGGTGTGCAAGGGGCGGATGGAGTATTCCTGCTATCACTATGCCCACATCGGGCACTACTCCTGTCCGTCCTGCGGGCATAAACGGCACGGGACGGACTTCGCCGTCACCGCGCTGGACCTGAAAGCGGGCAAGCTGACCATCAACGGAGAGACCGGGATCGACTTGGCCTTCAAAAGCATTTACAACGTATACAACATCCTGGCGGCCTGGTCGGTGTGCGCCCTGGCAGGGGTGGAGAAAACGGCGATTGCCGGGGTTATCAACAACTACATGTTGAAAAACGGCAGAATGATTACGTTCCGTTTGGGAAACCGCTCGGGCACCCTGCTCACCTCCAAGCACGAAAACTCCGTGGCCTACGACACCAACCTGGCCTATATCGCCAACACAGACAAGCCCTGTACGGTGCTGGTCATCGTGGACGCCATCAGCCGGAAGTATTTCACCGGGGAAACAAGCTGGCTGTGGGACATCGACTTTGACCGGCTCGATTGTGAACACGTGCGGAAGGTGATGCTGTACGGAAAGTATTGCAACGATCTGGCGGTGCGGTTCAAATACAGCCGCCTCCCGGCGGACAAGATCGAGGTGGGCGAGGACATCCGCACGGCGGCGGAATACTTGAGGGAGAACGGGGACGAGGACGTATACGTGGTCACCTGCTTCTCCGACCGGGACAAGCTGCTGGCTTATACAGAGCGGGATTGACCTGCTTTTTCTGGAAAGAAAAAGCAGGCAAAAAGAACGTTTAATTCGCTGCGAAATGGGTGGTAATCCAACGCTGTCCGCACGACAACGAAAGCTGTTGTGATTTGAAGGCGAGGAAGGATATATTTTATGGAACTGACAATGCTGCATCTCTATCCCGACTGCATGTCGCTGTACGGGGAGTACGCCAACGTGATGGTGCTCCGCCGCCACCTGGAGGCCATGGGGGTGTCCGTCACGGTGAAGACCGCCCTGTTTGAGGACGCGCCGGACTTTGGGCGCGCCGACTTTATCTACATGGGCGCGGGCACCGAGCGCACCCAGAAGGCGGCGCTGACCGCCCTGCTTCCCCACAAGGCGGCGCTGAAAGGGGCCGTTGACCGGGGGGCCGTGGTACTGTTCACCGGAAACGCCATGGAGACGCTGGGCATATCCGTTGTGGACGCCGCGGGCAAGACGTGGCCCGGCCTGAGGCTGGCGGACTTTGCCACGGTGGAGACGGACCGGCGCGCCCCGGAGGACGTGGTGGCCCATACCCCCCTGTGGGAGGGCCCTGTGGTGGGGTTCATGAACAAGTGTTCCGTGACCGAGGACGCAACGCCGCTGTTTGACAGGCTGAGCCTGGGCTTCGGCAACGAGGAGGAAAAGGGCCCGGAGGGGTATGCGTCCGGAAATGTGTTCGCCACCCATATCACCGGCCCGGTGCTGGTGAAGAACCCGGACTTCACCGACTTCCTGATTCGGCGCATCTTTGAACAAAAGGGATGGGACCTGCCGGATAAGCTGCCCGTGCTGCCTTATGAGCGGGAGGCCTATGAGGTCACGGTGAAGGAATTGACGGCGGGCAGAGGGTAACGGCGTGCGAAGCTGCTCACAACGGCTCGGCGCTTCGATGCAACCGCAACGTTACATTTGGAAACGGAAAATCTCTGGTCAAACCGGCCGGTTTTGGTATACTGAGGACATCAATCCAACGAGGTGATACCATGAGCTTAGGAAACAAACTGGCGGAGGCCCGGAAAAGACAGAACCTGACCCAGGAGCAGTTGGCCGAGCGGCTGGGCGTGACCCGGCAGGCGGTGAGCCGCTGGGAGTCCGACGCCGCTTACCCGGAGACGGACAAAATCATCCGCATGGCACAAATTCTGGAGGTAAGCTGCGACTACCTTTTGCAGGACGGGGTGGACGAGAAGGGAAAGCCCGCCGCGCTCACAGTGACCCGGCTGCTGAAGCAGGCCCAGGGAAAACGGGTGAAGCTAACCTTTTACGAGGACGACGGCATGCCTGTCGTCCACGAGTGGTGCGTCATCCAGGACTTCGACGGCGGCTGGGCCAATGTGGAAGTGGTGGTCAACCAGAAAAAGCCGCAGAAGAACGAGGTGCGGCTCATCCCCCTGTCCGCCATCAGCACCATTACGTTTCTCAAGGACGGGGAGGCGGTGAAGCGCTCCCCCCTGGATCTGAAGTGAGGAGGGGCGGACGATGGAATACTTTGGGATGTTCGCCTTCATCGGGATCATTTTCCTGTACGAGAAGGTCAAGCGGCTGGAACGGGTCCTGCGGGAAAACGGGATCCGCCCCGGCGGGACGGCGGGGTTGGGTGACCAGGTGCGCAAGCAGGTGGGCCGGACGGTGGAGCTGACGCTGGAGACCAGCGACGGCGACATGATGGGCAAGGTGTGCAGGGTGCTGGACGCCGACGAGGACTGGGCGCTGGTGCTGGCCAACGAGGGGAAAAAGAACCAGTGCGAGAAGCTGATCCGGCTGGACAGCGTGAAGCAGATCAAGGTGAAATAAATGCGCGGAGCGTAGGTACATGGGGGCGATCGTATGGGCGATAGATGGCTGGAGGTGACCCTCCCCGTCCCGGCGGAGCGGCTGGACCGGGTATGCAACCTCCTTACCGCCAACGGCATGACCGGGCTGGTGGTGGAGGAAGAGGGGGATTTCCTCCGCTTCCTGGAGCAGAACCGGCAATATTGGGACTACGTGGACGAGGGGTTGGCCGCCCGCATGAAGGGGGCCAGCCGGGTGAAATTCTACGTGCCGGACAGCGAGGAGGGGCAACGGCAGCTCCGGCAGTACCTGGCGGGGCTGGAGGAGTACGAGCCCCAGACCGTTTCCCTCCGGGAGGAGGACTGGGCCACCTCCTGGCAGAAATATTACCAGCCCATCCCGGTGGGGAACCGGGTGTACATCGTCCCGGACTGGATGCGGGGGGAGCCTGTTCCGGACGGGAGGGTGCCGCTGTACCTCAACCCGGGGTTGACCTTCGGCACCGGGGCCCACCCCACCACCCAGCTCTGCCTGGAACTGCTGGAGGAGGTGATCCGGCCCGGGGATCAGGTGCTGGATTTGGGTTGCGGCTCGGGGATTCTGGCCATCGCGGCGCTGGCGCTGGGGGCCTCCCGGGCCGTGGGGGTGGACATCGACCCCAAGGCAGCGGACGTGGCCTTCGAGAACGCCGCGCTGAACGGGATTGGGGCGGACCGGCTGAGCGTGTACGCCGGGGACGTGCTCAGCGACAAAAAGCTGGCGGCCAGGCTGGGGCCGGGGCAGAACCGGGTGGTGCTGGCCAACATCGTGGCGGACGTCATCATCCCCCTGTCGGCCAAGGCCGGGGAGTTTATGACCCCGGCCGGGGTGTTCCTCACCTCCGGCGTCATCGACGGGCGGGAGGACGAGGTCCGCACCGCCCTGGAGGCCAACGGGTTTGCCGTGGTGAAGCACCTGGAGCGGGGCGGCTGGCACGCGTTCCGAGGAGAGCGGAGATAGGAACCTCGCCCGCCGTTTTTTGTGGAACTTTTCCTGGGAAAATGGTTGACAAATCCGCTTTCCGCCTATAATATAAATAGCGTCCGCTCCAATGGGGCGGGCGCTATATCAACTACGGCTGTGAACAGGACGAGTAACCGGCACACTGTCTCTCAGAGAGCCGCCCGCATTTGGTGGGAGGGCGGCGGGGCGGACCCGGCGAATATCCCCTGCGAGCCGCGGACCGAACGCTGTCTGCCAGTAGGCTCCGCCGGGGGTTCCCGTTACAGGACGCACAAGTGCCGCATATCCTTTGATGTGCGGAACGGGAGTGGTACCGCAGGGGTTTGCGCCTTTGTCTCCTATAGGGGACAGGGGCGCTTTTGTTTGAAACTTTTGAGGGAGCTGATTAGATATGAATTCAAATAGTGAAAATCCAAAGGTTGGAAAAGCTTTTCAAGAGTTGGTTTGTAAAAGCATCACAAAATATTTTGGAATCCCATTTAAATTTGAAGTAACACTTCCTATAGGCGACCCCAAGAAACTTCACAAGTTTGATTGTGTATCAGAAGATAATAAAATTGTCGTTGAATGTAAGTGTTACACATGGACAGACTCAGGGAATGTCCCAAGCGCCAAAATGAGAGGACTGAATGAGGCCGTATTTTATATGAGCTATCTGCCTCTTGACATTACAAAAATAATTTGCATGAAAAAGGCGACACGCACAAAAAAGCTGGAAACATTAGCAGAATATTATTGTAGAACATATGGTCATCTTCTCAGTGGTGTCACAGTTTTTGAGATAGATGATTTTGGAGAAATTCGAGTGATAAAGCAATGAGCATCTTCCGATTTATATCAAATTCTTAATAAAAGGAGAAACCACCATGGACTACAACAAGACCGTCCACCTGCCCCAGACCGATTTCGCCATGAGGGCGGGCTTGCCCAAGCGGGAGCCGGAGATGCTCAACGGCGAGTGGGCAAAGATCACCTACCACAAGCTGATGGACAAGAACGCGGGCAAGCCCAAGTTTATCCTCCACGACGGCCCCCCGTATGCCAACGGCAATATCCACATCGGCACCGCCATGAACAAAATCCTCAAGGACATCATCGTCAAGTACAAGAACATGACGGGCTTCCAGGCCCCCTACGTCCCCGGCTGGGACACCCACGGCCTGCCCATCGAGACCGCCGTCCTCAAGGATAAGAACGTCAAGCGCAACGAGATGACCACCGCCCAGTTCCGTGATAAGTGCCGGGAGTTTGCCACCCAATATATCGGCCGCATGACCGAGCAGTTCCAGCGCTTGGGCGTCATCGGCGAGTGGGAGAATCCCTATATCACGCTCCTGCCCGAGTTCGAGGCCCGTCAGATCGAGGTATTCGGCAAGATGGCGGAAAAGGGACTCATCTACAAGGGCATGAAGTCCGTGTACTGGTGCCCTCACGACCAGACCGCCCTGGCCGAGGCCGAGATCGATTACCAGGACGACCCCTGCACCACCATTTTCGTCAAGTTCCCCGTGAAGGACGACAAGGGCAAGCTGGGCCAATACTGCGACCTGTCCAAGACCTTCTTTGTGATCTGGACCACCACCCCCTGGACCATCCCCGGCAACGCGGCCATCTCCCTGAACGCCGGATTTGACTATGTGCTCCTCCAGGCCCCCAACGGCGAGGTCTATGTCATGGCCAAGGAACTGGCCGAGGGCGTGTGCAAGCAGGCGGGCATCAATTTCGACGACTGCAAGGTGCTGGCAACGCTGAAAGGCGACTATTTCGAGCTGATGGTGGCAAAGCACCCCCTGCTGGACCAGGATTCCGTCATTCTCAACGGCGACCACGTCACCCTGGACGCCGGCACCGGCTGCGTCCACACCGCCCCCGGCTTTGGCGCGGAGGACTTCGACGTGTGCAAGCGCTACGACGACGCGGGGCTGACCCACATCGGCGTGCCCGTGCCCGTCAACGCCAAGGGCGTGATGACCGACGCGCGGTATAACGGCCAGTTCTACGCCAAGGGCAACGACATGGTGGTGGCCGACCTGGAAAATGAGGGCTTCCTGCTGGCCAAGGCCCAGATCACCCACTCCTATCCCCATTGCTGGCGGTGCAAGCACCCCATCATCTACCGGGCCACTGAGCAGTGGTTCTGCTCTGTGGACGCCATCAAGGACCAGGCCGTCAAGTCCTGCGATGGTATCTCCTGGCACCCCGCCTGGGGCAAGGAGCGCATGGTGTCCATGATTACCGAGCGCAACGACTGGTGCATCTCCCGCCAGCGGGTGTGGGGCGTGCCTATCCCCGTGTTCTACTGTGATGACTGCGGCGAGGCCATCGTCACCCCCGAGACCATCGCCCACGTGGCCGACCTCTTCCGGGAGCACGGCTCCAATATCTGGTTCGACAAGACCGCTGAGGAGCTGGTCCCCGCCGGATTTAAGTGCCCCAGGTGCGGCAAGAACCGCTTCTCCAAGGAAAACGACATCATGGACGTGTGGTTCGACTCCGGTTCCACCTGGGCCGCCGTGGCCAATGAGCGAGATTACCTCCAGTACCCCGCCGATGTGTACCTGGAGGGCGGCGACCAATACCGCGGGTGGTTCCAGTCCTCTATGTTGACCTCTATCGCTTGCAACGGTCTTGCGCCCTATAAGCAGATCATCACCCATGGCTGGACGGTGGATGGCGAGGGCAAGGCCATGCACAAGTCCCTTGGCAACGCCATGCCGCCGGACGAGATCATCAAGGACTACGGCGCGGATATGCTCCGGCTGTGGGTGTCCTCCGCCGACTACACCCAGGATATGCGCATCTCCAAGGAGATCATGAAGCAGCTCTCCCAGGCCTATCTGAAAATCCGCAACACCGCCCGGTATATGCTGGGCAACCTGAACGGCTTCGACCCGGACAAGGCGGTGGCGGTCAAGGATATGCTGGACCTGGACAAATGGGCGGTGGCGGCGTTTAACAACCTGGCGCGGGATGTGCGCGCCGGGTACGATGCCTACGAGTTCCACACGGTCTACCGGGCCGTCTACAACTTCTGCGTGGTGGAGATGTCCAACTTCTATCTGGACATCATCAAGGACCGGCTGTACTGCGGCGACGACGCGGGCCGGGCCTCCGCCCAGTCCGCCCTGTTCCTGATCCTGGACGGCATGACCCGGATGATTGCCCCCATCCTGGCTTTCACCAGTCAGGAGATCTGGGCGGCTATGCCCCACCGCGCCTCCGACGACGGGGAGTGCGTGCTGTTCAACGACATTCCGGACTACGACCCGGCGCTGGCGCTGGACGAGAAGGACGCGTCCCGCTGGACGGTGCTCATTGAACTGCGGGACGCTGTGAACAAGGCTCTGGAGGACGCCCGGGAGCAGGGAATCAAGAAGAACCAGGACGCGGAGATCACGGTGAAGATGGATGAAAACACCTTCTCATCCTGGCAGGACGGCCTGATCCTCCCCGGCTTTGACGAGGCCGACCTGGCTACCCTGTTCATCGTCTCTAAAGTGACCATGGAGGCGGAGTCCGGGGCAAGCTGGCCCGCCGTGGCGGTCAAGCTGTCCGAGGCCCCCAAGTGCCCCCGTTGCTGGAACCACGACGCGTCCATCGGCACGTCCGGCCACCACGACGAGCTGTGCGACCGGTGCGCCAAAGTGCTGGGCGAATAAACGTAAACGCGCCGGAGGGGGGGGGGGGGGGGGGGGGGGGGGGGGGGGGGGGGGGGGCGGGGGGGGGGGG
>CANOYV010000016.1:0-45535 GCA_947571605.1 uncultured bacterium | reverse complement strand
GGGAATCGAACCCGTGTTACCGCCGTGAAAGGGCGGTGTCTTAGCCGCTTGACCACCGGGCCGCGGGTGCCCAAGGCGGGCGGGGTCAGAGCGGGTACCCGAAGAAGCGGCCATCGCCGCTTCTTCGGGATGGTAGCGGCGACTGGATTCGAACCGGTGACAACTCGGGTATGAACCGAGTGCTCTAGCCAACTGAGCTACGCCGCCATTTTTCCTCGTAGGCCGCCCTGACAGGGGCAAGTGATAGTGTACCCTATTTTTTCAAAAATGTCAACCTTTTTTTCGCGAAGAAAGCAAAAAAATCCGGGGACCGCATAGCGCGGCCCCCGGCGTCCATCTGGGAACAGGTCAATTGTCAAAACGCTGGATCCGGTAGTATCCCAGCTCACGGAAGCGGCGGACAAGCTCCGCCTGCTCCTGGTCCAGCTCACGCGTCAATTGTCCATCGGCGGTGAGGCAGGCGCCGGAGGCATGGATCACCGGAAGCTGCCGCCAGCACTGGTCCACCGCCTGCATATAGGCGTCCCCGCTCCAGCCCAACTGGTCGAAGAGCACGTTCATCAGGAAACAGGGGGAGATGTCCGGGCCCCGGCCCACAAAGTCATTACCCAGCGCCTCTTTGGCGGCATCGTTGGCCCAGATGAGGTAGGGGGTGGCCCAATAGTTGTAAAAACTCTCATCGGAATCCTGACTCAGGTCAATGCCCAAGGCGTTATATACGCTGTTTCCGTTGCCCAGCCAGGGCTTGTGGTCGCCGAACACCACCAGCACGATGGGCTCCTCCCGGGTCCGGAATGTGTCCACCATGTCCGTCAGGAAGGACTGTGTGCTCAAAATGGAGCCCAGATAGTTGGACAGGATATACCGGGAGGCGTCGTCCAGATCATAGTTGGCGATATAGTCCTCCGCCTCCCCCCACCAGCACTCATAGTCGCCGTAAGGCCCGTGGCCCTGGTAGGACACGGAGAAGGAGAACAGCGGCGCGTCGTCCTCCAACTGCTCCAGGATGGAGCCGGTGAGCTCGGGGAAGAAGGTATAGTCCCAGGCGGTATCCGCTCCGGACAGGGCCCGGTAGTGGTCCTCCGTAAAGCGGTACTGGTCAAACCCCAAATAGGAGTTGATGTTCAGCCGGTTGTAAAACCAGTTGTTGCACGGATGGTCGCCGGAGGCGTAATAGCCCTGGCTTTTCAGATACCACACATAGGAGGACGTGTTAGCCCGGTAGTCGTAATCCCCCTGGCCCACCCCCGTGAGGAAAGCCCGCTCCGTGTTGACGGTGCCCCCGGCAAAGATGTTGGTGAGCAGGGTTCCGGAATAGCTCTCCGCCTCCAGGGCGTGGAACTGGGCGTACACATCCTGGGTAAATTCAATCTCCTCAAAGCCGGAGAGGTCGGAGAACGCCTCCAGCATAATCCCCACGATGTTCACCTTTTTGTCCTCCGGGATGGCCTCGTCCTCATACTCCGCCAGAAGGGCGGCGGCCTCCGCCTGGTCATAGCCCTCGGGAGGATTGGGCAGCGCGTCCTTGACGCTGTGGAGCAGGGGATAGAGCAGCCCCCGGGAGACGTACTGCTGGGTGGAGGACCAGCGGTTGATATGCCCGGCGTTTTCGTTTTTGTTGTAGAGCGTGTCGCTGCCGTACACCGGGACCAGGGCGACGGCGCAGGTCATGGCGATTCCGGCAATCAACCCCCGGGAGGCCCCCCGGGGCCTCCCCCGGGCCAGCAGGGCCAGAACCACCCCGCCCGCTGCCGCGCATACCAGCGCCGCGGCCAGCTTGCCGCTGAGGAACAGTTGGTACTTCCCCGCCATGTTCCCCGCCTCCCCCAACAGGAGCAGGTCGGCGGCCACCACCGGGTCGTCCCGGAAGGTGAGCTTGTAGAAGTTGCCGAAGGACAAGCCCAGCACCGGCAGGGCGGTGAGGGCATAGGCCAACCAAGGCCGTCCGGTGGCCCCGTAGAGCAACGCCGCCAGCACCACCGGGGGCAGCAGGTTCAGGGCCACAATGCCGGGGACGGTCAGGTAATCCCAAAACAGCGCCCAGCCGTATTGCGCGGGGGCCAGCACCAGGGACACCAGCCCCAGGCACGCCGCCCCCCCGCCCAACAGCAGAGCGTTCCACAGCCAGAAGAGGGTGCGCCGCCCCCGGGACAGCCCGTCCTCCGGGCGGGTTTGGAACAAAAAGCAGGAAAATAGTCGTTTCATCTCGCGCCTTGGCTTAATAAGCCAGCTTCTCGTCCAGCCAGCTCTTCAGCTCGCTGATGGGCACCCGGACCTGATCCATGGTATCCCGGTCCCGGATGGTGACGGCGTGGTCGGCCTCGGTCTTGTCGTCGCCCACGGTGGCGAAATCCACGGTGACGCAGTAGGGGGTGCCGATCTCGTCCTGGCGGCGGTAGCGCTTGCCGATGGAGCCGGCGTCGTCAAAGTCCACCATGAAGTACTTGGACAGCTCGGCCTGAATCTCCCGGGCCTTGTCGCCCAGCTTCTTGCTCAGGGGCAGCACCGCGCACTTGAAGGGGGCCAGGGCGGGGTGGAGGTGGAGCACGGTGCGCACGTCGTTCTTGGCCTCGTCCACCACTTCCTCGTCGTAGGCGTTGCACAGGAAGGCCAGCAGCATCCGCTCCACGCCCAGGGACGGCTCAATAACATAGGGGATATAATGCTCGTTTTTCTCCTGATCGTAATAGGTCAGATCCTTGCCGGAGGTGGTCTGGTGGGCGTTCAGGTCGAAGTTGGTCCGGCTGGCCACCCCCCACAGCTCGCCCCAGTCGGTGAAGGGGAAGGCAAACTCAAAGTCGGTGGTGGCGTTGGAGTAGTGGCTCAGTTCCTCGGGGTCGTGGTCCCGCAGGCGCAGGTTCTCCTCCTGGATGCCCAGCCCCAGCAGCCACTGGTGGCAGAAGTTCTTCCAGTAGGCGAACCACTCCAACTCCGTCCCCGGCTGGCAGAAGAACTCCAACTCCATCTGCTCGAACTCACGGGTACGGAAGATGAAGTTGCCCGGGGTGATCTCATTGCGGAAACTCTTGCCGATCTGGCCGATGCCGAAGGGCAGCTTGCGCCGGGTGGAGCGCTGGACGTTGACAAAGTTGGTGAAGATGCCCTGGGCCGTCTCGGGGCGCAGATACACCGTGTTTTTCGCGTCCTCGGTGACCCCCTGGAAGGTCTTGAACATCAGGTTAAACTGCCGGATGTCCGTCCAGTTGAACTTTCCGCAGGTGGGGCAGGCGATCTGATGCTCGTCGATAAACGCCTTCATCTCGGCCTGGCTCATGGCGTCCACGCTGTGGCCCAGCTCATAATTGTTCTCAGCGCACCAGTCCTCGATGACCTTGTCGGCGCGGAAGCGCTCGTGGCACTCCTTGCAGTCCATCAGCGGGTCGGAGAAGCCGCCCACGTGGCCGGAAGCCACCCACACCTGGGGGTTCATCAGGATGGCGGCGTCCAAGCCCACGTTGTAGGGGTTCTCCTGGACGAACTTCTTCCACCAGGCCTTTTTGATGTTGTTCTTCAGTTCCACGCCCAAGGGGCCGTAGTCCCAGGTGTTGGCCAGCCCGCCGTAGATCTCGGACCCGGCGAAGATGAAGCCCCGGCCCTTACACAATGCCACAATCTTTTCCATGGATTTCTCGCTGCTTTTCACAATATAACGCTCCTTTTCAATAATTTCCGGCTCAAAACGCAAAAACAAACGCCCCGAGCCAGCCGGCTCAGGGCGAACTGTTGCAAGTCCGCGGTTCCACCTGAATTTGCGCCTGTCCGGCGCACACTCTTGACCCGGTAACGGCGGGGGCCGCCGGGCCATTTCCTGCCCGGGCTCGGGGACGCCTTCCCGCCGGGCCGTCGGAGGATTTTCACCAGCCATCCTCTCTCTGCGCGCCGGGCCGCGGGGTACTGTTTCCCTTCATCGCTTGTTGACACACTGTATCATTTTTTCTCCGTTCTGTCAAGGAGAGGGCCGGTGAAAAAGTGTCCTGATTTTATACTTTTTTCATTTCCTTTTTTGAGATGATGTGATATAATATACCATGAAACTTTATGCGGGAGGGGACCGCCATGCAAAACCGCGTCACTGTGACCGTGGGTGGATTGAAGTATACGCTGCTGGCCGTAGAGGACGAGAACTATGTCCACCGGGTGGCCGCCTATGTGAACGAGAAGCTGAAGGAGACGACCAGGGCCGGGGGCGTGTCCCAGATGGACGCCGCGGTGCTCACCGCCATCAACATCGCCGACGAGCGGTTTAAGGAGCAGGAGGCGTCGGAGAACCTGCGCCGTCAGATCAAGGACCTGCTGGAGGAGAACGCCAAGCTGAAATCGGAGCTGAGCGAGTCGAAGAGAGAAATCTTCAAACTACAGCAAAAACGCTGATTTCCAGAGAAACGAGAGAAAACCTATGGAGATACTATCCCCCGCCGGCAGCCCGGAGGCGCTGCGCGCGGCGGTGTGCGCCGGGGCGGACGCGGTCTACCTCGGCTTTGGACAATTCAACGCCCGCCGGGGGGCGCGGAACTTTACCCGGGACGAATTTGCCTCTGCGGTGTCCTACTGCCACCTGCGGGGGGTGAAGGTGTACCTCACCCTGAACACCCTGACGTCCGACCGGGAGATGGCCGACGCGGTGGACTGCGCCGTCCAGGCGTCGCGCCTGGGGGCGGACGCGGCCCTGATCCAGGACATGGGCCTGGTGCGGGCGCTGCGGCAGGCCGCGCCCGACCTGTCACTCCACGCCTCCACCCAAATGACCCTGCACAATCTGGACGGGGTGAAGCAGGCCGCCGATTTGGGCATAACCCGCGCCGTGCTGGCCCGGGAGCTGTCCCGGCACGACATCGCCTACATCTGCGAGCGCTCCCCCATTGAGATCGAGGTGTTTGTCCACGGGGCGCTGTGCATGTGTTACTCCGGCCAGTGCTTCATGTCCTCCGTCATCGGGGGGCGCAGCGGCAACCGGGGGATGTGCGCCCAGCCCTGCCGCCTGCCCTACGGCTGGGGGGACGAGCTGGCGGCGGGCCATCCGCTGTCCCTGAAGGACATGTCCTTGGCGGGCCACTTGAAGGAGCTCCAGGAGATGGGGGTGGCCAGCGCCAAGATCGAGGGCCGCATGAAACGGCCCGAATACGTCTATATTGTGACCAAAGTGTACGCCGACGCCCTCCGGGAGGGCAGGGAGCCCACCGCCGAGGAGCTGTCCCGGCTGGAGCAGGCATTCTCCCGGCAGGGGTTCACCGACGGCTATTTCATGGAGAAAAAGGGCCCGGACATGTTCGGCATCCGGGAGGAGGCGAAAAATCCCCGGGAGCTGTTCGCCCAGGCCAAGGCGGCCTACGACAAGGACGAGGGTCCCGGAGTTCCGGTGAAGTTCTACGCCATGATCCGGGCGGGAGAACCCGTCCAGGTGGGCGTGGAGGACCAGGAGGGCCGGGTGGTCACCGCCGCGGGGCACACCCCCGAGGTGGCCCGCCGCCGGGTCACCACCCAGGAGGAGGTGGAGGGCCAGCTCTCCAAAACCGGCGGCACGCCCTACCGGGTCACCGAGGTGCGCTCCCTGGTACAGGACGGGCTGATGGTCCCGTTGTCGGTGCTGAACGGCCTGCGGCGGCAGGTGCTGGACGGGCTGTCCGCCCAGCGCACGGCCCTGCCCCAGCGCCGCCACGGAGCGTACAAGCTGGGGGCGCGGTACGAGAACTACCGGAACGCGCCGGATCTTTACGTTTCCCTGCGGAAGGTGGGCCAGATGACCTTCGAGCTGGTGAAGCAACGGCCCGCCCTCATCACCCTCCCCGTGGAGGAGATCGCCGCCCACCCCGGCGACGTGAAGGCAACCATAAGCCGGGGCGTCCCCGTGGCGGCGGTGCTGCCCCGGATCTGCTTCGACCGGGAGGCGGCGGGGCTGCGGAAGGAATTGGAAGCCTGCAAGGCGGCGGGGGTGACCGATGCCTATGTGGGCAACCTGGGGCTGATCCCCCTGTGCCAGGAGCTGGACTTCAACCTCCGGGGAGACTTCGGCCTCCAGGTGTTCAACAGCCAGGGGGTGAAGGAGTACAAGCGGCTGGGGTTTCAGTCGCTGACCGCCTCCTTTGAGCTGAAGCTGGCCCAGATTCGGGACCTGTCCAAGGCGCTGGAGCTGGAGATCATCGCCTACGGGCGGCTTCCGCTGATGATTACGGAAAACTGCGCCGTCAAAAACCAGTCCGGCAAATGCGTGTGCTCCAACGTGAACCTTCTCACCGACCGGAAGGGGGTCCGCTTCCCGGTGGAGCGGGCCTACGGCTGCCGCAACGAAGTACTCAACGCCAACAAAGTGTTTTTGGCGGATAAGGCCGCCGACTGGAAGAATGCGGGGCTGCGGGCCATCCGGCTGCTCTTCACCACCGAGAACGGGGTGGAGTGTTCCCAGGTGCTGGAGGCGTACCGGGGCAAGGGGAACTACGTCCCCAACAATTACACCCGTGGGCTGTACTATAGAGATGTGGAGTAGCCTCCGGCGGGTTCCCTCCTTGCGCTGCCGCTTGTACCCCTGTCACTGAGGCCGTCCGGCGCCCCACGGCCCGCGCCTGGGCTGTGCAATCTCTGTTCCCAACTGCATCGCCGCCCGGAACAGGGCCTCGTCGTGGACGGTTTCCAGCTTTAAGTTGAGGTCGGCAAGGACTTCCATTGTGTCTTGGCCATCCTCGCCCAAACGTCGGATGATTTCTTCCTGCAACGCGTCCTGACGAGCCATCAATTTCTTTGTCTCTTCATCTGATGATTCATGTTGACCCATCCAATCTTCTACCATATAATATAACGAACGGATAATGTTCTCCATCTGATCAACTCCTTTTTGATAAGTGTATCATCAATATAGATAAAGTCAAGAGGTATTCATGAAAAACTTTGCATTACGGATGAAAGAGCTTCGCACGGCGGCCGGCTTCTCCCAAGATACCGCTGCGAAGAAATTAAATATATCTTTGCCCACATATTGCCGCTATGAGTACGACCAGCGGGAGCCAAACGCTTCCACGATTGCCCGCATAGCGCAGCTTTATCAGGTCTCCGTTGATTATCTGTTTGGATTAGATAACCCAGGCCCAGAGCCAACAGTAAACATCATCCTCGCCTCCAATTCCCCCCGCCGACGTGAGCTGCTGGGGCAGATGGGCGTCACGGACTTTCAGGTCTCCGCCCCCAATGTGGACGAGTCGGTGGAGGACGGGCTGTCCCCCGCCCAGATCGTGGAACAGCTCTCCCTGCGCAAAGCCCTGGCGGTTGCCAAAAAGGCCGGACCAAACGACCTCGTCATCGCCGCCGACACGGTGGTGGCCCTGGACGGCGCGGTGCTGGGCAAGCCCCGGAACGAGGCCGGGGCCTTTGCCATGCTCAGCGCCCTCTCGGGCCGGGAGCACCACGTCTATACCGGCGTAACAGTACACCGGGCCGGGCGGACGGTCACCGGGCACGAGGAGACCGCCGTCACCTTCCGGGCGCTGGAAGCGGATGAGATCCGGGGCTACATCGGCACCGGCGAACCCATGGACAAGGCCGGTGCCTACGGCATCCAGGGGTTGGGCGCACTGCTGGTGAGCGGCATCCGGGGAGACTATTGCAACGTGGTAGGGCTTCCGGTGTTCCGGCTGGGTCGGATTTTAAAGGAATTCGGCGTGGATCTGCTGGGCAGAAGCGCAGAGCCGTCGTGAGCAGCGCGGATGGAGCGAAGCGAAGGCAAAAGCCCAGCCGCCGCGAAGCGGAGGCGGGTTTTGCCCGAGTCGGAGCGAAGCCGCGCGTCGCGAACAGGCGAAGCGTGACAACGCAGAAGCGCAGAGCCGTCGTGAGCAGGCGGCAAAGACACGAATACAGGAGCATAATCTATGAGGCGATTTTTCCAAAATAACGGCGGCCTGCTGCTGGTGGCCGCCGTGCTGCTTACGGCGGTGGTGGCCCTGGGGACGCAGATCTTGGGGTTCAACACCCTGAACAACGCGCTGGAGGTGCTGGCCACCCCCTTCCGGGCGGCGTCCAGCGCCGTGTCCAACTGGACCCAGGAGCGGTATGACCGGGCGTTCCGGTACGAGGAGCTTGCCGCGGAGAACGAGGCGCTGCGCCAGCGGGTGGCGGAACTGGAGCTGGACGCCATCGCCGGCCAGGATGCCCAGCGGGAGAACGAACGCATGAAGGACCTGCTGGGTCTGGCCGAGGAGCGGCCCGAGCTGCAATACCGGGACGCGGCGGTGGTGCGCCGCTCCTCCTCCAACTGGTACTCCAACCTGACCATCGACCGGGGCACCCTGGGGGGCGTGGAGGTAAACGACTGCGTCATCGACCAGTATGGGCACCTCATCGGCGTGGTCACCGAGGCCAATCCCAACTCCTCCCTGGTCACCACCATCCTGGACCCCACCCTGGAGCTGGGGGGGCGCGTGGCCCGCACCGACGAGGACGCCATCCTGGAGGGTGACTTCACCCTCATGCTACAGGGGCTGCTGCGGCTGTCCTTTGTGTCCGAGAACGCCAAGCTGGTCACCGGCGACCAGGTGACCACCTCCGGGCTGGGGGGAGTTTACCCGGCGGGCCTGGTGGTGGGTTCGGTGCGCACCCTCTATGTGGAGGAGGACGGCATCAACCGCTATGCCGAGGTGGAGCCGGAGGCAGACATCAACGGGACGCAGTATGTGTATGTGATTGTGGATTATGGTGAATAGAAGCGCGGAGAAGCGGACAGTGAGAGAGCTTGGGCCGGAACAGGGGGAAAAGCCCCGGTCCAACGAAGTTGGGCCGGGTTTTGCCCGCGTCGGAGGGGCGCTGTGTGCCGGTGGCACACGCTCAGCGCCGACCGAGCCGAAGGCGAGACAGCGACCGAGCGCCTGACCGCTTCGCAGCGTGACAGCGGCGGGGATATCCCCGCCGTGTTTATTAGAGAAAGCGAGCGTGTCAATATGGCAGAGATGACCCCTATGATGAAGCAATACTGGAAGGTGAAGGAGAACCACCCCGACTGCCTTCTGTTTTTCCGGCTGGGCGATTTCTACGAGATGTTCCACGACGACGCCAAGCTGGGCGCGGAGGAGCTTGGCCTCACCCTCACCACCCGGGACCGGGGCAAGCCGGAGGAGGAGCGTACCCCCATGTGCGGCGTGCCCTACCACTCCGCCCAGAGCTACATCGCCCGGCTCATCAAGCGGGGGTACAAGGTGGCCATCTGCGAACAGATGGAGGACCCGGCCACCGCCAAGGGCCTGGTGGACCGGGACGTGATCCGCATCGTCACCCCCGGCACCGCCATGGACGACGTGATGCTGGACGAGAGCCGGAACAACTTCATCTGCGCCATCTATCTGGACAGCGCCGGGGCGGGGCTGTCCCAATGCGACCTGTCCACCGGGCAGTTCTCCGCCGCCCCTTTCCATGGGGAGGGCTGGCTGTCCCACCTGCTCAACCGCCTGTCCGCCCAGCCCCCCAGCGAGGCCATTTTGTCCGATGGGGCCTTCGCGGAGAAGGAGCTGACGGATTTCCTGCAAAACCGGTTGGGCTGCCTGTGCGAGAACGGCGGCGAGGCCCGGTTCCGCCCCGCTCAGGCCAAGGCGGCGCTGGTGTCCTGCGGCGTGTGGCCGGAAGGGGAGGAGCTGCCCGAGGGGCCTGATGGCAATTTGCTGCCGGGCTGGCAGGCGGCGGGAGCGCTGGCGGCCTACCTCAAGGAGACCCAAAAGACCGATTTGAGCCACCTCAGCCGCCTGGAGCTGGACGGGGCCACCCGCCAGCGCTATCTGGAGCTGGACCTCACTGCCCGGCGCACCCTGGAGCTTACCGAGACCATCCGGGGCGGCGAGAAAAAGGGCTCGCTGCTCTGGGTGCTGGACAAGACGAAAACTCCCATGGGCCACCGGCTCATCCGCGCCTGGATCGAGCAGCCCCTGTGCGATCCCGCCGCCGTCTCCATCCGGCAGGACCAGGTGGCCGCCCTGGCGGCGGACGCTGTGGTGCGGGAAGAGCTGGCCCGCACGCTGCGGCAGGTGCCTGACCTGGAGCGCATCATCAGCAAGGTGGTATACGGCAGCGCCAATGCCCGGGATATGCTGATGCTGGCCGACGGGCTGGCGGTGCTGCCCGTGCTGGCGGAGCAGGCCGCGGGCCTGGTCAAGGCGGCCCCCCGGCGTTTTGAGTTTTTGGATCAGTTCACCGGCCTGGGGGATTTGCAATCCCTGCTGAAGCAGGCCATCCGGGACGACGAGGACGACAACCGCCTGCCCTTCACCATCCGGGAGGGCGGCTTCATCCGCAAGGGCTACGACGAGGAGGTGGACCACCTCCGGGATGTGATCGACCACGGGGCGGACATGGTGGCCGCCCTGGAGGGCCGGGAGAAGGAGCGCACGGGCATCAAAAGCCTGAAGGTGCGCTATAATAAGGTGTTCGGCTACTACATCGAGGTGTCCAAGAGCAACTACAGCCTGGTGCCCGGCGACTACATCCGCAAGCAGACCCTGGTGAACTGCGAACGGTTCATTACCCAGGAGTTGAAGGACCTGGAGCACGAGATTCTGTCCGCCCAGAGCCGGGTGACCGCCCTGGAATACCAGCTCTTCTGCCGCCTCCGGGACACCGCCTCCCAGCGGGTGCATCAGGTGCAGGATGTGGCAGGCGGCGTAGGCTACCTGGACGTGCTGTGCTCCTTTGCCGCCGTAGCGATGGAAAACGGCTATGTCCGTCCGGCGGTGGACAACAGCGGCGTCATCGACATCAAGGAGGGCCGCCACCCGGTGGTGGAGCGGATGCTCAAGGATTCCCTTTTCGTCCCCAATGACGTCCACATGGACGGCGGCGAGAACCGCCTTGCCATCATCACCGGCCCCAACATGGCGGGCAAGTCCACTTATATGCGTCAGGTTGCCCTCATTGTGCTCATGGCCCAGATGGGCTCCTTTGTTCCGGCCCGCACGGCCCGGATCGGGGTGGTGGACCGGGTGTTCACCCGCATCGGCGCGTCGGACGACCTGTCGGCGGGGCAGTCCACCTTCATGGTGGAAATGACCGAGGTGGCGGCCATGCTGAAAAACGCCACATCCCGCTCCCTGCTGATCCTGGACGAGATCGGCCGGGGCACCTCCACCTACGACGGCATGTCCATCGCCCGGGCGGTGCTGGAATACTGCGCGGACAAGAAACGGTTGGGGGCCAAGACCCTGTTCGCCACCCACTACCACGAGCTCACCGAGGTGGAGCACACCATCGAGGGGGTGCGCAACTACCACATCGCGGCCAAGAAGCGGGGGGACGGCATCGTGTTCCTGCGCAAGATCGTCCCCGGCGGGGCGGACCAGAGCTACGGGGTGGAGGTGGCCAAGCTGGCGGGGGTGCCAAACCGGGTGGTGGACCGGGCCCGGGAGATTCTGGGTGAGCTGGAGCGGCAAGGCTGGGTTCCCTCCCGCGCCCAGGCCCCCCGGGAGGAGCCGGATCAGGTGTCCCTGGGGGACATGGCTGGGGCGGCGGTGCTGGAGCAGCTACAGAGCGTCTCCGTGGAGACCCTCACCCCCATTGAGGCCATGAATCTGCTGTATCAGTTGAAAAATCAGCTTTGAGGCAAGAGCAGGCCCCCGCCGCATCATGCGGCGGGGGCCTGCCTGTGTGCTTGGGAGGGGCGGCGCTCAATCCCGGTCGGTCTCGTGCTCCAGAATCGTGCCGGTCTGGGCGTCGATCTTGTACTCGTACTCCGTCCGCCCCTGGCGGAACTCAATCTCGTACACCATCACGCCGTCGTCCCGGTCCAGGCCCGCCCTGGTGACCATCACCTGGGATTCGCTGAGCCCCGCGTGGTCCAAGGCAATGGATTTGGCCTGAGTCGTGCCGATGTAGGACGAGCCGGTGCTCATCCCCGGAGTGGACTCAACAGGCGGGTCCTGGACGGAGGTATGGAAGGCCTCCGCGCTGCGGCGGTAGACCGTGCCGGTGGAGGCGGAGATCTCGTACTCATACTCATGGGTGGAGGTGTAAAACTCGATCTCATAGACCTGCACGCCGTCCTCCCAGTCCAGCTTGGTCTTGGTGAACACAGCGCCGTCGGCGGACACCCCCGCATCGGCCAGGGCGGCGGCCTTGGCCGTCTCCAGATCCACGCCGGGGGCAGTCCCCGTGGAGCGGTCGCCTCCGTAATTTTGGTCGTCCGGGTGATGGGAATCGGCGGGAGGAAGCGTGTCGGACGGCCGAGCCGCCGGGACCTCGCCGGGTGCGGGCTGGGCGGCGCTCTCCGGCGCAGGAGCGGTGGATTGGGTGGGGCTGGGATTGGGCGTAACGTAGGTCTTTACGGATTTGCTGTAAACGTCCCCGGTATTGGCGTTTATCTCGTACTCGAATTGGCTGTCCCCGGCCTGGAATTTGAATTCGTACACCCATAGGCCCTTATCCTGATCCAGCTCCGCCTCGGAGAAGACAGCGGCGTCCGCCGCCACGCCCGCGTCGGCCAGGGCAATCTCCCGGGCCTCCTCCAGCGTCCTGGAGGGAGTCATCCCCGCCGCCCCGCTCTCCTGGGGGGCGCTGACAGTCTCCTTCTCCCGCTTCACCACCGAGCCGTCTGTGGAATCAATGAGGTATTTATATTCCGTCCCATCGGCGGCGAACTCCACCTCATAGACAAACCGGCCTTGCTCCCGGTCGAATTCCACGTGGAGGCCGGTGGCGGAAACCGGGTCCACCCCGGCGTCGGCGAAGGCAAAGTTGGCGGCCTCCTCCCCGCCGATGGCGGAACTCCGGGCGAAAGCGTTGGCGGCGTATACCGTGGCTGTTCCTACGGTGGCCAACAGGACCAAGATGCAGGCCACGGTGACGGCGGTCTTCTTGGGCGTTTCAAACAGGGTTTTCCATTTCGGCATGACAAGCGCGCTCCTTTCCCGCATGTATTTATCATGTTGCGGACGCCGCCTTGCGGCGTATACTAATATTATATCAGACAATTTCCCAAATGTATAGCGGAAAATAATTAAGAAGGGTGGGGGTGAGCGGGTCATATCTTTGACAAATGCTTGACAAAGTTGGCGGCGTCAGGTAGACTGGTTTATGAGTATTTTGGGTTCGGCCACATCCAACATATAAAAAGGAGTCCTGTATCATGCTGAAAAACAAGACAGCCGTCGTCACCGGCGGCACCCGGGGCATTGGCTTTGCCATCGTGAAAACCTATCTGGACAACGGCGCCAACGTGGTGGTGTGCGGCTCCCGGCAGGAGACGGTGGACAAGGCCCTGTCCAAGCTCACCGAGTACGGCGGACGCGTGACGGGCGCCTGCCCCGACCTGTGCGACCCCGAGGCGGTGGGCGCCGCCTTTGCCGCCGCCAAGGAGAAGTTCGGCAGCCTGGATATCCTGGTAAACAACGCGGGCATCTCCTCCCGCACCAGTCTGTACGACTACACCGTGGACGAGTTCGGCAAAATCTTTGACCTGAACGTGAAGGCGCTGTTCGTGTGCGCCCAGGCAGCGGCCCGGATCATGCGGGAGCAGGGCGGCGGCGTCATCCTGAACACCAGCTCCATGGTGTCCGAGTTCGGCCAGCCCTCCGGCAGCGGCTATCCCGCCTCCAAGTTCGCCGTCAACGGCCTGACCAGGTCCTGGGCCCGCGAGCTGGCCAAGGACCAGATCCGCGTCAACGCCGTGGCTCCCGGCGTCACCGCCACCGACATGGTGGCCTCGCTGCCCAAGGAGATGGTGGACCGCATCTCCGCCGGAATCCCCCTGGGCCGCGTGGGCCAGCCTGAGGACGTGGCCAACGCCTTCCTGTACTTGGCCAGCGACCAGGCCGGCTACGTCACCGGCACCGTGCTGAAGGTGGACGGCGCGGCAATGACCTAAAGAAGCGCGAAGAAACGGACAGCGCAAGAGCTCCCCTGCCGCAGCAGGGGAGCTCTTCTATCCCGCCGCCTTTGTCCCGCGACGCGTTTTTTGCGAAGTGCAACCGGCGGTTGCTAAAATTTCCAAGGGCGATTGGTTGCCTCTTGCTTCTGGCGCTAACTGCCGTATTCATCTCACGTTGGACAAAAACCGCATAAGAATGGTGCTCGCCTGCCCACAGGTCAAGAGCGCCTGGGGTGAAAGCGTACTCGCTTAGGATTGCCGAAGCCGCCCGAAGTCTGGACATAGGCAAGCCCCAGACGCACATCACTGGCGGGCATGGCAAAGGTATACCGGTTGCCGGACCCGCTGGGGATACCGTCCCTCCGGTGTCGAGCCGGGTGACCGATATTTGGCTCAGCGCGTAATTGCCCCACGGGCTGGTCTGAACGGTTACAACCGTGCCCGCGGCGGCGGTGGTATGGCTGACGGAAAAGCTGCCTCCGTAGGCGCCGCCGGGGGTATATATCTGATAGGTGTCGGTGGGGGATATCCCGGAGGAAGCTTGGGTCCAGTGGGCATAAACGGTGGCGTTCCCCTGGAACACCGTGGACGTGGTGACCCGCGTTCCGCTGGATGCGGCGGAATACCAGCCGTCAAAGGTGTAGCCCTCCAGCTTCGGCTCATCGGGCCAATCGGTCACCACCCCGGTGGCAAGGGTCCTCCTGGTCTCGTCCGCGCCGCCGTTATTCGGGTGGAAGGTGATAATATAGCCGTCATTGGGAATCCTCCGGGCATAGAAGCGGGTGTCTTCATAAAAAGCGAAGTCGCTCCGCGGGAAGATGTCGTAGCTGCTGGACCAGCTCCAGCCCTTGAAGACATACCCGTTCCGTGTGGGCGTGGGTCGGCCAGGCAACAGCCCGTTTAAGTCTGTTTGCATTGTGGTGGTATTGCCGCTGCCGTCGTTGTAATCGAAGGTGATGGTATGGGGCCTGACCGGGTTGCCCCAGCGCGCATAGAGGGTGGTGTCCTTGGTGAACGGCCGGTCAAACGGGTACTGCGTCGTCCCGTCCGGGTCGGCGGACCAGCCCATGAACACCTTGCCCTCGTAGCCGTAGAGGGCGGAGGTCGGCCAGTCCACCAGCACCCCGTCCAGTCCGGTAACCGAGACCGCGTGGACGGAGCCGTTGGCCGCACTGAGGAAGGTAACCACATAGGCGCCCTCGGGAATCCACTGGGCGTAGAGCTTGGTGTCCTTTGTAAATCGGTAGGGCTGGCCGATGATGCCGGCAAGGTCGCTTCTTCCGGTGCTCCATCCCCGAAAGACACGCCCTTCCCGCACGGGGTCGTCCGGCCATTCCGCCTCCCCGTTGGCGTTGGTGGTCCGCGTCCCGCCGCCTTCTCCGCCGTTGGGGTCAAAGGTGACGGTGCAGAAGCGCCCGAAGGAATATTTCTCGCCGCCGTTGCTGGAAATCACTGTGCTCAGGCCAAACCCATCGGCGGGATATGCCGTGGGCCTGAACTCCGTCGGATTGCTCAGCAGCTTGCTCAAATAGACGGTGGTCCTATCGCAATCATAGAGCTTGCTGGCCTGATCCATGACGATGGGCTGTCCGGCAGGCAGCACCTGCGCCGGACTTCCGATGACGCCTTGCCCCGAGCCGCCGGTGTAAAATTTCGTCGGGTCGCTATTTATACTCAGCGTGCCGCCGCGCATGAGGACGCCGACACCGCCCTGGGCATATATTTCGGTCCTGTAGATGTTTAACCTGCCCTTCTGGGGGTGATAGATGCCGCAGGGGAGGCTTCCGGGGGCCGCGCCCCGGGCGATCAGCGTGGCCCTGTTAAGGGCAATCGACGTGTCGCCCGCCGCCTCGTCCTCGCCGCCGGTAATCACAGGGGCTCTCTCACTGGCCAGAACGGCCTCTCCGATGTTTGCCGCCGCCCCGTTGCCCCGCACCAAAACGGCGGAATCCACCGCCTTCACATAGCCGCCGGTGATTTGGGCGGTGGTTTCAAACCACTCGCTGTCCTCGTTTCGGTCGGCGTAGACGGCCACACCCCGCCCCGCCGCGTCGATGGTGCCGCTGAGCAGTTGGAATGTCCGGCCCGGCTGCACATACACCCCGTCCCCGCCGATGGCAATAATGCGACCGGAAGTGTAGGACACGGCAGTGCCCGTCACCACGGGCGCTTGGCCCGCCGTGCTGTCCAGTACGGTCAGGTCCCCAGCACCTCGATGGCCGGGGAGTTGGAGGCGGTAATATTGCGGCCCCGGAGGTCGAGAACCAAGTTGCAATCCTCCGGGATTGTCAGCGCGTCGCCGCCCAGGTCGATATCCCCGGCCAGCCAAACCTCGGTGCGCCCCGCCTTGGAGTCGGTCCCCTCCCGAATCAGCCGCAGCAGGGTTTCCAGGTCGCCCGCTTCCGTGTCGGGCAGGCCCGCAGTCTCGGGATGGAGGACCGGCCGGGGATCCCCGGCGTTGGCAAGGGCCGCTGCGCCGCCCGCCGCGTCCCACTCCGCCTGCGTGCCGCCGAAATAGACGTCCCTGAGCTCCTCGCACCCGTTCAACGCCTGTTTGTCGATCTGCTCCACGCTCTTGACATACACGGCGGCCAGGTTATCGCAACCGTGGAACACCCCCGGCCCGATGTTGGCCACGGCGACGGGAATCTGGATCCGCGTAAGGCCCTCGCAATCGTTAAACGCGCCGTCGCCGATGTTGCCGGCAAATGTAACGCTGGTCAGCGCCGTGCAGTAGGAAAACGCATAGTCCCCCACAGCGTCCACATTGCCGGAAAACGTGACGCCGGTCAGCTCCTTGCAATTGTTGAACGCACCGGGCCCAACGGACTCCACCCTACCGGGAAACACCACGCTGGTCAGAGCGATGCAGTCGGCAAACGCGTCCTCCCCGATGGGGCCCACCTCGCCGGAAAAAGTGAAGCTCGTCACTTGGCTGCAACTGGCAAACGCCCGGTTCCCGATGGATTTGACCCCGGCGGGGATGGTTACGCTGGTCAGGCCGAAGCAACTGTCAAACGCCTGTCCCCCGATGGACTCCACCCCGGCGGGGATGGTCAGGCTGGTGAGCTTTTCGCAACCGCAAAACGCCAGGTCTCCGATGGATTTCACCCCGCTGGGGATGGTCAGGCCGGTGAGGTTCCAACAATTGCAGAACGCCTCGTTCCCGATGGACTCCACACTGCCGGGAATGGTGACGCTCTTCAGCACGGCCCAGTCGGAAAATGCCTGATCCCCAATGGATGCGATCCCCAGCCCCAGGGTAACCGACTCGATCTCAGAGTAGCTGTTGCCCATGGCGCTGCGCACGTTGCTGGCCCGCGCCTTTTCCGGTCTGGCCGGTGCGCTGTTTTCTTTCTCGTGTAAGTAATGGCCATTATACCGTTCCGGCCAGGGATTGTCAATCGTTTTGGAGGGACGGCGGCACAAAAAGAAGGCCGCGGGGGAAATCAACCCTCGCGGCCCCTGTTCTCATTCAATATCCTACGGCCCCGGCCAGCAGCATAAACGCCGTGCCCACCGTCAGGTACAGCCCCACCAAGGGCAGGAAATATCTGATCCATTTCGGATAACTCACCCCGGATATGGCCAGGCAGCTCACCAGGGTGCTGGAAACGGGGGAAACCAGGTTGGTCAGCCCGTCCCCCAACTGGAAGGCCAGCACCGCCGATTGCCGGGACAGGCACAGCGCGTCCGCCAAAAGCACCGCCTCTCCGGACAGGGCGGGCTTTCCCGCCCGTCGGACGATATAAGCGCCGGTCACAGGGACCAGGACCGCCAGCAGCAACCAGCGCAGCCACGCCCCGGAATACAGGGGCAGCTCCGCGATGGTCTGGGCGATGCCCACGGAAAACGGGTTATAGATTCCCGCCGCGAAGCCCGCGTTGGTGCCCAGCATCACCATGGCCATGCCTGTTTCCTCGTCATAGCCCAGGGATTTCGCCGCCGCCATCCCCAGGGGGAGAAACACGATGGAGGCGGTGGTCAAGCCCATGGTAAAGCCGAACACCGAAAACATTCCCACAAAAACCGGGACGATCCAGGCCCGCCGGGCGCGAAGCCGGCTGACCACCCAGGCGCACAGGGCGGACGCCGCCCCGCTCTCCATGATAATCTCAAACGCGCCGCCCACGAAAAAAATGAACGCCATCAGTTGGGGCGCCGACCCGGTGGACAGGGCCTCGAACACCAGGCGGGGAGCTGCCAGGGAGAAACCGGGGAGGGCTGGGTATAGGCAAAACTGCCCGGCACCACCACCGTCTGTCCGGCGGCCTCGTTAAGCACCCGCTCATAGCTGCCCGCCGGGATCAGCCAGGTTAGCGCCGACGCCAGCAGAAGCAGCGCGGCCAGGATCAGCAAGACGTGGGGCGGCTTCCGCCCCGGCCTGTCTGTATTCCGTTCCATAGGCCGTCAGGGGCGGCGGGCCGGGCCGGTGCTGCTCCGGACCACCAGGGACGACCGGAACACCTGCCTGGGCCGAACCTCCCCCCCATGCTCCATGAGGGCGATGGCCAGCGATACCGCCGCCCGGCCCAGCTCCTCCATGGGGGTGCGCAGGGTAGTCAACCCGATATTGGGGTACAGGCCGAAATACAGGTCGTCGTGGCCCATCACCGACACATCGCCTGGGACGGACAGGCCGTGGAGCCTCAGCGCGTTGACCGCCCCGATGGCCATATAGTCGGTGGCGCACCACAGGGCGGTGGGCAGCGCCTTCTGCTCCAGCAGCCGCTCCACCCCCTCTATCCCGGCCTGCATCGTATTGGCGGCGTTACCGGTCCGGATGATCCTGGGCGTCAGCCCCCGGTCCCTCATGGCCTGGGCGAAGCCCTCCTCCTTTTGCAGGATGGTGCGGTTTTCCGGCTCATAGGTCAGCAGGGCGATGTCCTCATGGCCCAGCCCGGTCAAATGCTCCACCGCCAGCGCCCCGCTGTGGCGGTAGTCGCACAGAATGGCGTACTCCTCCTCCGGGGCGGTCTTTCCGCCGATGAAAATGGCGGGGGTGGGGCCGCAGGCGGCTTTGATGGGGGCCACATCGCTGGTACAAGGCGCCACGATGAGGGCTCCCACCTGGTTGCCCACCATCATGCGGCAGTGGCGCTCCTCCAGCCTGGGATTGCGGTGGCTGCTGCCCAGCATGACGCAGTAGCCCATATCCGCGGCTGCGGCGCTGACCACATTGAACAACAGATCGTAGGCCGTGCTCTCCCCCATGGCCGGCACCACCATGCCGATGGCGCCGGCGCGCTGGAGGTAGAGGTTCCGGGCGGCCACGTTGGGGGTGTAGCCCAATTCCTCGGCGATTTTTCTGACCCGTTCCTTGGTGGCGGCGGAGATGTCGGGGGCGTCCCGCAGCGCCTTGGAGACCGCCACGTGGGACAGCCCCGCGATCTGCCCGATGGTTTTTAAGGTTGGGCGGTTCGGCATCCTGCCCACCTCCGAATCCGTTTCATATCTCCCTCATTATAACGCAGCTCACCGCGAAAAACAAGCCATGATCCCTCCCGGTTCCTGCCCCGCCCGGCTTCAGCCCAGCCAGCCCTCCCGGGCCTTGACGCCGAAATGCGCCTCCAGTTGGTGCATCTGGTCGTCGGTGATGGTAGTTTTCAGGGGCAGATGGGCAATCTTCATGTAGACCTCCGCCGCCTTTTCCGCCGTCTCGATGAGTCCGAAGGTCTCGTCCAAGTCCTTGCCCGCCCCATAGATACCGTGCTGGGCCCACACCACCAGCCGGGCGGTTTTCATCTCCTCGGCGGTGGCCTCACCAATCTCGTTGGTACCGCACAGCATCCAGGGCAGCACGTTCACCCCCTCGGGGAACACCACGATACACTCGGTACACATCTGCCACAGCGTCCGGGTGAAGGCGCGGCTGTCCAGGTCGTGGACGTAGGTCATGGCCAGCAGGTTGGCGGGGTGGCAGTGCATGACGATGCGGTTGCCCGGCTCCACGCTCAGCCGGGCGGCGTGGCTCATCATGTGGGCGGGGAACTCGGAGGTGAATTTCCCCCCGTCGGTGAACCCCCACAGGAGCCGGGCGGTCTTGCCGCCGTCGGTGAGCTTCACCAAGCCCAGGTTCCGGGCCGGGTCGTACTGTACGTTCTTGAAATACTTGCCGGTGCCGGTGACCAGGAAATACTTCCCGTCCAGGGCAGGGGCCTCAAAGCCGGTTGGAATGTCGCGGATCACCGCGTTCACGTCCAGGTATTCGGACACGTCGGCCTCGTCCAGCAGGGCGCTGATATTCCCGCCGTTGCGCTCGTCCCAGCCGTGAGCGTACATATTGGTGCAGGTGCGCACCATCTCCACCAGGAACGGGGCGTTCAGAATGTCTTTCATCACAGATTCCCTCCAAAATTATCGTGTCCGCGCCCCCCCGCCTCCCGGCGAGGCGCGCGCTTTTTACCGTTTTACCGCGTGACGATATCCACCGGCACGTTGAAGATCTTCGCCACCTTCAAAATGGTGTCGATATGGCGGCCGGACGCCGCCGCCATGTGGTGGGTGGGCCCGGCCTCGCTCCATTTGTCGCAGAACGCCCGGGCCCCGCAGGCGAAGCGGGTGCGCATATTGGTGTCGCCGAAGGTGAAGATGGGGCCGTCCTCGTTGACGCCCTCCGCCACCACGAACTTGAAATGGCCGTCCCGGTCCTGGGTGATGCCCAGGTAGGTCACCGGGCCAAGATGGGGGTAGAACTGGGTCAGATACCCGCCGCCGGTCTTGCCGTGGAACACGGGGACGATTTTCATGGTGGGCTTTTTGGCGGAGATATCCGCGTCGCCGGAGCCGCTGTGTCCGATGATGCAGATATCCTCGTCGAAGTCGATGGAGTACATTTCGGAGAGCTGGCCCATCCCGGCGATGGTTTTCAGGATGGACATGGACATGGCGACTTTGATGTCCCCCTCCACCGCGCAGGCCACCCCCTGCTTGATGAGCATGGAAAACGCCGGGATGAGCATACTGTCCAGCACGCCCGCCTTGCCCTGGGAGAAGCCGTCGTAGTGGGAGGCGATAAAGGCGATATTCTCGTCCTTTACCCATTGCTCA
This sequence comes from uncultured bacterium, assembly GCA_947571605.1. Taxonomy (GTDB): domain Bacteria; phylum Bacillota; class Clostridia; order Oscillospirales; family Oscillospiraceae; genus Enterenecus. The sequence goes on along the minus strand of CANOYV010000016.1, from coordinate 24,663 downwards.
AAGGCCACCACGTACTTGGCCATCTCCCACACCTTTTCCACCGTGCCGCCGCCCTCGATGTCGAAGGTGTCCAGGATGTCCTGGGCCTTGGCCCGGATGGCGTCCTCGTCGGTGACCTCGTCGGCAATGGCCCACATCTTCTCCCAGTCGAACTGCTTGGTGTACAGCCACATCCGATGATAGAGGTTGGTCTCGTCGATATACAGGTCCATCATGCCGGGGTAGGGACGGCCAATCTGGGCCAGGTTGGCGTCCCGGAAGCGGCGGCGCACCTGGGCGGCGCGGCACCAGTCCTCAATCTCCGCCCGGGCGTGGGGGTCGCCCCCCTCCACCACCCCGGTGATGACGGCATGGCGCTTGCCCGCCCGCTCCAGGTCGGCCACCATCTCGCCCACTGCGCCGCAGGCGTAGAGCTGGCCCAGCCAGGTGGCGGTGTCGGTGTTGGCGTAGTCCGGGGCCTTTTTCTTTTGCAGGTTCACCAGCACCACGGGCACGTCCAGGTCCCGGACAGCGGGGAGCATATTGTAGGAGGTGGCGTAGGTCAGCAGTTGGAGGATCACCAGGTCCACGTCGGCGGCGCGGAACTTGTCCCCTGCCGCCTGGGCCAGCTCCTTGGTGGTGACGATGCCGCCGTCGATGAGCTCCACCGTGTCCGGCAGGGTCTTCTTGAAGTGGTTGTACTGGCCCTCAAACTCCGGCACCAGGGACGGGAACTGGGGCAGGTAGGCCCCCAGCGCGATGGCGAACACGCCCACCCGGGCTTTGGTTTCGATCAGCATGAAATAACCCCTTTCCGTACTCCCGCCCCTTCCGGGGCGGGAGTATCAATATTATTGCTCCATTTGAATTTTCAGGTTTCCTAACGCCGTGGCCTCGATGGGCAGGGCCACCACGGTCTTGCCTGTGGCTTCCTGGGTGAGCCGGTTCAAAAACTGGTTCTTCGCCCCGCCGCCCGCGATGTAGAGCTTTTCGTAAGTTTTTCCCGTGTTTTCTTCCAACTCCCGGATAGCGTCCCGGTAGCTCAGGGCCAGGGAGCGGTAGGCGCAGCGGAAATAATCCCCCACGCGCTCCGGCTTGACCGCCAGCGAAGCGTCAAAGGCCGCTTTCATGCTGTCCGGGGCCAGGAACGCCGGGGCGTTGGCGTCCACCGTGCCGTCAAAGGCGCTGGCTTCCGCCTCCGCCACAATGTCCGGGAAGGGCTTGTTCGGACACAGCTCGCTACGCAGGCGGTTTACGATCCACATACCCATGATGTTCTTCTGGTAGCGGTTGTAGCCCACGCCGCCTTCGTTGGAGTAGTTTGCGGCCATGCTTTTCACGTCCGTCAAGGGCTTGGGGGTTTTCACGCCCAGAAGTGACCACGTCCCGGAGGAGATATAGAGCTGCTCCCCGTCCATGGGGAGACCTTCCACGGCGGAAGCGGTGTCGTGGGTGGCGCACAGCACGGCGGGGATGCCCTTGTACTCTCCAACAGCCGTCCCCGGCTGTTGGAGCTCGGGGAACAGGCGAGCGGGCAGGCCCAATTTTTCAGCAAGCTCCAAATCAAATTCCCCGGTTTGGGCGCTCACCAGCCCGGTGGTGGTGGCGTTGGTGTATTCCTTGGCCTTCACCCCGGTGAGCTTCCACAGCAGATACTCGGGTATCATGAGGAAGTCCGTCACGCCCTCCAGCCGTCCCGCTCGCAAATCGTCGCAGAGCTGGTAAATGGTGTTGAAGGGCTGGAACTGGCAGCCGGTGTGGGCGTACAGCGCCTCAAAGGGCAACTTTTTGTGGACAGCCGGAATCACCGTTTCCGTCCTGCTGTCCCGGTAGGCATAGCAGGGCCAAACCTCCTCGTTTCCCCGGAGGAGCACGTAGTCGCACCCCCAGGTGTCGATGGAGAAGCTGTCCAGCCCACCAAATTCCTCCAGTGCCTGGTCGATCCCCGCCCTGACGTGGGCCAGCAGCGCGTTCATATCCCAAACAAGATGGCCGTCCGCCTCCGTCACCCCGTTGGGGAAGCGGTAGACCTCTTTTGTTTGGATTGCGCCGCCCTCAAGGCAACCAACGATGTGTCGGCCCGATGACGCGCCGATGTCAACCGCCAAATAATAACCCATCCGCAAAGCCTCCTTTCTGTCAGCGCAGATCAAAGGACACAAAATCAAAGGTGCCGCCCCTGCCCTCTACGCTAAAGTACAGGGCCTCCTTTTCCCCCAGGCCCTCCGGCAGCTTTCCGGTAAAGCCCTTCCGGGAAGTGCAAGTCTCCACCGGGATGCGGCAAAGAACCTTCCCGTGTTCCTCTGTCCGGACCGTGACGGCGCAGCCGCTCCCGTAGCCCTGGAGGTTGACGGTGATCTCCCTGGTGTTCCGCAGATCGAAATACTTGAAGCCCACCGTGCAGCCGGTGCAGAAGTTGGAAATATACTGGTCCGGCCCCTCCTCCCGGTCGCCACCCTTTTGGGTGAGGAAGGGGTCGGCCCCTTTGCGGTGCTTCACCATGGACAGGAACCGAGTGCCGTTCCTGCCGTAGACATTGCAGGCGGCGTAGGCGGGATAATGGCCCTCGCCCCGCAGCGGCCCCCCGTTTAGCCCGCAGGAGGTCATTTCCGCCTGATAGAACTTCCCGTCCTCAAACCGGATGCGCTCGGCGCAGGCCTGCCGGGAGGACTGCTTCCGGTTGGAATGCCGGTGGTAGAACACATAACAGTCCCCGCCGATCTCAATCACGCTGCCATGGGTATTCCCGGTACACATACGGGCGTGTTCCGGGTCAGGCACCCCGGGCAGGCCGATATCGCCGCAGCTCACCAGCACGCCCCCAAATTCAAACCCGCCCGTGGGCTTGTCGCTCACCGCCCAGCACAGGTTATGGCTGTTCAGGGAGGAATAAATAAAATAATATTTCCCTCTGAACTTCCGCATGGAGCTGGCCTCGCCAAAGGGCTGGCCCTCATAAGCGGTGCCCTTGGCCTTCTCCCCGGTGGGCACGCCCAGATACCGCACCTCGTCCCCGGAGATCACCGTCAGCATATCGCGGGGGTCCAGCTCAAACCACATAGGCCCCTCGGTGGTGGGCTTGGACCCGTCCAGCAAAATGGGGTTGCCGCCAAAGGCAAAGCCGGTGTACAGGTACAGCCGCCCGTCCTCGTCCATCAGGCAGCCCGGGTCAAACTGGAAGGGCTCGTTCCGCTTGCCGATGGGGGTGCCGTCCTGGTACTTCACATAGCCGTAAAACTCGTACTTCCCCGCTGGCTCTCCGCACACCGCCACCGAGATCATCTTGGTGCCGCCCATGAAGTAATAGAGGTAGTACCGCCCGTCGGGGCCCTGCACCATGTCCGGCGCGGCCAGGCCGTTGGTGAGCCGGAACCTGGGGGCGGCGGGGTCCTGCTCCCGCCGGTAGATACAGCCGTGATAGGTCCAGTTTCCCAGATCGTCCACCGGGGCGGACCAGCACACATAGTCCCCCAGGCAGAAGTTCAGCCCGTTGAACAGGTCGTGGGAGCCGTAGATATATACCCGCCCGTCCACGATATGGGGCTCCGCGTCCGGGACATACTCCCAACTGGGCAGATAGGGGTTGAGCGCCTGCGTAGCTTGCATGAAAACTCCTCCTATATTGTTGTCTGATTGCACAAATAATAACACGGAGGCGGCGCGTGTTCAAGGCGTTATGCGCAAACGGTCGGTTTGCAGACGCAAGCCGACCGTTATAAGATTATGGATTCAAATATTTTCGGATGAAGTAGGCCGGTGTACTGCTCCAGGCGTGGCAGAAGCTGTTGATTGCCCGGCAGCCATAGGGGGAGGCAAAGGGATCGCCGGGATCATACAGCTCCCAGAAGGTGTCCGCCCCCTCTCGGAGCATCCCGCCCCAGTAGCCCTTCATGGCGGACACCGCCTGGCCTGTGAGGCCGTTCTCCATCAACGCCTCGATCAGATAGTGGCAGGCGTAGGGCGTTACCAACGGTATGCCGGGGTTCCGGGCCAAGAGCCGCTCCAGCAGGCGGGCGTTTTCCTCCGGGGCCAGTACCTTGGCCAGCGCGAACCACACCTGGGACGCCCAGGACACCTGCCGCCGGGCCCCGCTGGTGAAAAAGCCCTGTTCCCCATCCCACAGAACGTCCAGGGCGGCCTGGGAGAGCCGTCCGGCGGTACTCCCATAGCCCGCCGCCTTCTCGCCGTCCCCCAGCCACTCCGCCATGGCCGCGCCCTGCTTCAGGGTGTAGATCAGGATAGCCTGGGCCCCGGCCTGCTTGTTCAGCCCCTCCCCCCAGTCCAGGAAGCACCACCAGGTTTCCTTGTCCGTTACGATTCCCCGGCTGTCCAGCTCCCGCAGAGCCAGCTCAAGCTGCCGCTCCGCCGTGGGGAACAGCTCCTCCAGCGTTTCCCGGTCGCCGGTGGCCTCGTAGTAGTCGTGGAGGGTGGAGACAAAAAACAGGGCGTAGTCAAACAGGGCGGTGTCGTCCACCTGAGGCCGGGGCTCCAGAAACAGGCAGGCGCCCACCCTCCCCTCATTCTGGGTCAGGGCGGCGAACAGGTACAGGCACCGCTTCACCAGATCGTTATTTTGGAAGGTCACGTAGCTGGTCTGGGCCTGGAGGCGCAGATCCCCCAGCCACAGCCGGCGGTCCCGCTTGGGGCCGTCCTCAAACACGGACTGCATACAGTCCTCCATGGTCTTGAGGGAGACGCGATCCAGGGCGGCCAGCTCCGGGTCATTGGTGGCCAGCGGAAGGAGCTTCCCCCGGTCAGCGGAGGTGACGGCGGCGCACACCACGTCGCTGACTATCACCTGGTATTTGGGGGACGTGTCCATCACGGCCAGCTCCAGATAGCGGAAGGCATACCGCCGGGGCAGGCGCACCCGGGCAGGGAGCACATCCACATGGATCAGCTCTTCCTGGATCCAGGAGGAGCTGATCTCCCCCTGGTAGTCCGCCAGCCCCACGGTGAGCTCATAGGGGATCTCGCCGAACCGCAGGCGGAGGCAGGCGGGGGCGTCCTGTGGGCTGTCCACGGGGGCGAGGGTGAAAGATACGTACCCCACCCAATGATCCCCGAAGTCCAGACAAACGCTGTCCCCCCGGCCCAGGGGCCGGGACTGTTCAAATCCTCGTCCCACCTGCCGGGCGGCATAGTCCTGCCCGCGGGGGACGATCTCCACCACCCCCGCAGGCCTGATCTCCGTTGTGATGAGGGCGGGGGCCAACGCCTCCGCCTTGTCCAGAAACGGCTGGTTGACCTCCATGTGGAAGTTCTCAATTTTGTTCGTGATCGCCATGGGGCGCCTCCTTGTTTTGTCCCTCCGGGAGGGGGAACAGAATCCGCAGCTCAAACCACCCGTCCTTGGAGCCGATGGTCATGGAGCCGCCGTATTTTGCCGCGATGGCCTGGATGCTTTTCAGGCCGAAGCCGTGATACCGCTTGTCCTGCTTGGTGGAGGCGGGCATTCCTGATTTCAGGTTGAGATCTCCCTCGTAACAGTTCTCCACCCGGATGCGCAAAAACCCCTTCTGCCGGGCCACGGAGAGGTGGATCAGCCGCTTGTCCGGGTCGGACAGCTTCTTCACGCCCTCCATGGCGTTGTCCAAGGCGTTGCCGAACAGGGCGCTGAGATCCATGGGGTGCATGAAGTCCAGCGTCTGCCCGTCCGCCACGCAGGTGAGGGTAATCCCATCCCGCTGGCACTGGAGGCTCTTGGCGGTGAGGATGACGTCCAGCACCCGGCTTCCCGTTTTGTTCTGGGCCTCGTAGGAGCGGATTTCCTGCTCCATCTGATCCAGGTATTCCAGCTTCTCCCTGGAGGTGGCCTCGGCGCGCAGAAGCTGGATGTGGTGCTTCAGGTCGTGATACTTCTGGTTCACCAGGGCCATGCTGTCCTCGGAAATACGGTAGTTGCTATATTGCAACTGGAGCAGGTTCTGCAAGCCGGCCATCTCCAGCCGGGTGTTGAGGGCCTGGAGCTGGACGTGGTAGGCGTGGAGGATAGCCACGCCCCCCAGATCCACCAGGGTGCGGATGATGAAGATCTCGGAGGTGAACCGGCTGCTGAACGGGGTGTTCTGGGAGACATAGCTCAGGTTGCTGGCCGCGAACACCATCAGGCCCAGCACCACCGCGCTGGCGAACTCCCGCCAGGTCAGATCCAGGAGGAGGCCGGAGCGGTGCTTCCGCTCCAGCAGGTACATCAGCCCGAACACCGCCCCGTGGGACAGGATAAGGAACAGCAGGTTGACCCACATCCGCAGGGGCAGCCCCAGCGCCGTCAGGCCGTAATAGAACATCTGCCACTCCAGGGCGGCGGCGAACTCCCCCAGGATGAAGGCCCGCACACAGAGATAGCCGGTTCTCAGCCAATCCAGCCCGCAGCACAGCTTGATGTCCAGCAGGATGAGGGTGACCGTGACGCTCATGCACGGGAGGAACCAGCCCATGGGCACGCCGTCGGTGAGAACCATAAACCCGGCGATAGCAACCAGAAAGCCCCCCTGTACCGCCGCCAGCCGCCAGCCGTCCAGCCGCCGGGGAAGCTGGGCGATGTAGAAGGCGCAACTGAGCCAGTAGGCCAGGGCGTAGTAAATGCCCGGCGTATGGGACAGGTCGGGCATCACTTGCTCACCTCGTTGATATAGTTGTTCAGCGCGTCCAGCAGCGCCTTCTTCCTGGCCCGGCTCACCTGAATATGCTCCTCGCCGATGAGTACGCTGTTGTTATCCACCCGGTCCACATACTCCAGGTTGACCAGGTAGCATTTATTGCAGCGGAAAAAGGAATCGGAGCCCAGCAGGGCCTCCGCCTCGGACAGGGTGCCTTTGGCGGACAGGGCCTCCCCTCCGGCGTGGTAGGTGAGGTCGTGATCCTGTACCTCCACATAGGCGATCTGGGACACAGCCAGCTTCCGCATTCCTCCCTTGAAGGGGATGGAGATGTACTTTTCGGCCCGCTTTTTTCTCCGGCTTAGCGCCCGCTGGATGCGCTGGGAGAAGGCGAAGTAGGACACCGGCTTGAGGATATAGTCCAGCGCCCCCACGGAATAACCCTTCATGGCGTATTGGGGCATATTGGTGAGGAAGATGATTACCACCTCATCGTCCACCCGGCGGATGGCCTCGGCGGCACTCATCCCGTCCATGTATGCCATGGCGATATCCATGAGGATAATGTCAAAGTCAGCTGTATAGCCCTCCACCACCTCGGCGCCGTCAGAGAAGGTGGAGATGGCAAAATGTTCCCCGCACTCCTGCGAAAAGCGGTTCAGATACCCGGTCAACTCCTGCCGGTAATTGGCGTTGTCCTCTACCAGCGCGATCCGCACCATAGACTGACACCTCCCGCGAATTTGCCGTGCTGAAATGGGCCATGCGAAGATAGTATACCAGATTGCGGGGAAAATTGGAATAGTTTCTGTGAGATTTTCCAAATGGCAAAAATCTCAATATCCAATTTGCACAAAACCAGGTGGGCCAATACGCCGTGTAAGGGCGTTTTACCGAATACGGTTCCAAACCTACCGTTTACGTGAAAAATGGTTTTTGACCGCCGGGTGTGCTATACTAGCCTCACTTTCCGCCTGACGCAGCGCGCCGGGCGGGCGGGGTTCCGGCCCCGGCAGCATGAAAAAATAGGGAGGAATAATGATGAGAGCAAAAAGTTTCGCGCCTGTTATGCGGGGCATCGCGGCCATCATGGCTTGCGTACTGGTGCTGACCATGGTGGGCGCCGGCGTGGCGGACACCTTCCGCACCCGGATCGACGACGCCCTGCGCACCCAGAGCTACGTCACCAACACCGACCCCGATTCGGCCCGCTTCAAGAGCGACTACGCCACCATCGACGACATGATGGCCGCCGCCAAGGCCCTGGCTATTAAAGAGGGCGAGGAGGGCACCGTCATCATGAAGAATGACAACGGGGCGCTCCCCCTGGCGGACGGTGGCTCCGTGGCCCTGTTCGGGCTGGCAGCCTACGCCCCCTACCCCTACACTGCCGGCGATCTGAAGGCGGGCAATGAGGACGCGGTGGACCTGCTCCAGGCCCTTACCGACGCGGGGATTAAGGTCAATGAAACCGTCCGGGACTTCTATCTGGAGAAGGTGCTGAACAAGCACACCGAGGAGGTCCCCAACCGCTGGACCGGCGAGCTGGAGACCCAGGTGGCCTATGACAATATCTACGTGGCCGCCCCCGGCGACATGGCGGAGTACCAGATCGTGGAGGTCCCCCCGGAGAAATTCGGCGAGATGGGCGCTCCCGACGACTGGAAGTCCTCCATTGACAAGGCCAATACCACCGGCATTTGCGTCTTTGCCCGGGGCGCCGGCGAGGGCAACACCTACGCTCCCGGTTCCGCCCTGGACTTTGAGGGCAACGCCACCGGCAAGGATCCCCTGGCCCTGTCCGACGACGAGCTGGCCGTCATCGATGCCGCTAAGGAAACCTGCTCCAAGGTCGTTGTCCTCATCAACTCCGGCAACACCATGGTACTCAAAGACATTGCCAAGGGCGGCGCCCATGAGGTGGACGGCATCGCCTACATCGGCGTGATCAACGACTACCAGTGTACCGGCATCGTCAAGGTGCTCACTGGCCAGGTGAACGCCACCGGCGCTCTGCCCGACACCTACGTGGCCGACAACGCCTCCATCCCCGCCGTGATGAACTTCGGCGGCGGTTACTACGCTGACTACGAGATTGTGGGCCGCAAGGACGATCCCCGCTACCCCGGCGTAGAGATCGGCAACGAGACCGCCGGCTCCTTCGGCGGCAGCGACACCTACAACGGCGGCCACTTCATCGTGGAGGCCGAGGGCATCTATGTGGGCTATAAGTATTTTGAGACCCGCTACTACGATTCCGTCATGAATCCCGGCTCTAAAGCCAGCTCCGGCAAGGGCGCCACTCAGGACAGCGCTTGGAATTATGGCAAGGAGGTGCTCTATACCTTTGGCCACGGTCTGTCCTACCTGGACTACACCCAGACCCTCAAGAGCGTGGACGTAGACAAGACCCCCGATGGAAACGTCACCGCCGTGGTGGAGCTGAAGAACAACAGCAGTCAGGACGGCTACTTCCTGGCCCAGCTCTACGTCCAGCAGCCCTACACCGACTACGATAAGCAGAACAACGTGGAGAAGTCCGCCGTCATGTTCCTCAACTCCGCCAAGGCCCAGGTGAAGGCGGGGGGCAGCGTGGACGTGACCATTACCGTCCCCTCCAAGTACCTGGCCAGCTACGACTATACCAACGCCAAGACCTACATTCTGGACGCCGGCGACTACCTGTTTACCGCTGCCCCCGGCGCTCACGCCGCCGTGAACAACTTCCTGGCCCACCAGGGCAAGACTGCCGCCGACGGCATGGACGCCGAGGCCGATGGCGCGGTGGTGACCTGGAACGTAGGCACCCTGGATACCGACACCTTCTCCGTGGAAAACGGCACCAAAGTGACCAATGTGGCCGAGACCGCCGACCTGAACTACTGGACCGGTACAAACACCGTCACCTACCTCTCCCGTCATGACTGGGAGGGCACCTACCCCATCAACTACAACACCGATGTGGAGATTAAGCTGGCGGACAGCCCGAAAAAGGACGAGTGGATCGCCGAGCTGCGGGGCGAAACCTACACCATCCAGAATAACAGCCCCGCCACCGAGGGCGGCGACAAGGGCGTGCGCTTTGACACCACCAACATCCAGTATGAGCAGTTGGAGAACGTCGCCGACTCCTTCTGGGACACTCTGGTCTCCTCCATCACCATCGATGAGGCGGTGGGCGCGGTCATCCACGGCGGCAGCCGGTCCGACGTGCTGACCAATGTGGAAAACCCCATCGTCATCCAGAATGAAGGCGTCAGCGGCTTTACCGCCACCCATGAGGAGACGGGCTACCGCTTCAACGTCCACTCCCAGACCCTGCTGGCCTCCTCCTTCAACCCGGAGCTGGCTTACGAGTGGGGCCGGGTGGAGGGCAATTCCGGCCTGTGGCTCCAGCGCTACCACCTATGGGGCACCGGCCTGACCCAGCGCCGCACCCCCTACAACGGCCGCAACTACGAATATATCTCCGAGGACCCCATGCTGAGCAACCGGATGGGCTGCGGCATCCTCCAAGGCTGCGCCGATATGGGCATACTCAACGGCCCCAAGCACATGGGTTTCAACGACCAGGAGCATAACCGGGGCGGCGTCTCCGCCTACATGAACGAGCAAAAGTTCCGTGAGACGGATCTGCGCTGCTTCCAGGGCGGTCTGGAGGACGCAGACGGCATGGCCGTCATGATCGCCTTCAACCGCATCGGCGCCACCAACGCCTCCCACCATGTGGGGATGCTCCAGAAGATTCTGCGGGACGAGTGGGCCTACACGGGGCTCATCTCCACCGACATGATGAACAACAAGTATTACTTTAACGCCGAGTCCATGGTCATGGCGGGCATCACCCAGGTGGCCGACTTCGGCGGCGACGACAACCACATCACCTTGGGCGAGGGCGGCGTGGACGCTACCTGGGCGTATATCTCTCCGAAAACCGTAGCCAACGACTCCGCCCTGGTGGAACAGGCCCGGCAGAACCTGAAGTACCAGCTCTACACCTTTGCCAACAGCGCCATCATGAATGTGTCTACCGAGCGGGTGGATACCTGGTGGGACGTGGCCCTGCGCAACGCCAAGTACATCAGCGGCGCATTGTGTGCCGTCACTGCCGCGGCCTGGGTGATTCTCACTGTGATCCCTGACAAGAAGAAGGAGGTCTGACCATGAACGTCATCAAGAAATTCTCCGTAGGCGCATGGATCACCCTGGCGGCCGCCGTGATGGCCCTGGTATCTGTCATCGTCTACACCGTGAACATCGGCAGCGCGGGCTATTTCCAGAACGCCGCTGTGTCCAATCTGACCGTATTCTGTGTGCTGGCCGTGGCCGCGCTCGCCGCCGCCGTGGCGCTGGGCCAGATAAAGCCGTCCGGTTCCGCCGCCTCTTTGGTGGAACTGGTGCAGGGGGCGCTCCAGATCGCGGCCCCGGTGCTGCTGACCCTGTGCCTGGCCAATCTGGTGGCCGCCCGCGCCGAGGGCTTGGGCTTCATCTACTTCTCCAACGCGGACGTGATCAAGGAGGTGCAGACCCCCGCCAACCTGGCCTCCGCCACCGGCACCATCGCCAACATGGTGTGCCTTGCCGCGGCCATGGTGATCGGCATGGTGGGCGCCTTCTGCGGCCTGCGGAAGAAGGAAAAGTAATTGCATAACGCCGGCGGCCGGGGGAACAGTTCGGCGTTCTCCCGGCCGCCTCTTTTCGAGAAAAGGGGCTTGCGCCCCGCCCCCCCGGTGGGGTATGCTATTCGAGTGCCCGAAACCCAAGAAAGGACGACCAGGCTTATGAGCAAGACCAAAGGAAATGACTTCTGGAGCACCCCGCTGACCGGTTCGTTGGTCAAATCCCCGGACGTGAAGCTGCCGGAGATGCTGCTGGGCTACTTCATCGGCCCCTTCGGGGCGCTGCTGTCCTCCGGCATCTTCACCAGCTTCCTTAACAAATACCTCACCGACGTACTTCGGCTGGACACCGGCTTCCTGTCCGTCCTCCAGCTTGTGTCCACCCTGCTGATCGTGGCGGCCAACCTCATCGTGGGCCAGCTTATTGAGCGGACAAAGGCCCTGGCGGGCAAGGCCCGGCCCTGGATCCTTCTGTCCGCCCTCACCCTGAGCGTGTCCAGCGTGCTGATGTTCATCGTCCCCTTTGAGGGGGCGGCGAAAATGGTGTGGATCGCCATCGCCTATAACCTCTATTACGCGGTGGCCTACCCCATCTACAACACCGCCAACTCCACCCTGGTGCCTGTCTCCACCCGGAACAGCCAGCAGAGGGGGGTGCTGGCCTCCTTCACCAATGTGGCGGGCCTGGGCGTCATGGGCGTGGGTTCCATGATCTTCCCGGTGCTGGTGTCCAACGTGATGAAGGAAGACCAGAATATGTGGTTCCTGGTGATGCTGGGTGTGGCCGTCTTCTCCGCCCTGACAATTTATTTCCAGTTCCGTTTCACCCGGGAGCGTGTCACCGAGGAGACGATGGGGCAAGCCGGCGCCGCCCGGGCCAAGACTGCCTCCATGGGGGCGCAGCTCAAAGCCGTCACCAGCGAGCGGTGGTGGTGGATCGCCATCCTGTTTTATATGGCCTTCCAGTGCAGCGGCGCCATGAAAAACGGTTCCATGAGCTACTTCTGCCAGTGGGTCATCGGCGCCTCGGGAACCATCAACTGGGGCCTTGCCCAGACCATTCTGGCGGTGCTGGGGGCCATCCCCATGGCCCTGGCCGCCGTGGTGGTGGTGCCCCTGGCCAATAAGTTCAGCAAGCGGCTGGTTACCATGACGGGCATGATCGTGGGCGTGGCGGGCGGCATTATCGCCGGGCTGGGCAATGGGAACATCGTGCCCGTGGCCATCGGCGTGGCGCTGAAGTGCCTGGGCTCCGCCCCCGCCGCCTACCTGATCCTGGCTATGCTGGCCGACGTCATCGACCACATCGAATTTAAGAGCGGCATCCGCACCGATGGGCTCACCATGTCCATCTACAGCTCCGTCATGGTAGCGGCCACACCCGTCTGCAATGCCATCTTTATGGCTATGCTGGGCGGCGCGGGCTATGCGGCCCCCTCGGGGGATCCCGCCGCCGACGCGCTGATTACCCAGAGCGCGGCGGTGCAGTCCACCATCGGGATCAGCTACATCTGGATTGAGACTGTGGCCTATGCCGTGTGCGCGGCGCTGATGCTGCTGTGGACGGTGGAGAAGAACCTCCCCGAGGAGCAGAAGACCATCCAGGAGCGCCGGGAGCAGGCGCAATAACCGACACAAAACGGAGGGCAGGCCATGGAGCTTCTGCAATCCCCCCTGGCGCTGGTACTGTATCTCAGCGCGGCGGTGCTGACGGCCTGGGGCGCGGCACGGCGCGGATACGTCCTATCCTTCCTGGGCGGGCTGCTGTGGGGCGGGGGGACGGTGTGCGCCCTGGTGGACGGCGCGGGGCTGGACGGGGTGCTGGTTATCACGCTGGCGCTGCTGCTGATCTCCGCCGCCCCCCGGCGGGGGGAGGGTGGGCCATGAGCTTTGACTCCGGGACCTATTTGCTGTTCCTCCCCGCCGCCGTCCTGTTGCATTGGCTTTGCCCCCACCGGGGCCGGTGGGCGGTGCTGCTCCTGGCCAGCCTGCTGTTCTACGCCAAATGGAGCGTCCCCCTCACCGGGCTGCTGCTGGCGGAGGCGGGAGCGGTGTGGCTGTCCGGGCTGGCTCTGGGGCACTGGAGGCGGCCCGCCCTCCGGCGGCTGGCGCTGGGGCTGGCCCTGGCGGTGTGCTTCGGCCTGCTGGGGTACCTCAAGTATTTCAACTTTCTGGCGGGCACCGTGTCCGCCCTGCTGGGCGGGGCGTGGGATGCCTGGGACATCATCCTCCCGGTGGGCTGCTCCTTCTACACCTTCCAGGCCGTCTCCTACGTCGCCGACGTGTACCGGGGACGGCTGGAGCCCGAGCGGCACCCCGGCTATCTCACCCTGTACCTCGCGTTCTTCCCCCAACTGGTGGCGGGGCCCATCGAGCGGGCGGGGGATCTGCTGCCCCAGCTCCGGCGGGAGCGCCGCCTGGGCCGGGGGGATGTGGAGGCTGGACTGCGCCTGCTGCTGGGCGGCTTCTTCCGCAAGGTGGTGGTGGCCGACTTCTGCGGCAGGTTTGTCACGGCGGCCTATTCCGCCCCGGAGCCGGACGGCAGCGCCGTGCTCTTAGCTACCCTGCTGTTCGCCGTGCAGATCTACTGCGACTTCGCCGGCTACTCCGAAATCGCCGCGGGCAGCGCGCGGCTGCTGGGGGTGCGGCTGATGCGCAATTTCGACAGGCCCTACCTGGCCCGTGGCTTCCGGGCATTCTGGCGGCGGTGGCATGTGAGCCTGGGCCGCTGGTTCACGGATTACGTATACATCCCTCTGGGCGGAAGCATGAAGGGGCCGGGGCGGCAGCTTTTCGCGGTATTCGCGGTATTTTCCCTCAGCGGCCTGTGGCACGGCGCGGAGTGGAGCTTCGTTATGTGGGGGCTGAGCCACGGGGCGCTGTTCGCCGGGGAGCTGCTGGCCCGCCGGGCAGGGATCGGCCCCGCCCAATCCAATGCCGGAAAGGGCTTGGAGCTTGTCCTCACCTTCACCGCCGTGTCCTTTTGCTGGATTTTCTTCCGGGCGGACAGCCTGGGCCACGCGGCCCTGCTTTTGGGGCGGCTGTTCTCCCCCTGGGATATCCCGGCGGGACTGGCCTGCCTGGGGCTGACCGCGATGGACGGAATCCGGCTGGCCCTCACCCTGGCGCTGCTCCCCAACCTGGACCGGCTGGGCTGGGGGAAGCAGCGGCCCCAGGACATGGCCCTGGTTTACTTCTTCCTGGCCGTGGCGGTGTCCTGGCTGATTCGGCTGGACAGCGGCGGGGCAGGTACGTTCATCTACTTCCAATTCTGAGGAAAGGGGGCGGGGGGCGGTGCGCTCCAAGCTGTGCCGGCTGGCGGCGTGCCTGCTGGTAATCCTGGCTGTGCCCGCCACGCTGTGCGGGTTCGCCTTCGCCCTGCCCGCCCAGTACGATCAAGCCTACCTGGCGGGTCTCCAGGACAAGTGGGACGCCTTGGCCGCCGCTCCCAGCCCCCGGATTGTGATCGCCGGGGGGAGCGGCGCGGCCTTCGGGGTGCGCTGCGACCTGCTGGAACAGGAGCTGCCGGGGTATTCGGTGGTAAACTTCGGCCTGTACGCCGGGCTGGGCACCACCGTCACTCTGGAGCTGATCAGGCCCCTGCTGCGGTCAGGAGACATCGTGATCTTTTCTCCGGAGCAGAGCGCCCAGACCCTGTCCGACTTTTTTCATGCTCCCTCCATGTGGCAGGCCGCCGATGGCAGGCCGGAGCTGCTGTCCGCCCTGGACAGCCGGCGCTGGGGGCCCCTGGCGGGGGCGTTCCCCGCCTTCGCCGGAGACAAGGCCCGCCTGTGCCGGGACGGTTCCGCCCCGGCGGGGGAGGGTGTCTACGCCCGCTCGTCCTTCAACCACTATGGGGACATGGACTGTCCCGGCCGGGAGCAAAACGTGATGGCCGGGGGCTTCGACCCCAATATGCCCATCTCCTTTGACCCGGCCCTGCCCAGCGAGGATTTTTTCGCGGCGGTGAACGGCTTTGCCCGCTGGTGCGGGGAACACGGCGTGACTCTCTGCTACCGCTTCTGCCCCATGAACGCCGCCGCCATCCCGGACGGGGGACTTTCCCGGCTGGATGGGTACGCAAATGTCCTCCGGGAACGTCTGGACTGCCCTGTGCTGGGTGACCCGGCCCAGGCTGTGCTGGACGCGGGCTGGTTCTTCGACACCAATTTCCACCTGAACGCCTCCGGCGCGGTGGCGAACACCGCCATCCTGGCCGGGGAGCTGAAAGCTGCGCTGGATATACCGGGCCCGGTGTCCATCCCCCTGCCGGAGCTGCCGCCCCTGGCGGGGGCGGGGCTCACGGAGGGCGACAACCGGGATGGGGGCTGCTTCCTCTATGAGGACGCCGGGGACGGCCTGCGGCTGATCGGCCTGACGACGGAGGGCGCGGGGCGGGAAAGCCTCACCCTGCCTGTAAGCCATGGCGGTGTGCCCGTGGTCAGTCTGGCCCCGGCTGTGTTCGCCGGGAACGCCCGCGTCCGGGAGATCGTGGTACAAGGCAATCTCCGGGGGCTGGAGGACGGTTCCTTTGAGGGCTGCGCGGCCCTGGAGCGGCTGGTGCTGGCCCAGGCGGACCCTGAAAAGTGCGCCGTGGGGCCGGGACTGCTGAAGGGGACGGACGCCCTGGTGTACGTCCCCCCGGGGCGGCTGAGCGCCTACGCCACCAACTACTTCTGGGCGGCGCACGCCTCCCGCCTCCAGGAGGACAGCCAGACGGCCCAGCTCCCTGAGCCAAGCGCTGCGCCCTCCGCCCCGCCCGCTGTGTCCGGACCGTCCATCCGCTACGAGGGGAACGGCGGCACGCTGAGGGCCTGGGAGGGGGACGCTATTGCCCTGCCCGTAGACAACGCCCATCTGCGGGTAAACACCGCCCAGGGGACGGGCTATTTCCGGCGGGAAGGCTATGTCCTCACCGGCTGGAACACTGCCCCCGACGGCAGCGGGGAGCGGATCGGCCTGGGGAGCCGGACGGAGCGCCGGGACGGGCTGGCGCTCTACGCCCAGTGGGCCAAAGTGTCCCCCGAAGGGTCGTTCTCTTATGAGCTCCGGGAGGGGCAGGCGTGGATCACCGGGTATTCCGGCGCGGCCCCCAGGTGCGTGGTGCCGGAGGAGCTGGGTAGTTCCCCTGTGCGGGGTATCTGTGCCGGGGCCTTCCGGGACGGGGCGTTTGAAGAGCTGATACTCCCCCACACGCTGTACACGGTGGAGGGCGGAGCCTTTCATGGCTGTGCGGTGAGGGAGATCACTCTGTTCGACACCCTGCGGGAAGTTTCTGATGAGAGCTTCCAGGACTGCCGGGGGCTGAAAACCCTCCACGTCAACGCCGCCACCAGCCCCGTATACAGCGGCAGCTACTTTGACACCTTCTCCGACAAATACGACTGGCTGCTGTCCTTGAAGGGCCGGAAAAAGCTGGTGCTGGCCTCCGGCTCGTCGGGGCGGTACGGCTATGACAGCCCGGCCCTGGCCGCCGCCTTCCCGGACTATGTGCCCGCCAATATGGGGGTGTACGCCTACACCAACGCCCTGCCCCAGTTGGAGCTGATCCGGGGGCTGATGGAGGAGGGGGACGTGCTGCTGTCCGCCCCGGAGTTCGACGCGGCGGAGGAACAGTTCTGCGCCTCCAGCCGCCTGGACGCCCCCTTCTGGGCTATGATGGAGTCCAACTACGACGCCGCGGCTCTGCTGGATCTTCGGAACTATTCCGGGGTGCTGGACAGCCTGGGGGAGTACCTGGCTGCCCGCCGGGGGATGGCGGGGCGCAATTACGGGGAGAGCCCTGCCTCCTATGACGATGACGGCAACCGTTACGCCTTCGCCACCTACAACCAATACGGCGACCTCACCCTGCCCCGGCCCAACGGGGAGCGGGATGTGTGCCTGCGCCACAACATTGCGGACTACACCACGGCCAATATTACCCCGGGGCGAGTGGAGGCGCTAAATGACGTGTACCGCCGGTTTCTCGATGGGGGGATTGCGGTGTACTTCACCTACACCCCCCGGAACCGCAATTCCCTGACGGCGGATAGCACCCCCGCCACCCGGCGGGAGCTTCACAACTATCTGACAGAGCATTTGTGCGTCCCGGTGATCTCGGACATCGAGGACAGCCTGTACGCCGGGAACTATTTCTACCTCATCGACAGCCACCTGAGCGGCGAGGGTGCGGCGATCCGTACCAAGCGGGTCATTGAGGATCTGCGCCCGTACCTGAACACAACGTAAGGAGAGACGGACATGAAAAAGCTGGACTTTAACAAGGGCTGGTTCTGCCGCCCCCTGACCCGGGCGGGGGAGCCCTTCCCCGTCACCCTGCCTCACGACGCCATGCGCGCCGAACCCCGCACCAACGACAGCGCCGGGGAGAACAACACCGGCTGGTATGCCGGCGGAGACTACGAGTACGTAAAACGCTTTGCCGTCCCGGAGGAGTGGCGGGGACAGGCGCTGGTGCTGGAGTTCGAGGGGGTGTACCACAACGGGGAGGTGTGGCTCAACGGGGAGAAGGTCTGCTTCCGGCCCTACGGGTACACCAATTTCTATGTGGATCTCGCCCCCCATCTGCGGTTTGGGGAGGAGAACGAGCTCAAGGTTATCGCCCGCAACGCCGACCAGCCCAACTCCCGGTGGTACTCCGGTACAGGGATTTACCGTCCGGCGTGGCTGTGGACAGCGGGGGAGGCACATATCCCGGTGAATGGCCTGCGGGTGCGCACCCTGGACTGTAAAACGGGGGAGATCGAGGTCAGCGTCCGTACCTCTCATCCAGGCCCGGTGTCGGTGGATATTTTTGAGGCGGACGGGGCGGCCCCTGTGGCGTCGGCCTGCGGTCAGTCCCAGGATGGGCGGGCGGTGTTCTCCATCGCCATCCCCGGCGTGAAGCTGTGGGACTGCGACAGTCCCAACCTGTACCGTTGCCGGGCCTCCTTCGGGGGGGACGAGACGGAGACAACCTTTGGCGTGCGCGCCCTGGCTTGGGGGGAGGGCGGCCTGACCATCAACGGGGAGCGGGTGATCCTCCGGGGGGCCTGCGTCCACCACGACAACGGCCTGCTGGGGGCCTGCTCCTTCCCGGAGGCGGAGGAGCGGCGGGTGCGGCTTTTGAAGGAGAACGGCTACAACGCCCTGCGCTCCTCCCACTACCCCTGCTCCAAGGCGCTGCTGGACGCCTGCGACAGGCTGGGTATGCTGATGATGGACGAGTACGTGGACCACTGGTACATCCACAAGACCAAGTACGACTATGTGGAGCACTTCATGGAATGGTGGAGGCAGGATTTGAAAGACATGGCGGACAAGGACTTCAACCATCCCTGTGTCATCATGTACTCCACCGGCAACGAGGTGGCGGAGACTGCCCAGCCCAAGGGCATCGCCCTCACCGGGGAAATGACCCGCTGGCTCCATGGGGTGGACGGGACACGGCCTGTTACCTGCGGCATCAATATCTTTTTTAACTTCCTCAGCTCCATGGGCATGGGGGTGTACAGCGACGACAAGGCGGAGAAGGCAGCCGCCCAGGCCGAAAAGCCCAAGAAAGATTCCAAGAAAAAGCCGGTGGGCAGCGAATTCTACAACACCCTGGCCTGCCTCATGGGGGACTGGTTCATGAAAACCGGGGCCACCCTGCCCCCCTGCGACTGGAAAACCCGGGACGCCTTCGCCAATATGGATATCGCGGGCTATAACTACGGCCTGTTCCGCTACAAGAAGGACTTGCGGAAATACCCCAAACGGCTGATTCTGGGCAGCGAGACCTTCTGCAAGGACGCCTGCAAGTTCTGGGAGATCGCCAAGAAGCACCCCCGGATCATCGGCGACTTCGTGTGGGCGGGGATGGACTACATCGGCGAGACCGGAGAGGGCTGCGCCGAGTACAGCGACTACAAATTTGACGGCGAGCCCTGCCGCCGGATGACCGGCGGGAACGGACGGGTGGATTTGCTGGGCAAGCGCCGGGCGGAGGCGGCCTATACCCTGGTGGCCTTCGAGCGGGAGGCGGGGCCGTTCATCGCCGTCGCCCCGGTGTACCAGACCGAAAAGCTCCAGCTCACCGGCTGGCAGCTCACCAAGGCCCTGGAGAGCTGGTCGTGGCGCGGCTGCGCCGGTATGCCCGCCGCGGTGGAGGTATACGCCCGGGCCCACACGGTGGAGCTGTTGGTAAACGGGCAATCCGTGGGGAGGAAGCGGCTGAAGAACACCTGCCGGGCAGTGTTCAAGACCGTATACCAGGACGGCGAGGTGACGGCGGTTTCCTACGACAGCGCCGGGAAGGAAATCGGACGGTACAGCCTGTCCACCGCCGGGGCGGAGACGGAGCTGCGCATCATCCCGGAGGAACGGACGGTGAAGCCGGAAGGGCTGGCCTTTGTCTGGCTGCGGTACACCGACGGCCAGGGCGTGTGGAAGCCCATGGAGAAACACACGCTGAAGGTGTCGGTGGAAGGCGGCGCGCTGGAGGGGCTGGGCAGCGCCAACGCCTACGTGGAGGGGAACTACGCCCAGGACGCCACCCCCACCTACTACGGCGAGGCCATGGCCATCGTCCGTTCGGGCGGAAGCGGCCCGGTGCGGGTGACGGTGACGGATGAGACGGGGGCTCATACGGCGGAGATCCCCTGTGGGAAAGCATAAGGAGTGTGCTGCAATGTCAATCAGCTATTGGATGTGGTATCCCGGCGATCTTGAGCTCTACCACCGGATGGAGCAGGATTTCAGCCGGGTGGAGCGGGGATACGGCTGGCCCGCTTTCTGGAAAAGCGACGGCTTCCGGAACCGGGTGGTGTTCCGCCGGCGGTATTCCCTGGAACGGGAGACCGGGTTCCGCGTATATAGCAACGCAGTGGGCTTTGTGCTGGTGGGGGAGAAAAAATATCCCTTCGGGAAGGAGATCGCCTGTCCGAAGGGGGATGTGTCCATTTCCATCCACGCTGCCCGGATCGACGCCTTCCCCAGCGTGTATGTGGAGGGGGATGTGATTCGCTCCGACAAGGGCTGGATGGCGGAGGACTACGCCCAGCCCCCTGTTCCCGCCGGGTACAGCCCCTATTTCACCCGGCCAGAACAGGACCCTGCCCGCTGGGAGTACAGCGAACAGGAGTACCACCCCATCCGGACGGAGCGGGTAGGGGACGGCGTACTCTATGAGTTCGAGACGGAGCTCACCGCCGTCCTCCGGGCGGAGGCCCCCCGGGAGCGGCTGGCGGATATGTGGATCTACTGCGGCGAGTCCCGGGACGAGGCACTGGACAGGGAGCACTGCTACTACAGATGGGCCCCCGACCCGGAGACGGGGGAGACGCCCCGGTGCGCCGTGCGCTTCGCCTTTATCCCGGGGGAAGCGGTTGGGCTGACCGCCGTCCACCAGTTCGTGGACATCCCCGTCCGGGCGGCGTTCCGCTGCGGCGATCCCCTGCTGGACCAGGTCTGGGCGGTGGCGGAGCACACCTTCCGGCTGTGTACCGGCATCTTTTTTATCGACGGCGTGAAGCGGGACAAGTGGATCTGGGCGGGGGATGCCTACCAGAGCCTGTTTGTCAACCAGTATTTGCTGGCTGACCCCGGCGTGGAGCGGCGCACCCTGCTGGCCCTCCGGGGGAACGACCCCATGACGGGGCACATCAATACCATCATGGACTACTCCCTGCTGTGGCTGCTGGGGGTGAAGGAGCATTTCGACGCCTACGGCGACCGGGATTTCCTGTCGCTGGTCTGGCCCAAGGCGGCGTCCCTGCTGGAGTTCTGCCGGACGCGGACGGACGGTTCCGGCTTCCTCACCGCCGGGGAAGGGGACTGGGTGTTCATCGACTGGGCGGAACTGGACAAGGACGGCCCCTTCGCCCCAGAGCAGGTGCTGCTGTGCGCCTGCTGGGGGGCGGCGGCAGAGCTGGCGGAGGCCCTGGGCATCGACGGCGGGGCGTACCGAGCCCGCCGGGAGGCGCTGGCGGCACAGATCGACGCCTGCTATTGGGATAGGGACCTGGGGGCCTATGTGGATTCCTTCACCTCCGGGCGGCGGCATGTGTCCCGGCAGACCAATCTGCTGGCGGCGCGCTTTGGGATCGCGGATGAGGGCAGGCGGGCGCTGATTTTAAAAAATGTGATTGACAACCCGGCTGTGCCTCCCATCACCACGCCCTATTTCCAGTTCTTTGAGCTGGACGTGCTGGCGGACAGCGGGCGGCTGGACCGGGTGATGGAGCGGCTGCGCTCCTACTGGGGCGGTATGCTGGAGCGGGGGGCGGCGACCTTCTGGGAGGAGTTCGACCCCGCTGTAACCGGGACCGCCCAATACGATATGTACGGCGACCGATTTGGCAAGAGCTTGTGCCATGCCTGGGCGGCCAGCCCCATCTATCTCCTGGGGCGGTATTTCGCAGGCTTGCGGCGGGAGGGGACCGGATTTGTGTTGGAACCCCGGCTGGAGTATTTCAAGGCCCTGGACTGCGTCTTCCCGGTGGACGGCAGGGGCGGCTTCGCGCGGCTGGCTTGGGACGGTAGACGGATCGCCGCGCGGACCAACCGGGCGGGCGGCGTGCTTCTGTCCGGGGGCGTCCGGTATGAACTGACGCCTGACACGCCCTTTGCCACCGCTTGGACGGGTGGCTGACAGGGTCAGGCTGGGGCGCGAGACAGATGGGGCGCTAAACACCCGATCCGGGATATTGCCAAACAGCTTCAATTCTGCTCCAGCAGTTATTTTGCCCAGACCTTTCAGCAAATCACAGGGCTGACGCCCCATCAGTAGCGTGAGCAGGAGGGGCGACCCACAAAACACAGCGGGGCAAACGCATCGTCCGATCCGCCCAGTTCTCGCCGAAGCACATCCTCTATAGTGTTTCTTTTTCCGGTATCCAGTAATCCATCGCCGCCGGGTTCTGGCGATCAGACTGGATCGCAATTGATTTATTTGTTCCATTTCGTGTTGTTATTAATATACCCCACCGTCTGGCGAGGGGATATCCCCCCGTCAGACGGTGAGCGGTCTTTAGAAACTTGCGAACAATATTAGTTTAAATTTAGGACACTACAGGCGTACTTCTGTTCCAGGATTATTCTGTAGCAAGAGAAGGCCCGAAGGATTATCCTCCGGGCCTTCCCTTTTCGTCTTACCGATTGTCCGGGGTCAAATTGTAATTCACGTGCTGCTCATCCCGCCTCACTCCGCCTGCCCCGCACCACCATCACAGCGGCCTCCTCGCGGGTGACAAAGTCGTGGGGGCGCTTGCCGTCGGTGATGCCGGCGGCCACAGCGGCGGCAAGCTCCGCTTCCGCCCAGCACTGGTCGTGGTCCGCCCGCAGCTCCCGGCGGTAGCGGTCCATGGACTCCTTCCACTGCTCGTAAGACATGTTGTCATCCTCCTCATTGTTTTTATCCGCCGCGGAGTAATCCACCCACGGCAGCTTGCCGTGCTTGGTCCACGTCCGGCTCCCGGCGGCGCTGGAGACGAGCTTTTGCGAGACGTTGGCGCAGGTGGACCTCTGTACCCCGCCCTGCCATTTGGGCGTACACTCCACCACCACGCCGCCGCCCACGTACACCCCGATGTGCCCGTCCATCCAGACGGCCTCGCCGTCCACGATGGTGGAGAAGTCGGTGGACACATCCCGGCAGCAGTCAATCATCTTCTTGGCGTCATAGTCGGGCACGCCGTTACAGGCGTACCCCGCCCCGCCGTAAGTGCGGCTCATGTCGCCGTTCCAGCCCCACAGGATGCCCTTGATGAGGCCCACGCAGTCGAACAGGAAGCCCTCGCCCTTGACGGCGTTGGCCTGGGGCAGCCACTGCCGGTTGGTGAGGGCGTTGCCGCCCTGGGTGGTGGCACGGGCGATCATCCTGTCGTTAGCGGGCCAGCCCCAGGGGCCCAGCATGTAGGCCGTTTTTTTGTTGTCAGCGATGTCCAGCAGCGTGCCGCAGAACGCCGCCGCCGTCATGAGATAGTTCATGTCCTTCCCTCCCGCGAATCTGTCGTAAAAATCCAGCCCTAGCGCCGCCCGGCGGCGGCAGTTCTCCTCGCTCCGGTCGGCGGGGCGCTCGAATTTCAGCAGCACACAGTCCGATGCCTCCCGAACGTTGTCCGTGGTTCTCAGCAGCCTCAGAACCGCCGGGAACTTTTCACCCAGCTCCCAAATCAGATAGTCCGTCTGTATGTCTAGGTCTCCCACAGAGGACGCTCCCGCCCGAGCAAAGTATAGCAACAGTTGCTTTCTATTCAGGTTCGTCCACTGGGCCAGCCCGTACCCCGCGCCGTCGTGGACGAAGCCGGTGTAGGCCCCGCTGTCCACGGCGGCGGTATAGCTCTCGTCGGTGAAGCCCAGCTTCTTCTCAAAGCTGTTTTGCAGGTTCCGGGGGTTCAGCCCGCTCTCCGCCTGGAGGTTGCCCATCAGCCCAGCCGCCCCCTCCGGGGTGAGTCCGGCGGAGATCAGACGGCCCCATATCTTTTGCGCGTTGTCCATGCCGCCTCACTCCACCTCCGGCAGCCCCGCCACGCTGGTAAACAGGGACAGCACTCCGGCCAGCACCGATGCAGAGGCCACAAGCGGCCAGTTCACATCGCCCAGCGCCACCGCGGTGCCAATGGTGGCCGCGGCGGTCTGGGCCACCGTCTTGACGGCGCGGACGCCCGCCGCCTTGAACCATTTCTTCATGTAGCCGTTCATCTTATGTATCTCCTTTCAAAGTCCGATTTTTGCCAGCAGAAACGCGATGACGGCGGCACACACCGCCCACAACGCCTTTTCTACAATGCCCTCCCACCGCTTGGCGGGCTTTTTCTCAATGACGTCCACCTTTTTGCCCAGGGCGGTCACATCCGTCTTAATCTCCGCCATGGTGTTGCTCTGGTGCTTCTGCTCGGCGGCCATGATCTCCACGGCGGTGGTCAGGCGCTGGAGGGTGTCCACTTTCCCATCCATGTCGTCCAGCCGGTGGGTGTTGGACCTGCACCGGGCGTCCACCTCCGCCAGCTTGACGGCGATGTCTTCATGGTCCATTGTAAAACCTCCCAACAAAAAATCCGCCTTGTCTCAGTTGACAAAGCGGGTGCATCCCGATATAATCATAACAGAAGGGCAACTGTCACATGGCGGTTAGCCCCACAAAATCAGCTAGTCTCTATACTAGCCGTCCGGGTGCCACCGGGCGGCTAGTACGCTTTTTGGGCTGTAGCTATCATCAGCACCAGCACGATGACAAACCACACCAGGAAACGCAGGGCATCCGCCCAGCGCCTGTCTCCCATCAGCATCACCCCCTCTCACAAGGGAGTGGCTAACCGCCTTTTTATGTAACAGTGCCCTTCCGGCTCCTTATCGGAGCTTTTTTATTATATCCTGCGCACCGTACTTTGTCAAATTCCGCCGCCTGTCCGGGCGGCTTTTCTCATTATTGCTCAAACCAGCCTGTACCTGGGCCTCTCCCCGCCGCACAGCCAATAATCCAGCCAGTCGAAGGCCAC
>CANOYV010000015.1:0-56004 GCA_947571605.1 uncultured bacterium | reverse complement strand
GGCATTGGTTTGCCGCTTCTGCTTATTGTTAGCTTTTTTGAAGGTTGCTATAAATATAAACAAACTAAAAGAGAGCCAACGAATGGGAGTGAAAGGTCAGAAGCCCCATCATGGACAGCAGCTCGGTCTCTCGATAAAACTGTTTCAGCGGGGACAGGGCGCGCAGCTCCACCGTGCCCTGCTCCAAGTTGGCGGCGGTCTGCTCCAGGGCCTTGACCATGGCCTCCGGGGAACTGGCCGGCTCTCCCAGCAGGGCGGCGGCCTCGCCGCTGGCCTTGCAGGCGTCGAAGGTGATGAACTGGATCTGATGAAGCATCTCTTTTACTGTCTGCATAAAAATTTCTCCTTTGCTTTGTTTGTTTTTTGGATAAATTCGCTTACAATGTCATCAGCGAGGACGGCGGCAATATCTCCAAGGGGCAGAAGCAGCTTCTCACCATCGCCCGGGCCATGCTGTACGACACCAATATGCTCATTCTGGACGAGGCCGCCTCCAACGTGGACATCAATACCGAGCGTCAGGTGCAAAAAGCCATCCGCTCCCTGATGGCGGGCAAAACCTGTTTCGTCATCGCCTTTTACGGCAGAATCATCCTTGTATTTTCCCGCAAAATGTCGTATGATAAAAGAAAACGCCCCGGAATTTCCGTACACCGCTTTTCCGGCGGGAAAAAATACATAGAGGAGGCCATCCCATGGAAGAAAAGAGAATGATCACGGTCACTGTGGACGGCGCAAAGTACACCTATCCCCACGGAACGCCCTACCGCGCCATCGCCGCGGACTTCCAGAGCCGAATTCCCCACGACATCCTGCTGGTCAACCGGGATGGAAAGCTCTGTGAGCTCCACAAGGTGCTGGACCGGGACTGCACCCTGAAAATGGTCACCGCCCAGGACGTGCCCGGCATCCAGACCTATGAGCGCAGCGCGGTCTTTCTGATGCTAAAAGCCTTCTACGACGTGGCGGGCCGGGAAAATGTGGAGCGCATCTGCGTGGACTACTCCCTCAGCCGCGCCCTCTTTATCCGGGCCCAGGGCAATTTCACCCTGGACCAGGCCCTGTTGGACCGGGTGGAGGCGCGTATGCGGGAGCTGTCCGCCCAGGCGCTGCCCATCGAAAAGAAATCTGTCAGCACCGACGACGCCATGGAGCTCTTCCGCCGGGAGGGACTGGTCCACAAGGCCCAGCTTCTCAGCTTCCGCATCAACTCCCACGTCAACGTCTACTCCCTGGACGGCTTCGTGGACTACTTCTACGGCTACATGGTGCCGGACACCGGCTACATCAGATGCTTCGGCCTGGAGCTGTTTGAAAACGGCTTCATCCTGCGCCTGCCCACCCTGAAAAATCCCGACCGTCTCGGGGATTTCCACCCCTCCATAAAGGTGTACCGGACGCTGCGCGACTCCACCCTGCGCGCCGAATCACTGAATGTCTCCAACGTAGCGGCCCTGAACACCACCATTGCCCAAGGGAACACCATGCCGCTGATCCTGACCTATGAGGCCATGATGGAGAAGAAGATCGGCGACATCGCCACCGAGATCGCCGCCCGGAAGGACGTCCGTTTCATCATGATCGCAGGCCCCTCCTCCTCCGGCAAGACCACCTTCTCCCACCGGTTGTCCACCCAGCTTCGGGCCTGCGGCCTGCGGCCCCACGCCATCGCCACCGACAACTATTTCGTGAACCGGGACCGGACCCCCCGGGACGAAAACGGCAATTACGACTTCGAGGGCCTGGGGGCCATGGATGTGGAGCAATTCAACACGGACATGGTCCGGCTGCTCAACGGCGAGACCGTGGACATGCCCACCTATAATTTCAAAAAGGGCCAGCGAGAGTATAACGGCAACTTCCTTGCCCTGGGAGAAGGGGACGTGCTGGTCATCGAGGGCATTCACTGCCTCAACGACCAGTTCACCCACTCCCTGCCCAAGGAGAGCAAGTACAGGATCTACATCAGTTGCCTCACCACGCTGAATATCGACGACCACAACCGCATCCCCACCACCGACGCCCGCCTCCTGCGGCGGATCGAGCGGGACGCCCGAACCCGGGGCTACAGCGCGCAGGCCACCATCAAGATATGGCCCTCCGTCCGGCGGGGGGAGGAGAACAATATTTTCCCCTTCCAGGACAGCGCGGACGTGGTATTCAACTCCGCCTTGATCTATGAGATGTCCCTGTTGAAGCCCTATGTACAGCCCCTGCTCTTCGGTGTTCCCCGGGACAGCGAGGAGTACATCGAAGCCAAGCGGCTGCTGAAGTTCCTGAACTACTTTCTGCCCATCCCTGCGGACAACATTCCCAAGACCTCCCTCATGCGGGAGTTCATCGGCGGGGGCTGTTACCTCGTCTGACAAAACAAAACCGCGCTTTCCGGCCAAACGGGCCGGAAAGCGCGGTTCTTTATGTTTCTTCTTCCCCGCCCGGTTTTCTCCGCCGGACCTCCGCCACTGCGCCCGCTACAGTCAGGGCGGCGGAGCAGACCAGCATGATCTGAAAGATCAGCAGATTAACCCAGGATACGTCCCCGAGGCCGCGCCGGAGCAGCATATCGCTCACGGAGAAGTATTCCCAAAAGCCGGGCCCGCCCGTTTCCGCAATAAGCAGGTCGCACAAGCTGTTAAACACCGGCGTAGCGAAGCTGGCCAGCAGGGCGATGACGCCGGCCTTCAGCCACGGTCCTGTCCTCAGCCAGTACGCCGCCGCAAACCCTGCCCACAAGAATGCCACGCCCGCCAGGGCCAGAGGATAGGCCAGGGTGAGGAGCCAGTCCCCGCCGGTAAACGCCCAGATCACCGCCAGCAGCCCAAACACCCATAGGCTGAGCACACCCACACACAACGGCAGCACGTGTTTCCCATAAAACCGCCACACCGCCCACCAGCCCCAGGGCAGAGCGAGGCATACCACCGTAATGGCAAGCCCGCCCAGGAGCCACCAGCCGCCCACATTGATCCAGCAGGCCAGCAGAAGGACGAGCAGGCATCCGGTGGCCGTTCCCATGCACGTCGTCATCCGCCTGCCCTTGCGCACATAAGCCGGCAAATTGGTGAAGCAGAACGCCAGCGCACAAGACGCCAGCACAATCCAGAACCAATCCAGGGTATGAAATATGGCCAGATTACAGATCAAGCACACCACAATGGCGACGACATAGCCCACCGCAAAAAAACGCTGCGTCCCGGCCACTATCTGCCGCCAGCGCTTTGCGGCCGTCTCCTGGCTGTGGGCCTGGTCATCGTCGCAGGCGGTGAAAAACTCGTGCTCCGTAATGTGCAGCGCCCCGCAGATGGCGGTCACCATGGATACATCCGGGTAGGACAACGCCCGCTCCCACTTGCTGACAGTGGACTCGGTGACAAATAACTGCGCCGCCAGCTCCTTCTGGGTCAGCCTCGCCTCCAGACGCTTTTTACGGATGTACTCTCCAAAGGGTTTCTTTTCATTCATAGGTAGTCGCTCCTTATCGTTGGATATGCTTCCACCCTATCCGCCCGGAGGGGAAAAGTCAAGGGGTTTGCCCGGAAAACCAACTCGACTGTCAGGAAAGTCGGCCTGTATCAACGGTTTGCGAGCTTCGACCGAAATGCCTCCACTCTGCTGACGGCGGCGTCTTTGCCAATCACGTGGATGATGCCGTGCAGGTCCGGCGTATTGGTGGTTCCGGTCAGCGCGTAGCGGATAAAAGAGGAGAGGTCCGCGATAGAACCGTTATAGTCCTCCGGGCGCTTCTTATAAGCGCCCATCTTCACGCAGTAGTTGTGCCGGACGGCGACCTCCTTCACCTTGTTAAACCATTCGTTGGAATCATCGTCATAATCAAAGGTCTCCAGATAGTCTCCGAGGATCTCCGGGATGCGTTCCTTGTGCGGCAGGAACGCATCGGGAAGGGCGGCGTCCACGGTAAAGGCGGGGTCGTACATATAAGGATACAGTTCCATCAGGTCGGACCACTTGGCCACGTCCAGGCGCCTCTCATGCCACACTGTGATGGACTTGCGGAAGATATCCGCGTTGTGTTCAATAAAGCTGTTCAGCTTGGCGTCATATCGTCCGGCCCAAGCGGAAACTGAGGCGAATATCTGCTCCTCCGACATATGTCCGACGCGTTTTTTCGCCACGTTGTTCAGCTTGTCAAAATCGAACAGAGCCCCGGCTGCGCCGCTCTTGGACAGATCCAGGCTGAAATCGAATATGGACGCGTCCATATTTTCCTCGCGCCAAGGCTCATAATCCGCGCTCCCGATGGTCAGCAGGTAGTCCAGGACAGCGGGGATTGGATAACCGGCCTCGTCATAATAACCGACCCGCGCTTCCGGGTCTTTCCGCTTACTCAGCTTGCGGCGGGAGATACCCTCGCCATCCTCCTTGGCCTCGTTTTTCATGATGGGGCTCAGATGGGTGTAGCGGGGCACAGGGAAGTCCAGCATCTCGAACATCTCCACATGCAGAGGAATGGAGGCGATCCATTCATCCGCGCGGATCACGTCGGTGGTCCGCATCAGATGATCGTCCACCACATGGGCGAAATGGTACGTGGGCAGGCCGTCCCCCTTGATGATGACGGCGTCCAGAATGTTTTCCTGCATGGAAATATCGCCGCGGATCATATCGTGGTACACTCGGCTGACACCCAGCCTGCCGCTGCTGCGCAAACGAACGATCCACCGGTCGCCGTTCGCGATGCGCTTTAAAACGGTCTCCTCGTCCAAGTTCCGGCAGGCAGCCCACTCACCGTAGTAGCCCTTTTGCAGGGCCTCGGCCGCCTCCTGCTTTTCACGGATCGCCTCCAGCTCGTCGGAGGTGCAGAAGCAGGGATAGGCCCGGTCAATCTCCACCAAATACTTGGCGAACGTCTGATAGATCTCCTTGCGAAGGGACTGGCGGTACGGACCGTACCTGCCGCTGTCCTCGGTCTCGCCAATGGCCCCCTCGTCGAAGTGAATCTGAAACTCATCCAGAGCATTGATGATCTCGGTGACCCCGTTTTCGATCTGGCGCTTCTGGTCGGTGTCCTCGATGCGGAGGAAGAACACGCCGCCCCGGCTCCTGGTAAAGATGCTGTTCAGCAAGGCGGTATACAGTCCGCCGATGTGCATGAAGCCCGTGGGGCTTGGGGCAAAGCGGGTACATACCGCCCCTTCAGGCAGGTCCCTGGGGGGATACAGGGCCTCAGCCTCCTGATAGGTCATCTTGATATTGGGAAAAAGTGCCTCAGCAACCCGTTTACTCATATAAAAACAACTCCTTATGGTATAGATTTGCCGTTTAGGTCCACATATTGCGGGTATTATACTATACTTCGATCCTTGATGTCAATGCTCAGGCAGGCGGCGGTCCTTTCCTTTCTGCCAAAAAACAAACGTCCCGCAGGCAAACCTGCGGGACGATAAAAACGGAGCCGTTTTAGGGGCTTCGGGACACTTGGTCCGGGGGGCTCCGGTCTTTGCCGGAGCAGCCCCGGTTAGAAGAAGAGGAAATCGCAACGCATTGTCTGGCTTTCCTTCCTGACAAGATCAGTGTACCACAAAGCTCACAAAGAAACTAGGGGTAATTTGCGAACTGTTTGTTAAATATCTATGAATTCCTAATCACAGTTTCCACTGGATATTACTGGATGGAATAGGGCCCCCGGGCCAGCACCTTCACTGTGGGCGCGGTGGCGGTCACCTTCCGGGTGCTGATCGTGACCATGTACAGATGGTTGACCGCCAAGGCCTGTCCGTTGCCCAGCACGCTGCCTTCGGTGGTATCGATCAGGCCCACGCTGTCCTCGCTGCCGCACACAGCGGCGCCAATGCGCAGCATCACCTCACAGCCCACGTCCCCCACCAGGGACTGCCCCTGGGACAGGGTGACCACGGTGAACACGCCGTTCCCGACGGAGGGGACGGTCGTTGTCCCGCCGTTTCCAGCCAGGATGTTTTTCAGCGACTGCTCCATCTCCGCCTTGCGCTGGGTAACGGCCTGGTCCACCATATCCTGCACCTGCCTGGTGTAGGTGCCGCTAAGGTAGCTCAGGGTGACCAGGGGGTCGTCCTGCCCGCCCGGGGTGGCGTTGGCGGCGTAGGCCGCCGTGAACAGGAAGCAGACGCACAGCGCCGCCATGGCAATTTTCAGTGTTTTCATATGTAGATACCTCCAAGTGTATGGGCGCAGGGGCCTTCTCTCCGTGGGGACAGTTCATACCGGGTCGGGCAAAAGCCCTGTTCCATCTGCACATCCTGTTCGAGCCGTCCCCACGGGGAGAAGGTCCCTGCACCCCTTGCCCGCCTGCCCTGGAAACCGGGGCAGGCGGGGCAGGGCTTCCGCGTTGTCACGCTGCGAAGCGGCCAGGACGCTCGGTCGCTTTCGCTCCGCCTCGGGCAAAACCTGCCGGCCGCCGTGCGGCGGTCGGGCCGTTGCCCTCGCTTCGTTCCACGCCGCCTCGCTGTCCGCTTCTCCGCGCTTTTTTATACCAGCCGTTCCGGGCTCAGGCCGAAGCTGACGGCGATGGCGCTGTCCACCCGCCGCATCACCTGGTCGTCCACCCGGCCCATGTGCTCCCGCAGCCGCTTTTTGTCCAGCGTGCGGATCTGCTCCAAAAGGACCACCGAGTCCTTGGGCAGGCCGCAGCTATGGGAGGCCAGGGTAATATGGGTGGGCAGACGGGCCTTCCCCGTCTGGGAGGTGATCGCAGCCGCGATCACCGTAGGGCTGTGTTTGTTGCCGGTGTCGTTCTGGACGATGAGCACCGGGCGGACGCCACCCTGCTCACTGCCCACCACCGGGCTTAGGTCCGCGTAAAAAATGTCGCCGCGCTTGACGCTGTTGTCCACAGGATCTCACACTCCGCCGGATATAGTGCCCGGCTACGCTTATGTAGACCGGGTACTATCATTCTCCCACGGCGCGGCGGCTTTTATACCGGCAGTCCGGGAAAAACCGCCGCCGGCTCTTCCCTGACTATCCTATGCGTCTATGTAGATTCTTGGCACTCTGGGGGCGACGGCGCACACCAGCTCGTAGGAGATGGTGCCCGCCAGCTCCGCCTGGCGCTCCACCGGCAGATGGGGGCCAAACACCTCCGCCACGTCGCCGGGCTTCACGCCGGCCGTCTCATCCAAACCGACCATGCACATATCCATGCATACCCGGCCCATGATGGGACGGGCCCGGCCGTCCAGCCACACGCCGCCCTTGTTGGACAGCACCCGGTGCAGGCCGTCGGCGTAGCCGATGGGCAGCACCGCCGTCCGCCCGCCCCCGGGGCCAAAGCTCGCCGTACAGCCGTAGCTCACCGGGGTGTCCGCCGGGAAATCCCGCACCGCCGCCACCCGGCTGAGCAGCGACATCACCGGCTTGAGGCCAGGGCCGTCCAGGCCCTCGCAGGAGGGGGCGGGGTAGTGCCCGTACAGGGCGATCCCGGGGCGAACCATGTCCATGTGCGTACACGGATAGTTTAACACGGCGGCGCTGGCCGCGCAATGGCGAATTTCAAAAATACGGCCTTTTTTTTCCTCCAGCTCCTCTAAAACATCCAGGAACCGGGTGAACTGGAGCATGGTGTATTCCTCGTCGCCGTCCGCGTCGGCGAAGTGGGTGAAGACGCCCTCCGGCTCCAGGTGGGGCAGGGCACACAGCGCTGCCAGCTCCTCCGCCGCCCACTCCGGATCGTGATCCAGCACCCCCAGGCGGCTCATGCCGGTATCCACCTTGAGGTGGATTTTCGCCCGCTTCCCCGCCGCCCCGGCGGCGTCGGACAGGGCCCGGGCCAGCTCAGGGGTAAACACCCCCTGGGTCACGTCCAGGTCCACCACCTCGGCCGCCAGCTCTGGGGGAGTATATCCCAGAATCAGGATGGGCGCGGAAATCCCCGCCCTTCGCAGCTCCGCCGCTTCGTCCAGGCAGGCCACCGCCAGGTAGTCCGCCCCCAGCTCCGCCATGCGGCGGGCCACCGGCACGGCCCCATGACCGTAGGCGTTGGCCTTCACAGTGGCCAAAAATTTACTGTCCGGGGCACAGGTCCGCAAGTCCCGGTAATTGTGTTCCAGATTGCCCAGACTGATCTCAGCCCAGGTTCTCGCTGTTTCCCGCGTCATCTTGTTTCAGCTCCGTTGTAAAATTGGATATCCGCGCCGTCAGCACCGTCTCCCCCGCCACGCTCACCTCGGCGCCCAGCAGGTCATGGCTGGCCCGGTCAAAGGTGAGCAGGAACTGGGCGCCCGTGTTGACCGACAGCTCCGGGTCCTGGAAGGAGATTTGCAGGTACTGCCCCTCATCCCCCGCCCAGGCACATTTGGCCATATAGCCCTTCTCAATCTGCTCCATAACGGCGGTGACGGCGGACACTGGGGTCAGTCCGTCCCCGTCCAGCAGGCCCAGGGACAGTCCCGCGCCATCGTACTCCAGCACGGTTTCCCCCTCCGCGATCCGGGCGGTAATGCCCGCCACCAGCTCCGGGGCGGTAACGGTGAGCACCGTCTCCCCCTCCCTCTGCCAGCTCGCGTCCAGCGTGAAATCGTACACCGCCTCGCTGTAGCACACGGACACGTCCACCGTGGCCGACCAGCCCGCCAGCGCCGTATACTCCTCCCGAAGGGCCAGCGCCGCCTCCTCCGGGGTCTCCGCCACGTTCACGGCCTTGCAGCCGGACAGCAGCAGGGTCATCATCAGTACACAAGCCGTCAACTTGCGCACTTCTCAGATTCCTCCTCGTTTAAACCAGCTCTTTAATTGCGTAAGGTATTTGTTCGATCAGGTCGGAGGGGATCATGCCATACTCCCCCTTGTCCTCCGCCGCCAGGTCCCCGGCCCGGCCGTGGAGCCACACCGCCAGCGCCGGAGCGTCCATTATCTTCTGTGCCGACAGAGCGGCCATCAGCCCTGCCAGGGCGTCCCCGCTGCCCCCCTTGGCCATGCCGGGGTTTCCGGTGGAGTTGACCGCCCCCGCCGTGGTGATGGTGCGGTGGCCCTTGAGCACCAGGATGCAGTGGTGCTGTTCGGCAAACGCCCCCGCTGTTCCCAGACGGTCCCGGATGGGCAGCTCACAGCCGGACAGCCGGGCGAACTCCCCGTCGTGGGGGGTGAGGACGGTCTCCCCCTCCCGCTCGTCCAATACATCCATATGCCGGGAAATGAGATTTAGACCGTCCGCGTCCAGGATGATGGGGCAGGTCAACGCCTTCATCAGGGCAAGGACCAGCCGCTCGGCCCGCTCCCCCTGGCCCAGGCCGGGGCCGATGAGGGCCGCGTCGCAGTCCCTGGCCTTTTCCACCACCTCGGCGTCGTTTTCCGGCCAGGGCCATACCATGGCCTCGTCGCACTTCACCGCTATGATGGGGTATATGTCCTCGGGCACAGCCACAGTCACCAGCCCCGCGCCGCCCCGGACCGCCGCCCGTGCGCACAGCGCCGCCGCGCCGGTGTACCCCCGGCTCCCGGCCAGAATGAACACACTGCCGAAATCCCCCTTGTGGCCGTCCGCGGGCCGCCGGGGGAGGCGGAACATCTCCCGCTCCACCAGCACAGTCTCGGGCCGCGCCGGATACAGCTCGTCCGGGATGCCGATGTCGGCCACCACCACCCTGCCGCTGTGAACCGCGCCCTTGCCCACGAACAGCCCCGGCTTGCCCCGGGAGAAGGTCACCGTCACGTCGGCGCGTACCGCAGTGCCCATCACGTCGCCGGTGTCCGCGTGGATACCGCTGGGCACGTCGGCGGACACCACCCAGCCTGTCCCCCGGCGGATCATCCGGGCGGCCAGGGCCGCGTCGCCCTCCAGGTCGCGGGTGAGGCCCACGCCGAACAGCGCGTCGATGGCCACATCAAAGGGCATATACTGTTCCCAATTCTCCGGATCAAAGTCCTCCAGCACGCCCCCCTCCTCCGCCAGGCGGCGCTCCATCGACCGGCAGTCGTCGGTCATTTTGGCCCGGTCGCCCACCAACACGCACTTCACCCGCCAGCCCATCTCCAGCAACAGGCGGGCGGCGGCCACGCCGTCCCCGCCGTTGTTGCCGGGGCCGCACCACACAATGGCGGAACGCCGCCGCATGGCCCAGAACTCGGCCTGTTCCTCCTGGGTGGGCATATGCCCGTCCTCCGTGATCCAGCCCAAGGGCTCGTCCAGCCCCGGCCCCGGAACGGGCAGGGAGCGCACCTCCCGCACCAGCGCACGTGCGGCGTTCTCCATCAGCTCGGTGGACGGGATGCCCCGGTCCTGGATGGCAATGCGGTCGATCTCCCTCATCTGCGCGGCGGTGTACAGCTTCATACCTGCGCCCCCTTTCATTTTCTTTAACATTATAAGGTTTTCCCTCTTGCATTTCAACCTTTATTGTGATATAAAAGGGAAAGTGAAATGTGAAGAACGGGAAAATAGGGAGCTTGCGCATGGCAGAGAGGGGCGGTCACCGGCTGAAAGCCGCCTTGGTGCGTGTCCCTTGGTTCGCCCGGGAGCGGCCCGCGAGAGCGGGACGGTTTGCCCGCCGTTACGGGGCTTGAGTGCGCGCAGGGAACAGCTATGCGCGAATGCGGGTGGTACCGCGGAAGGGTTGCCTTTCGTCCCCAGGTTTGGGGAGGAAGGGCTTTTTCAATTTTACAGGAAAAAGGAGGACGCGCTGGAACGCATGGAGCGGCCGGTCTCCATCGAAGCGCTGGCAGGTAATGAGCCCGCCCTGCGGCTCTATCAGCGCTGCGGATTCCAGCCGGAAAAAATTGTATCCGGGCAATGCCGGGTAACGAGGGCTTTGCAGTCGTGTGCCACGTCCTCCGCCTGGATTGCTCTGTCAAATCTCATCCAAACAAAGGAGCTTTAACATGAAAGAACAGTTAGCAAAAATCCGTGCCGAAGCGCTCTCCGCCTTCGAGAGCGTCAAGGACTCCGTCGCCCTGGACGAGCTGCGGGTACGTTACCTGGGCAAAAAGGGCGAGCTGACGGCGGTACTCAAGCAGATGGGCAGGCTGTCCGCCGAGGAACGCCCCGCCATGGGCGCCCTGGCCAACGAGGTGCGCGCCGCCCTGGAAACCGCTCTGGACACCGCCTCCCGGAAGCTGGAGGAGGCCGCTTTGGAGATGAAGCTCAAGGCGGAGACGGTGGACGTGACCATCCCCGGCAAGCAAGTCCAGGTGGGTCACCAGCACCCCATGAACGCCGCCCTGGAGGAGATGAAGGAGATCTTCATCGGCATGGGCTTCACGGTACTGGACGGCCCGGAGATCGAGCTCAGTGAGCTGAACTTCGACCGGCTCAACGCCGAGGAGGGCCACCCCAGCCGGGACTGGTCGGACACCTTCTATTTCGACACCGGCGAGCGGGTGATGCTCCGCTCCCAGACCAGCCCTATGCAGGTGCGTGCCATGGACACCATGCCCCTGCCCATCCGCATGATCGCCCCCGGCCGGGTGTACCGCAAGGACGAGGTGGACGCCACCCACTCCCCCATGTTCCACCAGGTGGAGGGCATGGTCATCGACAAGGGCGTTACCATGGCGGATCTGAAGGGCACCCTGGCCACCGTGGCCCAGCGGCTGTACGGCCCGGACACCAAGACCCGTTTCCGCCCCCACCACTTCCCCTTCACCGAGCCCTCCTGCGAAATGGACGTGCAGTGCCACAAGTGCGGCGGCAAGGGCTGCCCCACCTGCAAGGGGGAGGGCTGGATTGAGCTGCTGGGTGCGGGGATGATCCACCCCCATGTGCTGGAGATGGCGGGCATTGACCCGGACGAGTGGTCGGGCTGGGCCTTCGGCTTCGGCCTGGACCGACTGGCCATGCTGCGTTACAAGATTGATGACGTACGGCTGATCTTCGAGAACGACATTCGTTTCCTGGAGCAGTTTTAAGGGCGTCCTCGCCGGACCGGCGTTCCTTTTTCTTGAAAGAAAAAGGAACCAAAAAGAACTTTGACCGCGAAACTGCGTTTCGCTCCTACAATATTTGTTAAGAGGGGTTTTATCTATGAATTTATCCCGAAAGTGGCTCAATGAGTTTGTAAAAATAGACGTCCCCGACCAGGAGTTTGCCGAGGCCATGACCCTGTCCGGTTCCAAGGTGGAGGGTGTCACCGACCTGGGGGCGGAAATCTCCAATGTGGTGGCGGGCCGCATCAAGGCCATGGAGCGCCACCCCGACTCCGACCACATGTGGGTGTGTCAGCTTGACGTGGGCCGGGACGAGCCCGTCCAGATCGTCACCGGGGCCTGGAACATCCACGAGGGCGATCTGGTCCCCGTGGCCCTGCACAATTCCACCCTCCCCGGAGGGAAAAAGATCACCAAGGGCAAGCTGCGGGGCGTCATGTCCAACGGCATGCTGTGCTCCCTGTCCGAGCTGGGCCTGGACGAGCGGGACTTCCCCTATGGCGTCATCACCGCCGCCGCCCTGCTGAACGACTACAAGCCCATCGACCCGGCCAAGCCCTCCATCCCCGCCGATGTCCAGCCGGGACACAAGATTTTCGGCCCCGTGGTGGCGGCGGAAGTGAAGGAAGTCAACGCAGCCGAAAACGGCGCGTGGGCCTGCACACTGAGCTATGCCGAGCAGGACGGCCCCACCGCCGCAATCGTCAAAACGCCCTGCCAGAATATCCATGTGGGCGACATGGTGGCCTATGACACCAAGACGGGAGCTATCTGCACCCTGGCTGACCTCCACGCCGAGCAGAAAGAGTTCCCCCACTGCATCAACGACGGCATTTTCGTCCTTCAGGAGGACTGCAAGCCCGGCGACGACATCAAGCCGGTGACGGGCCTGGACGACCATGTCGTTGAGTTCGAGATCACCCCCAACCGCCCGGACTGCCTGTCCGTCATCGGCCTGGTCCGGGAGGTGTCCGCCACCTTTGATGTGCCCTATAACCTCCACGAGCCAGTGGTGAGGGGGGGCGGCCCCGGCGTGCTCCCCGAGCTGCTGGACGTGGAAACCCCGGCCTCTGATCTGGTGCCCCGGTACTCCGCCCGGATGGTGCGCAACGTGAAGATCGCTCCCTCCCCCAAGTGGATGCGGGAGCGCCTGCGGGCCATGGGAATCCGGCCCATCAACAACATCGTGGACATTACCAACTACGTCATGCTGGAGTATGGCCAGCCCATGCACGCCTTTGATTACCGCTATGTCAACGGCGGGAAGATCATCGTCCGCCGGGCGGAGGAGGGCGAAAAGCTCACCACCCTGGACGGCAAGGAACACACCCTTACCGCCAATCACCTGGTCATTGCCGACGAGGGCCGGGCCGTGGGCCTGGCGGGCATCATGGGCGGATTGAACTCCGAAATCGCGGCCGACACCATGGACGTGGTATTCGAGTCTGCCTGCTTTGACGGTACCTGTATCCGCAAGGGGGCCTTGGCCCTTGGTATGCGCACCGAGGCGTCGTCTAAGTTCGAAAAGGGGCTGGACCCTATGAACACCCTGCCCGCCGTCAACCGGGCCTGTGAGCTGGTGGAGCTGCTGGGCGCGGGCGAGGTGGTGGACGGCGTCATCGATATTTTGAATAACGTCCCTCAGCCCTGGACCGTGACTATGGATCCGGAGCGGGTCAACGCCCTGCTGGGCACTGATATTGACCCGGTGGATATGTACTGTCTGTTGGAGCGGGTGAACATCCTGACCAAGGAAAAGGACTTCCCCAACGGGCCTGCCGAGGTGGTCATCCCCTCCTGGCGGGGCGACGTGCGCCGTCTGGCCGATTTGGCCGAGGAGGTGGCCCGGTTCCACGGCTACAACAACATCCCCAACACCCTCATGCGGGGCCAGACCACCCAGGGCGGCTATTCCCCGGTGCAGAAGCTGGAGAACAAGCTGGGTGAGCTGTGCCGCACCTGCGGGTACAGCGAGATCATCACCTACTCCTTCATCAGCCCCACCGCCTACGACAAAATTTTGTGGGGCCGGGAGGATTTCCACCGCAAATCCTTCAAAATTTTGAATCCTCTGGGCGAGGACACCTCCATCATGCGTACCACCACCCTGCCCTCCAGGCTGGAGGTGCTGGCGCGCAACTACAACAACCGCAACAAATCCGCCTGGCTGTACGAGCTGGGCCGCATCTATATGCCTGGCGGGGAGGATCACGGCTTGGCCATCGAGGCAAAGATTCTCACCTTGGGCGCATACGGCAGCGGCATGGACTTCTTCACGATGAAGGGGGCCGTTGAGGCGCTGATGAAGGGCATCCGGGCCCGTGATGTCCGCTTCGAGCCCTGTACGGAGGACGCCAGCTATCACCCCGGCCGCTGCGCCTACGTGTACAGCGGAAGCGACATCGTAGGCGTGTTCGGGCAGGTCCACCCCCAGGCCGCTAAGAACTTCGGGGTAGACGGCGAGCTGTACTGCGCGGAGTTGTCCTTTGACGAGCTGCTCATCGCCCATGGGCCCGACCCGGAGTATGCGCCCTTGCCCAAGTTCCCCGCCGTCACCCGGGACATCGCCGTGGTATGCGGCGAGGACGTCACCGTGGGCGCGCTGGAGAGCGCCATCCGCAAGGGGGCAAAGGGGCTGCTCAAAGACGTGGCTCTGTTCGACATCTACCGCGGCAAGGGCGTGGACGAGGGCAAGAAGTCGGTGGCCTTCAACCTGACTTTGCGGGCGGACGACCGCTCCCTCACCGGCGAGGAGGCGGACGAGGACGTGAAGTCCATTTTGGAAGCGCTGGAAAAGGACTGCGGCGCGGTGCTGCGCTGATTGTATTGCTGAAAAAGGGGGGCAGATATGCCCCCCTTTTGTTCTTGTCCGGGAGGCCGCTTGTAATAAAGCCGGGCGGAAACGCAAAGGTTTCCGCCCGGCTGCGAACATGTTAAATATAAAAATAGAGGGAAGTTGAAAAGTCTCCTATTCCCCTTTCAGGAACGTGCTCCGCTAAACTTTCGCTGCACAAAAGCAAGTATCGCTGTGGTCTTTTCAAAGAAAAGGGGGGGGCTGTTGATAAGGGCGCGGGGTCAAAACAGCCCGGAGATGACGCCGTTCTCGTCCACGTCGATTTTCTCGGCGGCGGGGACCTTGGGCAGCCCAGGCATAGTCATGATGTCGCCGGTCTGCACCACCACGAAGCCCGCCCCGGCGGACACCTTCGCCTTGGACACGGTGACGGTGAAGCCCTCCGGGCGGCCCAGCTTGGCCGGGTCGTCGGACAGGGAATACTGGGTCTTGGCCATGCACACAGGCAGGGAGGCGAAGCCCATCCCCTCCA
Source organism: uncultured bacterium (assembly GCA_947571605.1). GTDB lineage: Bacteria > Bacillota > Clostridia > Oscillospirales > Oscillospiraceae > Enterenecus. The sequence goes on along the minus strand of CANOYV010000015.1, from coordinate 40,822 downwards.
GACGGTCCAGTTCCTTGGACGCGGCGGCGGAATAGCTCACTCCCGCGCCGCCGTAAATGCTCCTGACGATGGTTTCGATTTTGTCCCGCAGGGGCTGGTCCAGCCCGTAGGCAAAGCGGAACTCGTGGGGCTGCTCACACAGCCGCAGCACCTCCTCCGCCAGCTCAAGGCCGCCCGCGCCGCCCTTGCCCCACACCTCGGACAGGGCCACGTTGACGCCCAACTCCCGGCACTTGTCCCGGATCAGGGCCAGCTCCGCGTCGGTGTCGTTGACGAAGCGGTTGACGGCCACCACGCAGGGCAGGCCGTACACCTGGGTGATATTTTCCACATGCTTGAGCAGGTTGGGCAGGCCCTTTTCCAGCGCCTCCAGGTTCTCCGTGCCCAGATCGGCCTTGGCCACCCCGCCGTTGTATTTCAGCGCCTTTACCGTAGCCACAATGACCACCGCGCTGGGGTCCAGCCCCGCCGCGCGGCATTTGATGTCCAGGAACTTTTCCGCGCCCAGGTCCGCGCCGAAGCCCGCCTCAGTAACCACATAGTCCGCCAGCTTGAGGGCGGTGTCGGTGGCGGACACGGAGTTACACCCATGGGCAATGTTGGCAAAGGGCCCGCCGTGGACCAGGGCCGGGGTGTTCTCCAGGGTCTGCACCAGGTTGGGTTTGATGGCGTCCTTCAGCAGCGCCGCCATAGCCCCCTGGGCTTTCAAATGGTTGGCGGTGACCGGTTTATCATCATAGGTATAGCCCACGATGATGCGGGCCAGGCGCTCTTTCAGGTCCTTCAAATCGGTGGCCAGACACAGCACCGCCATGATCTCGCTGGCCACGGTAATGTCAAAGCCGTCCTCCCGGGGTACGCCCTGCATCCGCCCCCCCAAGCCGTCTACGATGTTCCGGAGCTGGCGGTCGTTCATGTCCACGCACCGCCGCCAGGTGATCTTCTTCACGTCGATACCCAGGGCGTTGCCCTGCTGGATGTGGTTGTCCAGCATAGCCGCCAGCAGGTTGTTGGCCGCGCCGATGGCGTGGAAGTCGCCAGTGAAGTGGAGGTTGATGTCTTCCATGGGCACCACCTGGGCGTAGCCGCCGCCAGCAGCTCCGCCCTTGACCCCGAACACCGGGCCCAGGGAGGGTTCCCGCAGGCAGAGCAGCACGTTCTTGTCCAGCTTTTTCAGCGCGTCCGCCAGCCCTACGCTGGTGGTGGTCTTACCCTCCCCGGCGGGGGTGGGGTTGATGGCGGTGACCAGGATCAGCTTGCCCTTCCGGGGGCGCTCCCGCAGGGGGCCGATGTCGATCTTGGCTTTCACCCTGCCGTAGTGCTCCAGCAGGGCTTCGTCAATGCCGGCGCTGGCGGCCACCCGGCTGATGGGCAGCATTTGAGCGCCCTGGGCAATTTCGATGTCGGTTTTCACGGCGATTCCTCCTTATTCGGTTTCCATAATGTCAATCATAACTCCTGATACGGAGAGTTATCCACAACTTCAACAGAGTTTTCAACAGCCTCAACACAATAATTGTCAACAGGTTTGCGGGAAATTACATATTTATGCACAGGTGGAAATCCTACTTTTCTCACAAGCTAAAGCGCCGATTCAGTTGACATAACAGAAGATTATTACCCTCTGGATATGTCCAGGCTTGCCCTCGCGTTCAGCTCCCACCCGGCGGTATGGCCCGCCAGGTACTCGTAATAGCCCTGGCTGCCGATCATGGCGGCGTTGTCGCCGCACAGGGCCAGGGGCGGGAGCCACAGCGCGGCCCCGGCTTTCCGGCAGGCGGCCTCCAAGTCCGCCCGGATGCGGCTGTTGGCAGCCACACCTCCTGCCACAGCGATCTTGTGATAACCCGTCATGGTATCCGCCTCCATCACCCGGGGGACCAGGGAGTCGGACACGGCGGCGGCAAAGGAGGCGGCCAGGTCGTGGAGGTCCAGCTCCTCCCCCTTCTGCCGGGCGTTGTGGATGGTGTTGAGCACCGCCGTTTTCAACCCAGAGAAGGACATATCCAGCGGGTGGTCGACCACATGGGCCCGGGGGAATCCGTATGCCTTGTCATTGCCCCCTTGGGCCATCTTGTCCATGGGCCCGCCGCCGGGGTAGCCCAAGCCCAGCACCCGGGCGGTCTTGTCAAAGCACTCCCCTGCCGCGTCGTCCCGGGTGCCCCCCAGCACCTCGAAATGGGTGTAATCCTTTACGTCCACCAGGGCGGTGGTGCCGCCGGACACGCACAGGCACAGGAAAGGGGGCTCCAGGTCAGGGTGGGCGATGTAGTTGGCGGCGATGTGGCCCCGGACGTGGTGGACGGGGATCAGCGGCACCCCCAGGCCGAAGGCGGCAGACTTGGCGAAGGACACCCCCACCAGCAGCGCCCCAATGAGGCCGGGGGCGTAGGTCACCGCCACGGCGTCGATGTCCGCCTTGGAGAGGCACGCCTGCCGCAGGGCCTCATCCGCCAGGCCGGAGATGGCCTCCACGTGCTTCCGGGAGGCGATCTCCGGCACCACGCCGCCGTAGATGGCGTGCATATCCGCCGAGGAGGCAATGACCGAGGACAGCACCGTGCGGCCGTCCTGGACCACGGCGGCGGCAGTCTCGTCACAGGAGGATTCAAAGGCCAGAATGTTCATCAATATCACGCTTTCCCTTGTTCTAAATTGAGTTGGTAATACCGGGAGGGGATGCCGTCCTCAAAGAACTCATCCATCAGCCGGAAGCCGTTTTTCTCCAGTACCCGGATGGAGGATAGATTGTGGGAAAATGTAAACGCGCCCACGGCTTTGAGCCCGTATTTCCAGGTAATTTCAAGGAGGAACATGGCCAGCGCCTTGGACGCGATACCCTGCCCCCAGAGCGTTTGCTCAAACACGCAATAACTCACCATGGCGTTGGGCGTACCCAGCCGGTCTATGCCGTAGCACCAGACATCGCCCACATACCGACCATCCGGCCCGCCCGTACAGATGTTCCGCCCATAGCTGGTTGCATCAGGGCGCTGGGAGGCATGGAAATCCGCCACCGCCTCCTCCACCGTTTTCGCTTTCTGGGGGAGAAGCTTCCGGATGGTTTCATTGTTGATCTTTTCAAAGTAGATGGCTGCGGTTTCGGCGGTTCGGTTTGCCAAAATGATGTCCATGTCAGTCCTTGTCCTTCCGAATCTCGAACCGCTCCCCATAGACCCGCTCCTCCCGGACTACGTCGTAGTCATAACCCGGGAAATCCTTGCGGATGGTAACGGTGTTCAGGCAGTCATATCCCAGGCGGCGGTACAGCCGGATGGCCCGCTCGTTCCGGGCGGCGGCCTCGATATACATGGACTGGGAATACTGCCGCACCATCCCCTCCGCCAGCCGGACGGCCTGACCGCCGATGCCCTGGCCCTGGTACTCCGGCAGGACGAACAGGTCCTCCAGCCAGTCCGGCTCACCGCCCCGGCTGCCCAGGTGGAGCAGGCCCACGGTCGTGTCCCCCAAGACAATGAAGTACAGCTTGTGTCCCGTCCCGGTCCAGACACCCAGGTCGGCTTTGGCCTCTTCTTCCGTCTGCTGATACCGGTTGTGGGTCAGCCAGAAGCCTTGGATCAGCCATATGGCGTCCGCCTCCCGGCTGTCGTCGTACTCCGCCAGGGCGGGAAACACCTCCTCCACCCACTCCGGGGCCGGGTGAACCTTTTCGCCTGGGGCCAGGGGGAGCTGGATGTACCGCTCCATATGGGTGGGGGAGAAGTACCCGGCGTACACTCCCCGGTGCATGGCCTCCACCTTGCGGTCGTCGGCCTCCGGCCCCCGGTAGAGGCAGTGGAAGCGCACCCCGAACAGGGCGCACTGGTAGTCCAGCACCCGGAATCCGTTGCGCTGGTAAAACGCGATACGGCGGCGGCGCAGGGCGTTGGCGTCCTCGTCGTGGGAGCAAGGGGCCTCCGCTTCGCCGAAGATCTGGCCGTAGCGCTCCATCAGCAGGGACAAAATCTCGGAACCCAATCCGGCGTTCCGCAGCCCCCGGAGCACGCCGAAATACTCCAGCAGAGCGCCCTCCCGGTTTTCCGGCAGCCACGCCAGGGCATACCCCACCGGTTTGCCACCGTCAACCACCAGCAAAGGCTCGTAGCGGCCCATGGCCAGCAGCCGGAGCATGGCCGTCAGCGGCTTCAGCTCCGAGTGGGGGAAGACCTCCATCAGCTCCTTGTTGTAGAGCTCGGTGAGCTCCGCCTGATTCAACAATTTCAGTTCCATGCAAACATCTCCTTGGACCTCCGCGCTTTTGGACGGAGGGGTTCAAAATGTCAACGTCATCAAAACCGCGTCCTCTCTGGGGTCGCTGTAATAGTTTCGCCTCCGCCCCACGGGGCGGAAGCCGTGCTTCTCATACAGGGCGATGGCCGGGGCGTTGGAGGCGCGTACCTCCAGGGTGAGCAGGGCCAGGCACTCCCGCCCGAAGCCCGTCAGCGCCCCCAGCAGGGCGTCCGCCACCCCCCGGCGGCGGTATTCCGGGGCCACGGCGATGTTGTCCAGATTGCCCTCGTCCAGCACCGCCGACAGCACGGCATAGCCCAGGACCGCGCCGTCCTCCTCCGCCAACAGGACGGCGGCGCCGGGGTTTTCCAGCGCGGCCCGAAAGAGGTTTTCACTCCAGGGGTCGGCGGGGAAGCAGACCTGTTCCAGCGCGGCCACCTGGGGCAGGCGAGCAGCGGTCATGGGCACGATGCGGAAGCTCATAGCCTTGAGGCCACCTCCAGCGCGATCCGCAGGTATTTTTCGCGTGTGGACATAGAGACGTTCCCCAGAGTACGCCGGTCCCAGGCGGCTCCGTCCAGGCAGTCCTCGGCGTAGATGAACTGGTACACCGGCACGCCCCGGAACTGTCCCACCGCCATGGCGGAGGCGCACTCCATGTCCACGGCGATACAGCCGTCCGCTTTGCGTTTTTCCATGTTGTTCCGGGTCTCCCGGTAGAAGGCGTCCGTCGTCCACACCCGGCCCTTTACATAGGGCAGATGAAGCTCGTCAAAGACCTCCCCCAGCCGTTCCGCCGTGGGGATATCCACGTAGTCGCTGGGGGGCATGTAATGGTAGCTGGTGCCCTCGTCCCGGTAGGCGGCGGTGGGGATGATGAACCGTCCGGCGGCCAGGGAGGCGTCCAGCACTCCGCAGGAGCCGTAGAGCAGCGCCTTTTTTGCGCCTAAGGCCAACGCTTCCTCCAACAGGCCCGCCGTGCCCGCGCCGCCGATGAGGGTATGGAAAACGCCGACGTCTTTGCCGTTCCAGGAGAACTTGTAGACCGGGACGGGCCGTCCGCCCCGGAGCGTGGCAACGGTCTCTGTTTCACAGATATCTTGCAAGATATGAATGGTCTTATCCGAAAAGGTGAGGACGACCGTCTCGGGGAAGCCCTCCTGAGGGGCGTACATGGAAGAAGGCTTCAGGATCTCTTCAGAATGGGGGTCAAAAGTATCGAACAGGCTCATGAAAAGCACCTCTCTATTCGTTGATATGTTGGCGGAGCCGTTGTGCGCCGTAGACCGCCCAGGCCAGGGCGTAGCCCGCCGCCGGGGCGGCGCACAGCAGGAGCAGGAGGCCCCAACCCAGATTGTCCCAGCCAGTGGCGGTGAAAAGGCCCATGGTAAACCAGGACGCCAGCCCCAGCAGCAGGAACACGGGGATGAGACGCACCCAGGGGCTTTTTGCCATTCGGCAGACCAGGAACTGAAGGCAAAAGCAGGGGACCACATGGAAGCCCACGCCCAGATAGACCCACAGTTCATAAAAACGGAAGGGGTCATTAGGGTCATAAAAGGGACGGGGGATGCCCTCTATCCAAACCAGCAGGAAGTAAACATACAGGGCGGCGGTGAGGAAGAATGCCGCCAGCAGGATTTGATTCACACGGTTTTTCATCAGGATGACCTCCTTTGGATTTAGGGTGCGATAGGCCATCTTAAGTGTAACAAATCTGGTTTTTTGCCGCAACAAAAGGGGGACAGGCGGTCGATTTGGAAGGACGGCCGGTCAATGGCACTCCGCCCAGGTGCGCCCCGCCTTGGCGTCGGCGATCAGCGGCACCGACAGCGCAGCCACCCCTTCCATCTCCTCCTGGAGCATGGCCTTGACCTGGTCCGCCTCGCCCTCGGGGCACTCCACGATCAGCTCGTCGTGGACCTGGAGGACCAGCCGGGCCTCCAGCCCTTCGGACCGCAGGCGGCTGTCCACGCGGACCATGGCCAACTTGATGATGTCGGCGGCGGTGCCCTGGATGGGCATGTTCAGCGCCACCCGCTCGCCAAAGGACCGGGTGTTGAAGTTGGAGCTTTTCAGCTCCGGCAGCCACCGGCGGCGGCCGTACAGGGTGGACACATAGCCGTCCTCCCGGCCCTGCTCCACCACCTGGGTCATATAGGAACGCACACCGGAATAGTGCTCGAAATACTTCTCCATATACTCCTTGGCCTGGGGGACGGACACGTGAATGTCCTCAGACAGGGAATAGGCGGAGATGCCGTACACAATGCCGAAGTTCACGGCCTTAGCGGCGCGGCGCAGCTCGGGGGGCACCTGGTCCTGGGGGAGTCCGAACACCTGGGAGGCGGTGACGGTGTGGATGTCCACGCCGGAGTTAAAGCCGCCGATCATGGCGGAGTCCCCGGACATGTGGGCCAGCAGCCGCAGCTCAATCTGAGAGTAGTCCGCGTCCACCAGCACCCTGCCCGCCGGAGCCACGAACATTTTCCGCATTTCCGCCCCCAGGGGGGTACGCACCGGGATATTCTGGAGATTGGGTTCCGTGGAGCTGAGCCGCCCGGTGGCGGTGACCGTGTTCTGGAAGCTGGTGTGGATGCGCCCGTCTGCGGCGATGACCTTGCCCAGCCCCTCCACATAGGTGGAGTTGAGCTTGGTGAGCTGGCGGTAGTCCAGCACCTTGCCCACAATCTCATGCTTGGGGCGGAGCTTTTCCATCACATCCACGTTGGTTGAGTAGCCGGTTTTGGTTTTCTTTACCGGGGGCAGGCCCAGCTTATCGAACAGGATATGCCCCAACTGTTTGGGGGAAAGGATGTTGAACTGCTCTCCGGCCAGGGCGTATATCTCCTCCATGAGCACGTCGATACCAGTCTGGAGCTGCTTTCCAAAGTCGGACAGGGCCCGACCGTCCACCAGCACCCCGGCCTTTTCCATCCGGGCCAGCACCGGACACAAGGGGAGCTCGATGTCTGTCAGGACAGACATGAGGCCGAATTCCTCCAGCTTGGGCCGGAACAGGCCGTAAAACGCCTCGATCCAGGCCACGTCCTCATACCAGGCGGTCCGGGCCTTCAAACCGTCGTCCAGCAGGGAGAAGGCGGTCTCGTCCTTATAGGCGGCGTTCAGCTCCACTTCCTTTTTGAAGTAGGACATGGCCAGCTTGCGCAGTTCATAACTGCCCGCCGTGGGGTCCAGGAGATAGGCGGCCAGCTCGGTGTCAAACACGAAGCCCGCCCCCTCGATTCCCTCGTCCAGCAGGTCGCGGCACAGCTCCTTGACCCCGTGGGCCACCTTCTTCACCTTGCCCGAAAACAGCGCCGTCAAAAGGGCACGGTAGTCTCCCTCATAGGACGCGGAGCGGATATCGTAGAGATACGCCCGCGTTCCATCGTCCTCGGACAGGCTCACAGCTACCCCCGCAAAATTGGGCAGAGGCATGACGGCCACGCAGTCTGCCCCCTCCCACTTGGGCAGGGCGGCGGCGAAGTCTGCCTCGGTGAGGACGGGCACCGCGGTGACCTGGACCTCCTCCGGCTCCTGGGTGGACTCCGCCCCGGCGGGTCCGGGGGTGAGCTTCAGCTTGTCGATCAACTTGTTGAACTCCAGGTTCAGCAGCTTTTCATATAAAACAGGCCCGTTGAAGGACCGGCGGGCCGCGTCCGCCGGGTGAAAGTCCATGGGTGCGTCGCAGCGGATGACGGCCAGATCGTAGCTCAACCGGGCGTCCGCCTCCCCCTCAATCAACTTTTTGACGGCGGCGGGCTTGGCCTCGATGTCGGGCAGCTTTTCATAGATGGCATCCACCGACCGGTACTTCTGGATCAGCGCCATGGCGGTCTTTTCTCCCACGCCCTTCACGCCGGGATAGTTGTCCGACGAGTCTCCCATCAGCGCTTTCAGGTCAATCATGTGGATGGGGTCGAAGCCGTATTCGGCCCGGAAATCCTCCGGGGTGACGTTCCGGGTGGTGGTCTGGCCCATGCGGGTGGTAACCAGCTTCACGGTGGTATGTTCGTCGATGAGCTGCAAGGAGTCCTTGTCCCCGGTGACGATGACGGTGTCGCCCTCCTGGGCGGCGTTCACCCGGGACATGGTGCCCAACAGGTCGTCGGCCTCCCAGCCCTCCAGCTCGTAGCGGCGGATGTTCATGGCGTCCAGCACCTCTTTCAATACCGGCATCTGGACGGCCAGCTCCTCGGGCATTCCCTTGCGCTGGGCCTTGTACCCGGCAAAGGCTTTGTGACGGAAGGTGGGGGCGCGCATGTCGAAGGCCACCGCCAGTCCCTCGGGCTGTTCCTCGTCCAACAGCTTGAGCAGGATGTTCAGAAAACCGAAAATGGCGTTGGTGGGCAAGCCCTCCCGGGTGGTGAGATTCTGGCTGACGCCGTAAAAGGCCCGGTTGACAATGGAATTGCCGTCGATGACCATGAGCTTCATAAGGGGGCACCTCGCAAATTTTGAATATTAATAATTTAGTATACCACTTTTTGGGGGGATTAGCAAGCCGGGCAACCGTCCGCGGCGGATAGCGCTTTATATCGCGTTGCTATCAAGCGGCAAGCTGACCCGTTTTGCTTCTGTTTCCCGCCCGGGGAAACAGCGGCTCAATGGCGGCCCGGACGGTTTTGGCTCTTGTCCTGAGGCTGTAGATGTGTTATACTCAATATTATTTTACTAATAAACCCTGTTTTTGTATCTGAGATCGGGGGTATCATTGATGGAAAATTCCAAGTCGCCTGAGGCAAAGTGCAGCACGGTAGTGGTCTGCCTCCTCCTCATCATCATCGGACAGGGCGTTCTGCTCCGGGATGTTTTTGCCGCAGGTCTTACCGCGTGGCCGCCGGCGGTAAAGCTGGAGCTGGTGTTTTGCGCCGTCATGGCGGCGGCCGTGGTGTGGTGCTGGACCCATCCCCGCGGGTGGACCTCCAATCTGGGCTGTGCCGCAGCCTTTGGCTTTTTTGGATTGTACGCGGTGTTCAACATCGTTTTTTACGACACCTTTGTACAGCTCTTTCTGGCGGGGATCGAGAACGGGGCCGAGAGCTGGGGTAAAGCCATGGTCGCGCTCAAGCTGGTGCTGGCTATCATGGCGGTGGTGGCCGGAATACCGGCGGCCACCGCCCCCACCGGTCGGGAGTACGCCGAAAAGCTCAAAGAGGCCGCCTACCGGCAGCAGGCCCAGTGGGCCAAAGGCAGTGCGGCCGGGGCCAAAAAGGATCTGGACAGCGCGATGGAGAAGCTGAGGGAAACCCTGACCCCGGAGGAGATGGACGCGCTGCTGGCCCAGCTCCGCTCCGAGCAAGCCCCGCCCAAGGACGGGGAATCCGTGACGGAGCAATGGCGCGGCTGGGGCGGCGGTATTTAGAACCTGCTTCCATCATCGCAAGCGGTCGTAAAGCAACAAAGCAGTCCCCCGCCCAGGGGACTGCTTTGTTTATTGCGCTCAGCTTTCTCCTTTATCCTCTTCCGGCGGCTCGCCATACTTGCGCACCCGCTCCCAAAGCAGACGGAAAAAGGCCGCTTATGTGGAAGTGAATTGCTCCTTATATTCCGAGCGGATGTTGGAACAGGAGCTGTTCGGGGGGCCCACTGCCGGAGGGGGTCCCCCAGCCAGGGGCTTCTGGAGGTAGCCGACGGCGGGAGCATCTATTTGGAGGAGATCGTAACCTTATTGGCGGGCGTGGCCCAGCCAAGCCCAACGCCCTGGGTTATCTTTGACCCCAGGGCCGTGGCGTTTCTGTGCGACCTGTCCGCCGACCTGCTCCGCACCCCTGAGGCGCGTGCCCAAGACGTGGCCGCCGCCTTCGGTTTCTGGCGCCGTCCAGCCCATCTCCAGGCCCTGGCCCGCCGCCACGCCTCCCCGGTTCCCCGGCTGGGCCGGGGACTGGTGTTTCACGTGGCCCCCTCCAACGTGCCCGCCCTGTTCGGCTATACTATGGCCATCGGGCTGCTGGCGGACAACGCCAACGTGGTGCGGGCGTCCAGCCACCGGGGAGAGGCGGACGCCGTTTTGCTGGCGCGGCTGGCCCAGGTACTGGACCGGCCGGAGCACGGCCAAGTCAGAGAGCGGCTGTCAATCGTGACCTACGGGCGGGACAACGGCGTCACCGCCGCTTACTGCGCCTGCTGCGACGGGCGGGTGGTCTGGGGCGGCGACGCCACCGTGGCCGCCCTCCGGGCCATGCCCATGCCGCCCCACGCCGTGGAGTTTTCCTTCCCGGACCGGTGGTCCCTGGCCCTGTTCAGCCAGGCCGCCTTTTCCGCCATGGACGGGGAGGAACTGGCGGTCCAGGCCCGGCGCTTTTACAACGACACCTATCAGATGGACCAGAATGCCTGTTCCAGTCCGCATCTGGTGCTGTGGCTGGAGGACGGCGGGACGCCGGACTGCCGCGCCCGGTGGTGGCGGACTGTAGCGGAGCAAGTGGTCCGGCGCTATGACCTCGGCTTTTACCAGGCCGCGCGCAAGAAGGAGACCCTGTGCCGCCTTGCCATGACCATGGACACCCCGCCCATCGCATCGGTGGAACAATATGAGGGGAACCGGCTCTATGTGGCCTGCCTGGACCGCCTCCCCGCCGATCCCACCGGGTTGCGGGGTAGGTTCGGACTGTTTTTCCAAAGCGCCGTTTCCGGCTGGGAGGCGCTGCTCTCCCTGCTGTCCCCCAAGGTCCAGACCCTGGTCTGCGGTGGGATCGAGCCGGAGCCGCTGGCCCGGTATCTGGCGGAGCGCGGCGCGGGCGGCGTGGACCGGGTGGTCCGGTTGAGCCAGGCCCTGGAGATGGATACCATATGGGACGGAAAGGACCTGATCTCCGGGCTGTCCCGAAGCATTGAGTTCGGATAGGAGGAGCCTATGGAGTTGTTTGCCCGCTGCGGCCGGGAACCGGAACGGCTGCTGGCCATCACCGATTCCGGGGACCGTATTACGTTGGGGGATCTGAACGCCGCGGCGGAGCGGCTGGAAAAGGCCGTCGGCGGCCATCGGCTGGTGTTCCTGCTGTGTGCAAATACCCCCGGCTGTCTGCTGGGATACCTGTCCTGCCTGAAGGCGGGGGTGGCGCCCCTGCTGCTGGACGCCCACATTACGCCCGACCTGCTGAAGCGGTTGATCGACGTGTACCGGCCCGGATTCTTTTACGTGCCCGGCGATCTGTCTTCGGAGACCCGGCAGACCGTCGGGGCCGCCATCCCCAAAAGTGAAACGGGCAAGACCCTATACGCCGCGCTGGAAGCCAAGCTGGACGGCTGAGCCCAATGCGTACCATATTCGGGACGGCGCTCCTCCGCTATTGGGTCAGCAGCTCAATCGCCGCCTGGAGCTGAACGTCGTCCTCCCCGCCCATGGCCGCGCCCTCCTCCAGGGACAGTTCCACGTCGGGGACGATGCCCTCACCGATCAGCGAGTGGCCGCTGCCGGTGCAGTAGGTGGCGGTGGACAGCCCCACCCCGCCGCCGTTGAGCAGCGGGAAGGTCACTTGGGAGTACCCCTTGCCGGAGGTGACCTCACCCACGATGGGCGCGCCCGTGCTCTCCCGCAGTTGGGCGGCCAGCAGCTCCGCCGCCGAATAGCTGTCCCGATTCACCAGCACCGCCATGGGCAGGTCGATGCAATCCGCGTCGGACTCATAGACCGTCTGCCCCCACCACCGGGGCTTCTGGGTAAATACCGGCCCTTCGGGCAGCAGGTAGTCCAGAATCTTCTCCAGCTCCGCCACATAGCCGCCCGGGTCGCTGCGCACGTCCACCAGCAGGCTCCGCGCCCCCTGCTCCACCAGGGCATCCACCTCCTGGCGGAAATTTTCCGATGCGCCGGAGTAGAAATTGGTCAGCCGTACATAACCGATCCCCCCCTCCAGCATCTTTCCGCTGGCGGAGCGGGTCCGGGCGCAGGTCACGTCACGCACGCTCCCGTCCTCTCCCAGCAGGGTGAGCGTCACTTGGGTGCCTGCGTCTCCCAAAACCTTGTCAGCGGCCCCCTCCCGGGCGTCTCCGGCGATGGATACGCCGTCCACAGCCGTGATAATGTCCCCGGGGACCATCCCCGCTTTGTCCGCCGGGCCGCCCAATACGACGGACTGCACCAGCAGCCCCTCCTCCCTCTCATAGGTGACGGTAATCCAGACGCCCACATTGTTGTTGGCCCGGGTAGTGGTGAGCGTCTTATAGCTTTCGGCGCTCCGGTAGTAGGACCAGCGGTCTCCCAAGCCCTTCACGAAAGCTGCCAACCCCGCGTCCGTTGCCCCGTCCAGATCTGCGTCGGCCTCCACAAAGGCGAACCGGGCCAGCAGGTAGGTCTCCACCATGGTCAGGCCGCTGCGGCCCAACAGGGCGCACCACAGCCCGGTGGATACAGACAAGGTGAGCACCACCGCAATCAAAATTTTCAGCCATCCGGCCACCTTCCGCCGTTTTTTCTGTGCGTGTACCGTCTGTTCTTCCATGATTCAGAACCTCCTCGCCGAAAATCAAACAGGGGCGCGGGTTTTTCCCGCGCCCCTGGGTCTTTTGAGCACTGCCTATCCTCCCTTGATCGTCCCGCCGCCGGGGGAGGTAAAGGTCATGCCGGGGTAAAGCTTGAGCACATCGTTGCGCACCCCGTTGATGCGCAGCTCAAAGTGGAGGTGGTTGCCGGTGGACCGGCCCGTAGTACCCACATAGCCGATCACCTGCCCTTTCCTCACCGTTTCCCCCTCGTTGACGATGGGTACCTGGCACTGATGGGCATACAGGGTGGCGTAACCGTTGCCGTGATTGATGATGCAGTAATAGCCGTAGGAGGACGAGTTCTTATTCCGGTTCACCGTGGTCACCACTCCGTCCTGAGCGGCATAGATGGGGGTGCCGGAGGGGGCGGGGATGTCGGTGCCAGTGTGGTTGTCCCGCCGGCCGTTGATGGGGTCAACACGGCTCCCAAACAGGGAGGAAATCTTGTATCGATTGGGCAGCGGCCAATACCAGTTTCCGCTGGTCATGTTGACGGAGGCGTTCTGCTGGGCCTGGAGGGCGGCGATCTGGGCGGCGTACTTGCTCTCCGCGTCCTTCAGCTCTTTGTTGATCTGGGCCTCGCTGTCCGCCAACTCCTTGGCCTCCTTGGCGTACTCGCTCTCGGAGGCGGCAATCTGGTTCAGCAGCGTCTGGGCTTCCGTCCGCTTCCCCTCCAACTCCTCCTTGCGGTCTTCCAGGTCCTGCTGGACGACGGCTTGGGCGTCCCGGTCGGTCTGGAGGGCTTCCCGTGCCAAATCCAGCTCCGCCTGAGTGGCCTCCAAATCGTCAATGATGCGGTTGGAGTAGTCCATAATGTCGCTGATGAGCATGGTGTAATCCAGCATATCGGCGAAACTGTTGGCCTCAAAGAGGATGGACAGGTAGGACACGCCCCCCGTCTCCTCCATCCAGCGCACCTGCCGGTAGAATTCCTGGTACTGCTCCGCCTCCTGCTGCTCCAGGCCGGCGATTTCCGCCTCCTTGTCGGCGATCTGGGCGTCGTATTTGTCCAGCATGGCCTGGCTGGCGTTGATCTCCTGCTCGCACAGCAGCACCTGCTCCTGAATCAGCTCCACCTGCTCCTTGGCCTTGGACAGGTCGTTCCGGATGGCGGACAACTTGGCTTCCGCCTCTTTTTTCTGCGACTGAATATCGCTGAGCTCATTTTTGATGTTCTGAATGTCGCTCTTGGTCACGCTGGCGTGGGCGAACACGCTGAGCACGGGGAGCATCACCGACAGCAGCAGCGCCGCCGCCACCATAATGACAATGATCCGTTGAGTCTTTTTCTTCATGATACCCCTCCTTGCCTCAGCTTCTGTCGATAAAATTCAGGTTGGGATACAGCTTGAGCACATCATCCCGCACCCCATTCACCCGCAGCTCAAAATGCAGGTGGGCGCCGTAGCTGTTCCCCGTGTTTCCCACGTAGCCGATGACCTGGCCCTTAGTCACCGTGTCCCCCACCTTGACCAGGGGGAGCTGGCTCTGATGGGCGTACAGGGTGGCGTAGCCGTCGCCGTGGTTGATGATACAATAATTTCCATAAGAGGAATTGTAGCGGGACAGGGTAACCACCCCGGACTGGGCGGCGTGAATCTCCACGCCCTGGGGCACGCCGATGTCGGTGCCGGTGTGGTTGTCCGAGCTGCCGTACAGCTCCCGCCAGCCAAAGAAGGATGTAATGGTGTAGTAACCGGGCACGGGCCAGTACCAGTCTCCGGTGGCCCCGCCCGCCGCGATCTGGGCGGCCCACTGCTCCTCCGCCTCCTTCAAGGCCTGCTCTGCCTCCGCCTCCTCGGCGGCAAGCCGGGCGGCTTGCCGGGCGAACTCGCTCTCAGAGGCGGCAATCTCCGCCAACAGGGCGCGGGCCTCGGCCCGCTGCTCCTCCAGCTCCGCCAGGCGGGCCTCCAGCTCGTCCTGGGCCTGGGCCTGTTGGTCCCGGTCGGCCTGGAGGGCCTCACGGGCCTCCCCCAGCTCTGCCTGGGTAGCTTGGAGCTCGGTTATGATGCGGTCGCTATACTCCATGATATCGGTGACCAGCATGGCGTAATCCAGCAGGTCGGCAAAGCTCTTGGCCTGGAACAGGACGGACAAAATAGACGTGTCCCCCGTCTCCTCCATCCAACGCACCTGCTGATAAAACTCCTCAAGTTGGTCCGCCTCTTTTGCCTCCAGCCCCGCGATCTCCTTCTGCTTTTCCTCGATCTGCCGGTCGTATTGGTCCAGCAGCTCTCGGCCCGCGCTCACCTGCTGCTCGGTGAGCAGCACCTGCTCCTGGACCAGTTCCACCTGCTCCTGGGCGCGGCTCAAATCGCCCCGGATGGCGGCAAGCCGCTCCTCCGTCTCCTCTTTCCGGGCAGTCACACTGCTAAGCTGGTTCTTGATGGCCTGGATATCGTTTTGCGTCACCGCTCCGGCGGGCATAACTGCTGTCACCAACAGCGCCGCCGCCACAAGAACGGACAACATTCTCTTTCGCAGTTTCATCGTAGACCTCGGTTTCCCGTCACACCTGGAGGAACTTCCGGATGGCGAAGCTGGAACCCAGCGCACCGATGGCGGAGCCGGACAGCACGAAAACCCCCAGCACCCGCTTCCACATCATTTGAAAGTCGATCAGGCTGAACAGCCCGGCGGCGCCGCCGTCCACCAGGGCCTTGCTCACCCCGGCATATACCGCCCATTGGAAGAAGAAGGCCACCAGCGCCCCCATGATGCCCAAAATCAGCCCCTCCACAATGAAGGGCCACCGGACAAAGCCGTCGGTGGCGCCGCACATCTTCATGATGGCGATCTCCTCCCGGCGGGCAAAGGCGGCCAGCCGGGTGGTGTTGGAGATGATGAACAGGGACACCGCCGCCAAAATGCCAATCAGCACGTAAGCCAGGGCAGTGACGGCGTTGCGCACCGCCACAAAGCCCTCCGCCACCTCGCCGGCCGCCCGGTGATTGGCCACCCCCGGCAGGTCGCACACCGCGTCCACCGTCTCCTGGAACCGCTCCAGGTCAATGACATGGATGGACAGCCGGTCCCGCAACACCTCGTCGGGCAGGTTGACGTACAACCCTTCGGTCTCATGGCCCTTCAGATAGTCGGCCTTGGCCTGCTCCCGGGTGATATAGGTGACGTCGCCCACGTTATCCATCTGCCGCACCTGCTCCATGAGGGTGCGGATCTGTTCGTCGGTATAGCCCTCGTCGATGAAGGCCAGAAACTCGTTCTCCTCCTCCAACTGGCTGAGCATCCCGTCCACATTCACCGCCAGCAGGGAGAAGGACCCCATGATGATGAGGCAGGCCACGATCATGCACACCGCCGCGAAGGACATCAGCCCATGGGAGAATATGCTGGAGAACCCCTCTTTGATGAAATATCCTAAGTTGAATCGTCTCATGCTCTGTAGTAGCCTCCCTGACCGTCCCGTATCATCTCTCCGTCCTTGATGGCCACCACCCGCTTGGAGAAACGGTTGACCAGGTCCCGCTCGTGGGTGACCACCAGCATGGTGGTGCCCATGGCGTTGATTCGCTCCAGCAGCGTCATGATCTCCAGGGACCGCCGGGGGTCCAGGTTGCCGGTGGGCTCGTCGGCAATAATCATCTTCGGGTTGTTCACCAGCGCCCGGGCGATGGCCACGCGCTGCTGTTCGCCGCCGCTCATCTCGTTGGGGAATACGTCCGCCTTGTCCTCCAGCCCCACCAGGTCCAGCACGTAGGGGATGCGCTTGCGCATCTCCCGCCCGCTGGCCCCCACGGTACGCATGGCAAATTCCAGGTTGCCCTGCACCGTCTTTTTCTCAATGAGCCGGAAGTCCTGGAAGATGATGCCCAGCGTGCGGCGCATGTGGGGAATTTGCCAGCGGCGGATGTTATTCAGGTTGTAGCCGTTGACAATCACCCGCCCCTGGCTGGCGGTGATCTCCGCCGTCAGCAGCTTGATAATGGTGGACTTGCCCGAACCGGAGGGCCCCACCAGGAACACAAACTCCCCGTCCTCAATGCGCAGGTTGATCCCTTTCAGGGCCTTGGTGCCGTTGTCGTATTCTTTATGTACATCGATCAATCGAATCATGGGCCCGCATCTCCAAAGTTGTCTGAATCTATTTCATGTTACCGGATTGTTACCGTTTTGTAATCTTTTTTCGCAGACGGAATCGCTTTTTATTATAGACGCTGAACCGGGCGCTGTCAACCGTTTCCGCCCGATTCCAGGCAATCCCCCGGTCAAATTTATGTAAACTTTCTGGAAACAAAGGTTACAATCGTAATAAAAGCCGCCCTATCGGGCGGCTTTTGCAAATCAGGATTCGATACCCCGGGACACCAGGTACTTCTTCACCATCAGGGCCACCTTGAAGGTGATGGCGTCGTCGAATTCCCGCAGGTCCAAGCCGGTGAGCTTCTTGATCTTCTCCAGCCGGTATACCAGGGTGTTGCGGTGGACGAACAGTTTCCGGGCAGTCTCGGACACGTTCAGGTTGTTCTCGAAGAACTTGTTAATGGTAAACAGCGTCTCCTGGTCCAGCGCGTCAATGGGGTTCTTCTTGAACACCTCGCGCAAGAACATCTCGCACAGGGTGGTGGGGAGCTGGTAGATCAGCCGCCCAATACCCAAATTCTCGTAGTTGATGATGGAGCGCTCCGTCTCAAACACCCGGCCCACGTCGATGGCCACCTGGGCTTCCTTGTAGGTGCGGGCCAGGTCCCGGATATGCCCCACGATGGTGCCGATGCCCACCACGGTCTTGATCCCCAGGTCCCGGGTCAAAGCCTCCTGGACGTTCTGGGCGATCTTATACAGCTCCCGGGCGTCGGCGTTCTCCCCCAGGTGCTTGACCAGGGCCACGTCCGTCTCGCTGACGGACAGCACAAAGTCCGTCTGCTTATCGGGGTACAGCCCGGTGACGACATCCACGGCCGACACGTCGGGCGCGCCCAACTGGCGCACCAGAATCACCGCCCTGGGCGCCTCGGACACGAAGTGGAGTTCCTTGGCCCGGACGTAGATGTCGCCCAGCAGAATATTATCACACAAGATATTTTTCACAAACGCAGCCTTGTCGTTCTTTTCCTCATAATAGGTCTTGGCTCCGTTGAGGGCGATAACCGCCATGGAGCAGATGAGCGCTGCCCGCTCATCCTCCCCGCGGACGAAAGCGGCATAATCGTACTGTCCACTCCAGCCGGGCAGGGCTTTGAAGGTATAGCCTCCGCTGACCACCTGGGCGTCCTGTTCCGCGGCCAACAGCGCCGCCGCGCTCCCCCACTTTTCGCCGATGCACGCCAGCTCATTGCAGGCTACCACCGTGCCCTGCTCGTCGATGACGCCGACCGCCCGGTCGGAACAGTCCTTCATCTGAAGAACGACGCTTTGGAAAACCCTGCTGGACATTGCGTTTTCTCCTTTCTACGCGGCTGGGAAATCGAGCGCTCCGCCACTTTGTTGATTTTTCATATACGTGCTTTTTTATTATACCGACTCTCTTAGGAAATTTCAATAGTTTTTTAAAATTTTTTTGTTGAAACTGCCAAAATTTTCGTATTATTGACTGAAAATGGCTCTCCGTTCTTCTTCTGTCAGCGGCCTCCACGCCCCTTTGGGCAGCTCTCCGTCCAGCTCCAGCGGGCCGAACCGCACCCGCTTGAGGTAGGTCACCGGCTTACCCCTGGCGGCCAGCATCCGCTTCACCTGGTGGTACTTCCCCTCGTGGATGGTGATGTAGGCCGCCCGTCTGCCGGGCAGAAGCTCCAGCTCCCCGGGCAGGCACTCATAGCCGTCCCCCAGCGCCACGCCCCGGCGCACCGCTTCCACGTCGTCCCGGTCCAGCGCAACCTCCACCTCCACATAATACGCCTTGTCCACATGGTGTCTGGGCGACAGCAGCCGGTGGGCCAGGGGGCCGTCGTTGGTGAGCAGCAGCAGCCCTTCCGTATCCTTGTCCAACCGTCCGGCGGGGAACAGGCCGATGTTTTGATACTCCTCCCCCAGCAGGTCCAGCACCGTGCGCTCCCCCGGCTCGTTGGTGGACGACACCACCCCCGCCGGCTTGTTCAGCATCAGGTATACCAGGCCGTGATCCCCGATGGGCGCGCCGTCTACCGCCACAGGGTCCGTTTCCCCCACCTTGGCCTCCGGGGCACGGCAGGGCGTGCCGTTCACCGCCACCCGGCCCGCCCGAACCAGGTCCCGGGCCTCCTTCCGGCTCCACCGCCCCGTGGCGGCCAGCCGTTTGTCCAGCCGTTCCATCCGCTCACCTTTTCCCTGATCCCCCTCTCCCCAATCATATTGCGGGGAGCTGGGACATATTCTATCCTATCACCAAAAGAGCGCTCCGGGCTGCCCCGGACAGGAGAACTCATTTTGAAAGGTCGTGCTACCCATGTTCATCGTCACGGCGCGCTTACCAAAGAGACAACTGCTGGCAGCCGGGACCGCCGCCCTGTGCTGCCTGTTCGCGGTCCTTGCCTTCACGTTCACCTTGGGAAACCGGGCGGTGGCCGTCTCGGCGGAGGTAAAAAACGTGAAGGATAACGACGACCGGCTCAGCTACCTCACCGGCCTGGGCTGGCAGGTGTCCCAGCAGCCCATCGCCACCGAAGAGCTGCTCATCCCCGAGGAGTTCGACGACAGCTACCAGGACTATTTGCAGCTCCAGGCGGACCAGGGCTTCGACCTGACCCAGTATAAGGGCAAGCGGGTGAAGCGGTATACCTATCAGCTCATCAATTACCCCACTCAGGACGAGCCGGTGCAGATTGCCCTACTCATCTACAAAAACCGGGTGGTGGGCGGGCAGATTCAGTCCGCCTCCGGCAGCTTCCTCCACGGGCTGGCACTGCCTAATCCTTCGGCGGGTGGCGCCCAGCCGTCTCAGGCCCCCTCGCCCGTACCCTCTGCGGCGGATACCAGCCTCATAATCTGAGCGAGCACAAGAGCCTGAAGACCGGCTTTCCAGGGGCCCCATAAAAGCAAAGGAGGCGCTGCGCGTCTCCTTTGCTTTGTCTGTGTTACACCAGCCGGCCGTGGAAAAACACGGCCTTCACGTTCAAATCCCCGTCCAGCACCACGGCGTTGGCCCGCTTGCCCGGTTCCAGGCTGCCCACCCGGTCAAAGATACCGATGGCCTTGGCGGGAGTCACCGCCGCCGAGCGCACCGCGTCCGCCAGGGGAATGCCGAAGGAGACGGCACTCTTCATACAAGCCATCAGGTCAGTGGCCGACCCGGCAATGGTGCCGTCGGCCAGGGTGGCCAGCGGTCCCTTCACGGTGACCTCCTGCCCGCCCAGGTCGTACTTCCCGTCGCTCATGCCGGCCGCCCGCATGGTGTCCGAGATGAGCGCCACCCGGTCCGGGCCGAACATTTGAAAGGTGGCCCGCACCACGCTGGGGTGGATGTGGATGCCGTCGCAGATCAGCTCCACCCGGACCCAGGGGCAGTCCAGCGCCGCCCCCACCACGCCGGGGGCCCGGTGGGTAAAACCCGGCATGGCGTTGAACAGGTGTGTGACCTGTCGGGCCCCGGCGCGGAACGCCTCCAGCGCCGTATCGTAACCGGCGGTGGTGTGGGCCACCGCCACGTTCACGTCCTCAGAGACCGCCCGGATCATCTCCATGGCCCCCGGCTCCTCCGGGGCCACGGACACCAGTTTGACCAGCCCTTCGGCCGCGTTCATCAGGCGGCGGAGCATATCCGCGTCCGGGGCGTGGATCCAGTCCCCGTTCTGCGCGCCCTTCTTGGCTTTGGAGAGGAAGGGCCCCTCCAAATTGATGCCCACCAGGTCCGCGCCTGGGCGGTTTTCCCGGCGGTGGGCGGCGGCGGTTTGGCACATTTTCATCAGCCGGTCCTCCGGCAGGGTCATCCCCGCCGGGCAGATCTGGGTCACCCCCCGGCTCAGCTCATACTCCGCCATGGCCTGGAGGCCCGCCGGGTCGCCGTCGGACAAGTCCGCCCCCCGGCAACCGTGGAAATGTACGTCCGTCAGGCCGGGAATCACCCAGCAGCCCGATGCGTCATAGGCCTGCCCGTCCCGGCTGTCCGGGGTAATCAAGGGACCGTCAACGCACACATCCCGCTCCACAAAACCCCGTTCCAAGTCGAACACTTTGCCGCCGGAAATTTTCATTGCGCGGCCTCCGTCAGCTTGGACAGCGCCGCCTCATCCGCCACCAGGGTCACGTCGGGATGGAGCTGGAGGATGGAGGCGGGCACTTCCGGGGTAATGGGCCCGGCGAAAGCTTTCCACACCGCGTCGGCCTTGTCCGCGCCGCTGGCCACAATGAGAATCTTCCGCGCCTTCATAATGGTGCCCACGCCCATGGTCAGCGCCTGCTTGGGCACGTCGTCGGCGCTGGCAAAGAACCGGGCGTTGGCCTCGATGGTGCTCTCGGTCAGGTCCACCAGATGGGTCGCCACCGGGAAGCAGTCGCAGGGCTCGTTGAAGCCGATGTGGCCGTTGCGGCCCAGGCCCAAAAGCTGGAGGTCGGCGTACCCCAGCTCCGCCGCCTTCCGTTCGTAGCGCAGGCACTCCGCCGTCGGGTCCTTGGCCAGACCGTCGGGCACGTTGGTGTTCTCCGGGGCGATATCCACATGGTCGAACAGGTTGCTTTGCATGAAATAGCGGTAGCTCTGGTCGTGGTCGGGCGACAGGCCGTAGTATTCGTCCAGGTTCACCGAGCGCACCTCGGCAAAGCTCAAATCCCCCTGCTCATACCACTTGACGAGCTGCTGATAGGCCCCCACGGGGCTGGAGCCGGTGGCCAGCCCCAGCACGCAGTCCGGCTTGGACACAATCTGAGCGGCGATGACGGCAGCCGCGCGGCGGCTCATAGCATTGTAATCCTTCTCACGATAAATCCGCATATCGACACACCTCTGAAATGATTATTGCAGGTTAAATTGTACAATCAATTCCCATGTTTGTCAAGCGGCAGGCCCTGTTTGACAGGCCGTTTAACCTCCGATGGCCCGGCGTATATCCGCCTCCACCTGATTCAGCTCGAATTCCAGCTCGGCGGCGGGCATCCGTACCGCCCCATGGCCCAGGATAATCATCTGCTCCAGGCCATCGGAGGTGGCCACCCGCACCCGGTGCTCCTTCGCCAAGGCGTAGGTGGTCCTTTCGATATACATGTCCGCCGTCTCCGCCTCTTTGGTGTACACCACGTACACCTCCCCCGCCTTCTCTACCGAGCCGGGGTTCCCTTTTACCTTATAGGCGTCGAACACCACGATGACCTTACACTTCTTCCACCCCTGGTAGTTGCGCAGGCGGTCGATGAGCCGCGCCCGGGCGCCGTCCAGGTCCTCCCGTGCGACGGCCCGCAGGCTGTCCCAGGCGTGGATGATGTTGTAGCCGTCCACCAGCAGGTAGTCCTCCCCGTCCCGGACTTTCAACCCCTTCCAGGGCTTGGGCTTGGGGGCGGGGGAAACCTTGGGAGCGGGGCGGAAGGCGTGGGGCTTCACCGGGCCGTAGGCCCGCTCAAAGATGGCCTCCAACTCCTTGTCCAGCGCCGCCCGGGACTCGTAGCTCATGGCAGGTTCCCGGCGCGCCGGGGCCTCCTTCTGCAAGGCGGGCCGCTCCCCAGCGGGCCGCCAGCCGCTGTCCATGTGCATGTGCTCCCGCACCTGGTCCCAGGGCACGTTGAAGCCTGCCCCGTGGGCGCAGAACACCGACCCGGCAGGGTTGTCCACGTCCCGGTCCGGGTCGTAGCCAGACGCCGCAACGACCGCCTCGGCGTTGTGGCAGGACCGGTAACCCTCCACCGCGCAGGAGAAGCGGCCCCTCCCCCCGGTGTAGGCCGCCACCTGCGTCCAGTAGCCTCCCACCTCGGACACCGGAACGCTGCCGGTGAGGACGGACGTATCCCCCGCCCCCGGCTGCGGCGATTGGAATTCAGCGCCCATGCGCTGGAGGTCGGTCATGGCCCGGCCCACGCTGCCTGTGGGCACCTCCAGCCGGAAGGCATACCAGGGCTCCAGCAGCACGCTTTTGGCGCACATCAGCCCCTGCCGCACCGCCCGGTAGGTGGCCTGGCGGAAATCGCCCCCCTCCGTGTGTTTGAGGTGGGCCCGACCCGTCAGCAGGGTGATCTTCATATCGGTGATGGGCGAGCCGGTGAGCACACCCACATGGGCTTTCTCCATCAGGTGGGTGAGCACCAGCCGTTGCCAGTTGCGGTCCAGCACGTTTTCGGAGCAGGCGGTGTCCAGCACCAGCCCCGCCCCCCGCTCCAGGGGTTCCAGCAGCAGGTGGACCTCGGCGTAGTGCCGCAAGGGCTCGAAGTGGCCCACCCCCTCCGCTGGGGCGGCGATGGTCTCCAGGTAGACGATACGCCCCGGCCCGAAGGCTACCTGCGCCCCGAACCGCCGCTCCATCAATTGGGACAAGACCTCCAACTGCACCTCTCCCATCAGGTGAACCCGGATCTCCCCCAGCCTCTCGTTCCACCCCACCCGGAGCTGGGGGTCCTCCTCCTCCAGCGTCCGTAATTGGCTCAGCAGGGTGCGCGCGTCGCCCCCGGCGGGGGGCAACACCTGATAGGCCAGCACCGGCTCCAGCTCCGGACCCGTCCAATCCTCCTCCCCGCCCAGGCCCTGACCCGCCCGGGTCCGGCTCAGGCCGGTGACGGCGCATACCGTCCCCGCCGGGGCCTCCTCCGCCGGGGTGAATTTCGCGCCGGAGTACAGCCGAAGCTGGGTGGCTTTCTCCTCCCAGTCCGGACCCTTCACCGGGTCCCGGACCTTTAAAACGCCGCCGGTGACCTTCAGCCAGGTGAGCCGCTCCCCCTTCTCGTCCCTGGAAATTTTGAACACACGGGCGGCAAACTGTTCCGGCCAGTCCGGCTCCAGGGTATAGCGGTCCAGGCCGTCCAGCAGTTCCTCCACCCCCTCCACCTTCAGCGCCGAGCCGAAGAAGCAGGGAAACAGCTTCCGTTCCACAATGAGGGCGGCCAGGTCCCCGTCGGACAGTTCCCCGGTCTCCAGGTAGCGTTCCATCAGCTCCTCGTCACACATCGCCGCCTGTTCCAGTAATTCCCCCCGCAGCCCGGAGAAATCGGCGCAGCCGTCGCCCAGCCGCTCCCGGAGCTGGGCCAGCAGCTTGTCCCGGTCAGTGTCCGGCTGGTCCATTTTGTTGATGAACAGGAAGGCGGGCACCCGGTGGCGCTCCAGCAGCCTCCAAAGCGTCTCGGTGTGGCCCTGCACCCCGTCCGCGCCGCTGACGAGCAGCACCGCGTAGTCCAGCACCTGCACCGCCCGCTCCATCTCGGCGGAGAAGTCCACATGGCCGGGAGTGTCAAGTAATGTAACTTCACAGTCCTTCCAGTTCAGACGCGCCTGCTTGGAGAAGATGGTGATGCCCCGCTCCCGCTCCTGCTGGTCGGTATCCAAAAACGCGTTGCCGTGGTCCACCCGCCCCAGCTTCCGCACGCCGCCGGACAGGTATAGCATGGCCTCGGACAGGGTGGTCTTGCCTGAGTCCACATGGGCCAGCATCCCAATGGTCAGCCGCTTCATCATCCACGCTCCTTGCGGCGGTCTCTCCGCCTTTTTCTGTCATATCGGTCAGTTAAATAACTCTGCGTTTTCCTCAAACAGCTCCCGCACCTTGCGTTTCAGCAGCCGGTGGCTGGATTTTTTCAGCTCCGGATCACCGGCGATCAGCTCCGCCGCAGCCGCCTGGGCCTCTTTCAGCAATTCCATATCCGCTGCGAAGTCAGCCACCTTCAATTGGGGCAGGCCGTGCTGCCGCTTGCCGAAGAAGTCGCCGGGGCCGCGAAGCCGCAGGTCCTCCTCCGCGATCTGAAACCCGTCGTTGGTGGCGCACAGCGCCTTTAACCGCTCTCTGGCCGTCTCACTGCGGCTGGACGTCACCAGCACGCAATAGCTCTGGTGCTTCCCCCGGCCCACCCGGCCCCGGAGCTGGTGGAGCTGGCTCAACCCAAACCGCTCCGCGTTCTCCACCACCATCAGGGATGCGTTGGGCACGTCCACCCCCACCTCAATCACGGTGGTGGACACCAGCACATCCAGCTTCCCCGCCGTGAAATCGGCCATCACGGCCTCTTTCTCCGCAGTTTTCAGCTTCCCGTGGACGAAGCCCACCCGCAGGTCGGGGAACACCTTCTCCTGGAGCTCACGGGCGTAGGTGGTCACCGCTTTCAGGTCCATGGACGCTCCTCCCGGCTCCTCCCACTGGGGCAGGTCCCCGGACTCCTCCACCGAGGGGCAAACGATGTACACCTGCCTCCCCTCCGCCACCTGCTTGCGGACGAAGCCATACATCCGCTGCCGCTTATCCTCCCCAACGGCGAAGGTGGACACCGGCGTCCGCCCCGGCGGCAGCTCGTCCATGACGGACACGTCCAGGTCGCCGTAGATGATAAGGGCCAGCGTCCGGGGGATGGGGGTGGCGGACATGACCAGCACATGGGGCGCCGCCGCGCCGCCCTTCTCCGCCAGCGCCGCCCGCTGGGCCACGCCGAAGCGGTGCTGCTCGTCGGCGACGACCAGACCCAGGTCGCGGTACTCCACCCCCTGGGAGAACAGGGCGTGGGTGCCCACCACCAGGTCGATCTCCCCCGCCGCCAGCCTTGTGAGCAGGGCCTTTTTCTCCTTGCCCTTCACCGACCCGGTGAGCAGCGCCACCCGCACCCCGGCGGGGGCAAGCAGGGCGTCCATGGTCCGGGCGTGCTGCTCCGCCAACAGCTCGGTGGGGGCCATCAGGGCGCACTGCACCCCGTTTTTCACCGCCGCCCAGGCTCCGAAGGCCGCCACCGCCGTCTTGCCTGAACCCACGTCGCCCTGCACCAGCCGGTTCATGGCCTTGCCGGACCTTAAATCGGCGGCGATGTCCTCCATCGCCCGCCGCTGGGCGTTGGTGGGGGCGAAGGGCAGCAGAGCCGCAAACTCCTCCACATCCCCTGCCAGCACCCGGCCCTCGCCCTGGCTGCGCCTGTCCTTTAGCTGGGCCAACCCGCAGGTGAGCACAAACAGCTCCTCAAACACCAGCCGCCGCCGGGCCATGGCCAGTTGTTCAAAGTCGGCGGGGTAGTGGATGTTTTTCCGGGCAAACTGGGTCTGGCACAGCTTGTGTTCCTTGCGCACCTGGGCGGGCAGCACCTCGGGCAGACCGTCCAGGCACTCGTCCACCGCCCGGCGGGTAAGTCCGGCCAGCAGGTTGTTGGAGATGCCCGCCGTCAGAGGGTACACCGGCATGATGAGGCCGGTGGCCCGGGCATTCCCCTCCCGCTCGAACACCGGGTTCGTCATGGAGAACAGGTTCCCCTGCTGTTCCACCACGCCATAGAACACGTAAGTCTGCCCGGCGCACATGACCTCCCGGATGTAATCCTGGTTGAAGAAGGTGATGTTCAGCGTCCCGGTGTCGTCCACCGCCCGCACCTTCACCAGAGACAGCCCCCGGCGCACATAGCTCACCCTGGGCTGGGCCGCCACCATGGCGGACACACAGCAGGGCCGGTCCCCGGGCGCGTCCCCGATGGCATAGTGCTCCCGCCGGTCCTCATACCGCTGGGGGAGGTGGTCCAGGGTGTCCCCCAGGGTGCGCAGGCCCAGCTTCTCCAGTTTTTTCCCCCGGCTGGGACCCACCCCCGGCAGGTCGGTCAACGGGGTCTCCCGTGTCAGCGGCATGGTTTTTCACCTCCTCGCCATTGTGGCAAGCCGTATTTTTTACCTAGTGTACCACATCTTCCCCGTCGAAAACAATCCCCAGGGGATTTTTCCCTTCTGAACTGGTATAAATTGTAACGTCCCCGTCCACAATAGGGCCGGAGGTGTTGTTATGAACAACAAACGAACATGGATCGAAAAGTTAGGCGATTTCATCTCGGGAAAGGGTTTCTATCTTGTGGTACTCATCTGCGTGGCCGCCATCGCCCTGTCTGGCTACTACCTGGTCCAGGGCGTGCGCGACGGGCTGGACAGCACGCTGGACCAGCCGGTGTCCGGCTCCGCCGCCATCTGGGACACGCCCTCCGCCGCCCCGTCGGCACGCCCATCCGTCAAGCCCTCCGACCCCCCCGCCGCCGGGTCCGCCCAGATCACCGCGCCCCCGGCCGTCACCGCGTCCCCCGCCCCTTCCGCCGCCCTCTCCGAAGCGCCCGCTGCCTCCCCGGAACCGTCCCAGGCCCCTGCGGCCCTGGTCTTTACCTGGCCGGTGAAGGGCGCGGTATCGGCCGGATACGCCGTGGAGACCCTGGTCTATAGCGAGACTATGGGCGACTGGCGCGTCCACAGCGGCCTGGACATCGCCGCCGCCCTGGGCACCCAGGTGCTGGCTGCGACCGACGGCACGGTGAAGGCGGTATACCAGGACGACCTGATGGGCACCGTGGTGGAAATCGACCACGGGAACGACCTGGTGAGCCAGTACGCCAACTTGGCCTCCGTGCCCACCGTGAAGGTGGGGGATGAGGTGTCCACCGGCACGGTAATCGGCTCCGTGGGCACCACCGCCGCCGCAGAGGGCAGTCAGGCCGCCCATCTCCACTTCGCCATGTACCAGGATGGCAACCCCGTGGACCCCGCCGGCTATCTGCCGGAGCAGTAAGACGCTTCTCTCAGGAATCAAGCACTTGTTTCACGCCAAACACCCTCTTCCCGAAGCCGCAAAGGCCCGGCCCCGTAGATACGGGGCCGGGCCTTTTGTGGGCTGTCGTCACGCTTCGCCTGCTCGCGGCGGCTCCGCGCTCAGATCTGGAGGGACGGCGCGGAATAGGTGCGGCCAGCCAGCTCGCTGTTGAGCATATACAGGGCCTTGGCGTCGTCGCCAAACAGCTCCATCTTGCGGATCATGTCGGAGGAATTCTTCTCCTCCTCGCCCTGCTCCTTGACGAACCAGTCCAGGAACTGCACCGTGCGGAAGTCGTTGACCTCCTGGGCGGCGGCGTAGATGACGTTGATGAGGCCGGTGACATACTGCTCATGGGCGTGGGCGGCCTTCAAGGGGTCCATCAGCTCCTGATACTCCTTATCCGGCTTGGCCACGGCGTTCAGGGTGACCGCCTGGTCGTTGTTGTGCAGGTACTTGTACATAAGCATGGCGTGGTCCTGCTCCTCTTTGGCCTGGATCTCGTACCAGTTGGCGAAGCCGTCCAGTCCCTTGGCGCTGTAGAAATTGGCCATGTCCAGGTATAAGTAGGCGGAGTAAAACTCCTTGTTGATCTGGTCGTTCAGCAGTTCGGCGACTTTCTTATCCATAATCGAAAACACTCCTATTCATATAATTGCGTCGTGCGGCGCTTTCATTGGAAAAGTATAGCACTTTTTTCCCCGGTGTCAACCGTTTCCAGCCACCTGCTCCAGCGCCCGCCTCACATCGGCGGCGATCTCCCGCATGGCCTCCGGCCGGACCTTGCGCACCTGGCGGTCATAGGTATACAGGCCGTTGGTCTCCCCCTCCACGTCGCTGAGCTGGGTGTAAATGCACCCGCATAGGCCGTTGGGGATGGAGGGCAACACCATATCGTCATACAGCCCGCGGATGCGAAGCTCCAGGTCCAACTCCGTCCGGCACTGCTCGCCGTAGCCGTAATTTTTGCGCTCCCGGGTGACGTGGCCCTCGATGCGGCGGGAGAAGCCGCCGCACTCGCTGAGGAACAAAAACCTCCCCGGCTTTGTCCCTTCCAGCACCCGGCTGTTGAAATAAACGTGCTCGCTCTGCACGTCGCTCTCCCGCTGGGCAAACCAGCCGGAGGTGGTCATAAAGAACCGGGTGGGGTCGGCGGGCTTGAGCAGGCGGTAAATGCGGTCGGAGTCATACTGTCCCCAGCCCTCGTTGAAAATGGTCCAGCCGATGATGCAGGGGTGGTTGTTCAGGTGGGCGACGGTGTCCAGGCAGTGGCGCTCAAAAAACGCCTTGCGCTGCTCGCTGCCGCCGCTCCTCAGGTCGCCGCGCTTTTTGTACCCCAGGGTGGGCAGAACGGTATCCCGGACATAGCGGTACTCCCCTGAGTTCACCATGTCCTGCACCACCAGCATACCCAAGCGGTCGCAGGCGTAATAGAACGCCTCCGGCTCCACCTTGATATGCTTGCGCAGGGTGTTGAAGCCCAGCTCCTTCATCCGCATCACATCCGCGTCGTATTCCTCCGGGTTCCTGGGCAGAAACAGGCCGTCCCGGAAATACCCCTGGTCCAGCACGCCGTGGAGGAAGATGGGCTTGCCGTTGAGGCACAGGCGGGTGTGGCCGCCGGTCTCCCTGGTGGTCACGGTGCGCAGGGCGAAGTAGCTCTCCACCCGATCGGTGGCGGTGGCAATGGTCATGGGATATAAGTAGGGGTCGTCCGGCTCCCACAGATGGGGCTCGGGCACCTCCAGGCGGAGGGGGCTGTCCTTCCCGGCGGCGGTAAGCACTTTTCCGCTTCCCAGCGGGACGGCCAAATTGTACTCCGCCCCGCCCGCGTCCACCTCCACGGTGACGCCGGTCAGGTCCGGAGTGAGGCGCACAGAGCGCACCGCGCCCTTGTCCGGGACGGCCTCCAGCCAAACCGGTTGCCAGATACCGGACACGGGGGTGTACCACATGCCGTGGGGGCGCTTGTGCTGCTTTCCGTAAGGGTAGTCGTGGCTGAGGGCGTCCACGGCCTTCACCTCCAGCCGGTTCTCCCCCGGGCGCAGGGCGGCGGTGACATCCGCAGAGAAGGGCAGATACCCCCCCTCGTGGCGCGTCAGGGAAACGCCGTTGACTATGACCTCCGCCACCTGGTCCACCGCCCCGAAGTGGAGCAGCACCCGATAGTCCTTGGGGGCGAAGCCCTCCGGGAGGGTGAACGCCGTCTCATACCACAGCACATCCCCCGCCGTTCCCTGCCAAACGGACAGCGGGGCCTGGGGCGGCCAAGGCGTTTGGATGGGCCTTCCGTTCAGCGTCCAGCCTCGGTTCAGGGGGAAAAAGCTGTCCCGCCGGAGCTGCGGGCGGGGGTAGTACCGCTCCCAACCACTGTGTTCCATCGTCTCGCTCCCTTTATCACAAATATTAGATCGCTTTCATCATACCATTTCCCGGGAAAAAAGGCAATCAAAAACTCCCGCACCCACCGGGGCACGGGAGTTTTTGCGGTCATACGGGCCGGATCAGTTCAGCTCTCCATATGGCGGCCCAGAAAGCCGGCCACCGTCTGGGCCAGCTTCAGCTCCACCTCGCCTAGGGCGGGGGCGTCCCCGTCGGACACAAAGGCCACGCAGCCCAGCACATCCCCCTCGGACAGGATGGGCACGGCGATAAGCACCCGGTACTTCTCCCCACCGTCGCACAGGGGCATGGGCTGGTCGGTCTGGACACTACGGCGCTCCTCCATCACCTGCTCCACCTGAGGGGAGACGCGCTTGTCCACCACCTCCCTGCGGGGCATGCCTCCGGCGGCAATGACGCTGTCCCGGTCGGTGATCACGGCGGGCAAGCCCGCCACCCGGCTGATGGTGTCGCAGAGTTGGGCTGCGAAGTCGGACACGTCGCCCAATTGAGAGTATTTTTTGAAAATGACGCCGCCCTCACGGTCCGTGTAAATCTCCAAGGGGTCGCCGTTGCTGATAACTTTGACAGTAAAAATCTTTTCGGCGTGTTTGCCGCTCTCCTGGGTGATTTGGATTTCATAGGGGTGGTCGCTGACGGGGGCCATCGCCGCCACGGCCTCCGGCTTTTCCTCCGGGAGGGTCCCACTGCGCAGGATGCTGTCCACGTCGGCCTGGAGCTGGACTTCAATGTGATCCTCGTAAACCCTGATTTTTTGAATAATGAGCTGGAGGTCATTCCGGTCCAGCTTGGGCTTGGACAGGATGTCGTCAAAAACCTCCATGGCTGTTTTGGCCGCTCGGTTGACCTGGATGATGGTGTTGCGCTTGTCTACTGTCATGGCAATCTGGTTTTGGATACCCTCGATGCGGCGGAGGAGGTCGCTCTCCAACTCGTCGTAGGTTTCCTCCAGGGTCTCCTCCTGGTCGGGGTGCTTCATAATGTCCCGGATACGCTGGCGCTTGGTGGCTTTCAGCTCCTCTTGGAGGTCTGCCAGCACTGCTTCCAGATTGGCAGCGCTCTGCTCCGTCTCCGCTACGTCCTCCGCTTCTTTTTCAAGATCCGCGTTGAGACGGTCCAGCATGGCGGCGGAATTGTCTTTCACTTTTTGAACGTAAACTTTCAACAGCTCGTCCAGCTTGTCCACCCGGATGTGGTGGCTGGTGCAGCCCTTCAGCCCCCGGCGGTGATAGGTGCCGCAGCGGTAGGCGTCCTTGATGTCCCGGCGGCTCATGGCGAACATGGGGGAACCGCAGTCGCCGCACTCCAAGAAGCCGGAGTATACGTTGTCATACTTTTTCTGGCCCCGGTAGTGGGCGGTAGAGCGGCTCTCCCGCAGGGCGCGGGCGGTGGCAAAGGTTCGATAGTCGATGATTTCCTGGTGATGGTGCTCAATGACGATGTGGTCCAACTCGTCCCGCTTGACCTCTTTGCCGTTGATTTTCTTGCGGGTGTATTTCCCCTGCCGGAGAGTCCCGATGTAGAAGTCATTGTCGATGATGCCCTGCACGGTCACGATGGCCCAGGCGGGCTTAACCGCGCGGCGGTAATTCTCCCCTGCAGCCTCCTTGCGGTCCCGTTCCGCCATGCGGGGGGTGGGGACGCCCTCATCCGTGAGTTGGTTAGCAATTTTCTTGTAGCCCCAGCCGTCGATGTAGAGCTGGAAAATCCGACGGACAATTTCCGCCTCTGTGGGGACAACCTCAAACTCCTGCCGCTTGTTGACAATATAGCCGTAGGGGGCGGCGCAAATCCATTTGCCGTCCTGCTGGCGGCGCTTGATAACCGTTTTCACTTTTTTGCTGGTGTCGGTGACGGGCATCTCGTTGATGATGAAGGTAAATTGAATTTTCAGCCAATCGTCGTCGTTGGGAAAGTCCACGTTCTCCCCGATGGAGATGATGCGGACTCCGGCGTCTCGGAGGTCTTCCAGCTCCACCAGACCGCGGCTGTTCCGGCGGGAGAAGCGGGAGAAGTCTTTGACGATGAGGATGTCCTTTTTGTGACTCACCAGCTCCCGCCGCATGGTCTGGTAGTTCTCCCGCTGCTCGAAGGTGTAGCCGGAGCGGTCCCGGTCCTCGTAGAAGGTCAAGATGCTGCCTGGGAATTTTTGCTTCACGAAGTCCGCGATGATGGCTTTCTGGTTTTCGATGGAGGTGTTGTCCCGGTCCAGCTCCTCGTCTACAGAGATGCGGCAGTATCCGGCGATGTCAAAGCGTTCAATCACGGCTCCACGCTCCTTTGTCAAATAGCATCAATTTTTATCCCGTATTAGCAGATAATATTGTATCACGCCCCGCAGAAAAACGCAACCTGAATTGCTGGACAGTTTTGAAACGCCTCGCATGTCTCATCGGGAGGCCTGCCGCTTTCGGGTCTTCTCCCGCTGGACGGCTTGCTCGGCGGAGCGGCGGCGGTTATAGCGAAGCAGGGCGCTGGTCTCTTCCGCCAGATCCTTCTGCCCGGAATAGAACACCGCCACGGTATATTTTTCTTCCTTGCATCTGCGATACAGTTCCCGCAGACGATCTTGTACTTCCTGGCTGGTCTGGTCCTCCCGTGAGAGCCAGATATCTACCAGCCCTAAGTCTTCATGCTTATTGATCTCCAACTGGAGTATCCCGTCCCTTCTTCGTGAATATTTGGAAGTATTTTCCGCTCTTTTCGTGCTTCTTATGCGCGGAAATATTCAGAAAAAGGGCAGGTGAATTAGCTTGTCTATGGCCGAAGCCTCCTTTCATGACAGTTTGACCAATTCGATTTCACCAGTAAGAAACGTTAAAATTCCTATATATGCGCCCTGTCAGGGGCGCTTGTTTCCTTGTATGGGTTGTTGGCCCATGCTTGCCGGTAAGGCTCACACGGGGCCTCAAAAGGGCGGACAGAGGGGGATTTGCCTGCCTGGGCAGTATCCAGAGACTGTTCCAGGTTCAGTTTCCGCCCGCAGGCGGCATAGGGGACAGGGGGATGTTCCCCCTGCAAGCGCGCGAAATGTACATTTTTGCTATGCTTGCGACAATTCGCCGCGAGGCGGCGAATTGTTCTCCGGCCCCGCTGGGGCCGTCTCCAGACAGAAAAGCAGCTCCACCCAGGCCGAATGGGGCCCAATCGGCTTGGTTCAGCTTGCCACTATCTCGGGGTCCACGGTGACACCTGCGTTCTCCTAAAAATAAAGGCTGGGGGTTACGCTGAACCCCCAGCTTTCGCATAAAATGCCTTAATAACGCGGCAGTATTTCCATTTTCAGAACATCCCCAATTGTCTGGAAGGTCTGGGCCAGTTCATAGGATTCCTTGATAGAATCCTCGATTTCATCCGGCCTCATACGGGTGCCCGTCACCCAATCACGAACATTTTCCACTGCAGGGGTCAAAAGTACCGCTTTTTCGTAGACTTTGCAGAAAAGCCTCGCAGTTTTTCCTCTACGCTCCGCTTCTGCGTCTAACTGCTCCACTTCTCGAACAGCCGACAGCATTTCAACCGCCAGATCGTCCCGTGCCTCTGGCGGCATTTGTTGGACAGTTTTCATGATTTCCCAGGCGCGGTTGATAGAGACTACGTTGCTGTCCAGGGCTTTTTTCAGTGTCTGCGGGGCGTTCTCAGTCAGATGCGCGATTCTGCCCATAGACTGTCAGCGCCGGTGCGATTTTGTAGTTTTTCGCCGAACAGGTAATGTCGAAAAATGGCGGGTAAAGGTGTACAGCCCTTGAATAATTATACTTGCCGTTTTCGCCCGTCAAGCCCAAGACAAGCTGATAAATCAGGGCTTGACGGGCTTCAAGCCAGCAAGTGAGACTGTGTATAAGGGCTGTATACACCACTATGCTGACCGCCGAAAAATGACATTCTGTTTCGGCGAAAATCGACATTTTCAGGTTGGCGTTGACATAGACTGCTCCCCAATGCCGACGGCCAGAGCCATTTCCTTGCGGGTATCCGTAGGAGCATAACCTTTCGGTGAATTCACCGAAAGGTCGGTGCGGAGCCCCTGATTGCTTTTTGCCGCCAGCTCCAAATCCGGCTTCAGCTTCAGGGCAATTTGTCCCAGCTCCCACATAGACAGATTTCTCCGGTTCCGCTGTGTTTCCACTGCCCACTGTTTGGCCTCCAGCAGGTCAGCGAAAGAGAACACCATCATTTTGAATGGCAGCCCATGCTTCTCACAGATTCGAAAGCGATTGTGCCCGTCGACGATCTCCATGCTCTCGTTGACGATGATGGGAGCATAGCATCCATTTTCCAATACATCTCTTTCTAACGCAGAAAACTGCTCCACGCTTAGAGGCGGGAGCAGCTGTTCCATCTCTGGCAGGACGACAGGTGTCCGCTGGTCACTTGTGTATTCGGTTTTTGTGTTTTTCAAATCACCATTCCTTTCAGTTTGAATTTTGTGAGCGTTCGCTGGGAATTTGCCGTTCTACCCAATCCGGTTCCTGACAGGCAACCCTGCTCGGCGCTGTGTCGTATGGCTTCTCTTGGCCCGCTCATTCAAACTGAAATCGTCGCAGGCTTCCCCGAAAAGTATCCGATTGGATGGTCATTTACTTGTACCCCAGACACAAAAGTGCCTGGGGTACAGCGATAAGCCTGTAAATGAAATCCAATCTCTTTCGAGAAAGCCTGCATGTATGAAAACCAAAGTAAGACAACAATTTCCAATAATATCGCTGCGTCGGAGGGTATAACATCTGCGGAAAGATTTGTCAAGGGGAAATATTTAAAGATTTTTCAAAGACAAATCTTTGTAAAGATCATAGGCGGTTCTCCTCTTGAATGAGACACTGGGAGGAATTATTAAACAGATGCAAAACCGCGTACTATGTTCAGCATGTTAGAAAATTCAAGAAAAAGCATATCTTCACAAATATCTGCGTCCCAGCTAATTCGGACAGCGCTTTCAATTCGCTCGCCAGAAAGTCCCATTGCCGAAAGGACATGACTGTGCTGATAGTTGGCGGACGTACACGCTGATCCATTTGCTATACTACAATACTGCCTTACTGCAAGCATCAATGCCTCAGACGAAATTCCCAAAAAGCTGACATTTAATGTTGTGGGTACACAATGTTCCAAACTCCCATTAAATTCATACATCACACCGGATGCGGCGAGCAGTTCTAATAGCCTGGATTTAATATTAGTGTTATACCTCTGATTAGAATCATAATTCTGCTCGGCGATTTCGCAAGCTTTTCCAAGTCCGGCAATCAATGCCGTTGGCAGCGTTCCTGGGCGAATGCCATGCTCCTGTGCTCCGCCAAACATAATCGGAGAAACAGGGGGAAGACGATAATGTTTCCTTTTGAGAATCAGTCCACCAATTCCCTGGGGAGCGTGAATCTTATGACCGCTGAAAGACATAAGATCATACTGCAAATTTTGTATCTCCGGCACTAATTTCCCTGCACTCTGTGTAGCATCTATATGAAACAGGGTCTCTGTTCCCGAAAGTGCTGCACCGATCTGATCAACAGGCTGAATCATACCAGTTTCATTGTTTACATGCATGACGCTGACCACCAGAGTATCGCTACGAACTTTTGAAAGGATATCTGCCGCAGAAATATAGCCGTCTGAATTGGGGTTGACCATATCAAGCTCAAAGCCTTCAGCTTCCAAGTGTTTCATAGCACCAAGAACTGCCTTATGCTCAATTGCAGTTGTAACCATATGTCTGCGACCACTTTTTAGTCCATAGTCTTTTAGGCCTAAAACTGCAATATTATTGCTTTCCGTTGCTCCGCTTGTAAAAAAAGTCTCATCCTTCTTCACTCCAAACAGGGATGCGACGTATCCACGGGCTACCTCAACCAGACTCCTAGCGTCCTCGCCATGGTCATGGGTGCGGCTGTCTGCGTTACCGATGTGATTCTGGTATATATCGATCATATATTGTAAGACGTTCGGATCAATGGGAGCAGATGCGTTGTAATCTAAGTAAATACTCATCGTCATACCTCGATTGCAAGATTGAGCAAATCACTCAAGCTCTTTATAACCCCTGTCCCAGCAAGGTGAGCAATTCCGCGTTCCAAATGGAGTTTAAAATACTTAGCCGCCGTAACATCATCTGCCGAAAAACCCATTTTTATACACCATGCCCTCACAGCTGCCTCGTATAACTCACCGTACTCCCCGGCAAACGTAAACCAAGACATTTCGACATTACTGTCGGCATTGATTGGAAGGTCCGTCGGAACCGTATTTTCGCTCAGTGAATAGCAAAGTGCCCACCTGCATAAAGTATTCCAATTTTTGATTCCAGTCTTCCCCTTTAGCCTGGAGAGCCGTTCTTTGGATTGACTTGATAGTTTAATTTGCTTTACAAGCATAACTGTGCACCTACAAAATATCCCTTTTTTATGACAGAACATTTTCGTTCCTCATCATAAACAAGTGTAAATTCATCGCCGACACTTTCCTTCATCGCCTCATAATAGTATTGATTGATTTCGGAGTCAGTAGAAAGAATAATCGTTTGATCACTGGCATGTGGAAAGTATGAGGTAATTAAGGCAAGTCTGTGAATGGAATCCAACCGTGAAAGCGGCGTATCGATAATAACGGGCAATTTCCATTTTGAGCAAATTGCCAATGACCATAAAAGAGAAATCACCATCAATTGCTTCTCTCCAGCTGACAGGGACGCTTTAGGCACAACTTCTCCCTCTGCATTAATATATTGAAAATCCAGCGAAACTGGATCCATGTTAATTCGGTCGATCAAGTTTTTCTTACTGGCAATCTTTTTGTAGCAATCTGTCATTGTCTTAGCCAGCAGATCCGCTTTATTTTTCTGTAAACAGATTCGATATTTTTCAAGGACACGAATCGCCCTTTGAGAATAGTTTGCAATTCTATTGGAGTCATCGCTGCTTTCAAGGTTTTTAAGCACTGATTCAGCAAAGCGGTTATAGTCCGTATTTGTTCGGATTGCTTCACTATGGAGAGAAACACGCCTTTTTCTTTTTGCCTCTAATTGGACAGAAAGATCAATTTCAGTCTGCTCTAAAGCCTTTATTTTTTTATAAATGCGTGTCAAGGTACTTTCATCGATATCAACGGATAAATAGCTATCTATTTTGCTCTCTTGCTCCCGTAGGTTCTGGAATTGAGCCATCATATTTGCAGTGCGCTTCCGTGCATTTTTGAGTTGATGTTTTTGCAAGTGTTTTGCCTGATACCATGCCTGATCAGTCAGTTTATAAATTGGTTCAATGTACTCCTTCTCCGCTGAGCATTTCATAAAATCAATAAAATGCTGAATGGATGCTGAATCAGTTTGTTGGAAGGCAAGAAACTGTTCTGACATGAAACTAATTTTATCAAGGGCAGATCTTGTTACACTTTGCTCATGCTCTTTCTCTGCTTGGACACAAATTTCTTCCAACATATCACGAATTAGACAAAACGGCAGTTCCCCTGCTGCCGCATTGAGCAAATCATCTTCTATCTGTTTTGCCTGCGCATTTATCGCCAATTTCTCTTTAAACAAATCCTGCCGTTGGGTTGCGGTGCCTCCTCCTCTTGC
Source organism: uncultured bacterium (assembly GCA_947571605.1). GTDB lineage: Bacteria > Bacillota > Clostridia > Oscillospirales > Oscillospiraceae > Enterenecus. The sequence continues at coordinate 3,535 of CANOYV010000015.1, read as the reverse complement.
ATAATAGATATTTCGTACTTTTTCCAAAGCCTTTCTATTATCTAAAAGCTGCTGCTCCAATACAGAAATCTCTTCATCGGCAAGCTGAAGACTATTTTCAGCATAATCCTTCTGGCTGCGGAGCCGCTCTAATTCATTGAGATCAAACACACTTGTAGATGCCTTTGTAGTATTCGCCACAATACGGCTCAGGTCATTTTCAAGTCGGTCCAGTACAGTAACCCCAAGTAACGCCCGAATAGAATCCTTCATCTGCGCATTTGTATCTTCTACCGCAAGTTCCGCAATTTTTTCTCCGTCAAAAAAGAAGAAATTTGACAATCCGCTAGGAAGAATGCTTTCAATCAGCATAGGCCAGTTTTCTGTTAAAAAATGATCTTCCGCGCCATCTTTTTGAACTGCTATCTTTTCGTGTATCCGCTGCCCGGAACCAGACCATTCCCGGTGGACTGTATACTGCTCGCCAGCCTTTTCCGACATTCTGAACGATAGCTCTATATAAGAAAATAACGTACCGTCAGCTTTGTTGACAAAGGATTTCAGATATTGCCCATAAGCATGGTAGCTGCTTTCCGTATATGCAAATGAATTTGAACCATATAGTGCCAGAAGAACCCCTTCCAAGAAGGTTGTCTTCCCTCGCCCATTCATGCCTCCAATGAGAACAATTGGTTTCTTATTTTGAAATTGAAACTGGTTCGTCCCTGCATAAACCCCAAAATTATGCAGAACAAGCTTTGTTATGATCATACCTTAGCCTCATTTCCAGATTCCGGATCGTCTAATGTAAATTCTTCGCCCTCATCCCGGACATGGGCAAAGAACTTTTCATCATATTTCCCTCCTAAAGCCTTCTTTCGCAAAAGCCGCTCCTGGTAGTATTGTAAGGCATCATTTTCATCCCGATAAAATGTATGGGAAATGCAACTTTGAAGTGAGTCCAAAATTCCCTTCCGACGATGGAGCGAATTCGCTCTATTTTCCAGATCAATCAAGCTATACATCATCTCGAAAAGCAACTCTTCCCCGTGCTCTGCCTGCTCCACTTCGCAGAGTTCTTTCAGAATTCCCCACTCTTCTCTCCCAAACACCTCGGAACCAATCCATTCGGGATCAGAGAATTCTTTGCCCGTTTCTTCCTTGTAAATACTTGGAAGACAATCTTCAAATTCGTGTTTATCAAATACCCAGATCCTACGAATGGCACGCAGTTCCGGCAACGTAATCAGTTCGAGGGTTGAGAATTCTTCCGGACCATTGCGATTGATTTCCGTCTGCATTCTTAATAACTTTCTCAGCCATTTTGTGCGATACTCCCGCAAATATGGGCCATGGTGAAGTTGCCCATAGGAGCCTTGCAAAAAACCGCCCATCTTGCGGAAACTTCTCCGCTCACGATCTCTCTTTTCGTCACCAAATTCGTTGCGGAATTCCAATAATGGTGTCATCCAAGCTTTCTCATCGTCATTGGTGATCATCGCCTCCATAGATTTATCTTTTTCGACCATCGTACACACCCAGCATCCAAAGCGGCTTTTGCCGCAAGTTGGCAGGTCTTGGCTGACCATAAGCGGACATTCGTGATCTGCGGTAGCACCACGGTACAGCGTCAGCAACTCCTGATTGGAGTACCCCCAGGGATTCTTATACTGCATGAGGAAGAACCATACATCATGATCTGTCCACTCAGACAGAGGAGAGAATACTAACTCATTTGCCAAAGTTGGATTTGGGCTTAGCAACTCACGAACTCTTTTCTTCTCGTAATAGGCCATGGTTTTTGCCCGATTTGCACTTTCCGCTTTTCTTGTCCCCAAGACAAGAATGACCTCCCCATGCTGGGCAATCTTCTCTTTAATAAATTTATTTACTGGCTGGATTTTTAGGCGGTCTGTACACCATCTGTATTTTCTACGGGGAAAGGGATAACCACGGCCCAATAAATTGACCCAAAAGGTATTGTTCGCCTCTGGAATTAACCTGTGGGTTTTGAAGGGGAGCCCCTCCCGTCCAGCAGCAGCATCCATACGCTTAAGAGAATTCCGTGCCCACTTTGCCACAACGGGCGACTCTACCAAAGTATCCGTATTAATCACATGAACTGGTTTATTCCGCTTTTCTAACGGAAGCTCTTGTAACGCCATCCAAACAAGTTGAAGGGTGGCTGTGCTGTCCTTTCCTCCGGAATAACCAATTACCCAGGGGATTCCGTCTGCCAGATAGAGGTTTCCAACCGTTTCCATTAATCCCTCAATTGCATTTTTGGATATTGTAATTCCAGAAGGATGCCGATTTGTCTGTTCAGGCATAAATTTCACCTATCTTTTTGCATTAAGAAACTTTTCTTCCAGATGCTTCTCATCTTCCGACAATGGCAATCCCACAACTGTTTTCAAGTAGTTTCCAATCATTTTAACAGCATAATCACCGGTAATCATACGGCCAGTAGGGCCAATCGCACGGGATTTCCATTCCGGCGCATTTCTTCTCCAGTTAACACTTTGAAGGTTTTGGAGAATTATAGCGGGTTCATATTCGTGGCACTGATAGAGCTGTGCGCCGATTCGCCCAAGTGCCAGAACCACCACCGCCTGAGTCGCAATATACTTCTCTCGAAGGTCAACTTTGCTGATTTCTTTGCGTTCCAGTTCTAACCACTGGGGCATATTGTGCGAAATGAGCCTCCAAAAATCCACTAAAAAGCTCTCGGCATCTACTATGGGGACACTGTTATGGAGTATTTTCTTATTCGCTTTATAGAATGTGTTAAGTGAGAAAAGGCTTGACGAATATTTTCCCAAATTATCAATTTCCTTGTCTGTAAATTTATCTAAAAAAGGTATCTTAGCAACTACATTTCTAGTTATGACAGCCAATGTGTCGCGGGAATCATACAACTCAGAAATGGAATTAGAAGTCTTTACGGCATGCTTATTAAGATCTGTAAAAATTTGCTGACTTCTGGACAATCCCGCATCAGCGAAAAAAACCACAGGAATCGTTTCGGTTCCCAGAGATTCGTCTTCCTGAAGCGCAGTCTGGATTGCCGCTCTTCTATGCTGTCCATCATTGATCAAAAAACGCGCCTCCATAGAAACCTGTAAAATTCCCGTGTCGGCATTACCCTCACTGGAATAAAAGCGAAAATCTCCATCAATAGACGCAGCCAACGCGGAGAATACATAGCTGTCTCGATTGTTCAAAATGTAACGGCTGATTATGGGAATTCTGGATGTGTTTAATTTCCTTTGCGCACGAAATTCGGGCAATACATGCTCTTCTTCTGCTGGGAACAACCGCATAAGCATTTTGAGCGGAACCATTCCTATATAATACTCTTTGCTGGCTTGAATTCCTCTTACGACAGGAAACCGATAAACATAATCCAACTCCAGCACCTCCGTATAACAAAAGAGCCGATATACTCAAGTAGTATACTTAAGTATATCAGCTCTTACCCTGGTCGTCAACCACAAAATCATCTAAGGAAGCGCTGATTAAAGCAGGTAAAAGTCAGGCAAAGCGCAAAAAGTGA
>CANOYV010000014.1:0-57892 GCA_947571605.1 uncultured bacterium | reverse complement strand
CCTGGAGGGAGCTGTTAATGACCGGGGTGGGCCCGCCGCCGTGGGCCACTAAAATGTTGACTGCCATTATCCCTTCCCCTCGCTTCCAGAAAGTCGGATGATGTTCTTGATGTCCTCGGCCAGCGCGTTGCAGGCGAACTGGGACAGTTTCCAGGAGTGGCCCTGGTGGTCCATCGTCTTGAGGGCCTCCTCATAGTGCTGAACGTACTTATAGCGCACCTCCGTGCCGAAGTTGATCTTGGCCACGCCCAGCTTGATGGCGTCTTTGATGACGCTCTCCTCCATGCCGGTGCAGCCGTGGAGCACCAAGGGGATGTCGGAGAACTTCCGTACCGCCTCCAGCACTTCCAGCTTGATGTCCGGCTTGCCCTTGTAGTACCCGTGGGCGTTGCCGATGCCGATGGCCAGCGTGTCGGGGTTGCACAGGGAGAGGAACTGCTTCACCTGCTCCGGGTCGGCGATGTTCCTGTTTTCCAGCACCACGCCGTTGTCCAGCCGCTGGAGCTCGCCGATCTCTGCCTCTACGGGGACGCCAAAGGCGTGGGCCACCTTGGCCACCTCCTGGGTCATGGCTGCGTTCTCCTCAATGGGCTTGGTAGAGCCGTCGATCATCACGGAGGTGAAGCCCAGCTTCAGCGCCTCCATGCAGATGTCGAAGCCGTCGCCGTGGTCCAGGTGGATGGACACGGGGACGGAGACTTTGTTTGCGCACCACTTGGCCACCTGTACAAACCAGTCATGGCCGGAATAGGCGCCCGTGGCCACGTAGTGGGCCAGGATGATGGGGGATTTCAGCTCCTCGGCGGCTTTGCAGATGGCCCAGATGATGTCGTAGCTGCCGCCCTGGGTGTTGATGGCGGGGATGGCGTAGCCCTCCTTCGCGGCCTTTTGCATTTCTGCGAGATTGGTGGTTAGCATGATAAACCTCTCCTTTTACACTCGTGTGTATACTTGGAATAATAAAAAATGTGTCACTTTTTGAAGATAACACACCACTACTGCCGCTGCCCTATTGTGACCAGTATAGCAACAGCCCCAAGATTTGTCAATACCTATTGTAAAAATTTTGATGATAAACGGCGCGAAAAATGGTTGACTTGTACAAAGACGGGTGCTATTATGGGAAGCACTGGGAAATCTGCCGTATGCGGCGGCAGATGTATTTACAACTTTTTCATACACTCGAATGGATACTGGGAGGTACAAATTATGAGCTGCTTGAAGGTAGGATTTATCACCACCGTGTCCGGCCGCTGGCCGCGGGAGCTGCCCGTCCAGCGCAACCAGGAGTATGGCTGTTGGCTGAAAGAACACGCCGGAGACGCCGAGATTGTCGCCTTTGACCATATCGTCGATTCCCCGGCGGGGATCGACGAGGCCGTCGCCGCGTTCCGGGCCGCGGACGTGGACGTGGTCATCATGCTCTACGGCGCGTTCACCGGGGACGACGTCAGCACGAATATCGCCGAGCGGCTGAAGCTCCCCCTGATCCTGTGGGCCCCCCGGGAGCCGGACGTCCACGGCGGCCGCCTGCTGTCCAACGCCCTGGTGGCCATGACCATGAACAGCGCTTCCCTCCAGCGTCTGGGCCACCACCCCCAGACCATATACGGCGGGCTGGAGTCCGAGGAGGCCAAGGGCAGGATCCTCAGTTACATCAAGGCGTACGCCGCCGTGAAAAAGCTCCGGGGCGGCACGCTGGGGCTGTTCGGCTACCGGCCCACTGCGTTTTACAACTCGGCCTTTGACGAAGGCCTGATCCGCAAGACCTTCGGCCTGACCATCGAGGAGACCGATTTGAAGGTGGTGTTCGACCGGATGCAGGAGGTGGACCGGGAGGCGCTGGACAAGGACCTGGCCTATGTGCGCAATACCTTCCCCTTTGGCGACGACTTCATCGGCGAGTACCAGAAGAACCACTCCAGGCTCTACCTGACCCTGAAACAGTTGATGGAGGAGCAAAACTACGCCTACGGCGTCATCAAGTGCTGGCCGGAGATGGGCAACCTGAACGCAGTCCCCTGCGCCGTGCTGGGCCGGCTGGCCGATGACGGCTACTCCATCGCCTGCGAGGGGGATGTGGACGTGGCCCTGGCCATGGCGGCGCAGTGCGCCCTGACCGGCAAGGCCAACTTCATCACCGATCTCATCGACATCAACGAGGAGGGCAACTACCTGACCTTCTGGCACTGCGGAAACGCCGCCCCTTCGCTGCACGGCAAGGGGTGCGGCGCGACGCTGTGCGACCACCCCCTGTACAACAAGGGCTCCGCCTTCCGTGCGGCGCTCAAGGAGGGGCCGGTGACCATCTCCAGGTTCTGCAACATCGGCGGGAAGTACAAGCTGTTCCTCATCGGCGGCGCCGCCGTCCCCACCGACATGTACACGCCCGGCTGTATGGTCAACGTGGCGGTGGAACCCCCTGTCCGCAGCGTCATCGACGCCATCATGCGGGAGGGCGTGGCCCATCACTACAGCGTGGTCTGGGAGGATATCGTGGACGATATGGAGGCCGTGGCCCGGATTCTGGGGGTGGAGGTCATCAAAATCTGAGGCCGAGCCGGACACGGACCAGGAACAAGCACAGGCTTATGGCAACCGTGCCGCCATAAGCCTGTGCTGTCGTCATATTCAGGGGGCGCGGTCCGAGGGCCGGAGCCGCCCCTATTCCATTTTGGTGCTCTCCCGTTCCACAATGTGGCCCTTGAAGTAGATGACAGGGGGCTCGCCGTCGTTGTCCATCTGCTCGAAGGCGTCCATGATGGCCTGGGCAATGGCGGGCCGGTTGAGCTCCACGCTGGACAGCCCCGGCGAGGAGTACCGGCTCAGGCGGGAGTTGTCGAAGCCCAGAACGGCGGTGTCCTCGGGAATGCGCAGCCCGCAGTCCTTTACCGCCGCCATGGCCAGGCAGGCCAAGCTGTCGTTGCGCCCCACAATGCCGTCCACCTGCAAGCCCGCCTTGAGCTTGGCCCGCAAGGCCTGGTACAGCTCGTCCTCCGTTTCATAGCCTACGATCACGTTGTCCTTGGTCACCTTGAGGCCGCACTCCTGCATTTTGGTGATAAAACCGTTATAGCGCCAGTCGTCCATGGTGCTGAAATGCCGCTTTTTGCTGACCCGGTCGATGTAGACGATGTGGCGGCGGCCCATCTTGTACAGCAGCTCCACGCACTCCTTGATGCCGTCGTGGATGCCGGTATAAATTTTGGCCGCCCTCCCGGAGATGTTGTCATACTCCCGGTTCATCAGCAGCACCACCGGGGTGCCGGTGTTAATCAGCCGGAGGACATACTTCTCCTCAAAGCTGGTGGAGCTGATGACAATGCCGTCAAAGACCCGGCTGCACACCTGGGAAACGAAGCTCTCGTCGTTGCGGCTGCCCATCAGGGAGATGAGGTAACCGCGGTCCGCCGCCAGCCGGGCCATCTCCTCCACCAGCCCGCCGAAGTATTCGTTGGAGATGTTGTCGCAGATGAACAGGATGTGGTTGGTCCGCTTCCCTTTCAAGGCCAACGCCACGTTATTGGGGCGATAGTTGAGCTGCTCCACCGCGTCCAGCACCCGTTCGCGCTTTTCCTTCGCCACATACCGGTTGTTGTTCAGAACATACGAAACCACGGTTTCGGAGACGCCGGCCAGTTTGGCAACGTCCTTGCGGGTGGGGGTGTTCCCTCGCCTTACCATGCTAAACTGTCCTCCCTGCACAGGTATTGATGAAAGTATAGTAAACAATTTTTGAAACTTTGTCAACACAGGAACAAAGGAGCGTGTGGAACCCGCCATGAATAGACAGACCACCACATTTTCCCAAAGCGCCGTGATCCTGCTGGCCGTGTTCTGCTGCGTGCTCTGGGGGAGCATCACCCCGGTTATCAAGGTCAGCTACCAGTACTTTCACCTCACCGACCGGGACACCGCCTCGCTGACCGTGTTCGCCGGAATCCGTTACATCCTGTGCGGCGCGGTGGGGATCGCCTTCGGCACCGTAAAAAACAGGCGCTTTCTGCGCCCCAAGGGGATCTCCTGGGGCATGGTGCTGAAGCTTGCCCTGGTCCAGACCTTCATCCAGCAGCTCTCTTTTTACATCAGCCTGACCCATGTGTCGGGGGTGAACGCCTCCATCCTGGGGAGCCTGAACAACTTTTTCTCCATTCTGGTGGCCTGCCTGGTCTTTCGCCAGGAAAAGCTCACCATGAGGAAGCTGGTGGGCTGCGCCCTGGGCTTTGCCGGGGTCATATTCATCAACATCTCCCAGGGGAGCGTGGCCGCCGGCGTGTCCCTGGCCGGGGAGGGGGCGCTGCTGGTGGCCTGTATCTCCTGCGGGGCGTCCTACGCGATGATTAAGGAGTACACGCCCCGGGAGGATGTGCTGGTGCTGATGGCCTATCAGTTTTTGCTGGGGGGCGTGATGCTGGCTGCGGCGGGCTTTGCCTTCGGCGGCGCCGTCCACACCGCCGGTCCGGCCGGATACGCGCTGTTCGCCTATATGGTGGTCATGCCCATCACGGCGTTCACCCTGTGGGGCGTGCTGCTGCAATCCAGCAGGGTATCGCAGCTCTCCGCCTTCGGGTTTGTCTCCCCCATCACCGGCGTGATCTTCTCGGCGGTTTTCCTCCGGGAGAGTGGGAAGATTTCCTTGCTCCAGTGCGCGGCGTCGCTGGTGCTGGTGAGCCTTGGAATCTACATCGTCAACAGCGGGGAAAAGAGCGCTCCCGGCGGCCCGGGGCCCTGAACCGTCAAACGGCGTGAAACAAGCCCGTCCCCACCTGAATGGGGACGGGCTTGTTTGTCACGGTTCCAGGGGAACGGAGGGGAGATAGCTGGTGGGCGCGGGCTCGGGCGGGGCCTCGGGGGTCACGCCGGGGCGGCGGACGGCGTTGGGATAGGGCACGAAGCACAGGTTCATGTCCACGTCGGAGCTGATACCTGCCACTTTACCCTTGGAGGAGTATTGCCACATCTGGAAGTGATAGAGGCTGGTGGGTTGGTCGGCGTACTGGGCGAACCAGAACTGGTACTGGGTGAGTTTGCTCAGATCGAACTTGACATAGCCGCAGTACTCGTTGAAGTAGAACATGGGCTGATACCCGGCCTCCTCCACCCGCTGGCAGAAGGCGGCCACGCACTGGGTGATGACTTTCGCGTCCACGCTGTATGCCCGGGACTGGGCGCCGCCCAGGAACTCCCAGTCGCACACCACGGGGTAGGTGATATATTCCCGGTAGGGTTCCAGCTTGGCCAGGAAGAAATCCGCCTCTTCCAGCGCCTCCTCCACGGTGATGGCGCTGGAGAAGAAGTAGGCCCCCACGTCCATCCCGGCGGCGATAGCCCCCTGCATGTTGCGGTCGAACCAGGAGTCGTCGCAGATGGCCGCGCTGCTGTCCTTGCCGTAGAGCCGGTTGCCCGCCCGGATGATGGCGAAGTCGATGCCGTCTGCGGCCACCGCGTTCCAGTCGATCTCGCCCTTGTGGCCGGATACGTCGATGCCCCGGGTGAAGTAGCCGCCGGAGTAGGTCAGGCGGTCCCTGGCGTCTTTGGTGAACTGCTCCGCCGTGAAGGCGGTGAGGGGCACGCTGTCCAGCAGGTCCAACCAGTAGTTGTTGAAACGGAACATGCCCTCGGTGACGTCCACGTTCATCATCCGCCACACCACGGTGGCGATCTCCTCCCGGGTAATGTACTGGTCGGGGTAGAACCGGCGGATGCCGTCGGACTCCATGGTGCCCTCCATGATACCCTTCTCAAACAGCTCCACAACGTAGCCGTCGTCGCAGTCCTCATAGGGGCTCTCGCCGGAGATATCGGTCAGGTCCAACGACCGGGCGGCCATGCGGGCCACGTCCAGCCGGGTAGGGTAGTCGTCCAGATACTCTTCAAAGAAGGAGTAAAGCAGCCTGTTGTCAAGGGCGGGCTGGATATAGGAATAGGCCCAGTGCTGGTCCGGCTCCCGCTCGGGGACCTCCGCGGCGATGGCGCCCAGGATCAGCTTGAAGGTCTCGCCCCAGGTGACGTGGTTCTGCCGCTGGAAGGTGCCGTCGGGATAGCCGCCCACCACGCCCTGAGTGTACAGGTCGTAGACGTAAGGGAAGGACCAGTGGTCCTCGGGCAGGTCGGCGAAGGGGGAGCCCCGGTCGGTGGCGGCCATAGCCATGGGGCTTGCGGTGACCGCCAGCAGGGCGGCCAGAAACAGGAGGGCAATGCGTTTTTTCATGGGTTCTCCTTTCCTCTCGGGGGTGGATAGTGTGATATTCCCCATTTTACAAAATTCGACGGCGTCTGACAAGCCCCCGGAAAAAAGTTTACAGTTTTGATGGAAAACGGGTTGACAGGAAGAGACAGATATGCTATCCTACAAATGACAAATAAAGTTGTCAAACGGACAAAGAAAATTGTCAAAACGACAAGGAAAACTGTCAGGAGGAATGTGACATGATCTGGAATGAGCTGGGTGTCAGCGGCGGGACGGCGTTGATCGTGCTGTGCGCGCTGTATTTTGTCATCAAATGGGCGGTGCGCAACAGGATTGTGGAGGCCCATGCGCGCATAACCGGGGAAAAGAGGGGCTGCTGCCGGAAGCTCTGGGAGGCTGTCGCCTCAGAAGGCGCGGCCTCTGAGTAGGGAGGAGGCGCGGCCGTGCTGAAAAACCGATTGAAGGAGCGCCGGGCGGCGCTGGGGGTCAACCAGCAGGAGCTGGGGCGGATGGCCGGGGTGTCCCGGCAGACCATCAGCCTCATCGAGCGGGGGGACTACTCGCCGTCGGTGACGCTGGCCCTCACCCTGGCTAAGATCTGCGGGGTGGCGGTGGAGGACATCTTCAGCCTGGAGGAGGAGAACGATGAAAAGTAACAACGACCCCATCAAACAGGAAAATAAAAAGGCCCTGCCCAGGTTCATCCTGGTTGTGGCGCTGAGCCTTGTGCTGGGGGGCGCGCTGGGGGTTGCCCTGGTGAGCCTGTCCCTGGAGGAGTTCGACAGCGCGCTGGCCGGGTTGGGGCTGTTTTTTACCAACCATGTGGCGGCATGGCTGATCGCAGCCCTGCCCGTGGTGGAGTTCGCTGTCTGCCTGCCCATCTATTTCAGCGCGAAAAAGCAGCTTTCCGCCTGGGACGGGGAGGATGAGACGGCCGGCGGCGAGGTGGAGGCCAAGCTGTCGGTTTGCATCTGGATCACCGGCCTGTGTACGGTGCTGGCGTTCTTTTTGCTGTCGGCGCTGTTCGCCGGGTTCGTGGGCAACGCGGGAACGCCCCAAATGATGCCTGCCCCCATGTTTTTCGGCGGGGTGGCGGGCTTCCTGGTGAACCTGTTCGCGCCCATGGTCCTCCAGCAGAAGCTGGTGGACCTGACCAAGCGGCTCAACCCGGAGAAGCGGGGCTCGGTGTACGACGCCAAGTTCCAAAAGAAGTGGTACGAGAGCTGCGACGAGGCGGAGCGGCTCATTATCGGCCAGTGCGCCTTCAAGGCGTACCGGGCCATGTGCGCCGCCTGTATGGCGCTGTGGGTGGTGTTCGCCCTGGGCGGGATGTTCTTTGACTGGGGCTTCCTGCCCGCCATGGCGGTGTGCATCGTCTGGGGCGTGGGGCAGTCGGCGTACGCCTGGTCCTGCCTCAAGGCGTCCGGACCCGGCGAAAATGCTTGAGGCAGGCGAGCCTGTTTTTGGGTATACGACTCATCAAACAAAGGAGGCTGTCAGTTATGAGGAAGTGTATCAGGTGCGGCGCAGAGATGCAGGAGGGCTGCACGATCAAGGTGGAGGGCGCGGGCTACGGCGTGGTGCTGTCCACGGAGGAGAACAAAATATTCGGCGGGCGCGTCGGCAAGCCAAGGGTGGCGATCTGCCCGGAGTGCGGCGAGGTGTCTATTTATTTAGAGGACGTATCCAAACTTCAAAGCTGAGCGCAGAAATTGGCCGCTCCGCCGGATTTGGCGGAGCGGTTGATTTTTTGGCAGAAATCAGGTAGAATAAAGGGCCAGGGCCTTCCTTTTCTTTCTGGAGAAAGAAAAGGAAGCGAAAAGAAAGACTTTTAAACTGTTTTTAAATGAAGTAATACTAAAATTAGGACCGGACACGGATCAATTTATGCTCCTTTTCGGCAGGGGCTGTCTAAAAGTTTCTTTTTGCTTACGCTTTCTTTTCAAAGAAAAAGTAAGGTCCTTGAGGAGGTGCGCCATGACCGCGCTGCTGTTGCCCAATGAAATACTGTCCATGTCCGCCCAGGCCGCGCGGCGCATCGTGGAGTCCGGCGACGGGGACGGGGCGCTGCTCTACCTGGCCCTGCTGGAGTGCGGTGGGGATGGGGACCGCGCCGCCGCCCGCTTGCGCTGGCAGGACGCCCGCCTGCGCCCGGCCTGGGAGCGCCTGGCCGCCCTGGGCCTGGTGGAGGCCCGGACCGAGCCCCCCCCTCCGCCCCCCAGGCAGGACGACCCTCCCCCCGAGTACAGCCGGGAGGAGATCACCGCCGCCCAGGAGCGGGAGCCGGCGTTCCAGGCCCTGCGCCGGGAGATGGAGAGCCGCCTGGGCCGGGTGTTCAGTGACAACGACCTGAAATGCCTGTACACCATGTACGACCACCTGGGCCTGCCCCCGGAGGTGATTTTGCTGCTCACGGGGTGGGCCGTCCGCCGGGAGCGTCGGCAGAAAAACAACCCCGCCGTCTGCCCCCGTATGCCGGCGCTCCAGAAGGAGGCCTTCCGCTGGAAGCGGCTGGGGCTGGACACCCTGGACCGGGCGGAGGAGTTCCTGCGCCGGGAGGAGGGAGTGGACCGGCGGGAGTGGGCCGTCCTGTCCGCTGTGGGCGTGGCCGAGCGGCGGCCCGCCGTGGCGCGGGAGCGGGAGTTCATCGCCGCCTGGGTGGATATGGGGATGAGCGACGAGCTGATCCGGCTGGCTTACGAGCGCACCGTGTACCAGAAGGGGGCCATGAATTGGCCTTACATGAACAAAATCTTGCAGTCCTGGCGGCAGGCGGGGTATCAGACCGCCGCCCAGGTGGAGGCGGGGGACAGGCCGCCCCAGCGGCGGGCCCGGCCCGGTAAAAACCAGCCCCGGGACTTCCAACCCAGCCAGGAGCGCATCCGGGAGAGCGCCGACTGGCTGGACAAATTCCTGGAAGAACAGAAGAAAGGCGGGGGATGACCCATGTCCTATGAACCCACTGTCATGCGAAAGGCCCTGGCCCGTCTGGAGCGCAGGCGGGACAACCGGGACCGCCGCCGCTATGAGCTGGAGCGGGAACTGTACGCCAGGCAGCCCCGGCTGCGGCAGATTGACGCCGATTTGCGGGGGACCATGGCGGATCTGGCCCTGCTGGCCGCAGGCGGGCGGCCCATCCGGGCGGACGGCCCGGAGATCGCCGCCATCCGGGCGCGGAGCGAGGCGCTCCAGACGGAACGGACGGGGCTGCTGGCGGAGCTGGGGTACGGCCCGGACGCGCTGGACGGAGCGCCCGCCTGCCCCCGGTGCGGGGACCGGGGCTGGGGGGAGGACGGGAAGATGTGCGTCTGCCTGAAGGAGCTGTGTACCCAGGAGCAGATCAAGGCGCTCACCGCCCTTTTGAACCTCACCGACGAGCAGGACTTCGACCGGCTGCGGCTGGACGTGTACAGTGACCGGCCCTGGGACGGAAACCGCCCCCCCAGGGAGCACATGAAGCAGGTGGCGGCGGTATGCGAGGGCTACGCCCGGCAGTTCCCCGACTACCCGCTGAAAAACCTGCTGCTGTCCGGAGGCACGGGGCTGGGCAAGACCTTCTTGTCCGGGTGCGTGGCACGGGAGGTGTCCCGCCGGGGATTTTCCGTGGTGTACGACACCGCCAGCAGCGTGTTCGGCGCCTTCGACGACCGCCGCTTCGCCCGGGACATGGAGCAGGAACGCCGGGCCAGGGACGACGCCCGGCGGTATCTGAGCTGCGACCTGCTGATCCTGGACGACCTGGGCAGCGAGCACAACCTGCCCTCTACCCGGGCCAGCCTGTACGAGTTGGTGAACGGCCGGCTCCAATCCGGGCGGCACACCATCATTTCAAGCAACCTGTCCACCAGGGAAATCGGGGCGGAGTACGGCGCCCAGTTGGCCTCGCGGCTGGAGGGGCTGTACCGGGAGTTGACCTTTTACGGGGAGGACCTGCGGCTCAAGTTGCGGTAATTGCCTATTGCAATCGGTGGGAAATAGGAGTAAAATTGGGAAAGCAAGGCCCTGTTTTCATGGTATTTTATAACAGGATGCCGGGAAGGGCTTTACAGAAACTGTAAGAAAACGAGGAGAGAAGACACATGAAGAGACGAATCCTGAGCGTATTCCTGGCGCTTGCCCTCTGTGTGGGCATGACCGTCCCGGCCTTCGCGGCGGAGCGGGACGATGCCCTGGAGTCGATCAACGGCGAGTCTGTCTGGCTCGATGTGGAGAATACGGACGGCCTGCTCAAGGACATGTCCGTCAAGTTCGTGACCTGGAGCCCCAACAACGGCACGTACACCAAGGCCAAGGAGCCCGCTGCCGCCATCGACGTGAAGGCGTTTGAGCTGCCCTTGGGCGTCACCATCACCATTGGGCCGGACAATACCTATGCGCAGGGCGGCGGCTTTTTCGTCTACACCGATTCGGACGGCGACGGGGTCTATGAGCAAAGGCTCCTTGAGATGAACTCCAGCACGCAGAAAGCCGGCTTGGTCCCCACTTCGGCCACTTCGCTCAAGGATACCAGCACGGTCTCCTACTACGGCCTGTTTTACTGGAACTACGGTCATGACAACCTTGCGGTGTACGAGGAGGAACAGCAAAGCTACCGGGATATTACCACCGATGCCCTGATGGGTGCCTTTGGACTTGACTCCAACGCGCTGTTCGAGTTCTGGGATGCGGATGGGGAAAACGCGATGTACATCCTGGTCACCGACGAGGAGCGCCCCGAAGATATGAGTTATGACGCCCTGGAGGATTACGGTATTTACGTGACGGACTCCGGTACTCTGACCAGTTCCTGGGCGGTGGAGTATGTGAATGAGGCCGTTGACGCGGGCCTGGTCAGCTTGAATATCGTGTATGACCATGACTGCGACCTGACCGGGAAGATCACCCGGGCGCAGTTCGCCTCTTTGTCGGTGTGGCTGTACAGGGCGATGTCCGGCGAGGAGCTGGACGTGTCCGAGGAGAACCCTTTCGAGGACGTGGAGGAGGACTACGCCTACTACGATGACATCGCCGTGGCCTATGATCTGGGTATCGTGGACGGCTATCCCGACGGCACGTTTAAGCCGGACACCCTCGTGAGCCGTGAGCAGGCGGCCACTATGCTGTCCCGGGTGTACACCAAGCTGGGCGGCGAGGTCTCCGAGGTGGAGGCCACCGCCTTCTCCGATGACGGGGAGATCAGCGCTTACGCCAAGAACGCCGTGGCCTTTATGACTGAGAAGGGCATCATCGGCGGTATGGGCAACAACAAGTTCGAGCCAAAGGGTGACGCCACCGTGGAGCAGGCCCTGAAGATCGCGGTGGAAATGTTGAACAATTTAGAGGTAGAGTAAAAAAATAGGACAAAAAGCCCCCTTCGTCAAAAGGCGGAGGGGACTTTTGGCTATTGTTGCAAAAAGCGGGGATAAATTTTGTCGGGATTGTCAAAAATCATGGGCGCAGCCCAAATTATATTGATTTTATCTTCCGTATATGCTACATTATGAGATGCAATGTGATCGCTGGCATTGCCCGTGGCGGGCATCCCGCCGGGGGAACCGAATACCGGAAACCTTTGAGATGAGCGCTACAGGGGCGAGACAGTGGAAAACCGCTGGCTTTGATCCTGCGCTCTTTTTATATTCCGATTTTCTAAAGGAGGAACACGAGCATGGCGAAGTATGTGATGGCGCTGGACGCGGGTACTACCAGCAACCGCTGTATCCTGTTCAACGAGAAGGGTGAGATGTGCGGCGTGGCGCAGAAGGAGTTCACCCAGTTTTTCCCCAGGCCCGGCTGGGTGGAGCACGACGCAGAGGAAATCTGGTCCACCCAATTGGAGGTGGCCCAGGAGGCCATGAAGAACCTGGGCGTCACCGCCGCAGACATCGCCGCCATCGGCATCACCAACCAGAGGGAGACTACTATCGTCTGGGACAGGAACACCGGCGAGCCCATCCACCGCGCCATCGTCTGGCAGTGCCGCCGTACCTCCGAATACTGCGACTCCCTGAAGGACAAGGGGCTGATGGACGCTGTCCGAGCCAAGACCGGCCTGGTCATCGACGCCTATTTCTCCGGCACCAAGGTCCGCTGGCTGCTGGAGAACGTCCCCGGCGCACGGGAACGGGCCGAGAAGGGCGAGCTGCTCTTCGGTACCGTGGAGACCTGGCTGATCTGGAAGCTGACCCGCGGCCGGGTCCACGTCACCGACTACTCCAACGCCGCCCGCACCATGCTGTTCAATATCAACACCCTGGAGTGGGACGACGGGATTTTGTCCGAGTTGGGCATACCCAGGTCCATGCTGCCCGAGGTCAGGCCGTCCAGCTACGTGTACGGCGAGGCCGATCCCCAGTTCTTCGGCGGGCCCATCAAAATCGCGGGGGCGGCGGGCGACCAGCAGGCCGCCCTGTTCGGCCAGACCTGCTTCACCCCAGGCGAGGCCAAGAACACCTACGGCACCGGCTGCTTCCTGCTGATGAATACCGGCGAGAAGCCCGTGTTCTCCAACAACGGCCTGGTCACCACCATCGCCTGGGGGCTGGACGGTAAGGTCAACTACGCCCTGGAAGGCTCCATCTTCGTGGCGGGGGCGTCCATTCAGTGGCTGCGGGACGAGATGCGGCTCATCGACTCCTCTCCGGACTCCGAGTACATGGCCCGCAAGGTAAAGGACACCAACGGGTGCTATGTGGTCCCCGCCTTCACCGGCCTGGGGGCCCCCCACTGGGACCAGTACGCCCGGGGGACCATCGTGGGCATCACCCGGGGCGTGAACAAGTACCACATCATCCGGGCTACCCTGGAGTCCATGGCCTATCAGGTCAACGATGTGCTCCAGGCCATGAAGGCGGACTCCGGCGTGGAGCTGGCCGCGCTGAAGGTGGACGGCGGCGCGTCCGCCAACAACCTGCTGATGCAGATGCAGGCCGATATCAGCGGCGCGCCCGTCAACCGCCCGATGTGTGTGGAGACCACCGCTATGGGCGCGGCCTACCTGGCCGGACTGGCCGTGGGTTACTGGGACGGTAAGGAGGACGTGGTCAAAAACTGGGCCATCGACCGCACCTTCGAGCCCTCCATCACCGGGGAGGAGCGGGCGAAGCGCTGCAAGGGCTGGGCCCGGGCGGTCAAGTGCTCCTACGGCTGGGCCAGGGAGGACTGAGGCCGCCGAGGAATCAAACCCGGCGGAGGGGAAAAGGTATGACAAAGGAGCGAAACTGCATGGTTGATATCGTCATTATCGGCGCGGGGGTGTCCGGCTGCGCCATTGCCCGGGAGCTTTCCCGGTACAAGGCGGACGTGCTGGTGCTGGAGCGGGAGGAGGACGTGTGCTGCGGCACCTCCAAGGCCAATAGCGCCATCGTCCACGCGGGCTACGACGCCGCCCACGGTTCCCTGATGGCCAGACTGAACGTGGAGGGCAGCCGCCTCATGCCCGGCCTGTCAGAGGAGCTGGACTTCGCTTATGAGCGCAACGGCTCCCTGGTGGTCATGCTCAGCGAGGAGGACCGCCCCGCGCTGAACAAGCTGTACGCCAACGGCGTGACCAACGGCGTGGAGGGTCTGCGTATCGTGGAGCGGGACGAGCTGGTGGAGATGGAGCCCAACATCAGCGACGAGGCCGTGGCGGCGCTGTACGCCCCCACCGGCGGCATCGTGTGCCCCTTCGGGCTGACCTTCGCCCTGGCGGAGAACGCCGCCCACAACGGGGTTAAGTTCCGGTTTGACAGCGAGGTTACCAATATTGAGAAGATCGACGGCGGCTGGAAGGTGTCCACCGTCAAGGGGGATGTGGAGGCCAAGGTGGTGGTCAACGCCGCCGGACTGTACGCGGACAGGCTGCACAACATGGCGGCGGATGACCGGATGACGATCATCCCCCGCCGGGGGGACTACTTCCTGCTGGACCACTCGGCCCAGGGGCATGTGCGCCACACCATTTTCCAGCTCCCCGGCAAGTATGGCAAGGGCGTGCTGGTGGCCCCCACCGTCCACGGCAACATCATCGTTGGCCCCACCGCCATCGACATTGAGGACAAGGAGGGCGTCAACACCACCCAGGCGGGCCTGGACAACGTGCGCGAGAAGTGCGGCATGGCGGTGAAGAACGTGCCCCTGCGCCAGACCATCACCAGCTTTGCGGGACTGCGGGCCCATGAGCCCCGCCATGAGTTTTTCATCGGCGAGGTCAAGCCCGGCTTCGTGGACTGCGCCGCCATCGAGTCCCCCGGGCTGTCCTCCGCCCCCGCCATCGGCCGCATGGTGGCCGGTATCGTGAAGGGCATCCTGGGACTGGAGGTGGACCTGTCCTTCGACCCGCGCCGCAAGGGTATCCTGGCCCCCAAGGAGCTGGACGATCAGGCCCATGCCGCGCTCATCAAGGAGAATCCCGCTTACGGCGCCGTGATCTGCCGCTGCGAGACCGTCACCGAGGGCGAGATCATCGACGCCATCCACCGCGTGCCCGGGGCCCGCAGTGTGGACGGAGTGAAACGTCGCGTCCGGGCCGGTATGGGCCGGTGCCAGGGCGGTTTCTGCTCGCCGAGGGTCATGGAGATTCTGGCCCGTGAGCTGGGCGTGGACCAGAGCGCTATCACCAAGTCCGGCGCGGGGTCCGAGCTGATCGTGGGCGTTAACAAGGACGCGATTTGAGGGGAGGGCCGAACCATGAGAGAATATGAACTTGTCATCATCGGCGGCGGCCCTGCCGGGTTGGCTGCGGCGGTCGCCGCCCACGAAGCGGGATTGCGCGACATCCTGATCCTGGAGCGGGACAACGAGCTGGGCGGCATCCTGAACCAGTGCATCCACAACGGCTTCGGCCTGCACACCTTCCAGGAGGAGCTAACCGGCCCCGAGTACGCCGGGCGCTTCATTGAGCAAGTGAAAAAGCTGGACATCCCCTACAAGCTGAACACCATGGCGCTGGATTTGGCCTCCGACAAGACCGTCACCGCCATGAACCGGGAGAACGGGCTGTTCCAGCTCCATCCCAAGGCGGTGATCCTGGCCATGGGCTGCCGGGAGCGGCCCCGGGGCGCGCTGAACATCCCCGGCTACCGTCCCGCCGGCATTTTCACCGCGGGCACCGCCCAGCGGCTGGTGAACATGGAGGGCTATATGCCCGGACGGAAGGTGGTCATCCTGGGTTCCGGCGACATCGGCCTGATTATGGCCCGCCGCATGACCCTGGAGGGCGCCAAGGTCCAGGTGGTGGCCGAGCTCATGCCCTACTCCGGCGGACTGAAGCGGAACATTGTCCAGTGCCTGGACGACTACGGCATTCCCCTGAAACTGAGCCACACCGTGGTGGACATTGAGGGTAAGAAGCGGGTGGAGGCCGTCACCATCGCCCAGGTGGACGGGAAGAACCGGCCCATCCCCGGCACCGAGGAGCGCTACGAGTGCGATACCCTGCTGCTGTCCTGCGGCCTGATCCCCGAGAACGAGCTGAGCCGTTCCGCCGGGGTGGAAATCAATCCCATCACCAATGGCCCCGCCGTCAATGAGAGCCTGGAGACCAGCGTCCCCGGCGTGTTCGCCGCGGGCAACGTGCTCCACGTCCACGACCTGGTGGACTATGTGTCCGAGGAGGCCGGGGCCGCCGGACGCCACGCCGCCGACTACATCGCCGCCGGGTGCAGGGTGGAGGAGGATTATAAGGCCCTGCCCGTCAAGTGCGAAAATGGCGTGCGCTACACCGTGCCTGTGGCCATCCGGCCCGATGCCGCCGGGGAGAACGTCACTCTGCGCTTCCGGGTGGGCAACGTATATCAAAACAAAAAAGTGGCGGTCTATGCGGGGGATGCCTGTATTTTCAGCCGCAAGCGCCCGGTGCTGGCCCCCGGCGAGATGGAGACGGTCATCCTCAAGACCAGCCTGCTGAAGGACCACCCCGAGGCGCAGGGCATCACCGTGACTCTGGAGGAGGCGTAAGAAGATGGAAGAGAAGAACCTGATCTGTATCAACTGCCCGCTGGGGTGTCCGCTGACCGTTGCCCTGGAGGGCGGCGAGGTCAAAACCGTCGCCGGCAACACCTGCCCCCGGGGCGACGCCTACGCCCGCAAGGAGCTGACCAACCCCACCCGCATCGTCACCAGCACGGTGAAGGTGAAGGGAGGAAAGCTGGCCATGGCCTCCGTCAAGACCGCCGCCGACATCCCCAAGGGGAAGATCTTCGACTGCGTGAGGGCCATCCGAGACATCGAGCTGGAGGCGCCCGTGGCCATCGGCCAGGTGGTGCTGGCCGATGTGTGCGGCACCGGGGTGGACATCGTGGCCACCAAGAACGTGCCCGCCAAGGGCTGAGCGTTCCAACAACTGCAAACGGAGAAAGCCTCCGCCGGAGGGCGGGGGCTTTTTCGGATAAAGACTTGACGGCGCGGGGCAAATGCTGGTATGCTGGTGACGACGCAAATAAATAAACCGGGCGCGGCCCGGCGGAAAGGACGAAAACCACATGAAAGATCAAAATTGCGGCTACTGTATGCGGGGGGAGCTGCTGGACAGCTTCGGGATCTACATCTGTGACCTGAGCGTCAGCACCCTGATCCTCTTCCGGGAGCAGAGCCACCCCGGCCGGTGCATCGTGGCCTACAAGGACCACGTCAGCGAGCTGGTGGACATCAGCGACGGGGACCGGAACGCCTTTTTCGCCGACGTGGCCCGGGCCGCCCGTGCCATCCACGCCGCCTTCCACCCGGACAAGGTGAACTACGGCGCTTATGGCGATACCGGATGCCACCTCCACTTCCACCTGGTGCCCAAGTACAAGGACAGGTATGAATGGGGCGGGGTGTTTGAGATGAACCCCGGTAAGGTGAAGCTGTCCGACGGCGAGTATGCCGAGATGATTGAGAAGATCAAAGCCAACCTGTGAGTTACAAAACGCGAGATGCCCCGCCGGGGGAGGATAGCTCCCGGCGGGGCATTGTGCTGCCGATCCCGGCGCCGCGCCGGGCCTGCTTGGACGGGCAGGCTCAATACGCGGAACTCTCTTTGGGCATAATCAGGGCGGCGATGATATAAACCCACAGGGACATGCCCGCGAACGCCACCAGCAGGACGGTGACCACGCGCACAATTGTGGGATCGACACCAAAGTAACGGGCAATGCCTCCGCACACGCCGCAGATGACGGCGTCGGGGCCCTGGGTGCGACAAAGACGTTTCATGACAAAAACTCCTTTCCAATGTTCAAACGATAGATTCGGACGGCAGAGGCGGCCGCTCCAATCCTATGCGGCGATATCGTATAAAATGGGCGGCCGCACGTCACATCGGCCTGGGGATGGACCCGCAGGGGCCGCACCCGGAGAAGGGGAGCGGGCCGGCGCAGGGGCACAGGTTCGGCTCGGTGGAGCAGGGGGCGGAGCGCCTCTGGCGGCCCGCCGCGCCCAGGACAATGCCTGCCCCGGAGACCAGGGGGCCGTGGATGCCGGAATGGAACGGTTGCTTCGCAGAGGAGGACTTCATGGGAAACGCTCCTTTCGTCAATAGCGCTCCAGCGACACGTCGCCGCTGATTGAGGTGATGGAGTAGGCGGGGCCGGAACCGTCGCCGTAAACGGCCGCGCCGTTGACATAGCTGACGGGGAAGTCGCAGCCCATCTCGCCGCTGACGGTCTTCATCCGCACGGAGAAGGGCCCCGCGTCGGGCAGTCGGGCCTGACAGTCCCCGGACTTGGAGGACAGCTCCATGACCTGGGGCAGGACGGAGGTCTCCAGGCTGACGTCGCCGCTCATGGTGACGCCGTGGAAGCGGCCTGCCGGTCCCTCCATCTCGATGTCGCCGCTGGCGGACTTCAACACCGCCTCGTCCGCCTGACCCCGGATGGAGATGTCGCCGCTCATGGTTTCGGCGTGGAGGTTGGCGCAGGTCCCCTTCAGGTCCAGGTCGCCGCTGGCGGACTTGAATCTCAGCGTTCGGCAGGCCTTCAGTCGGGCGCTCAGATCGCCGCTGGCGGTGCTGACGGTGAGCTGGCCGATGTCCAGCCCCTCCCGGTCGATGTCCACGTCGCCGCTGGCGGTGGTGACGGAGATCATCTCCCAGAAGCGGCAGGGCAGGAACAGCTCCACGTCGGCGGAGCCGATCCCCCGGCGGGAGAAGAAGGAGGAGCTGGCGGTGCGGCCTTCCCGGATGGTCAACACCCCGTCGGCGGAGCAGGTCACGTCCAGGTCGTCCACGTCGCCGTCTATGATGACGCCGGCGTCAGGGGCCTCGCTGACGTGGATGGACACGTCCCCGGCGTTGGTGTGCACCTCGATGCCCCGCAGGTCCCGCAGGGCGGTGACGGAATAGGAGCCGTCGTCCTTGGCCTCCATGGACGCGTCCGCCCCGGAGAAATAGGGGCCTTGGGCCTGCTGGGAGCCGTCGGGATGTTCGCCCTGGTACTCGCCCCACTGGGCGAAGAAGCCGCCCTTGGTCTTGTCGTAGCCAAAGCCGTAAACCACGTCCTTGCGCTGCTTGGGCCCCGCCCCGGCGAAGAAACGGCCCTCGTCGGAGTTCAGCTCGGCCTCAAACTCCCAGCCGTCGCCGCTGGGGGGCGCGGAGGGCTGGGAAGCGTCGGGGGACTCGGGGGGCGTCTGGCCGTCGGGACGGGTGTTGAAGTGTACCCGGACGTGGCCGTTGTCCTTCTCCCAGGTGGTGCGCTGCCGGAGGGCCTCTTTGGCCTGTTTGAGGGCGGCCTTGGCCTGGTCGATGGCGGTATTGCACGCCTCCGACACGCCTGCCAGGATGGCGTCCAGGTCGCTCTGGGGGGGCTGTGAGCCATCGCGGGCGCCGCCTTGCCCGTCTGTTGAGTCTTTGGGCTGGTAGCCATAGCGGATGTCGCCCTCAAAAGCGGTCCCGGTTTCCTCCTGTGGAGCGCCGGATTTCCCCGCGCTTCCGCAGTTGGTGTTGATGGGCTCGCCGCCGGGATTATTGATAACGACGGTTTTGCCGCTCCTGGTGGTGATGCGGGTCTGGCCCTCTTTCTGGTCGATGGTCACGTCGCCGCCGGGCTCCACACCCAGGTAGCGGAGCAGCTCGTCCACGTCTCCCAGGTCGTCCAGCGCCCGGCCAAACGCCTCTTCCTCGGACATGCCCGCCCCCGTCATATCCAGGAAGCGGCGGTACAGGTTGTCGGACAGCTCCTCAAGCAGCTCGTCCTTGGCGGCGGACTGGGGGGCGGCGGCCAGCTTGGCGGCCACGGCGTCGGCCAGCTTTACTTTCATTTCATCCATTGTTTTGATCCTCCTCGACAGAAATCAGCGCGTCCAGCAGCGCGCGGGTGTTTTCCCACTCCTGTTTTCCCTCCGCCCAGCGCTGCCGCCCGGCGTCGGTGATGGCGTAATACCTCCGGCGGGCGCCGGGGCCGTCGTCCCCCCAGTAGGAGGCGATCAGGCCGCTCTGCTCCAGCCGCTTGAAGGCGGTGTATAAAGTGGCCTCCTTTAAGCCATACTCCCCCCGGGTGCGCTCTAAAATGTTTTTATTGATCTCGTAGCCGTAGTTGTCCCCGCGCATCAATTGTGTTAAAATAATAGTGTCGGTGTGTCCGCGCAGGGTGTCCGCTGAAATTGACATGGCGTCCTCCCTTCCTGGCGCAATTCGTGTTCCAGATATCTGAGATACCCGGCCAATCAAGATACCTCGCGAGGCGAAGTAACTTTGTGAGAATAATATAGCACGAGATACCTCGCCTGTCAAGGTATTTTATTAAAAAATTTTTGCGCCCTTTTTTCGCCATCCGGGCGCAGGGAAGGAGATGGATCAAAATGAGCGAATGTACCCATGACTGCTCCTCCTGCGGCGCGAGCTGCGGGGAGCGGACGGAGCCCCAGGACCTGCGCAAGCCGGCCAACAAGCTGTCCAACATCAAAAAGGTGATCGCTGTGGTCAGCGGCAAGGGGGGTGTGGGCAAGTCCGCCGTCACCTGCACCTTGGCCTCCGCCATGGCGAAGCGGGGCAGGAAGGTGGGCGTGCTGGACGCGGACATCACCGGGCCGTCGGTGCCCCAGGCGTTCAACATCCACCAGCGGGCCCTGGGCAGCGAGGACGGCATCCTCCCCGCCGTCACCGAGGGGGGCGTCAAGCTGATGAGCCTGAACCTGCTCATCGAGCGGGAGACCGACCCGGTGGTGTGGCGGGGCCCCGTCATCGCCGGCGCGGTGGAGCAGTTCTGGACCGACGTGGTGTGGGGCGAGCTGGATTATCTGTTCGTGGACATGCCGCCGGGGACCGGGGACGTGCCCCTGACCGTGTTTCAATCCCTGCCGGTGGACGGGGTGGTCGTGGTCACCGCGCCCCAGGCCCTGGTGGGCATGATCGTCACCAAGGCGGTGCGCATGGCCGAGATGATGAACGTGCCCGTGCTGGGGCTGGTGGAGAACTACTCCTATTTCCGCTGCCCTGACTGCGGGGGGGAACACCCCGTGTTCGGCGAGAGCACCATCGACGCCCTGGGGGCGGAGCTGTCCCTGCCGGTGCTGGCCAAGCTGCCCGTTGATCCCGCGCTGGCCCGGGCCGTGGACGAAGGCCGGGTGGAGCGCTATGAGCCCAACCCCATGGACCAGGTGGCCCAGCGGCTGGACCAGGAGTAAAATTTTGTAAAAACGCCCGGAGCGGCCTGGCTCCGGGCGTTTTTGTCGCCTGTGCCCTTGCCAAACCGGTGCTGGTCTGCTACAATAGAAAAAATTCGACAAAGTTCGACATGATTCAACAACCGCCCCGGAAGGCATTTCCAGAGAAGCGCGGGACGAATCTGCATAGCATAGCTGGAGAGGGATTCAAAGGGGGCGATGGAATGGACCGGACCGGCATGGACCAGGGGACGGCCAGAACTGCGGCGGAGCTGCGGCTGCAACTGGCACAGATGACAGCGGCCAGCCAGTTGCTGGAACGCACTGCCACAGACGAGAAGAGCCGGGGATATCTGGCGGCGTTGAATCAGAGTATTTGCCGTATGCTGCGGGTGGTGGGCCGCCTGGAGCTGACGGAGCGGCTGGGCGGCGAGGACGCGAAAGTGGAGCCCATCCTCACCGACCTGACCCGCGTGGTCGAGGACCTGGGGGACCGCCTGGGGCGGCTGCTGGCTTACGCCGGGGTGGAGCTGACGGTGAAGGCCCCGGAGCTGCTGCTTGCCACGGTGGACGAGGTGGTCATCCGGCAGATGGTGATGGAGCTGGTGTCCAACGGGGCGAGGGCGGGAAAGCATGTGCGCCTCACCCTGGCCCAGCACGGGGACCGGGCGGTGTTTACTGTGGAGGACGACGGGCCGGGCGTGGCGCCGGACCGGCTCAGCTACCTGTTTTGCGGCGCCGAGGAGGCTGCACCCGACTGGCGGCGCGGCGGCGTGGGGGTGGCCATCGCCCGGAGGGCGGCGGCGCTCCACGGCGGGGCGCTGGTGGCTGATTGCAACCAGGGCCGGGGGCTGCGGGTGGTGGCCTCCATCCCTCTGGGCGAGATGGAGGAGCGGACGCTGCGGGAGCCCGGCGTCGCCTGGGACCGGGGCGGTTTTGCCGACGAGCTGGTGGCGCTGAGCAACCTGCTGCCTGCCAAGGCTTTCCGCCCGGAGGACAAGTAAAGGATACGGCGGGGCGGCGCGGTTGCGCCGCCCCTTTTTGCCTCAGGCGGAAGGGAGCGGTGTGGAGCTTGCCTTGACGACGTCCGCCACCGCCGCCAACACCTCCCCGTGGGTTTGGTCGAACAGGTGGGTGTAGATGCGCTGGGTGATGTTGGGATTGCTGTGGCCCATGGCCCGGCTGATCTGGTACATGGGCACCCGGGCGTTGTTGGCCATGCTGGCGAAGGTGTGGCGCAGGCCGTGGAAGGTGATGGGGGCCAGCTCGTTCCGGCGGATGAAGGCGGCAAGGGCGGAGGACATCAGGTTGGGGTGCAGGGGCTGGCCCACGCCGTCCAGGAGGAGGAAGTCCTCCGGGGAGCAGGGCATACCGTCCCGGACGCGCCTGACGCGGAGCTCCCGGAGCAGCTCCAGCAGGTCGTCCAGGGCAACGATAGACAGGGTACGGCAGCTATCGGTGGTCTTAGGTGTCTTTTCCACCACCCGGGAGCCTATGGTGGTGCGCACCCAGCGGATGGATATCTGCCCGGAGTGAAGGTCCACGTCCCGCCAGCGCAGACCCAGGATCTCGCTGCGGCGCAATCCCAGAAAGCAGGCCAGGCGGACCGGGACCTCCAGCGGGTCCCCTTTCACGGCCCGGAGAAGCTTGCCCAGGCGGGCGGGGGTGTAATAGGCCACCTCCACTGTGGTGGCCCGGGGCGGCGTGGCCCGCTGGATGGGGTTGACGGGGACCACCCCCTGGCGGAAGGCGGATTTCAGGGCGGTGTGGAGCAGCACATGGTGCTTTCGGATGGTGTTGGGGGACAGGCCCTTCTCGTCGGCCAGCCACTGGTAGTAGCCGTTGATGAGTTCCGGGGACAGGTCGGCCAGCCGCACCTTGCCCAGGGCGGGGCGGATGTGGTTGTGGATGATGCTGTCGTAGCCGTTGATGGTGGTCTCCGCCCGGCAGGGCTCGATGTCCTGTTCCATCCAGATGTCCAGCCAGCGCTCCAGCGTGACGGAGGCGTCGGCGGCCGGTTTGATCTGTGGCAGGGGGAAGCCCACTTTGGGGGCGGCGGAAATGGGACGCAGGACGATGCGGCCGGTGCGGGTGTGAGGATGTGACATGGGTAACAGCTCCTTTTCTTTTGTATTTGCGTCAGGATTGTACATCTGTACAAAATAATGGGGCACTATTTTGTGACATTTTCGATTATAGTCCGTCGCATGTGGGAATGGAAAGGGGCCTTGACTTTTTGGCGGTTTGGCAATACAATATTGAGCACCTATCTAGGATATGGAGAAAACCCCATTTTATATATAAAGGATTGAAGCGACATGGCACAGGACAAAAACAAGCAGGTCAGCCAGATCACCGATATGGACGTGGACTTCGCCCAGTGGTACACCGACGTGTGCACCAAGGCGGAGCTCATCGGTTATGCCAAAACCAAGGGAATGTTTATCCTCCGGCCCTACGGCTACGCCATCTGGGAGAATATCCAGGCGTATCTGGACCGGCGTTTTAAGGAGACGGGGCACCAGAACGTCTCTATGCCCATGCTCATCCCCGAGTCCCTGCTCCAAAAGGAAAAGGATCATATCGAGGGCTTTGCCCCTGAGTGTGCCTGGGTGACTTACGGCGGCAGCGAGAAGCTGGACGAGCGCATGTGCATCCGCCCCACGTCGGAGACCCTGTTCTGCGACCACTGGGCCGACGTGGTCCACTCCTGGCGGGACCTGCCCATGCTCTATAACCAGTGGTGCTCCGTGCTGCGCTGGGAAAAGACCACCCGCCCCTTCCTGCGCCACCGGGAGTTCCTCTGGCAAGAGGGCCATACCCTCCACGCCACCGCCGAGGAGGCCGTCGAGGAGACGGAGCGGATGCACCGCATCTACGCCGATCTGTGCGAGGACGTGCTGGCCATGCCGGTGGTGATGGGCATGAAGACCGACAAGGAGAAGTTTGCCGGGGCGGAGCGCACCTACACCATCGAGTGCATGATGCACGACAAGAAGGCCCTCCAAAACGGCACCAGCCACTACTTCGGGGACGGGTTCGCCCGGGCCTTCGGCATCTCCTTCGCGGATAAGAGCAACAAGCAGGCCACCCCCTTTGAGACCTCCTGGGGCATTACCACCCGCACCATCGGCGGCGTCATCATGACCCACGGCGACAACCGGGGCCTGGTGCTCCCGCCCAAGGTGGCTCCCGTGCAGGTCATCGTCATCCCCGTGGCCCAGCACAAGGAGGGCGTGATTGAGGCCAATCAGGCGGTCATGGCGCGGTTGCAAAAGGCGGGCTTCCGGGTGAAGATGGACGACTCCGACAACTCCCCCGGTTGGAAGTTCGCCGAGTACGAGATGAAGGGCGTGCCCCTGCGCCTGGAGCTGGGCCCCAAGGACATGGAGAAAAACCAGTGCGTGCTGGTCCGCCGGGACAGCGGGGAGAAGTCCTTCGTCTCCCTGGACAACATTGAGGGCGCCGTGGCCAAGATGCTGGAGGACATCCACACCGGGCTCTACCAGCGGGCCAAGAAGAATCTGGAGGACAACACCTACCCCTGCGCCACCCTGGCCGAGGTCAAGGAGAAAATGGAGACTCAGGGCGGCTTCGCCAAGACCATGTGGTGCGGCGACGAGGCCTGCGAGGTGAAGATGAAGGAGGAGGCCGGGGTATCCTCCCGGTGCATCCCCTTCGAGCAGGAGAAGCTGGGCGACGTGTGCGCCTGCTGCGGCAAGCCTGCCAAGCATATGGTTTATTGGGGCGTAGCGTATTAAATAAGCAATGTGAAACGGGCCTTTCCGGTATTGACGGAGAGGCCCGTTTGCGCTGTTGGTGAAGTTGCACATACGCCTTTCTCGATAAATGGCCCAAAACCGTGAAAAAACTTTGGGAAATGGGTAAAAATCTCCTTGACTTTCCATGTGAGTATGTTGTACAATAGTCAAGCGCTTGTAAAAGAGCGCACTGCGATGATGCGGGAGATTGCTCGTCCGGCGAGGTAACTTCCGCGGAGTATGTCCGTAAGATCGGGCGGCTGAGAGGCTCATTCCATGGCATATATCGCCCTGGGTGGGTAGAACCGGCCTGCTTTGCGCCGGTTTTATTCATGCCGGGGAGTGATACGCACGGAAACGTGGATTGAAAACCGCTCACCCGTTACGAAGAAGCGCCCGAGCCGTTGTGAGCAGCGCGGATGGACCAAAGCAAGGGCAAAAGTCCAAGGAGGGCCAAAGGCCCGGATGGGTTTTGCCTGAGCCGGTAGGGAAGCCGCGCGCCGCGAACAGGCGGGGCGTGACAAGGACGCAGTCTCATTTAACGTTCGACTTCGTAATCAAGGAGGAAAAACAATGGCAGCTCAGAAAGAAATGATCCGCATCCGGCTGAAGGCCTATGACCACCAGCTCATCGACCAGGCCGCCGAGAAGATCGTGGACACCGCCAAGCGCAGCGGCGCCGCCGTCTCCGGCCCCATCCCCCTGCCCACCAAGCGGGAGATCGTCACCATCCTGCGTTCCCCCCACGTCAACAAGGATTCCCGGGAGCAGTTCGAGCGCCGCACCCATAAGCGGCTGATCGACGTCATCAAGCCCTCCCCCAAGACCGTGGAGGCCCTGATGAGCCTGGAGCTCCCCGCCGGCGTGGAGATTGAGATTAAGCTCTGAGCGTCCGAGCCGTCGTGAGCAGCGCGGATGGACCGGAGCGAGGGCAAAAGCCCGAGGAGGGCCAGCGCCCCGGATCGGTTTTGCCCGAGTCGGAGGGAGGCCGCGCGTTGCGAACAGGCGAGGCGTGACAACAGCGCACAACCAAGTCAGTACCGCAGTTCGCCGCGTTTTGAGGCGGACGGGTCATGTCGGCCGAGCAATGGCAGCCCAATGGCCACCTCGCCCGACCAATAACCTTAACAAGGAGGAATACACATGGAAAAGGCCATCATCGGCAAGAAGGTGGGTATGACCCAGATCTTCGACGAAGCCGGTAAGGTCATCCCGGTCACCGTCATCCAGGCGGGTCCCTGCACCGTGGTGCAGAAGAAGACCGAGGAAAAGGACGGCTACACCGCCGTCCAACTGGGATTTGAAGAAGTCCCGGAGAAGAAGCTTTCCAAGCCCGAGGCGGGCCACAGCAAGAAGGCCGGCAAGTGCCTGCGGGTGCTCAAGGAGTTCAAGCTGGAGAAGGCCGCCGAGATGAACGTGGGCGACGAGCTCACCGCCACCGTGTTCGCCCCCGGCGACCGGGTGGACGTCACCGGCATCAGCAAGGGCCACGGTTACCAGGGCGCGGTGAAGCGCTGCGGCGGCCACGTGCAGAAGAACACCCACGGCGGCGGCCCCGTCCACCGCCATTCCGGCTCCATGGGCTCCAGCACCGACCCGTCCCGCATCTTTAAGGGGCACAACGGCGCGGGCCAGATGGGCAACGAACAGGTCACCGTCATGAATCTGGACGTGGTCCAGGTGGACGAGGAGCTGGGCGTCATCGCCGTGCGCGGCGCGGTGCCCGGTCCCCGGGGCGGCGTGGTGGCTCTGAAGAGCAGCGCCAAGAAGCTGGCCGAGAAGCACCTGGTCGAGGGCAGCGGCCGCGTCAATCCCCAGAAGCAGTCCGCCCGCGTCAACCCGCAGAAGGCCTCTGCGCGTAACAAGTGAGAAAGGAGAGAATGACAAATGCCTAAAGCGAACCTTTACAATATGGCCGGTAAGCAGATCGGCGAGGTCGAGCTCTCCGAGGCCGTCTTCGGCATCGAGCCCAACCAGTATGTGGTCCACGACGTGGTCAAAAACCACCTGGCCAACTGCCGTCAGGGCACCCAGAGCAGCCTGACCCGTGCGGAAGTGTCCGGCGGCGGCAAGAAGCCCTGGCGCCAGAAGGGCACCGGCCGTGCCCGCCAAGGCTCTACCCGGGCCCCCCAGTGGACCCACGGCGGCATCGTGTTTGCTCCCAAGCCCCGCTCCTATCGGTACACCCTCAATAAGAAGGTGCGCCGTCTGGCCTTGAAGTCCGCCCTGTCCGCCAAGGCCGCCGCCGGCAACGTGCTGGTGGTGGATAAGCTGGAGATGGGCGAGATCAAGACCAAGACCTTCCAGGGCTTCCTCAACACCGTGGAGTCTAAAAAGGCCGTCGTCGTCACCGCCTGCCCCAACGTGGTGCTGTCCGCCCGGAACATCCCCGGCATCGTGACCAGCCCCGCCAGCCTCATCAACGTCTACGACATCGTCAACGCCAACCAGGTCATCATCGACCAGGCCGCGCTGGCCGCCATCGAGGAGGTGTTCGCCTGATGAAGACCGCATACGATATCATCAAGCGCCCCATCATCACCGAGCAGTCCATGGCCGCCGCCATCGAGAAGAAGTACACCTTCGAGGTGGCCAAGGACGCCAACAAGATCGAAATCGCCAAGGCTTGCGAGGAGATCTTCGGCGTGAAGGTGGCCAAGGTCAACACCCTGAATATGCAGGGCAAGGTCAAGCGTATGGGCCGCTATCCCGAGGGACGCCGTCCCCACTGGAAGAAGGCCATGATTACCCTGACCGAGGATTCCAAGACCATCGAGTTCTTCGAGGGCATGGTGTAAGGAGGAGAATGAAGAATGGCGATTAAGACATATAAGCCCACAACCCCCTCCCGCCGCCACATGACTGTGTCCGCCTTCGAGGGGATTGATAAGAAAGCTAAGCCTGAGCGCTCCCTGCTGGAGAGCCTCAAGAAGCACGCCGGCCGCAACAGCTACGGCCGTATCACCGTCCGCCACCGCGGCGGCGGCAACAAGCGCAAGTACCGCGTGATCGACTTCAAGCGGGACAAGGCGGGTAAGGCCACGGTCATCAACCTCCAGTACGACCCCAACCGCTCCGCCAATATCGCCCTCATCGAGTATGAGGACGGCGAGCGCCGCTATATCCTGGCCCCCGTGGGCCTGAAAGCCGGCCACGCCATCATGACCGGCACCGGCGCGGACATCCTGCCCGGCAACGCCCTGCCCATCGCCGAGATCCCTGTGGGCGAGACCATCCACTGTATCGAGCTGTATCCCGGCAAGGGCGCCCAGTTGGTGCGCTCCGCCGGCACCGCCGCCCAGCTCATGGCCAAGGAGAACGGCATGGCTCAGGTCCGTCTGCCCTCCGGCGAGGTCCGTCTGGTCCGCGAGGAGTGTCTGGCCACCATCGGCCAGGTGGGTAACACCGACTGGGCCAACATCCACATCGGCAAGGCCGGGCGCAAGCGCCACATGGGCTGGCGTCCCACCGTCCGCGGCTCCGTCATGAACCCCAACGACCACCCCCACGGCGGCGGCGAGGGCAAGAGCCCCGTGGGCCGTCCCGGCCCCGTGACCCCCTGGGGCAAGCCGGCCATGGGTTACAAGACCCGCAAGAAGAAGAACCGCACCGACAAGTTCATTGTCAAGCGCCGCAACGGTAAGTAAGGAGGGAGTGTAACAGATGAGCAGAAGCATCAAGAAGGGCCCGTTTTGCGCTCCCGAGCTGCTGAAGCGCGTGGACGAGCTGAACAAGAAGAACGAGAAGAAGGTCCTCAAGACCTGGAGCCGCGCCTCCACTATCTTCCCCTCCTTCGTGGGCCACACCATCGCCGTCCACGACGGCCGCAAGCACGTGCCCGTCTATGTCACCGAGGATATGGTGGGCCATAAGCTGGGCGAGTTCGCGCCGACCCGTACCTTCAAGGGCCACGCGGGCAGCAAGACCGGTAAGTAAGGAGGAGAGAGAGAATGGAAGCGAAAGCCACACTGAGATACATCCGTATCTCTCCCCGCAAGGTCGGCATCGTGTGCGACCAGATCCGCGGCAAGAGCGTCAAGGACGCCGAAGCCATTCTGGCTCTGATCCCCAAGGCCGCCTCCGATCCCCTGGCCAAGCTGGTCCACAGCGCCGCGGCCAACGCCGAGAACAACCACGGCATGGACCCCGAGAAGCTCTACGTCGCCGAGACCTACGCCACCCCCGGCCCCATTATCAAGCGCTTTATGCCCCGGGCCAAGGGCCGCGCCTACGGCATCAAGAAGAGAACTTCCCATGTGACCGTCGTGGTCAAAGAGCGCTGAAAAGGAGGTCGAGAATAAATGGGACAGAAAGTGAATCCCCACGGCCTGCGCGTGGGCGTCATCAAAGACTGGGACTCCCGCTGGTACGCCCGTGACGAGAAGGTGGGCGACCTGCTGGTTGAGGACTACAACCTCCGCAAGGAGCTCAAAAAGAAGCTGTACGCCGCCGGCGTGCCCAAGATCGAGATCGAGCGCGACAACGCCAAGATCCGCATCTACGTCCACTGCGCCCGTCCGGGCGTGGTCATCGGCAAGGGCGGCGAGGAGATTGAGAAGCTGCGCGCCGAGCTGGAGAAGAAGCTGGGCAAGAGCGTGGCGCTGAACATCGTCGAGGTCAAGAACGTGGACACCAATGCGCAACTGGTGGCTGAGAACATCGCCCAGCAGTTGGAGAAGCGGATCGCCTTCCGCCGGGCCATGAAGAACGCCATGGGCCGCGCCATGCGCATGGGCGCCCTGGGCATCAAGGTCCAGGTGTCCGGCCGTCTGAACGGCGCCGAGATCGCCCGCACCGAGCACTACCACGACGGCACCATCCCCCTGCAGACCCTCCGGGCCGACATTGACTACGGCTTCGCCGAGGCCGCTACCACTTACGGCCGCATCGGCGTGAAGGTGTGGATCTACAAGGGCGAGGTGCTCACCCAGACCCTGCGCACCACCCCCCGCACCATCGACACCAAGAACTACAAGGAGCGCGAGCAGCGGCCCCGCCGCCGCGACGGCGACCGCAGGGGCGGCTTCAACCGCCAGGGCGGCGACCGGCGTCAGGGCGGCAGCTTTAACCGCGACCGCCAGGGCGGTCCCCGCCCCGCCGGGAACGGCCCCCGTCCCAACAACGGCCCGCGTCCCTCTGCTCCTAAGGAAGGAGGCGCCCAGTAATGCTGCTGCCTAAGAGAGTAAAGTACCGCCGCGTCCACCGCGGCCGCATGACCGGCACCGCGACCCGCGGCAGCAAGGTCTCCTACGGCGAGTGGGGCCTCCAGGCCACCGAGCCCGCCTGGATTACCGGCAACCAGATCGAGGCCGCCCGTGTGGCCATGACCCGCTACACCAAGCGCGGCGGCAAGGTCTGGATCAAGATCTTCCCCGATAAGCCCATCACCAAAAAGGCGCTGGGTACCCGTATGGGTTCCGGTAAGGGCGCCCCCGAGGGATGGGTGGCTGTGGTCAAGCCCGGCCGCGTCATGTTCGAGATCGCCGGCGTGCCCGAGGAGACCGCCCGCGAGGCCCTGCGTCTGGCCAGCCACAAGCTGCCCATCAAGTGCAAAATCGTCAAGAAAGAGACCGAGGAGAAGGGTGGTGAGTGAAGATGAAGGCAAACGAAGTGCGTAAAATGAGCGCCACCGAGCTGGACGCCAAGCTGGTGGAGTTGAAGAAGGACCTGTTCAACCTCCGTCTTCAGCACGCCACCAATCAGCTCGACAACCCCGTCCGCATCGCGGAGGTCAAAAAGGACATCGCCCGCGTCAAGACCATCCTGCGTGAGCAGCAGGGCCGATAAGGAGGAGTAAACGATGAGTGAAGTGAGAACCTCTTCTCGTAAGACCAGAGTCGGCCTGGTGGTTTCGGACAAGATGGACAAGACCGTTGTGGTCGCCATCGCCGACCGCGTGGCCCATCCTCTGTACAAGAAGATCGTGAAAAGGACCTATAAGCTGAAGGCCCACGACGAGAACAACCAGTGCGGCGTGGGCGACCGCGTCCGCGTGATGGAGACCCGCCCCTTGTCCAAGGACAAGCGCTGGCGCGTGGTTGAGATCATCGAGAAGGCGAAGTAAAAGGAGGTGCCAGTATGATCCAAGAAGAAAGCTATCTGAAGGTGGCCGATAATACCGGCGCCAAAGAGATCAAGACCATCCGCGTGCTGGGCGGCTCCCGGCGCAAGTTCGGCAACATCGGCGACGTGGTGGTGGCCTCCGTGCGGAAGGCCGCTCCCGGCGGCCAGGTGAAAAAGGGCGAGGTGGTCAAGGCCGTGATCGTCCGCTCCGCCCGCGGCGTGCGCCGTCCCGACGGCAGCTACGTCCGCTTTGATGAGAACGCCGCCGTCCTCATCCGCGACGACAAGAACCCCCGTGGCACCCGTATCTTTGGCCCGGTGGCCCGCGAGCTGCGTGACAAGGATTACATGAAAATCCTCTCACTGGCTCCCGAAGTGCTGTAAGGGGGTAGCGAGGTATGAGTATGAACGTGAAGAAGAACGACACCGTGGTCGTCCTGTCCGGTAAGGACAAGGGCAAGCAGGGCAAGGTTCTGTCCGTGGACCCCAAGGGCGGCAAGGTGGTCGTGGAGAAGGTCAATCTGGCCTCCAAGCACCAGAAGCCCCGCCAGCAGGGCGAGGAGGGCGGCATCATCCAGAAGGAGACCCCCATCTACGCCTGCAAGGTCATGACCGTGTGCCCCAAGTGCAATAAGCCCACCCGTCCCGCCCACAAGGTGGAGGGCGGTAAGAAGGTCCGCGTGTGCAAGCACTGCGGCGCCGAAATTTAAGGGAGGAGGAGTATCACAATGGCAGATGAGAAAAAAGTGCCTAACCTGAAGGCGAAGTACACCGCCGATGTGGCTCCTGCCCTCATGCAGAAGTTCGGCTATAAGTCCACCATGGAGATTCCCCGCATCGCCAAGATCGTGGTCAACTGCGGCTGCGGCGAGGCCAAGGACAACGCGAAGGTGCTGGACAGTGTGGTGGCCGACCTGACCGCCATCACCGGCCAGAAGCCCATCATCACCAAGACCAAGAAGCCCATCGCCAACTTCAAGATCCGTAAGGATATGCC
This sequence comes from uncultured bacterium, assembly GCA_947571605.1. Classification (GTDB taxonomy): domain Bacteria; phylum Bacillota; class Clostridia; order Oscillospirales; family Oscillospiraceae; genus Enterenecus. Next base: position 26,340 of record CANOYV010000014.1, on the reverse strand, counting down.
CATCGGCGCCAAGGTCACTCTGCGCCAGGACAAGATGTGGGAGTTCATGGACCGCCTGTTTAACGTGGCCCTGCCCCGCGTGCGCGACTTCCGGGGCATCAATCCCAACGCCTTCGACGGCCGCGGCAACTACGCCCTGGGCCTGAAGGAGCAGTTGATTTTCCCCGAGATTGAGTACGATAAGATTGACAAGATCCGCGGCATGGACGTGGTCATCTGCACCACCGCCAAGACCGACGAGGAGGCCAAGGAGCTGCTGACGCTGCTGGGCGCTCCGTTCCACACCGAAAACGGCTGAGAGAGGGAGGATAACTGCTATGGCCAAAAAGTCCATGATTAACAAGCAGCAGGCTGAGCCCAAGTTCTCCAGCCGCCGCTACAACCGCTGCAAGATTTGCGGCCGCCCCCACGCCTACCTGCGCAACTACGGCATCTGCCGTATCTGCTTCCGGGAGCTGGCGTACAAGGGCGAGATTCCCGGCGTCAAGAAGGCGTCCTGGTAATTTCACGGTAACTCGTCCAAAGGCGGGAGTTTGAATACTCCCGCCTATGGGCCTGTTATATGGCATTGTCGAACAGTGCCGCATTAAGAGACCCCCAGCGAGGGAAAAGGCGGACAACAGGTCGGAGGACGATGCCTAACCCCCGATACCTTTCCGTCTGCACCGGGAAGCGTCCGATGCGTCGTGAGCAGCGCGGATGGACCGAAGCGAGGGCGAACACAGGGCCGCATGGCGGCCCAAGGCCAGCCCGAGTGGTCGGGAAGCCGCGCGCCGCGAACAGGCGAGGCGTGACAAAGCGTCCAAGCCGTCGTGACACTTCCGGTAATCTTAATAGGAGGTAAAGACTCATGCAAATCACTGATCCCATTGCGGATATGCTCACCCGCATCCGCAACGCGAGCAACGCCAAGCATGACACCGTGGATGTTCCTGCTTCCAACATGAAGAAGGCCATCGCTCAGATCCTTCTGGACGAGGGCTATATCAAGAACTTCCAGACCATCAATGATGGGACTCAGGGTGTCATCCGCATCACCTTGAAGTATATCCAGCCCGGCAAAGAGAAGGCCATTACGGGCCTGCGCCGGGTGTCCAAGCCCGGCCTGCGCGTCTACGCCGGAGCCGACGAGCTGCCCCGGGTGCTCCGCGGCCTGGGCATTGCCATCGTGTCCACGTCCAAGGGCGTCATGACCGACAAGAAGGCCCGCGAGGCCCATGTCGGCGGCGAAGTCCTGGCATTTGTCTGGTAAGGAGGGTTATAGGAATGTCTAGAATTGGCAGAGCTCCTATCGCCGTCCCCGCCGGCGTGGAGATCAAGATCGAGGACAACAACCTCGTCACCGTGAAGGGACCCAAGGGCGCCCTCACCCAGCAGTTCCACCCCAATATGACCATCAAGCTGGAGGGCGCCGAGCTGCATGTCACCCGTCCCAACGACCTGAAGGAGAACCGCTCCCTCCACGGCCTGACCCGCACCCTGCTCCACAACATGGTGGTGGGCGTCACCGAGGGCTTTAAGAAGACCCTGGACGTCAACGGCGTGGGTTACCGCGTGGCCATGGAGGGCGGAAAGCTGGTCATGAACCTGGGCTTCTCTCATCAGGTCATCATGGAGGCCCCTGCGGGCGTCACCGTGGAAACCCCCAGCGCCAACCAGATCGTCATCTCCGGCTTCGACAAGCAACTGGTGGGCCAGTTCGCCGCCGAAGTCCGCGAGAAGCGTCCTCCCGAGCCCTACAAGGGCAAGGGCATCAAATACTCTGACGAGGTCATCCGCCGCAAGGTCGGTAAGACCGGCGTCAAGAAATAATAAGGAGGTGTGCCGATTATGATTAAGCGTCCCAATACCAAGGCTCAGCGCCTGCACCGTCATAAGCGCGTTCGCGGCAAGGTGTCCGGCACCCCCGAGCGTCCCCGCCTGAACGTGTTCCGCAGCGAGACCAACATCTACGCCCAGATCATCGACGATACCAAGGGCGTTACCTTGGTCTCCGCTTCTTCCCAGGAGAAGGGCTTCGAGGGCCCCGGCAGCAATTGCGAGGCCGCCAAGAAGGTGGGCGAGGCCATTGCCCAGCGTGCCAAGGATAAGGGCATTGAGTCGGTCGTGTTCGACCGCGGCGGCTATCTGTACCATGGCCGCGTGAAGGCTCTGGCCGAGGGCGCCCGCGAGGGCGGCCTGCAGTTCTAAGGGAGGAGGAAAAAAGAATGGCTAGATTTGAAAGAGAACCCAAAGAATTCGTGGAGAAGCTGGTTTACCTGAACCGCGTCTCCAAGACCGTAAAGGGCGGTCGTGTGGCCAAGTTCTCCGCCCTGATGGTGGTGGGTGACGAGAAGGGCCGCGTGGGCTTCGGCCTGGGCAAGGCCGCCGAGGTCGCCGAGGCCATCCGCAAGGGCATCGAGGACGCCAAAAAGAATATGGTGACCATCACCCTGTCCGGCACCACCATCCCCCACGAGGTCATCGGCGAGTTCGGCGCCGGCCGCGTCCTCCTCAAGCCCGCGTCCAAAGGTACCGGCATCATCGCCGGCGGCCCGGTGCGTGCGGTGATGGAGGCCGTGGGCGTGTCCGACATCCGCGCCAAGTGCCTGCGCACCAACAACCCCCAGAACGTGGTGGCCGCCACGGTGGAGGGGCTCAAGTCCCTGCGCAGCCCCGCCGAGGTCGCAAAGGTCCGCGGCAAGAGCGTGGAAGAGATCTTAGGTTAAGGAGGCTGGCGACAATGGCTAAAACCATCAACATCAAGCTCGTCAAGAGCCTGAACGGCCGTCTGGCCAAGCATAAGGCCACCGCCGAGGCCCTGGGCCTGCGCAAGATCGGCGACACCACCGTGCAGCCCGACAATGAGGCTACCCGGGGCAAGATCGCCCACATCGGTTACCTGCTCCAGGTCACCGAGAACGCCTAAGGAGGTTGCGACCATGAATCTGCATGAACTGTCTCCCGCCCCCGGTTCCACCCAGGTGGGCAAGCGCAAGGGGCGCGGCCCCGGCACCGGAAACGGCAAGACCGCCGGCCGCGGCCATAAGGGCCAGTGGGCCCGTTCCGGCGGCGGCGTCCGTATCGGGTTTGAGGGCGGCCAGATGCCTCTGGCCCGCCGTCTGCCCAAGCGTGGCTTCAACAACATCTTCGCCAAGCGCCTGGAGGCCATCAACGTCTCCGCCCTGAACAAGTTTGAGGACGGCGCGGTGGTCAATGTTTGCGACCTGCTGGAAAAGGGTATCATTTCCAAGTGTGAGTACGGCGTCAAGGTCCTGGGCAACGGGGAATTGACCAAGAAGCTCACGGTTCGGGCTTCCGCGTTCTCCGCCTCTGCCAAGGAGAAGATCGAAAAGGCGGGCGGTACTGCGGAGGTGATCTGAGCATGATTCAGACCATCCGCAACGCCTGGAAGGTGCCGGAGCTGCGCGGCAAGCTGCTGTTCACCGTGTTTGCCCTGCTCATCTTCCGGCTGGGCGCCGCGGTGCCGGTGCCCTTTATCGACACCGATCTGCTCAGCCAGTATATCACGTCCCAGTCGGCCAGCATTTTCAGCCTGCTCAACGTGATGAGCGGCGACGCCTTCTCTCAGGCCACGGTGTTCGCCCTGTCCATCCAGCCCTATATCAACAGCTCCATCATCATCCAGCTGCTGACCATCGCCATCCCCGCTCTGGAGCGTATGTCCAAGGAGGGCGGCGAGGAGGGCAAGAAGAAGATCGCTGCCATCACCCGCTATGCCACCGTGGGCATCGCTTTGATCCAGGCCTTCGGCTATTACACCATGATCCGGGTGGGCTCCAACGGCGCCAGCTTCCTGTCCGCCCAGGGCGTGTGGCCCGCCGTCGTCATCATTACCGCCTTTGTGGCCGGCTCCGCCTTCGTCATGTGGCTGGGCGAGCAGATCACCGAGTTCGGCATCGGCAACGGCATCTCCATCATCCTGTTTGCCGGCATCATAGCCCGCGGTCCCTCCATGGTGTACGGCATTTACAGCGGCGTGCTCAACTGGATGAGCGGCGCGGATCCCAAGAGCAATACGGTGCTTCATCCCGCGTTTATCCTGCTCATCGTGGCCGGTATACTGCTGCTGGTGGCGTTCATCGTGTTTATGGACAACTCCGAGCGCCGCATCCCCGTGCAGTACGCCAAGCGGGTGGTGGGCCGGAAGATGTATGGCGGGCAGTCCAGCCACCTGCCCATTAAGGTGAACATGTCCGGCGTGCTGCCCATCATCTTTGCCCAGTCCATCGCCTCCATCCCCGCCACCATCGGCATGTTCGTGCCGTCGGCGCGGACCCCCGGCACCGGCTGGTATACCTTCCTGGACGTCTTTGACACCCGGGGCCTGCCCTACTGCATCGTCTATTTCCTGCTGATTGTGCTGTTCAGCTATTTCTACAACACCATCCAGTTCAACCCCGTGGAGGTGGCCAACAACCTGAAGAAGAACGGCGGCTTTGTGCCCGGCTTCCGGCCCGGCAAGCCCACCAGCGACTTCCTGACCAAGGTCATCTCCCGCATCACCATGTTCGGCGCGCTTTACCTGGCGGTGGTGGCCTTGCTGCCCACCATCGTGGGCAACATCATGTACGCCCTGGGTAGCAGCGCGGGCCGCAGCCTGTCCATCGGCGGCACGTCCGTCATCATCGTGGTGGGCGTGGCGCTGGAGACCGTCAAGGCTCTGGAGGCTCAACTGATGATGCGTCACTACAAGGGCTTCCTTGAGTGAGCCGTGAGGTGGACGGTATGAAGCTGATTATGTTCGGCGCCCCCGGCGCCGGCAAGGGGACCCAGGCCGCCATTCTCAGCGAGCGGTTGGGCGTTCCCACCATTTCCACAGGCAACATCCTGCGGGCGGCCGTGAAAAACGGCACGCCCGTGGGACTCCAGGCCAAGCGTTACATGGACGCGGGCCAACTGGTGCCCGACCAGGTCATCATCGACATCATTGTGGAGCGGCTGGGCGAGGCCGATTGCCGGAACGGGTTTATCCTGGACGGCGTGCCCCGCACCATCCCCCAGGCTGAGGCCCTGGAAAACGCGGGCGTCAAGTTTGACTGCGTGCTGGACATTGAGGTTCCGGACAGCGAGATCATGAAGCGCATGACCGGGCGCCGGGCCTGCACCGCCTGCGGCGCGACGTACCATGTGGTGGCCGCGCCCCCCAAGGCGGAGGGTGTGTGCGACGCCTGCGGCGGCGCGCTGGTCCAGCGGGACGACGACAAGCCCGAGACGGTCCAGAGCCGCCTCGACGTGTATCACAGCCAGACCGAGCCGCTCAAAGAGTTCTATGCCCAGCGGGGCATCCTCAAGACGGTGGGCTTCCAGCCCTCCATTGAGGCCACCACCAAGGCCGTGGTGGAGACGCTGGGGATCTGACGCTATGGAGCTGATTACGCTGAAGTCACCCCGGGAACAGGACGCCATGCGCAGGGCCGGACGGGTCACCGCCCAGGCCAGGGCGCTGGCGGGTAGCATGGTCCGTCCCGGCGTCACCACCAAGGAGATCGACGACGCGGTGCGCAAGTTCATCCGTAGCAAGGGCGGTCAGCCCTCATTTCTGGGGTACGGCGGCTTTCCCGGCTCCGCGTGCATCTCGGTGAACGAGGTGGTCATCCACGGCATCCCTTCCAAGGGCACCGTGCTGAAAGAAGGGGACATCGTGAGCATCGACGTGGGGGCCATCATCGACGGTTTTCACGGCGACTGTGCCGCCACCTATCCCTGTGGGGCGGTTTCCGACGAAGCCAGGAGGCTCATTGAGGTTACCCGTCAGAGCTTCTGGGAAGGCTTCCAACAGGCTCAGGCGGGGAACCGGGTCAGCGATATCTCCCACACGGTGCAGGTCTACGTGGAGTCCCACGGCTACTCCGTGGTGCGGGACTTCGTGGGCCACGGCGTGGGCGCCAAGCTCCACGAGGCGCCGGAGGTGCCTAACTTCGGGCCCGCCGGCCACGGAGCCCGGCTCCAGCCGGGCATGGCCATCGCGGTGGAGCCCATGGTGTGCGCCGGGGACTGGCATGTGAAGGTGCTCAAGGACGGCTGGACCACCGTGTCGGCGGACGGCTCCCTGACGGCCCACTATGAGAACACCATGCTCATCACGGAGAATGGACCGGAGATCACCACTGTGACCGAGGACGGGGCCTATTTATGAGCAGTACAATGCCTGATTATACCGGCTGGATCGTCCGTGCCGAGGCCGGACGGGACAAGGGCGGGCTGTTCTGCGTGATAGGCGTTGTCCAGGAGCAGAGGCGGCTCCTGCTGGCCGACGGCAAGCGACGGAAGGCCGCACGGCCCAAGGCCAAGGACTTCAATCACGTGAAGCTGCTCACCGATGGGTTTGACCACCCCGCCATTCAAACGCTGAAACAGGGCGAGGCCCTGTCGGACAAGGCACTGAGACGGGCGCTGGCCGCGTTCCGAGATCAACTGGAGGTATGACGCTTTGGCAAAAGACGACATGATCGAGTTGGAGGGCGTCGTCACCGAGGCCCTGCCTAACACCACGTTCAACGTGGATATTGGAAATGGACACATTATCCTGGCACACATCTCCGGCAAGCTGCGCATGAACTTCATCCGCATCCTGCCTGGCGATAAAGTCACGGTTCAGATGTCGCCCTACGACCTGACCCGTGGACGCATTACCTGGCGTTCCAAGTAACGATTCACGACCTGCGAGACCGGGGCCTTGCCTTCGGTTTTGCGGGGGCCATTCAGGCATTAACAGGAGGTTAACGATATGAAAGTCAGACCGTCTGTCAAGCCCATGTGCGAGAAGTGCAAGATCATCAAGCGCAAGGGCAAAGTTATGGTCATTTGCGAAAACCCCAAGCACAAGCAGAGACAAGGTTAAAGGAGGGGCATAGAGTATGGCACGTATTGCCGGCATTGATCTGCCGAAGGAAAAGCGAGTCGAGATCGGACTCACCTATATTTATGGCATTGGCCGCACCAGCGCGGGCAAGATCCTCAAGGAGGCGGGCATCAACCCCGATACCCGCGTGAAGGACCTGACCGACGCCGAGGAGGCCAAGCTGCGTGAGATCATCAGCCACGAGTACACCGTGGAGGGCGACCTGCGCCGCAATGTGGCGATGGATATCAAGCGCCTGACCGAAATCGGCTGCTACCGTGGCGTCCGCCATCGCAAAGGCCTCCCCGTGCGCGGGCAGCGTTCCAAGACCAACGCCCGCACCCGCAAGGGTCCCAAGCGCACCGTCGCCAACAAGAAGAAGTAAGGAGGGATAACGTCACATGGCTGCTAACAAAAAAGTAATCAAGCGCCGCCGCGAGCGCAAAAACGTGGAGAAGGGTCAGGTGCATATCCGTTCCTCCTTCAACAACACCATGATCACCGTCACCGATATGCAGGGCAACGCCCTGTCCTGGGCTTCCTCCGGTGAGATGGGCTTCCGGGGCTCCCGGAAATCCACCCCCTTTGCCGCCCAGACCGCCGCCGAGACCGCCGCCAACGCCGCCATCGAGCAGTGCGGGCTCAAGAGCGTCGAGGTGTACGTCAAGGGTCCCGGCCAGGGCCGTGAGGCCGCGATCCGCGCGCTGCAGGCCGTGGGCCTGGAGGTCACCCTCATCAAGGACGTGACCCCCGTCCCCCACAACGGCTGCCGCCCGCCCAAGCGCCGCCGCGTCTGATCTGGAAGGAGGAAAACCGATATGGCTAAGAATATGCAGCCCTACCTGAAGCGCTGCCGCACGCTGGGCATCTCCCCCGCCGTTATGGGCGTGAACAAGGAGTCCAACCGGAACCCCGGCCCCCAGCGCCGCCCCAAGAAGAGCGAGTACGCGCTCCAGCTCACGGAAAAGCAGAAGGTCAAGTTCGTGTACGGCGTGTTGGAGAAGCAGTTCCGCGCCTACTACGAGAAGGCCGCCCGTATGAAGGGCAACACCGGCGATGAGCTGATGACCCTGCTGGAACGCCGCCTGGATAACGTGGTGTTCCGTCTGGGCCTGGCCGCCACCCGGCGCGAGGCCCGCCAGTTGGTCAACCACGGCCACTTCACTGTCAACGGCAAGCGGGTGAATATCCCCTCTTACCTGGTGAAGCCCGGCGAGGTGGTTGCCGTCCGCGATAAGAGCCGCTCCTCCGCAAAGTTCAAGAAGATCGTGGAGGACGACCGTTTTGTGGCCGCTCCCAAGTGGTTAGAGAAAAATAAGAACGCTCCGCTGGAGGGCAAGGTCATCGCCATGCCGCAGCGGGACGACATCGACTTCGACGTGGCCGTTAACCTCATCGTGGAGTTGTACTCCAAGTAATGCCGCTCCCACGGCAACCGGACGCTCCGCCGCGTGACGGCGCGGCAGCGGGTCCGCCCCTTGACGGGCCCGCTTTGTGGACGCCCGGAAGCTTTCGCCAATGTTAAAGGAGGGTAACACACGAATGGTAGAAATCCAGAAGCCGCGCATCGAATGTATCGAAAATGTTGGCGACGAGTCCTACGGCAAGTACGTGGTCGAGCCGCTGGAGCGGGGGTACGGCACCACCATCGGCAACTCCCTGCGCCGCATCCTGCTGTCCTCCCTGCCCGGCACGGCGGTCACGGGCATTAAGATCGCCGGCGTGCAGCATGAGTTCTCCGTGATCCCAGGGATCAAGGAGGACGTGACGGAGATCGTCCTGAACATCAAGGGCATTGTCGCCAAGCTGTACAGCGAAGGGGTCAAAACGGTCTACATCGAGGCCGCGGGCGAGGGTGAGGTCGTCGCCGGCGACATCAAGACGGACAGTGACGTGGAGATCCTGAACCCTGACCACCACATTGCCACCCTGGGTCCTGAGGCTTCGCTGAATATGGAGCTGACCCTCTCCCAGGGCCGGGGCTATGTCACCGCCGACCGGAACAAGCCTGCTCAGGCCGTCATCGGCCTGATCCCCGTGGACTCTGTGTATACGCCCGTGCGCAAGGTGAACTACTTTGTGGAGAACACCCGCGTGGGCGACGCCACCGACTACGACAAGCTGACCCTGGAGGTCTGGACCAACGGCACTATCTCCGCCCGGGACGCGGTGTCCCTGGGGGCACGCATCCTGGTGGACCATTTTACCCTGTTCACCGACCTGTCCGAGACCATGGGCTCCAAGGCCACGGTGGTGGAGAAGGCGGAGGCCCAGCGGGACAAGGTGCTGGAGCTGACCATTGAGGAACTGGACCTGTCCGTGCGGTCCTTCAACTGCTTGAAGCGGGCCAACATCAACACGGTGGAGGATCTGATCTCCAAGACCGAGGACGAGATGATGAAGGTGCGCAATCTGGGCCGCAAGTCTCTGGAGGAAGTCATCAACAAGCTGGCCATGATGGGGCTCTCCCTGGCCAATGATGAAAACCTTTAAACAGCGCAAAACGCTGTCTTAGAGCCCCTGCGAAAGTCCAGCAAGCGGGCTTCGCGGGGAGAGGAGGCACAGCGAAATGAGCGAGCTTTCGGTGGAGCCGGAAGCAAAGGATATGGAGCATGTGCCGACGATATAGGGGTATGTAACGTTCCTCCCTATATGCACGCTTTGGCGTGTCCCGGGAAATCCGGGCGTCAGAACGAATTTAACAGGCTTCGCCACGCGAGGCCGAAGGAGTGTTTCAAAATGGCTAAGAACCGTAAGCTGGGCCGTCCCAGCGACCAGCGCCGCGCCATGCTGCGCGCCATGACCACCTATCTGCTGGAAAATGGGCAGATCAAGACCACCTACGCCCGCGCGAAGGAGGTCGCCCCCATCGCCGAGAAGATGATTACCCTGGCCAAGAAGAACGATCTGGCGGCTTACCGTCAGGCCCTGTCCTATATCACTAAAGAGAGCGTGGCCAATAAGCTGTTCCACGAGATCGGCCCCAAGTACGCCGACCGCAACGGCGGCTACACACGGGTGCTGAAGATGGGTCCCCGCCGCGGCGACGCCGCCGAGATGGCCATCATCCAACTGGTGTGATTTCAAAACTCCCCCGTCTCACGGCGGGGGAGTTTTGGCGTAAATTGTGTGTGAATTGCGGGATTTTCTGTGGATTTTGCCATTGACTTTAACGCACGAATGTGATAGTATTCCTCCATCAACAAGTGAATACCGTTTGATAGAGGCGCGGACGCCATGCGTACCGCGGAGCAAGGCCAGGTAAGCCGCTCCGTGGGAGAGGGGCGAGCCGCCGAAGGTGCAAGGGCCTGCCTGGGCCCCAATCCTGGGCCGTGGGAGAATATCCCCCGGACTGTCACAAGTTTGTGGAGCGCTATCAATTCACCGCCCGATTCTGCGGGCGGCGGGTTTTGCCTATTGCGGGCGCTTCTATAAGAAGCGCCCGTTTTTTGTGGTCAGGCGGCATCTGCTTGCATGTTAAGGAGAGAGAACAATGAGAAGAACAAAAACCCGTCTGGGCATCATCGCGCTGCTTGTCATGATGATGTTTGCCCTGACCACCACCGCCTTTGCCGCCTCGGAGGACCCCACCGAAATCAGCAACACCAAGTACATTGAGTGCCCCGACTGCGGTACGCTGGGCGTGGTGCTGTCCGATGTGGGCGAGGCTGTCACCTGCGACACCTGCGAGGGCTATGGCTATATCAAGTCTCCCAGCAATTTCTATAACACCATCTGGTCCCTGCTGCCCCCGGTTATCGCCATTGCGCTGGCGCTGATTACCAAGGAGGTTTACTCCTCCCTGTTCATCGGGATTTTGATGGGCGGGCTGCTGTACTCCAATTTCTCCTTTGAGGGGACCGTCCTGCACGCCTTCAACGACGGAATCGTGGCCTCTCTGTCCGATGGGTACAACGTGGGCATCCTGATCTTCCTGGTCATCCTGGGGGCCATCGTGTGCCTGATGAACAAGGCGGGGGGCTCCGCCGCCTTCGGACGCTGGGCGCAGAAGAACATCCACTCCCGGGTGGGTGCGCAGCTATCCTCCATCCTGCTGGGCTGCCTGATCTTCATCGACGACTACTTCAACTGCCTTACCGTGGGCTCCGTCATGCGGCCCATCACCGACAAGCACAACGTGTCCCGGGCCAAGCTGGCTTACCTGATCGACGCCACCGCCGCCCCGGTGTGCATCATTGCCCCCATCTCGTCATGGGCGGCCGCTGTGGCCGCCTTCGCCGAGGACGGCCAGGGCCTGAACCTGTTCATCCGCGCCATCCCATATAACTTCTACGCCCTGTTCACCATCGTGATGATGGTCGGCCTGGTGGTGCTCAATGTAGACTTCGGCCCCATGGCCAAGTTTGAGAAGAACGCCGTGGAGAAGGGCGACCTGTTCTCCGGCTCCAACCCCTATGCCACCATGACGGATGATGTGGATGAGTCCAAGGGTTCCGTGCTGGACCTGGTGCTGCCCATCGTGGTGCTGGTGGTGGCCTGCGTCATCGGCATGATCTACTCCGGCGGCTTCTTCGACGGAGATGACTTCATCACCGCTTTCTCCAATTCCGATGCCTCCGTGGGCCTGATGCTGGGCTCCGCCTTCGGGCTGGTGTTTGCCATCATTTATTACCTGATCCGCCGCTCTATGTCCTTCCGGGACATCATGGGCTGCATCCCCGAGGGCTTTAAGGCCATGGTGCCCGCCATCATGATCCTCACCTTCGCCTGGTCCCTGAAGGGCATGACCGATTCCCTGGGCGCGAAATTCTTCGTCCGTGACTTTGTGCGCACCGCCTCCGGCATCCAGGTGCTGCTGCCTGTGATCGTGTTCGTGGTGGGCTGCCTGCTGGCCTTTGCCACCGGTACCTCCTGGGGCACCTTCGGCATCCTCATCCCCATTGTCCAGAATGTGTTCTCTATGGACAACCCCCTGGCCATCATCTGCATCTCCGCCTGCATGGCCGGCGCGGTGTGCGGCGACCACTGCTCCCCCATCTCCGACACCACCATCATGGCCTCCGCAGGCGCCCAGTGCGACCACGTGAACCATGTGTCCACCCAACTGCCCTACGCCATCTCCTGCGCGGTGATTACGGGTGTCACGTATCTTATCGCGGGCGTGCTGGCCTTCGCGGGCGCGCCGGGGCTGATCGCGCTGCCCATCGGCGTGGCGCTGATGATCGGGTTCCTGTTCTTGATGAAGAAGAGGAGCGCGTGACGCGCATAGGCCCCCGCTCAAAAGATTTCCCGTCAGAAAGAGAAAACAAGGGGACGAAAGCGGGCTGCTTTCGTCCTCTTGTTTTTAATTCCGTTCTCTCTCGTAGGTGTGTTCCTTCTCCAGCACCCAGGGAATGTCGGCGTTCAGTTCCATTTGCAAGACAGGGCGGGGACAGTTTTCCTGCACTATGTGGCAATCCTCCCTGAACCAGATTTGAAAGCCGCGGGGACCCAGCGGCGCGCCCTTTCCCACCTGCCAGGTATCGCTTCCCTCGGCCAACAAGGTGCCGCACAGATGATACCAGCCGCCGTACGACAGGGTGCCGTCCTTGTTGGTGTAGTTGACATAGACTTCAATGGGCTTTTTCGCGTCCACGCCCAAGGAGGCAAAAAAAGACTTGACGCTCTCCGGGAACAGGTCCGCCGCCCGGTCAAAGTTCACACAGCCGTCGCAGTTGCAGCGCTGGCTGGCGGTGGGCTCGGTTTCATACCAGCGGCGGGTGCGCTCTACGTCTACGTCAACGCAATAGGGGCCAAACTCAAAAATCATGCCGCGCCTCCTTTTCTGTGAAAAAAGGGCCGTACCCTCCCAGGTACAGCCCTTTGTCCTTGCGCTCAGCAGTCCACGGTGATATTGTCCGTCCCGTGGGCCTCGAACTCGTCGATATAGGCGTCGATGCGCTGGGCCAGCTCGTCGTAGTTGGTCTCGTCGATGGGCACATCGTCCATATCCCGTCGGGCCAGGTCCTCTGCCAATATCTCGAAAAACACGTTGTTCTCGTATTCCATAATGGCCTCGTGAATGCCGCCCTCTGCGAAGGCGCGGGAGGGGATCACCTCTCCCTGATAGGTCTCGGACAGGGTGGGCATACCCTCCCGGGCGGCCCTGGCGAACAGCAGGCTCTCCACCTCGTCGTAGTCCTTGAACCGGTCCTCGCCCCGGGTGGAGTTCAGAATCCAATTTCCGATGTACACCATGTCCAGCAGCCGGCGTAGCTGCTTGCGCGTCAGTTCCACTTCCATCCTTAGCCCTCCTTCGGCTGGGTTCAACTCTATATTATACAGTCCATTCTCCACTTGTCAATGGGCATACTTGCCGCATTTCCATCATATAGTCAGGTCAGGAAACCATTTGACACACGGAGCGTGATATTCATGGACGAATACAGAGGGGAAAACAAGATCGTACTGCGGGGACAGGGGTTGGGGGAGCCCACGCCCTCCCACCGGAACCACGGGGTGGACTATTATGTGGTCCCCCTGCGGGTGCCCCGTTTGAGCGGGACGGACGACGTGCTCAACCTGGTGATCAACCAGCCGGACCCGGAGCTGTGGACGGCGGGCCGGTGGGTGGAGGTGCAGGGGGAGGTGCGGTCGTACAACAACCGCTCCGGCCAGGGCAGCAAGCTGGTCATCACCGTGCTGGTGCGGTCTGCCGCGCCTGCCGAGGCGGAGGAGGGGGAAAACCGCTTGGCACTGGCCGGGGTATTGTGCCGCAAGCCGGTGGCCCGGCGAACGCCGCTGGGGCGGGAGATCTGCGACCTGCTGCTGGCCGTCAACCGCCCCTACGGCCGGGCGGATTACTTACCATGCATCGCCTGGGGATCGTTGGCGGCCCACTGCGCGGAGCTGGACGTGGGGGATAAGCTGCGGCTGGAGGGCAGGCTCCAGAGCCGGCAGTACCACAAGCTCATCGACGGGGAGCAGGTGGAGCGGACGGCCTTTGAGATTTCGGTGATGAACCTGCTGGATAGCGCGGAGCAGATGCCTGCGAGGGAGCTTGGAACGGAGTGAGGCCGAGCGCCGGGGCGCAGTGCGCCCCGGAGACCAGGCCGAATCGGAGCGAAAGCGACCGAGCGGTCAGGCGTCTGCGCAGCGTGAATAGGACAGCGCGGGGCCATTGTGAGCAGCGCAGATAGTCAACCATATGCCTCCGGGCATATCTCCCGGATCTTTGTCCGGATCGAGCGCAGGTCGGCGAAGGTGTCCGGCTTCTTAGTGGGGGCCCGGAGCAGGGCGGCGGGATGATAGATGGCGGTATAGAATACGCCGTCCTTCTCCAGCCACTGGCCGTGCTCCTTGGTGATCCGGTAGTCTGGCTTGATGAGGCGCATGGCGGCGATGCGGCCCAGGCACACGACGATCCTGGGCCGCAGCAGCTCCATCTGATCCCACAGATAGCCGATGCAGGCGTCCTGCTCGGTGTTCAGCGGGTCCCGGTTCTTGGGCGGGCGGCATTTGACGATGTTGGTGATGTAAAAGTTTTTTTCCCGGCTCAAACCAACGAGGGATAGCATCTCGTCCAAAAGCTGGCCGCCCCGGCCCACAAAGGGCTCCCCCTGGAGGTCCTCGTTTTCGCCGGGGCCCTCGCCGATGAACATGACCCGGGCGTCCTGGGGGCCCTTGCCGAACACCACGTTGGTACGCGTATCCGCCAGAGCGCACTTCTGACAGGAAAGACAGCGCCGCTCTAATTCTATCCAGTCTGGCATGGGGTCTATTCCCTCCCGTATTGTTTTTGTCCTGAAAGTATTATAACGCCGGTACGGGGCGATGTCATCTCTTTTTTGTGAATATTCTTCCAGGCCTCCCAGGCGGTTGACAGCGGTCCCGGACTGGGGTAGAATGTTTTTATAATCAATAGGCGGCTATACCCGGGCAGTACCTGCGTACGTCCGGGATTTTTATCAGCCGCGAGGAGGGACCGTCATGGACGTCACGCCGGAACTGGTGGAGCATATTGCGGATTTGTCCCGGCTGGAGCTGGGGCCGGAGGAGGTCCGGGGGATTGCGGCGGAGCTGGAGCGGGTGCTGGGCTATATGGACGTGCTGAACCGGCTGGACACGGAAGGTGTGGAGCCCATGAGCCATGTGTTTCCGGTGAAGAATGTGCTGAGGGAGGACGTGGTCGTCCCTTTCCCCTTCCAGGACTGGGTCGGGCTGCTGGCCGGAGCGCCTGAGACGGACGGCGAAACCTTCCTGGCGCCCAAAACCGTGGAATAGGAGGGACGGCATGGAATGGACCGAGCTGACCGCCCTGGAGCTGGGCGCGGCCATCAAAAAGGGCGAGCTGTCCGTCAGGGAGGCCGTCCAGGGGGCCCTGGACCGGATCGCCGCACGGAACAGCGCAATGAACGCCTTCGTTACCGTCACCAGTGAGCGGGCGTTGGAGCGGGCGGAGCAATTGCAGGCCGGAGTAAAGGACGCGGACAGCCCCCTTTACGGCGTGCCCATGGCCGTCAAGGACAACATCTGTACCCGGGGCGTGCCCACCACCTGTGCGTCCAAAATCCTGGACGGCTTCGTGCCCCCTTATAGCGCCTGTGTAGTGGACAAGCTGGCAAGTGCGGGGGCTGTCTGCCTGGGTAAGCTGAACATGGACGAGTTTGCCATGGGGTCCACATCGGAGACCTCATTCTACGGCCCGGTAAAAAACCCTTGGGACCTTACCCGGGCGCCCGGCGGGTCCTCTGGAGGCGCGGCGGCGGCTGTAGCGGCGGGGTTGGGATGGTACGCCATCGGCTCCGACACCGGCGGGTCCGTCCGCCAGCCCGCGGCCCACTGCGGCGTGACGGGGTTAAAGCCTACCTACGGCGTCGTGTCCCGGTATGGGCTCATTGCCTATGCCTCCTCTCTGGACCAGATTGGTCCGCTGTGCCGGGACGCGGCGGACTGCGCCGCCGTCCTGGACGTGATCCGGGGGAAGGATCCCAGGGACGGCGCCAGCCTGGACGGGCAATACGGGAACTTGCTCAGCGGTCTCACTGGGGACGTGCGGGGGCTGAACATCGGTTTGCCCGTGGACTGCTATGGGGACGGATTGAACGGAGAAGTCAAAGCCGCCGTGCTGGCCGTGGCGGACGCGCTCAAAAGCCGAGGCGCGGAAGTGGTGGAAGTGTCCTTCCCGGTGATGGAGTACGTGGTGCCCACGTACTATATCATCGCCGCCGCCGAGGCGTCCTCCAACTTGGCCCGGTTCGACGGCGTGAAGTACGGCTGGCGGGCGCAGGAGTATGAGGGCTTAAGGGACCTGTACTGCAAAACCCGCACCCAGGGCTTTGGCCCCGAGGTGAAGCGGCGTATTCTACTGGGGACGTTTGTGCTGTCCTCGGGATATTACGACGCTTACTACCGGAAGGCATTGCAAGTCAAGGCGGTTATCAAGGAGGCGTTTGACAAGGCGTTCCGGCGGTGCGACCTGTTGCTCACCCCCGTAGCCCCCACCACCGCGCCCAGGCTGGGAGAAA
This sequence comes from uncultured bacterium, assembly GCA_947571605.1. Taxonomy (GTDB): domain Bacteria; phylum Bacillota; class Clostridia; order Oscillospirales; family Oscillospiraceae; genus Enterenecus. The sequence goes on along the minus strand of CANOYV010000014.1, from coordinate 10,029 downwards.
GCCTGTCCGACCCCCTTCAAATGTACCTTGGGGACGTGTATACCGTGTCGGCGAACCTGGCGGGGTTGCCGGGACTGTCCATGCCCTGTGGATTTGATTCCAAAGGTCTGCCCATCGGGGCGCAGCTCATCGGGCCCCATTTTGGAGAGGGACAATTGCTCAATGCCGCCCATGGGTTCCAGATGGACACGGATTGGCACAAACGCGTCCCGAAAGGAGGCGGTCCGGCATGAGGTGGGAGACCGTCATCGGCCTGGAAACCCACGTGGAGCTGGCCACCAGGACGAAAATCTTCTGTTCCTGTACCACAGCCTTCGGCGGCGCACCCAACACCCACTGTTGCCCTGTGTGTACCGGGATGCCGGGGACGCTCCCTGTCCTGAACAGGAAGGCGCTGGAATTTGCCGTCAAAGCTGGACTGGCGCTGAACTGTGGCATCACCCGGTACAGCAAGTTTGACCGGAAAAACTATTTCTACCCAGATCTGCCCAAGGCGTACCAAATATCCCAGCTTTATCTTCCCATTGCCCGGGATGGAGCCGTGTCCATCCGAACCGCCGCCGGGGACAAGACCATCCGCATCCGCGAGCTGCACATGGAGGAGGACGCGGGCAAGCTGAGTCACGACCCCGGTACGGGCCTGACCCGCATCGACTACAACCGCTGCGGCGTGCCGCTGATTGAGATTGTCACCGAGCCGGACTTCCGCACGGCGGACGAGGCGACCGCCTACCTGGAAAAGCTGAAGGAGACCCTGCAATACCTGGGCGTGTCCGACTGCAAGATGCAGGAGGGCTCCCTGCGGTGCGACGTGAATCTGTCCGTACGGCTCATGGGAAGCGGCGAGCTGGGCACACGGACGGAGATGAAAAACCTGAACTCCTTCAAGGCCATCGCCCGGGCCATCGGCTATGAGGCCAAGCGGCAGATCAAGCTGATTGAAGAAGGAAAGCGGGTGGTCCAGGAGACCCGCCGTTGGGACGAGAACATGGGCGCCACCTACGCCATGCGCTCCAAGGAGAACGCCCAGGATTACCGCTATTTCCCCGAGCCGGACATCCCTCCCATTGAGTTGTCCCAGGCGTATCTGGAGGACCTGCGCTCTGCCCAGCCGGAGCTGGCTGAGGCCAAACGGATCCGCTATCAGGCGGAGTATGGCCTTCCCGAGTACGACAGCCGGATGATTACGTCGGACAGTGTGCTGGCCCGTTTTTTCGAGGCGCTGGTGGGGCTGGGCGCTCCCCCCAAGCAGGGGGCCAACTGGATCATGGGCGAGGTGCTGGGGGCGTTGTCTGCCCGGGGCATGGAGCCCAAGGACATGAAGCTGACCCCTGCCACCCTGGCCCGGCTCATTGCCCTGGTGGGGGATGGCAGGCTGAACCGCAACACCGCCGTCAAAGTGTTCGAGGCCGTCTTTGACTCGGACGGGGATGTGGACGCCTATGTCAAGGCGCACGGCCTGGAGCAGGTCAACGACGACGGCCTGGTGCGGGAAACCGCGGCCAGGGTGCTGGAGAAGCATCCGCAGTCTGTGGCCGACTATCAGGACGGCAAGGAAAAAGTCCTTGGTTTTCTGGTGGGACAGGTCATGCGGGAGCTGAAGGGCAAGGCCAACCCCCAGAGCGCGAACCGCATTTTGAAGGAGCTTCTGACACAGTGAAAATCGCCGCCCAGGGTGGGCCGATGGCCTTGCTCTGGGCGGAAAATGAATTTTACAGGGGATTCGCTTGCGTTTTCTACAATTTTGACTTGCCGATCCCCTGATATTTGGCGCTTTTTTGGAAATTGCTTTCTGGAAAATGAAAATTGCCCCTTTTTTCTTGCGTTTTTGACACTTTTATTATATACTGCGGTAGAGTATTTTTGAGAAAAGAGGGGATTCCCGTGTCCGAAATCTTCTATCACATGCCCGCGTTGGCGCTGGCGGCCCAGCAGCGTTTGGAACCCGGCCCCGTGGATCGGGCGCTCGAGGTTGTTGAGGCCGTCAACAGCTTTCTCAACGGCATTGTCTGGGGTTGGCCCGCGCTGATCCTGCTGGCTTTTGTGGGCGTATTCATGACCTGCCGCACCAAGTTCTTCCAGATCATCCACATCGGCCACTGGATGAAGGAGACCATTGGTGCTATCTTCCACAAGGACGTGGTGGGCCATACCGCAGACAAGTCCATTTCCCAGTTCCAGTCCCTGTGTACCGCCCTGGCCGCCACCGTGGGTACCGGCAACATCGTGGGCGTGGCGGGGGCCATTATGGTGGGCGGCCCCGGCGCCGTGTTCTGGATGTGGCTCATCGCTTTTTTCGGGATGATGACCAACTACTCCGAAAACGTGCTGGGCATCTACTACCGCCGCAAGAACTCCGCCGGGGAGTGGTCGGGCGGCGCCATGTACTATCTGCGGGACGGCCTGGGGGCCAAAAAAGGCTGCAAGACTCTGGGCGCGGTGCTGGCGGTGCTGTTCTCGGTGTTTTGCTTCCTGGCCTCCTTCGGCATCGGCAACATGACCCAGATCAACTCCATCTCCGGCAACATGAGGGACGTGTTCAACATCCCCACTTGGATTACCGGCCTCGCCATTGTTATTCTGGCCGGGCTGGTGGTGCTGGGCGGATTGAAGCGCATCGCCGCCGTCACGGAGAAGATCGTGCCCTTCATGGTCATCCTGTACATCATCGGCTCCGTTGTTATTTTCTGCTCCAACATCTCCATGGTGGGCGAGGTGTTCGTGTCCATCTTTACCCGGGCGTTCTCACTGGAGGCGGCCGCCGGCGGCGCTGCGGGCACCGTTATGAAGCTGGCCATTGAGCAGGGCATGAAGCGGGGCGTGTTCTCCAACGAATCGGGCCTGGGTTCCTCCGTCATGGTCCACTCCAGCTCCAACGTGAAGGAGCCGGTGCGTCAGGGCATGTGGGGCATTTTTGAGGTGTTTGCCGACACCATCGTGGTATGCACCCTCACCGCCTTTTCTGTGCTGTCCTCCGGGCTTGTGGATCTGGAGACTGGGGTTACCCAGGCGGCCTACAACGGTGTGGAGCTGACGGGCGCCAACCTGGTGGGCACTGTATTCTCCATACACTTCGGCTTTGCCGGGGCGGCTTTCGTAGCCGTCTCCGTGATGCTGTTCGCCTTTTCCACCTGCCTGGGCTGGAGCCACTACGGCAGCAAAGCCTGTGAGTTCCTGTTCGGCGAGAAGGTCACCAAGGTTTATCAGGTCATTTTCGTACTGGCCACCTTCGGCGGCGCGGTGATGGGCGCGAACCTGGCCTGGGACATCGCCGACACCCTCAACGGCATGATGATGCTGCCCAACCTGATAGGGGTGCTGGTGCTGTCCCCGGTGGTGGTCAGAATCACCAGGAACTATGTGGACCGCAAGCTGAGGCGCAAAGATATTGAGCCCATGTTGTCCAACTTTCCGGACATCCAGAAGGAGGCCGCCGAAGCGGTTGGGCGGGGCGAGCGGTAGTTCCTCTGTAAAAACGGCCGGGGATGTGCTTTTGCACATCCCCGGTTTTTTGATCCATCATCAAATCGTTCCCACATGCCGCAGCACCCAGCCCTTTAGTCCCTTGGGCTGAGGCCGGACCGCATAAGGCCTGTCCGGCAGCTCAATGAAATACTTTCCGGAGGCGTTGATCACCGTGGTGTCCCCATATTCCCGCACACGGGGGAAATTGGGGGCGTATTGCAGGTGAACATGGCCGTGAACCAGATACTGAGGGGTATATTTCTCCATCAGCGTCCGGAAGCAGGCAAACCCCCGGTGACAGGGATCGTCCATGTCCCCCAGGTCCTGGGCGGGGGCATGGGTGACCAGAATATCCACGCCCCCCTTCTTTATTTGGCGCCTGAGCTTCCCGATGCGCCATTCCATCTGGCGCTCGGTGTACTGGTGGGCGTTGTCGTTGTACTTCATGCAGCCGCCCAGGCCCAGAATGCGGTAGCCCTTGAACTCCACAATCTGCCCGTCGATGCAGTCGCACCCCTCGGGAGGCTGCTGGGCGTATTTGGTATCGTGGTTGCCGTGGACGTAGAACAGCGGCTTGTTGGCCATGGTCACCAGGAAGGTCAGATAGGCGGCGGGCAGGTCGCCGCAAGAGATGATGGCGTCCGCCCCCTGAAGCTTAGCCTTGGAGAAATAGTCCCACAGCCCCGGGTCCGGGACGTCTGAGATAAGCAAGAGCTTCACGCATTCTCCTCCTCCGGCGGAATGTTCTCCCGGTCCACGCCCAACCGCCGCACCGTGGCGCGGGTGATGGGCAGCAGCTCCTCATAGGCGGGCAAGCGGCCGTCCACCCGGTCGCACAGCCAGTCCATTTTCAAAATCTCCTCCATGGTCAGGTTGCGGCTGCCGTCGTTGATGAGCCGCCCGTCCTGGGCCCGGATCAACCGCCTGAAGGGCTGGATGGTTCCGGCGCGGATGCCGTCCCGGAGCAGCTCCGCCAGCGCCCGCATGCCCTCGGGCAGGTTGGGGCTCAGCTTCATGTCCACCACGCCGCTGTTCATCCCCCACCAGTAGTTGATGGCCTTGTTACTGTCCTCGGCCAGGGGGATGGTCTTGGGGTCCCGGAGCAGCTCCCGCACAATGCGCACGTAGAATTCCCCCCACAGCCAGGAGGGAGAGGCCAGTTGCGTCAGCTCCCCGTCCGCCTCCAGGCAGGCCAGGCCCTGGGCCCCGTAGGGCTGCTCGGCGATATAGTCCCGGTCGCTGACCAGGCGGACGCCCTGGCGGCGGAACTCCTCCATATAGTCCCCGGGCAGGCAGTGCCAGCGCAGCTCCACCTGCGCGTCCGGATTGGTCAGGGCGGCGCCCAGGGCAAAGGCGTTGATGCTGGCGGGCACGCCCAGGATGGGATAGCTGCCCACGTAGCCGATCCGCCCGGTTTTGCTCATGGCTCCGGCGATGGCCCCGGTGATGAATTTGGCTTCGTACACCCGGCAGTAATAGGCCTTCACGTTCACGTAGGGCTGGTCAATGGAACAGTTCATGAACCGCACCTTCGGGTACTTCACCGCCACCCGCAGCGTGGCGTCAATGAGGCTCACCGAGGTGGTGAAGATCAGCTCCGCGCCGTCGGCCACCGCCTCGCCGATGACCGCGGCCGCCCCCTGCCGGGACACCTCATAGTAACACTGCACGCTGACGCTGTCCCCCAGGGTCTCCTCCAGGTGCTCCCGGCCCTTGTCGTGGGCGGCGGTCCAGCCGCTGGTGGCCGGGGTGTCCTGGAACAGAAACGCCACCCGCAGCTTTTTCTTGCCGCTGCCCAGCAGGGCGGACATCACGCCCTTTTTCTCCCCGCCCTCGCCGGCCGGGGCCAGGCTTACCGCGATGGGCGCGGTTTCAGCGTGGACGCACAGTTCCTTCCAAACGGCGCTGAGGGTCTGGCGGAAGTCGCCCTCGCCGATGGATGCGAAAAACTCCTCTGCGGAGTAAAATTCCAGCCACCGCAACAGCGCGTCCCCGGTGGTCAGGCCCAGGCTGCTCCCGCCCAGGCGGTAAAAGCTGGTCCGGAAGCTGAAATACCGGGCCCGGAACTTCTTCTGGATGTCCTCCGGCCAGTCCTCGTCGCGGGCGTACCCCAGCGCCGCCTGGAGCTTGGCGTACCCGCCCAGATCGCTGAAATGCACGCCCCAGCACTTGCTGTGCTTGAAAAACTCCAGGAACTCCAGGTAAATCCGGGTGGTGATGTCGTCCGACTTTTCGGGCATGAGCCGGGTGACGTCCGCCTGAATGGTGGCGGAGCCCATGGTTTTGAGCACGCTCACCCGCTTATTTCCCTCCTGGACGTAGAACCGGCCCAGGTATTCATAGCATTTGATAGCGTCGTGAATACCCTCGCTGAGCTGGGCGGAGCACAGGGCGATCCACTTCATGGCAAACTCGCTGTCCTGGCTCATCAGGGGATAAAATCCGGGGGAAAACGAGTTACACCGGGCCTCCTCGGTGGAGCCCACCACAAGGTAGATGGGAATTTCCATCACGCCCAGCTTGACTTGGGACAGTTGGAGCTGATCCGGCCCCAGGGCCTGGATGTTGGGGTAAAAGCCCCGGTGGACACAATTCTTGTATTCCTTTTGGCCCAGCTTCAGGGCCTGCTGATAGTTCTGCACCGCTTCGGCGTTCGACATGGGCACGCCCTCCTTTCGGTATTTTTCCAAGAACATTGTAACAGACGGGACAGCCGGGTGCAACGTTGTCTTTTGCCGAAAAAAACCTCGGCACGGAATTTTTTCTTGCATTTTTTTGGGCAACACCGCCCCGGTTATCTCCTCCCGGTGAGGAGGAGATAAAAACATGCAACACACCGACAAATATCAACTGAACCTGATCGAAACGTCCGACACGTTCTCGCCGGAGGCGCTCAACGAGAACGCCCAAAAGCTGGAGGCGGCCCTGGAGGCCGTCCGGGCTGAGGCCGCCACCGGGGACGCCGCCTTGGACCAGCGCCTCCAGGTGTTCGAGGCCAAGCGCTTCGCCTTCGGCACCTATCTGCCCAGCGTAACCACCTTCAACGTCAGCCTGGGCTTCCGCCCCAGGGTAGTGTTCATCCTGGCGGCCGGGGTCACCCGGGGCGGGGCGCTCTTTGACGGTGTCTCCCACAGTAACGGCCACATCACCGACGACGGCTTCTCCATCACCGGCCACGGCGGCGGCAGCAACAACGGCACCGCCCTCAACGCCGCCGGAACCTTCGCCTATGTCGCCTTTGGCTGAGCGGCGCAAAGAAGTCCCCCCGGAAAATTCCCGGGGGGACTTCTTTTACTGCTTTTGCTGATTTAGCACCGTTCTCTTACTGCTCGTAGCAGACGTAGATGCAGGTGACAATCAGGTTGTTGGTGGGATCCACGACCGCGGACACCTTCAGGGAGCGCCCGGTGACGGGATCGATGGAGCCGGCCTGGTTCAGGGTCGCCAGATCGGTGATGCCCGGCCAGATGTAGCCGCTGTCGGGCTGACGGATGCAGTTCTCCTTGGCGTTCAGGTTCACGACCTTCGCGCCGGCCACGCGCTCCAGGATGTTGTCGTTGTTCACGCTGTCGGTCGCATCAAGCACGTTGATCTGCCCGTCAGCGCCGCCGAAGGTGGCGGTCTGGGCGTCGCGGGTCATCGCGCTGTAATCCACGCGGGCCATGTAGCCCAACTGCGGGCGGCCGCTGGTGTTGTACACCGCGTTGGTTCCGGAACCAGTGTTTGTCATCAGGTCGTACCCGTTGGTGTTGTTGAAGTACACGCCGGGATGCCACGTGCCGCTGGCGTCATACTGGCCGGCGGTGTAGATGGGCTGGCCGTCGTTGGCCTTCTCGCCGGTGTCCTTCAGGTTCAGGAACACGTCGTTGACCAGGTTATAGGTCGCGTCGGCCGTCGCGGGAGTGCCGTAGTTGTTGGGGGCGGTGCCGTTGCTGGGATCGTTGGTCAGCCAGATCTGCTCCAGCTCGCCGTCCTTGTACAGGTTGTACTTCCAGGCGCCGGTGCCCCAGGAGTTAATCAGGGTGTAGTTGGGATCGCCCACGTAGTACAGGCCGGAACCACCGCTCCAGGACACCGCAGCCGCGGGCAGGATGATGGTGTCGATCTTCATCGCGGTCTGGCCGCTCTGGGCGTAGGTGTAGGGACTCTGGGTGTAGTAGATCATGTCCTTCACGTCGGCGTTTTCGTCGATGCTGGCCATCCTCCGGTCGTCCAGATCGTCCACGGTGACGCCCGTCCTCAGGGTCACGCTGCTGGCGCTGCCGCGCAGCTCGCTGATGCCGGTGTACACGGTGGCCTTCACGGAGTCGGTGCCGTAGCCCTCCACCAGGATGAACTTGGTGGCCTCGGTGAAGAACTTGTTGGAGCCGGTGTCAGTCTCCTTCGCGCCCAGGGTGATGTCGGTCTTGTCAATCAGAGTGCCGCTGTCGAACGCGGTCTCGGCGGTGAAGGCGTTGTCGCCCTGGTAAGCGCCGTTGTGGATGCCCAGGCGGTTCATGTTGGCCAGGTACTCGTTGCGGTCGGTGTAGGGATCGCCGACGATGGGGTCGCCGGTCTCGCCGGTGATGGCGTAGCCCATGTACACGCCCACGCCGATGCCGTTGACAGAGTTGGTGCCCGCAGCACCGCCGTGGCCGAAGGTGTCACGGAAGGGCACGCTCAGGTCGTCGGTGCCGGTGATGTCAACCAGATTGGTGGCAGCCCAGGTAGTAGCGGGCGCGATGGACGCCTTCTCCTTGGTGCCGTCGGCTGCCTGGCCGTCCCAGAACTTCTTGAGCTGGACGGTCTGGACCTCGCCGTTCATGTCCACGCCGGTCAGGAAGTAGTTGAAGGAGCTGGTGCTGGTCTTCTGGTCGTAGTCCAGATAGGTGCCGTACAGGAAGGTGGAGCCGAAGGTGCGCTCAGCGCCCAGATACTTGCCCTCGTGGTCCAGGTAGAACTTGTAAGCCACGTTGGCGTAGCCCTCTTCCCAGTAGGTCGCGCCCTGGGTCCAGCCCTGCGGGATGGCGGTGTTGGGGGCGGAATTGGCCTTGGGCTGCGTGTCGGTCCAGCCCACCACAGTGTGGTAGTAGTCGGAACGCTCCAGAACGGTGCCGTTGTCCAGGGTCACGGTGCCCTTCGCCACGTTGTAGGCCACCACGGTGCCCTGCACGGGGGCGGTCACTTCGTTCATCAGGAACCAGGCGGTCTCCTGGCCCTTGCTGTTGATGGCTTCATGCTCCGCCTTGGAGACGGTGCGGGGGCTGGTGCCGGTGATGTGGATGCCGAACTCATAGTCGCCCAGGTCCTTGACGGAGTTGCCCACCAGGGCGGCCTGCGCGATGACGCCGGTCACGGCGCCGTTATCGGCGTTGGGCACGCGCTTCAGGTTCTTGTCCGTCCAGGGGGTGCTGGCAATGCTCGCAATATTGCCGTCAACATAGGCGGTCTGGATCTGAGCGCCCGTCTGGATATCGGCCATGTTGGCGGCGGTGCCGTCCCAATCGCTGGCGGCATTCTCCGTGCCCAGAGTGGCCTGGGTGTCAAACACGGGCACGCTGATGGTGGGCACGCGGTTGACGTTGTTGGACTCGGTGATCCGGGAGGACTCGATGTTCAGGGCGATGACCACGTCCAGGCTCTTGTCCCCGCTGTTGGAGATCAGCTTGTACATGCGCACGGGGCTGGTCACGCTGGTCATGGCGTCCACGCGCTCGCCGCTGCCCACAGCGGCAGCGTCGGCGGTGTCGAAGTCGGAGCCGAACCGGCCGAAGCTGTTGTTAAAGGCCACGGTGGTGTTGGCGTTCACCGCGAAGCCCGCGTCGTCGGCCAGGTCATACAGGTTCGCGCCGTCCACGGCGGGAGCAGCGCCATAAGTGGCGGTAGCGTTGACCGCAGTGGGGTTGGTCACCGCTTCGGGGGTGCCGTCGGCCTTCACGCCGTTGGTGACGGTGACCACATCAGTCAGGGTGGCCTTGTCAAAGTAGGCGTACACCCGCTTGTTGCTCAGGGAGGCGGAGCCGGTGCCGTCGTCGTACCACAGCTTCAGCTTGTGGCCCACCAGGTCAACGCCGCTCTTCAGGGTGTAGGTGACGTTCTTGCCCAGCTCGGCGTTGTTCGCGGCGTTGGCGGTGTCCTCGCCCGCGATGCCGGTGGCCACGCCGTTGGTCACGGTGGCGGCGCTCACGTTATAATTATCCTGCCAGGTGTACTCGGTATAGGGGATGGGGGTGCCCAGATTGCCGCCGTTCACGTTCTTGGTGGCCTCGCCCTTGTAGCCCATGACGGACTTGTCCTTGCTCTCGCCGGTCTGCTCGTTGCCCAGCAGGACGGGCAGGCCCTTGCCATCGCCGTTCTTCTCGGTGTTGGAGCTGCTATAGGTCAGGCCGAAGATGCGGCGGCCCAGGGTGGGGTTGGGGGTCTGGGTGGAGCCGATCAGGTTGCCGCTGCTGCCGTTCACCATGCCGTAGGGCTGATAGCCGAAGGCGGGGGTGTAGACGACCATGGGCACGTAAGCGTCGGCCTGGAAGAGCAGGTCGGCCACCACGTCGCGGCGGGCGGCCAGGTACAGGGTGCCGCCGTACT